>JAZMZY010000071.1:0-28891 GCA_045586265.1 Acutalibacteraceae bacterium
TTGACTTATGCAGTTAAGTTTTTTACATCAACAAAAGGAAAGAAAGGCTGAATTAAGGCTGACATATACTCTACGGTTAGTTTCTCCACTCTTGTCGCAACTCTCGTTATATGGCTTTCTGTGGGCAGTAAAAAGCTTGTAGTTTTGGTTGTTTTACTCGCCGACAAACGTGATGGACTTGAAGGTATAGGTGAGCAAGCCCCCATATCGGTTAGTGGTCGCCCAAGTCGCTGTACCATCATCATTCTGAGTAACTTGACTTTCTTTGTCTTTATTCAACACAAGGTCGATTTGCTCAATCGGAGTATATGCAAAGAGATTATTATAAAGCGTAAAGTCTCCGACGGCAGTAAGCTCAAGTCGTTCAAGTTTCGACGTTCCGTTACTTCCCCACGGATAATAGTCAATTGTTGTAGCCTTCGGTGCAGAACAAGAAACAAGGTTGTAATTATTCATAAATGCTTCGCCACCAATTGTTGTTGCTTCAGGTAAGTCAAGGGTGCGGAGGTCGCAGTAACCGAATGCAAGCACTCCAATACTAGTTACCTTAGGTAGATTTACAGATGTTAGCAAAGAACTATAAGCAAATGCCCAATCGCCAATCGTAGTCGCATTTGGAAGGTTGAGAGAGGTCAGTTTTGTACCTTTTTTCCACTCATTAAATGCACACTCGCCAATTGTAACCACCTGAGGCAAATTTACAGATTCTAAATACGTACAAGCCGAGAAAGCAAAATCTTCGATTGTTTTCACATCGGTAAGAGTCAGACTCTTAAGTTTGTCACCGGCTATATTTTTGTCATCATTATCATAATAATCGTCTATATCAAAGAAGCCATAATCAGGAACCGTCTTTGCACCGCTGACAGTCAGGTTGATGCTGCCGTCTGCTGCGGTGGACTCTGAAAAAGCGGTCCGGATAGCAGAGAACATTCCCTGTTCCGCATCCTCGGCAAGAGCAACGGTAATATTCGTTTTGCCTACTAAAAGCAGCTCTGTCACTGCGGTTTCCAGCTCGTCTGCGGTCATGTTGGTTGCATCGATTATTCCACAAACCGTACAAACGCCATCACTTAAATTATGTGGGAGCATATCGGTAGTAACAGTTTTTATTTTTTCTTCAAAAAGCTCGTTTTCAAATATTGCAGTATATTTTACTTTTCCATCCTGTGTACAGGTTGATTCCGAAAGTGTTTCACTTGTTGTATTAACAGTTTCTGTTGCGACCTTTTTACCGCAGAGAGTACACATAGCTGTTGCTGTGCAGGTGGTGTAACTGTTACCCCATCTGTAATATACTTCTACATTATCTGCACACTCTGTGCCTGTTACCTCACCGTATTTTGCAGTGAGTGCAGTTAAGTCATTTTCATCGAGCTTACCGTCACCGTTAATATCGGAAGCATATTTTTTATATGTAGCAAGCTTTTCGGGATTTTCGATAGCGTGCTTGATAGCTTTAATATCAGCTTCTTCAAATGCTTTGCCGTTTAAATCGTAATCACCAACTGCATATACATCAACAGTTGTAAAGCCGTTTATGAAAAGGTGAAGAAGGTATGCATCAATAACATCAAGATAACCGTCACCGTCAAGGTCATATTTCACTATATCATCATAGCTTGCAGTTTCTATTTGTTCGTGGTCATCTGCAAGTGCTTTATTAACAACTGCCTGGTAGTCAGTTACATCAACTGTTCCGTCACCGTTTGTATCACCAACATTTGCAACGGAGTAGTTACCTGTTTCGCCCACTGTTACAACCTTGTAAAGCTCATTTGATGTGAACATAGGCTTTGCACCTGCTTGGTTATTATCCTGTCCCCAAACCTGCTCTGTATTGCCTTGCTGGAGAAGATATGCAACCTCACCACTTTCAAACTGCTCGGCAGTTTTACCACCGTCTTCTGTTTCGGTTTCTGATAAGTAATATGAATTGGTTGCAGTCACACCACCGATACCACTGACAGATGATTTTTCAGCCCAATCCTCGCCAACAATAATCTCACAATTATAAGCAAAGCTGTTTATTACCGTTGCTTGTTGAGTTCCCGCAACTGCCCCTGCATAAACCATGGATGTGTTTGCTATTGTATTGGCGGTTACATTACAATCAACTGCATAACAGTTTTCAACTGTTCCCATATACGCCATTACTGCACCTGCATTCCAACCGCTGACGGTGGCATTGATAACACCGAGATTCTTAATAACGGCAGATGTACTACTGTAACCTATAAAGCCTTGAGAACCGGTGCCGATTGCGGTAAAGTTTGAAACGGTATGGAAGTTACCGTCAAAATTGCCTTTATATTGATTCCGGACCGATTCGCCACCTGCTTCTGCAATATCATTGTAAAGACCGATGGGATACCAAATCCTGCCTTCCAAATCGACATTCTCTGTCAGTATTGCATTAGCATCGGTAACACCTTCAATGTTAACGAGCCGTGCAAACCAATAGAGCTGACCTGCGTTGTTGATCTCGTAGTAGCCGTTTGCGTTCAGCACGGCAGGTTGGTAAGAACCACAAGCTGAGCAGAAGCCTTTGTCATCAAAATTATGGGTACATTCATATCCGCAAACGGTGCATTTTCCTGTTATATCAAACGCACATCCATCATAGCAACGGGTTTCCATACGCATCGTATAGCTCTTGCCGCCAACCCAGTTATATGCATTACTTGGATTTGCGTTTGCGATATCATCGCCTGCCAATTCAAAAGCGATGCATTCGCCCTCGGAAGTGGTTACCTCAACCTGAATGGTCTTACCCTCAAAAGCGGTATCATCATGCTTCCCGTTATCCACCTTTCCTAACGGAAGTGCCAGAGCGTAAGCAAGATAGCTCTCACCGGCTTCAAGGGTATAGTCACTTAAATTGGTGGTGACAGAATCGTAGGTACTGTAAGCGAAATTACCGTAAAAGAGTTTCGGGTATCTATTCTCCGCTTCTATTTCAATATTGCAATATTTAGCTGCAGCGGGTACGGAGGATCCGTCTGCATCTACCACACGAAGCGTCACGCTTTCAAGGGACAATGCTTTCTCGTGGGTATTGGTAATAATAAAGCGAAAGGTTGCGGGAATGTGGTCAAAGGACATAGAGGTGGTGCCATTTTCAATTATAGATTCTCCGTACATCAGCATACCGTCGCTTAAAAAGCTCGGATCACCGCTGGCTGTCTGCGTAAAGACGTTTGCCACGGAGCCGGTTCCGTAAGCACTAAATTCATCATTTGTGTAGTTATCAAATCCGCGGGTAGCAGTGATGTATGTTCCGTCCTCATAAGTGGAAGAAAGAGGGAACTCTGTCCAATGCAGGTCAGAGGATTTCGAATCATCGCTGTGAGGCTGAATGTTGGAGGTTTCATAAGTAACAACGCCATCGGGCTCAACCAATGTAACGTCAAGGGTATCCCCGTAGCCCCATTGGAAGATCAGGTTGCCTTTCCCGGCTTCATCGCACCATGAAGTACCTGTAGCAGAAGTGTCAGAAGTGATCGGATTTATGAAAACGTCGCCAAATTCGCTGTCATCACTGTCAAAGCCGTATCCCTCAATAACGGGGATAGTAGACTCCACCGCACCTGCCATAACGCTCGCTAAAGGCACATAGCTCATTACAAGAGCAAGACAAAGAGCTATACTCAATATCTTTCTTAATGTTCTGTTAGTTTTTGTCTTCATAGTATCTTCCTTTCGGACAATTTCCCGTTATCACTTATGCCTCACCTACAAAATAAAGAGGGAACATACTTGTGAGTGTGTTTAAATCATCATAGGAAACCTTGCCGTCACCGTTAATATCGGAAGCATATTTTTTATATGTAGCAAGCTTTTCGGGGTTTTCTATAGCGTGCTTTATTGCTTTAATGTCTGCTTCTTCAAATGCAATGCCGTTTAAGTCATAGTCACCGACTGCATAAACATCAACAGTTGTAAAGTCGTTTATGAAAAGGTGTAGAAGATATGCATCAATAACATCAAGATAACCGTCACCGTCAAGGTCATATCTGATTATATCATCATAGCTTGCAGTTTCGATTTGTTCGTGGTCATCTGCAAGTGCTTTATTTACAAGTGCCTGATAATCGGTTACATCAACTGTTCCGTCATCGTTGGTATCACCGATATTTGCAACGGAGTAGTTACCTGTTTCGCCTACTGTTACAACCTTGTAAAGCTCATTATCTGTAATAATAGGAAGTGAGCCTTCTGTATTGCTCATTTGTCCCCATGCTTCGCCCAAGAGATACGCAACCTCGCCGGACTTGAGCTGTTCTCTGGTTACACTTGTGATCTCTATGTTTTCACCGGGTTTCAGAGACGAATCGCTGTGTACAGCCTCAAGACCGTCATCACCGAGATAATAACAATTCTTGATTGCATTAACGCTACGAAGGGTGCCGAATGCGCCAAGACGAGCCTCGTCGGTCAGGTTTTCACCGCGCTCAAACTTACCTGCAAACAGGCAGTTTTCAATGGCTGTCTGTGCGCTCGTGTTGGAAAAGCTTAAAAATCCGCCCATATAAATGGTTGGAGTGTTATTATAGCTGTTCTTTGCGTAATTTGTCTTTATTGTACCGTATGCTCCGCAGTTGCGGATGGTCACTCTACTTGTACTCTCCTGAATCTTGCCGATAAATCCGCCTGCACCCGAGTCCACACGGTACTCGCCTGCATCAAAGGTGCCGTACCAGGAGCAGTTTTCGATAAGGCTCTCGTGGTTTGCATATCCCACAAAGCCACCGATCATACCGATGCCGTGAGTCTTTGCGGTAAGGTTTACGTAAGAGGTGATGTCCTGAATGATCGCGCCGTTGCGCTCAAGGTCGTTTTCACCGTTGAGACCGCAGATAGAGCCGATAACACCGCCAACGTAATTGACATCAGTGTTAGCAACCACCTCACCGTAGATGGTAAAGTTCTTGACTGTACCGGTTCTTACCTCACCGAAGAATCCGAGACCTGCTCTGCCACCTTCTACATAGAGACCTTTGATGGTGTGATTCTGTCCGTCAAAGACACCACGGAAGTTGTGGCTATTTTCACCTGTGGAGCCGATAGGTGTCCAGGGTCTGTTTTCAAGGTCAATATCTGCTGTGAGAACTGCATTTGCTGTTCTGTCAACAGTGTTTATGTAGTTTGCAAACCAGAAGAGCTGACCTGCGTTGGAGATTTCATAGTAATTATCTTCGTTCAGTTCAGCATGCTGATAGGTGCACAGAATGCAAAAACCGTTTGCAGCATCCAAACCTATATGTTTGCCCAAATTGGTACACACCTCACCCGAAGCGAGCTGATCAGAGTTTATAGCTATTGTCTTGCCTGCCTCGTCCGCTGTCGTTTCGCCCACGGTGGCGTTGCCGATGCCAAACTGTGTCACGTTGTTTCCATCGGTTGCGCATCCGCTCAGATAATAACAATCTGTCACGGTTTCGTAATTACGGCCAACCACACCACCGGCGTATGCTCCGGTGGCACTGACAGAGCCTGTGTTGTAGCAGTTCTTCACGGTGTCGTAATTACGGCCAACCACACCACCGGCGTATGCTTCGGTGACACTGACAGAGCCTGTGTTGTAGCAGTTCTGCACGATGCCGTAATTATAGCCAGCCACACCACCGGCATAAAATCCATCATTGTTGACGGTACCCGTGTTGCTGCAGTTCTCCACGGTACCGTCAGTTTTATTATTACCAACCACACCGCCGACGTAAGAAGCGGTAGTTTTGACGTTGCCAACGCTGTGGCAGTTACGCACGGTACCGCCATTATCATTGGCGCCAACCACACCACCGATACTCTGGTAATCACCGCTGACGGTGGTGTCACTGTAGCAGTTCTCCAAGGTGCCATGATTTCTACCGACCACGCCGCCGATAGTGCCGTTGCCGTTGAAATAGGAGTCGATAACACCAACGTTTTGAACCGTTCCCGCTTTGTTCACGCAGCTGAAGAAACCAATCGCGCTGGCGCTACTATCGTTAAAATACAGACCACTGACGGTATGATTCTGACCATTAAAGCTACCATTGTAGTAGTAAGTATAGGCGGTACGTGGCCATACTCTGAAATCCGAGCCATCGCCGTTCAATTCACCGGTCTCGGTCAGGACATTTTCGTTGACCACGATATCAGCTGTCAACTCGCCGTTGATATCATATTTGCCGAGGTTGATCGCCGCCGCAAAGGCATACAGCTCATCGGCTGTGCCGATATCATAGTAATCGTCACCACCTGCATCCCTGAGAGTTACAGATGCACCTGTGTCAATGGTTACCGTAATGTCAGTTGCCGCCGCACTTGCGGTTATACTCACCATAGGCACATAGCTCATTACAAGAGCAAGGCAAAGTGCTATACTCAATATCTTTTTTACTGTTTTAGTTGTTTTCATTATATTTGCTCCTTTCGGATTCAGTTGATAAAAGCTATATCAAAACTCAAAAGAACAGATTAAAAATGTAGCTTATTATTTTCAAAACGAACTCTAAAAGTCCAAAATATTGATTTGCATCGTAATTTTCTTCTGCATTATCTATTTTTGCTTCAATTTCTGCTATATCATCTTCAATTTCTGCGGCAGACTCAGGGTTTGAGGCTTTGATTTCTTCAAGGTCCGCCTTCATTTCGGCAATAAGCTCTGCATACTCTTCTCCCTGATGTGTTTTTTCAAACTCTGCTATTTTCTCTTCAATCTCTGTGTAATCGGGCTTTATAAATGTACCGTCTTCTATACCTTCCTCCAGCTCGTCACACATTTCATTGAAATCCTCTGCGAGACCGTCAAGAATATATTGCTCATCCTCAGAATAGTTGTTTCTGAGCCACATTCCGTCAAGATGCTCTTCCAGCATTTCATTGTGCTTTTCTATTGCATATTCAATTGCCGCATCATTAAGATTATCGTTTTCCATTATTTTTTGATAACGCCTATGGGCTTCGGTATATTCGCTGTAATCAGCTTTTTTTTCACCACATATGCATTCATCATCCTCTGAAAAGATATGGTCGTGCGTATCAACAATTTTTATTCTACCTTCACCATCGGGTTTTCCGTATTGCTCTTGTGTTATTGCTCCATTAAGCGTTTCGGTGAAATATTTTATCAGCATTTCAGAATCACAGGGCAAGCCCTCTTTCTGAACAACCCTTACTCCATCAAGCATCGTAAGGCCATCGCCACCCTGCAAAAGCACATAGGTACTGCCTGCCAAGGTGTATTTTTCATCTAACTCAATGGGTTCGCCACCAACAAGCACATTTTGAACACGGCGTGGCTTTGTTTCATCAATTTCCACAAAGTTATCAAGCCGGTCGGTAATAACAGGGCTTTCCAGATAAGTGTGAATTTCAAAGCTTATGCCTGAAACCTGGAAAAAGCTACCGAGTGATTCAGGGCACTTACGTGCACCGTGCTCAAGCACATCAAGAAGCTGTTGTCCCGTAACCTCAAGAACGCACATATCGTTATTGAAGGCATTAATGTCCATAAGCGCCTTTCTTGTTACATCGCCGATACTGATTTCTGCACGGATTCCGCCACCATTAGCTATGGCTACATCTGAGCCTGTTACAGAGCGATAAGCATCAGCAACAAAATCACCTACGTTTGTTTCGCGCTTTCTTACCGCCCAGGTTCCGTCAGTATCATAAGCCACAAGGTGTGCTTCAGATACACCGATTCCTTCATAAAGATATTCTATGTCCTCATTGTATTCATCTATCTTGGCTTTAACTGTGTTATAAGCAGATTTTGCTTCATCTGACATCCTCTCAACACTAACATCATCGGGATTAACAAGCTCAAAATCTGCATTATTGCCACTAATTGTCAGAACACCAAAGCTTGCAAACTTGGTGCCGGTTGATGTAAGGGTTACATTCTCATTATTTTCATTTTTATATGTTGCACTTTCGATAGTTTCGTGAGAATGAGCGTCAATGTAATAATCTATACCGCTTGTGTTTGCGATAATATCAGTTGATTTCCAGCCCTCTGATGTTTCAAGAATACCTGTGTGACCTACGGCAACAACAATATCCGCGCCATTTTCGACTGCTTCGTCAACACTTTCCTGAATATTCTCATAAAGCACGCCATCCTGCATATCCAAGGTTGGAAAGCCATAGATAAAGTTTTTGTATTCATCCTTGAAATATTCAGGAGTGGATTTTGTAATTGTTTCAGGGGTTGAGATACCAACAAAAGCTATCTGGTAAGCTCCGAAATCTTCAATCATATATGGTGCAAAAACGGGAGATACGCCGGGAAGATAATAAAAATTTGAGCTGATATAATCATATTCAGCTTTATTTTCAGCAAGGTCAAGGAAGGTTTCCATACCATAATCAAACTCGTGGTTACCGGGCACAGCATAGTCGTAGCCCACCGCATTCATAATATCAACAACCGCTTCACCTTCGGTTAATGAGCCTATAACCTCGCCTTGAATTGCATCTCCCGCATCAACTGTTACAACATTCTTACCCTGTGCTAAAAGCTCTGCTCTGTATGCGGCAAGAACGGAATAATCATCAATTGCACAATGAACATCGTTTGTATAAAGAATAACTGTTTCCTGAGCCTGCGCAAAAGCAGTTACACTTACAACCGATAAAAGCATAACCATCACAAGTAAAATACTGATATATTTTTTCATAGCTTATCTCCTAAAACACATAAATTTTCACACATTTTATATAAATTACAATAACTCATCTATGGTCGAAGCTCTCATAATCAAAGCTTGTCATTTCAAATGAAAAATCTGCACTTTCTCCCGCTATAACAAGAGAAACGGTACCTTTAATATCTTCAAGAATAAATTCTTCATAATTTTCTTCTGTTATGGTTTCAACTATTTCGCCATCGTGAACAACGACCATTTTAAAGTTACCGCTATTCACCTTAAAATCATAAAGCTTCAACACAAAATCTGATTTACCCAAAAGGTTTGTGTAAAGAACCTCATAAACTCCTGTGAACTTTTTTGAAGAAATCTCTGTCATATTGGCAATTTCCTTGGTGCTTGTAGTAACATTCAATGCACCCATATCCTGATTGATTATATTTTCATCCGTAATCTGCTGAAGCTCAAAATTATCTGCGCCGTTTGTATCCTCAATATGCTCCAAATCTGAATTAAAAAGCGTAACTGCGCCAATAACAACCACTACAAGAATTACAACTACAAAAAGCTTATTTTTAAGGTTTTTCATAATTAATCTCCCTTCTCATCTGCAAGCATCTGTTCAAAGGTTTCCTCTGTTGTTTTATCTACATATTCTTTAAATTCATTAAAAATTCGTTCGCCGATATGCTTATAATCGTAGCTTAACGCCTTTTGGATTTTTATTTTACGCAGGGCTTCGGGTACACCGTATATAATAAGTATTTTATCAAGAGCACCTGCTATTCTTGTTTCAAGGGTAACATTTTCATCAAGGCTCATAAGAGTTGCATATTCAATGCCCGAAACAAGTATTTCAGCTTCTTCAAACTGTTCATCTGTCCAACCTATACAATAATCCTTGTAAACCTCTTTAGAACGCCGGGTATCGTTCTCACGGATTAATTTCAATGTCATCGGGCTCTGATATGAAGAAATAAAGAAATCCTTGGCAATTGGGTTGCTTTCGCAGGCAGATGCCATTGTCATAAGCTCAAGGCAGACACCGAGAACTGAGCTGATACCCGCCTGTGCTTCATCTGCAATTAGCTTGCGTTGGAATTTACAAAGATCATCAACAAGCACATACAAAAGATGCTCCTTTGTGGGAAAATAATATGTAAGGTTTCCTGTGCTCATTCCAAGCTCTTTGGCTATTATATTCGGTGATGTTACAGAATAACCATTCTGAAAAAACAGCCTTGTTGCAGTTTTAATTATTTCTTGCTTTGTAACACTTGATTTTTTCAATGCCATATCCTTCTCCTTGATAACTTTAGTACTTGTGCTAATGTCTTTATACCGACATTTTAGCACAAGTGCGAAAACAATTCAATATTTTTTCAAAATTCGTTTAATTTTTAACATTTTTTATTTATAAAGATAAAAAAGGAGCTGTAAAAAACCGACAAGTTTTTTACAGCTCCCTAAATTTTCATTATTTAAAGAATGCCATAAGGAGTGTTCCGGCAATCATCAATAATAATCCGAAAAAAGCTTTTTTGGAAAGCCTTTCACGGAACACAAGATAAGAAAACACAACAGTTACCACGATGCTGAGCTTGTCAATAGGAACAACAACGCTGACCATACCGTGTGCTATGGCATGATAGTAGCAAAGCCACGATGCACCTGTTGCGATACCTGAAAGAGAGATAAACAAAAGCTCTTTTTTACCGATGGTCTTAAGTCCTTTTTGCTTTCCCTTTGCAAATACGATAATCCACGCCATAATGAGAACAACAGCGGTACGGATTGCTGTTCCGAGATTTGATTCCACTCCTGATATTCCTACCTTGGCGAGTATTGACGTTAATGCGGCAAAGACAGCGGCGAGAACAGCATATATCATCCACAAATGTCCCTGCACATGTTGCTCAGTTTTTTTCTTTTCCACCATCAAAAGGATTCCGATACCGAGAATTGCGGTAGCAATAAGCTTTATCACAAGGTTTGAAGTTTCACCAAAGCAGATTATCGCCAGCAAAACCGTAAGTACGGTGCTCGATTTATCAATAGGAACAACCTTATTGATATCTCCTATGGAAAGTGCCTTGAAATAGCATATCCATGACGCGCCGGTAGCAAGACCCGAAAGGACAAGGAATAAAAGGGAAGTTGATTTTATGTCGGTTATTGTTCCGAAAGAACCCGCAACAAGCACCATAATCCACGAAAAAACAAAAACAACAATGGTACGCAAAGCTGTTGCAAGATCAGAATCAGTCTTTTTAATGCCGCATTTAGCGAGGATGGACGTTAGTCCCGCAAAGACGGCGGAAAGGATAGCTGTAATAATCCAAAACATATATGTATTCACCCTCCGCTTGATAGCAAATAACTGTGGTTTCATTATATTGCAAATTTTTCCATTTTTCAACAAAAAGTCGTAAACAAGTCCGGATTCTCTCCGTTTGCCTCTTTCCTGTCTGCTGCAGAGCAAAATTGGTTTCGCCATACAGGTTGCATCATATAAAGGCAGTATAAAACATTTGCCTTGGGCATAACATTCATAGGGTGATATTTTTGAAAAAGGACTTATTACTTTGGAGTTTCGGTGGATTTGTTTTCACATCTTTAGCGGGAACAATTCTTCATTTCATTTATGAATGGACTAAGAAAAGTATTTTTACTGCACCATTTTCAGCAGTTAACGAATCCACCTGGGAGCATATGAAGCTATTATTCTTCCCTATGCTTATTTTTGCTTTTATTCAGGCTCCGTTTTTTAAAGAATTCAATAATTTCTGGTGCATTAAGCTCACAGGAATTCTGGCAGGGCTTATCTTAATCCCTGTTTTATTCTACACCATCAACGGAATTTTCGGAAAAACACCTGACCTTATCAATATAGCAATATTTTTTATTGCAGCTGCAATGGCTTTTATTCTGGAAGCCTGTTTATTTAAAAGCTCACATTATTGCAAATCCCCATTTGCTTGCTTTTTAATTATTTGCCTCATGGGAGCATTGTTTATCATATTCACTTTTCTCACACCTCATATACCGCTTTTTGAAGACCCTATCACTAATACTTACGGCATTAAAAAATAAAAAATCTGCAACGATTAATTGGTATCGCTGCAGATTATTTATATTATTTCAAGCTCACTATAATTATTAATATAAATATCAACTGTTTTCTTCAGTTCTTCTTGATTCGGCTCACTTTTATCATATATACCAACAACATTATAGCCATTCTGCTTTGCGGTTTTAGCCGCATACAAGGCATCCTCAAAAACCCATGTGGTTTCTTTATCTGTTCCCAATTCATTAAGAACAACATCATAAACCTTGGGTTCTGTTTTAGAAGCACCTACTGTATATGTTGAATAGATTGCTGAAAAATAATCAAGCATATCATATTTTTGCATAACTGCTTCCAGGGCAGGTTCACCCGTTGCGGTGGCAATTCCCATTTTAATACCTTTAGACTTTAATTTTTCAAGAAATTCTCTTATATCGTTTTTGGGCTCTGTTTCAACCATATATCTGCCTTTGATATAGTCAAAAAGGTGCGATAAAAGCTCCTCATAGGTTTTATCAAGCTTAAATCTTTCAATAGCAAGAAGGAAGGTTTCACGAAGAAAAAGACCTTTAAAGGCTTCCCTATCCTCTTGTGTTAATTCAATACCTATATGATTAAAGAAATTATCTTTATAACCCTTCCATACGTGCATTGAGTCAAACAATGTTCCGTCAAAATCAAATATTGCACCTGTTATGTTGATTTTTTTATTTGTCATATTTTTTGTTTTTCCTTTTTCCTGATTTCACTTGTTATGGCAGCCGTCATAATAAGTACGACACCGATAATTTCATATACTGTTGGCAACTGCATAAACACAATTGATGACAGAATTATGGCGGATGCAGGGTCAATATAGCTCAAAATTGCAACTGTCTGGCTTTTCAGTTTTTTTATGGCACCAAAATAGAGAAGATATGCAAAGCCCGTATGAACAATACCAACAATAATTAAAAGTATTGCAGATTTAGGATTAAAGCTTATATCCCCCATTGTAAATAACGCATAAGGCAGAACCACAAGACCTGCAGAAGCTAATTGAATCACTGTTCTTTCGTAGGATTCTACTTCTCCCATAAATTTATTCATAATCATAACTGAAGCATAAAGAACTGCCGCACCAAGACCACAAAGCACACCTGTTATTTTTGAACTGTCAGACTGAAAAACACCGGAAACCAATGAAACACCAACAAGAGCTACAAGAACACATATAATCTGTTTTAAATTCAATTTATCTTTGAATATAAAAGCTGAAGCAATAACAACAATTATTGGCGCAGTATAGTAGCAAACAGTTGCAACGGGAATACCCGTAAATCTGTATGCTTCAAAAAGCAAAATCCAGTTAAAGCCTATTGCAATACCTGATGCCAGCAAAACCGGCAATTTCTTTTTTACAGCATTAAAATCCACCCTACGCCCTGTTAAAAGCATTACAATAAAAATTACAGCTGCACCCGTAATTCCTCTGAATGCCGCTACAACGCCTGATGGCAAGCCTATGTAATTCACAAAAATTCCTATGGTACCGAAAATCACCATAGATAATATCATTGATATTTTTTCTTTCATATTACCACTTATTCTCAACATATTCGCAAAATGTGAAAAGATCTTTAATTTCTATCTTTTTTCCGTCATCAAGGGTAACATCACCATTCCATATTCCGAAAATCTGATGGCAATTCATTCTGCCGACCTTAAAATCCACATCACTATGATTATCAAGGGTGGGTATCATTGTCATATTGAATCTTCCGTCCTCGGAAATGATTTTCCAAGGCTCAAGAAATCTGTCTTTGGGGAATTTTTCCACATCAACCGCACCGATTTTATGAACCTTACCGTCATAGAAAATGCAGGTTTCCGTAGCATAGCTTTCGTCACCAATTGCCCATGTAATTTCAAAGCCTAAAAGGTGCTTCTCGCCATTTTCATCTGTTATATACTGATTACCGCTACCCCAATACCACACCATTTCATGAGGAGTATTCACCCTACCCCAGTCAACGGTACAAAATGAGTTTTCCTTTGAAAATGAATATAAATAATCTCCGACCTTGAATTCACCCTCGCAGGGCATACACATCTGCTTTGTTGTCATAAAATATTTGGTATCATCAGCTTCAAAGGGCAGAACTGTGGTAATATTCTCTAAACCATCCATTATTTCCATAGAAACACTGACCTCAACGGGTTTACCCTTAAAAGCTCCTTTAAACCAAAGGGTCCTTTCATTTTCTTTTGTATGAAAATCAAATTCTGTTTTGCCGATTTTATCCTTAAAACGATTGGGTACATCAATAACGGGTGGTGACACGTGCTTATTTGCACCAATAAAATACTGAATTGCATCGCATATAACTTCACCTGTTTTAAGATTCACAAGCTTTGCCGCCACATAACCGCCGATATTGATATTTGCAAAGCTTATGAGAACCTGCATTTCATCGCCAACGTGAATGGTATAAAAATCCCATTCCTTGCGACTGATTATTCCCTTTTTAACATAATCTCTGTTATATTCAAAAACATTTCTCCTTGCCCAACCCTTTGCAAGAAGCTTTCCGTCGGGTGAAAGAAGAGGTGTTTTTTCAGTATATTCAATTTGCTTTGATTTTTCCTTCCATTGTGTAAACGGTACATAGGTTCTTTTTAATTCATCACTCATCTTATCACCCTTTTCTGATTATAGATTTTAGTATAGCACAAAAAATTGTAATATACAACAAACTGACAATCTTGTTGAGAATTATAAAAAATGTATTTACTTTTTTTACCACATTGATATAATGAACTCGATAAGCAAAACACACTTTTATTTTCAAGATTCAGGGGTGAGTGAAATTGAAAGTAATAACAAACAAATCTATTCCAAAGCAATTTGAAGATAGCTTCAATCACCTTTTTAAAAATGATGAGCCACTTTTCATTGTTGTGGGCGATTTAAACCTTAAAGGCCGTTATGCCGAATCTATGATGGTATTCACTAAGGAAAAACTCATAGCCTTTGATGAATGCTATGAAAACGGCAGCTTTTCAGTCGATTATTCTGACATTGAGACTGCTCAGGTAAAACGACTTTATGGTAACGCTGTTTTCAAGGTAAAATTTAAAAGCGGAAAGAAAAAAACGCTTTTGCGTTTCTCTTACGCTGCAGCCGAGGTTGCAGATGCGGCAGCAGTATTTGTAACCGCCATTAATGAGGGCAAGGATTTATCAGAAGAATTTGAAACTGTCAAATCTGTTTACCATAAGCAACGCTGCTTCTGCCCTAAATGCGGAAGAAAGCTCCCCAACCCTGAAGCTGAATGTATTAATTGCTCAGGCAAAGGTAAGCTTATTTCAAAATTCGGTAAATATGTTATTCCCGAAAAGAAGTCCTTATTTATCTGTATGCTTCTTTCTGTTGCGGCAACAGGGCTTTCCCTTGTTCCCCCGTACATAACCAAAATAATGGTTGACGATGTTATTCCGAACAAAAACGCCTCTATGCTTATAAAGGTTTTGGCGGTGCTTTTAGGAATATATATTCTTCAATATGTAATGAATGGTTTTCGTTCCTATCGTCTGCGCCTTGCAGGTGACAGAATAACCCTTAACCTGAAAAAAGATATTTATGAAAAGGCACAATATCTGCCTTTGAGCTTCTATGATAAAATCTCAACAGGTTCAGTTATCAACCGAGTGAACTCCGATGCAGGTGTTATTCAGGCTTTTATTATGAAAATAACCCAGGAGGCTGTGGTTCAGGCATTCACTCTTGTGGGGCTTGTTATCATTATGTTCGGTATGAGCTGGAAGCTTGCTTTGTTTTCACTTATTCCGGTGCCTGTGGTAGTTATTGCAGGCAGGCTTTTCGGTAAAATAATCGGACCTAAATATATGCGACTTTGGAGAAGAAGTGCATCTATCTCCACAGTTCTTGCCAACTCTATTCCCGGTGTACGAGTAATAAAGGCTTTCACTAACGAAAAAGAAACCATAAGTAAATTCGCCCGCTACTGCGATGAGTGGTATAAGGAAGATAAAAAGGTTGCAGTACCTGCGGCAGTTTTCCCATCAGTTATCACCTTTCTTGTAACCTGTGGCTCAATTGTTGTCTGGTTCTTAGGCGGTAATATGGTTATCAACGGAAGCGAAGAAATCTCTCTCGGTCTTCTTGTTTCCTTTGTTTCATACGCTAGTATGTTCTATAACCCCATTAACTTTTTTGCAAATATGAGCGACACCTATCAGAACACGCTTGCTTCAGCAGAAAAAATTCTTGATATTATTGATGCCGAACCCGAACACAATTTCGGCGAAGGCAATACTCTGCAAAGAATGAACGGCAAAATTGAGTTTAAAAATGTTAACTTTGCTTTTGACCGCTCTAAAAAGGTTCTTTCAAACATTAATCTTACTATCGAACCCGGTGATATCGTTGGTATCGTAGGTACAACAGGTTCAGGCAAATCAACTCTTATAAACCTACTAATGCGCTACTATGACGATTATGATGGAGAAATCCTTATTGATGGTGAAAACATTAAAAATGTTGATATGAAATATTATCGTGACTCCATCGGCTATGTTCAGCAAGAGCCTCTGATGTTCCGCGATACAATTTTCAATAATATTGCTTTCGGTAGCGGACGAGTTCATGTTGAACAGGTTATTCACGCCGCAGAGGTTGCTAATGCTCACGGCTTTATTTCAAAGCTTCCCGATGCCTATGATACAATGCTTGGTGAAAGAGGTGTTGGTCTTTCAGGCGGTGAACGCCAACGAGTTTCTATTGCCCGTGCAGTTCTTAAAAATCCGAGTATTTTGATTTTTGACGAAGCAACTGCTGCAGTTGACTCTGAAACAGAGCATCTTATTCAGGGTGCTATTGAAAGACTTATAAGCGGAAGAACCACTCTTATGATTGCCCACAGACTTTCCACTTTAAGAAAAGCCAACAAAATTGTTGTGGTGGATAAAGGTGAAATTATTGAATGTGGCACACCCGAAGAGCTCCTCAAGCAAAAAGGTAAATATTATAAGCTTGTGGAAATTCAGTCTATGGGTGAACAGCTTCAGAAGAAAAAAGCTGAAGAAAATTTTGAGTGAGGTGATGTAAATGCCAAGATATATTGAAGGTCCTGAAGTGCGTCTTACAGAAAACGACAAAATCTTTGTAGATGCCGAGTTTTATTCAGGTGAAAAATTTTATGAGCTTGAGCTCCACCGTATGTTTCCCATAACAGGTCTTACTAAATACATAGCTCTTATGGATTCCGAAGGCAACGAAATAGCAGTTATTCGTGATATTAACGACCTCATGCCCGAATCAAGAGAGGTTGTTGAAAATTGCCTGAGAGAATACTATATGATTCCCCGAATCACAAAGTTCATCAAAATGAGCGAAAGATTCAAAATATGGATGTGGACTGCAGAAACAGACAAAGGCATTTGCACCTTTGAAATCCGCAACCACCTCACAGCCATCAAGCCTCTTTACGACGGCAGAGTTCTTATCAAGGACGCAAATGATAACCGCTATGAAATACCCGATGTAAATGCTCTTGATAAGCACAGTAAAAAATTGATATTACCTAAGCTTTAATCCACTAATTATCGAAAGGAATAAAATATATGAAACTTATAATTGCAATTGTTAATAATGATGACAGCGCTGTTGTTTCTTCCTCACTTACAAAGGAAGGCTTCACTGTTACAAAGCTTTCAACAACAGGCGGATTTTTAATGGTAGGAAACACCACTTTCCTTATTGGTGCTGAAGATGATACCGTTACTAAAGCAAAAGAAATAATCAAAGCTTGTTCTCAGAAAAGAACAAGAACTACCACCACAACAAGTGGATTCGGAACAGGGCTTCGCGAGGATGATTTTGAAAAAGAAGTTTCCGTTGGCGGCGCAATCGTATTCACACTTGATGTTGAAGATGTTGATAAGTATTAATAAATAAAACAATAAAAACGGAACTGTAAAACTCTCGTTTTACAGTTCCGTTTAATTTTATCAATTATCAGATTTTTCTTTTTCTGTAGCTGCTGTTTGTGCACGTGTTCTTTCCAAATCAAGATACATTCTGTCTCTTGTTTTCTGGTCGATATTGTAGAAGAACATCGGTACAAGGCTAAGGAAATCAAATATCAACTGAGGTCCGAATGCAGCTATAAACATTTTCCACATTGTGTCTTCTGTTTGCACCGCAGTAAGACCGGATTCAAAACCTGCCCACCTTGCAAGAAGCATTGTGTTAATCTTTGTAAGAGCAATACCTCTTACCTTATTAATATAACCTGTAAGAAGATTTACAGTTGCCTCAACACGATAGCCATTCTGCCATTCGCAGTAATCGAGAACCTCATAGTTAATTTCGTTTTCAATAATTTTCTTAGTTCCGTAGAATACCATTTCAAGACTGTTGCCCAGCATCATTGCAATTGTCATAGGCAATTTTTTCTTATAGAAACCGTTTTTCTTTCCGCCTATAAGACCCACAAGGAAGAATGAAAGCTCAGAAGTTATTATTGAGCCTCTCTGGAACAACCACAAGGTTTTAGTTGAAAAGCGTTTTCTGAACTTTGTTGCCCAAGGATAGCTGGCATATGAAATAGGCATACCGGGAATACCTGCTATAGTGGACATCATATTGAATTTCAAAACAGTATCATAATAAAGAGATTGTGATGTACCAACATTGATACCGTCAACAAAGCCCGACAAGGTGTAAATAAGCAAGGGTTTATTCTTAAACACAGAGAACATACCCTTTACAACCTGTGGCGGTTTCTCCGATTGGGGAACTCTTTCCCTACTTACAAACACCCACATTACTGCAGGAACAGTTGCAATTACCCACCAGAATGATTTCATTGATGCGAAAACCTTGGTAAGATTTATTTTGATTTTACCGTTTGCAACAAGGTCAAATAAAATTCCTGCCAATTGTTCAGGGAATCGCCTGAACAAATCACTTGCAAAACGTGATGAAACAAGCAGAGCCGTTCTTTCATTTGGGTTGGGGGTAAACACGTTATCAATATAACCGCCACCGCCAAAAAATGCGCCTACCGTTTCACTGATATATGAAAGTATCATATAGAAAATAAGTCTTTGAGCTGCATTCATACCCTGAGCATCCGCAATAAGCGGCATAACACAGGTTACAAAGCCCACTAAAATACTGGGAATAAGCGCTAAATACTGAAAAGGCTTAAACTTACCCCAACGAGTTCGCATTTTATCAATAATAACCGCAGAAAGCGGATCATTAATTAAGTCATAAATACCAAGTGTAACTGCCGCATTACCGTGGGCTTCCGCATCAAGACCAAAAATCTTATACAAGAATAATTCCGAAGATGTATCGTATTTACCCAATGTTAATTCTGCCGTGGCAGTTTTAAGTATGTAAGTAACTCTTTCTTTAGTTGAACAGAATTTTCTGTTCATATAAGCAGGTAAATCAGTCTCTAAAACATATTCGCGAGTCTGAACATCTGTGTTCTGATTCATTTCTTCGCTCATGATTTAACCTCCTCACCATTAAGTTCTGCTTCTTTCTGAAGTTGCATTTCAGTTAATCTGCGGTACATTTCCTGACGAATTTCTTCCTGAGGAACACCATCTTCCACCATTTTGAAATATTCTTCAATTGGTATACCACCAACAACACAATTTTCATATTTAACCTCAATACCCTGTTTGAAAATTGCAATATCAATACCGAAATTTACACCAAGCAATAAGAAATACACAAATGGCGCAATAACAAAATCTATACTGAAATAAGGATTTTCGGGAATCAACATTAAAAGTGCCGTTGCCCCACCGCATAAAACTAACATTAAAATGTCAAGTATGTAGTTTCTTATCTTGCCTCGTTTTCCGCAAGCCATTGTTAAGCAACCAAAATGCACTAACATAAAGACTACAGATAAAACAAGCATAAGCAAAGCTGATGCTAAAAAGATTAACGGTGTTTTTCCGTCAGAAGTATTCAAAAGCCCTAAAATCGAATCAAAATCAAAGCTTTCAAGTCTATCTATTAAAGAAAATAAAGTATAAACTCCGTCAAATTCAGCAAATGGTTCTTTAAAGCTACCTTTCAGCCACGGAACAACAATTGCCGCTACGGGAATCAAACTGGTAAAAATACGGGCAATTGCAAGTTTTGACCCTACAAAAGCCGCCTTCATTCTGTTGATTTTTTTCTGAAAATGATAATGCTGAACCTCTGCTTTATCTGCATCCTGCATAAGCCTTTCCTGAATATCATAAAGAACGATATTGCAGTTGCAGTGGGGACAATGCTGTTTCCAGTCTGTCATTCGCAAATGTTCACCGCATTTGGGACAGTTTGCCATTTTGCTCACTCCCTATTTTTAGTCATATATTTATGATACAGTTTTTTAGGTCACAAGTCAAGATTTTTTGGTTATAACCAACAATTCATTTCAGATTTTTACCATCAGAAAAAGCATTACCGACTTTTTCACCAAGTTTAAGATAAGCATTGTGAACAGGGTCAAAGGTAATAGCCTCAAGCTTTTCAGGATCAATAAGACCATCTTCACCTAAAACAGATTCGTCGGCACTGATATTCACAATTTCACCTATGCAAATGCCGTCTTCATTAAATTTAAGAAGATTACACTCAACAGTCATTGGAAATTCATTTATTACAGGTGCATTCACAAATTCCGACTTAACTGTTGTAAGCCCTGCTTTTTCCATTTTATCAGGCTCTTTATTGCCTGAAACTACACCAACATAGTCCGCTTCAACAACGTGCTTTGCATCTGCAATGCTAACGGTAAAAGCCTTACTTGCTTTAATATTCTGAGTAGTTTTATGTCCGTGGGAAAGGCATACCATAATCTGCTTATCTTCATATATTCCGCCCCAAGCGGCATTCATACAGTTAGGGTTACCATTCTCATCATAAGCCGCAACAATAAATACGGGCATAGGGTAAACATCACTTTGAGCGCCAAAATTTTTACGCATATATCTCACCTCATCATTTCACAATTTCATATTGCCAATCTATGATTCCGCCGAATTCTTTAACATTTGTATAACCCAGATCTGCAAGCTCCTGAGAAGCAATTTTACTTCTTCTGCCACTTCGGCAATAAACAAGTATTAATTGGTCTTTATCTTTTAATTCATTTTCTGCTTTGTCTGCAATTTCATATTCAGGAATAAGAATTGCATTTTCAATATGACCCTCATTGAATTCTTCAACAGTTCTTGCATCAATAATTATGAAATCGTTTTCGGTATCCATTAAATGCTTTGCTTGTTCTCCTGAAATTTGCTCATAGCCGAGAGATTTGTTTGTCAAAATTTCTGTTGTATCGGTAGAGTTGTTTGGGGTATTTTCAGTATTCACATTATCTGAACAACCGCTGAACAAGGTCAAAGAAATAATAAGCAATATTATCAGTCCTTTAATATTTTCAAATTTCATATAATTTACCCGTTTCCTTGGTTCTGTATTCATGCTTTTCATAATAGCCTATAAGCTCACCATTTTCATCACGAAGAGCCACCATATAAACATCCTTGTTTTCCTTTTCATTGTTATAGGTGTAAACAATATTATTATCTGCACTTTTCCTAAACCAATCAACAACCTTATCTATCAATTCATTGGATTTTTCGTTATGGCAGTTTTTAAGACTCTTTCCTGTAAGGTCTTTGTGATAACGTTTTATAGCAACAGGATTCATATACACAATTGTGTGCTCTAAATCGCAAATCACAATAGGGGCTTTATCCTGCTCCAAAACGCTTTTAAAAAGTTTATTTAATAACATACCTAACCTCAATTATTCAGCTTTAAACTTCATAGTTTTTTCTGTTGTTGACACAAGAAGGTTAACTGCTTTTGTCACAATAAATTTTATTGGTTTATTCTTTTTGATAAAATCGGGTGAAAGTGCATTTTTCAATATAAACTCAGGAAAGCTTGGTGTTCCTTTAATCTGAATATTAACTGTATCATCAGAAAAATCAAAAGTCATATATTGAGTTGAAAGAGTGTTAATAGGCTTCACAACTGCATTGATTTTTCCGTTTTCAAAATATGCGTATGCCCATATTTTATAAGGATAACCTTTTATCTGACACTCACTCATTCGGGGCTCGCCATCAAGACCGCAGTTGATTACAACCTCATCCCCTTCTTCTTTCCATTTAACAGTAAAAACATCCTCCGTTAAATCAAATGAAACCTCGTTGAAATTAGTCTTAGGTCTTTTAGCAAAGCTTGAAGTAAGAGAACGAGGAATGATACTCGCAGGGAACATAAGCTTTGCAAGCATATCTGAAGCTTTTGTCATATAAAAGGTTTTACCCGTTGGAACATTTAATTTCTCCTCGCATTTTCGGGGAACAAGCTTTCTGTTTTCAAGATATTCTTTTAATTTTTCGTTCCATTCTTCAGTTGATTCTTCTTCAAATACTTTGGGCATTATTCTTTCTACCGCTCTTTCGTTACCGCCCTCGTTGATGCCTGCATTCATTGTTGCAACAACTGCATTGTATTTCGGGAAATATGCGATAACCTGTCCGAACATACCCGTCATTTTAATAGCACCATTTCTGATCCAGAAAAAATAGCCATAGCCCGCATTTTCTTCGAATCCCACTTGAATTTTCATGGCTTCCTTTGCCCAGAATTCAGGAATGATCTGCTTACCCTCATATTTGCCACCATTGCCGTAACATTGACTTATTTTTGCAAGGTCACGCAGCTTAAGATAACAGCCCGTGCCACCTATACACTCCCCGATTTCATTAGTTTCCCAAGCAGGAATATCAATTCCGAGAGGCTCGAAAAGACGAGGTGTTAAATATTCAACAAGGTTTTGTCCCGAAAATTTATGTACTAATGCTGCCGCAACATGAGCGTCGTTATTGCTGTATAAAAAGCCCTTATTTTTTCTGAAAGGTGCTTTCATAAACATTTCCATATAATTGCCCGTCATATCCTGCAAAAAGCTGAATTTTTTATTACTGCTCATTGTGAGAACGGAGCGGACAGTCAGATTTTCCCACTCATCACTTTTGCAAGCCTCATATTCGGGAAAAAGGTCAATTATTTTATCATCAAGTGAAAAAAGACCCTCATCTATTGCAAAGCCTACCGCAGTTGAAACAACAGATTTTGTAACAGAAAACAAAGTATGTGGCATATCAGCAGAATAAGGGTAATTATATTCTTCAAAAACAGTTTCTCCGTCTTTGATAATCAATAAGCCGTGATTTTCCACACCACAGTTTTCCAGTTCTTTATAATATTTGTAAAGCCACTCTGATGAAAGCTTTGATTTAGTAAGCATAAAAACACCTCTTTTATGTTTTCATTATACTCTATAAAAAACCATAATTCAACAAAAAGAAAAATCCTTGAAAGCTTAATACACTTTCAAGGAATTTTTTATAATTACTTAATTGTTTCGCTGTTATTGAGAACTGATGTGCTGTATAAAAACAAAACATCCTGAGAATCGAATTCAATATAATTTTCGAGCAAATTCGGGTGAATATAACGTATATCAACAAGTGTGATTTTCTTATAACCCTCAACCAATAAAGGTGCGATTGCGCTACCAAAAGAATCTCTGAAAATTATCAATTCCTTATCTGTTTTCGCATTTTGATTTTCAATAGTAATCAATGAAAGCGGACCGCCTAAAAACATTTCGTAAGGATCTTTGCCCTCTGCTTTTTCCATATCATAAACAGAAATTTCTTTATTGTTCTGATAATCAAACACCCTGCATTTTTCCAAAGTATCATTTGTAAGATACTTTATTTTTTCTGCCGGGAGAGGTAAAGCAGATTGACCATAATAAACGCCATAAAAATCCACATCAAGTGTTTTAACATCATATTCGGTATTAACATCTGCACCCATTTCTTCTCCGATTTTCTCAGCTATATCAACAAGATTTTCTTGTTTCCAATGAGTATCTGTTTCATAATAATCTGAAATTTCAAGGTCTTTTTCTATATCAATATAAGTGAGAAAATCGGTATTCTCTTGCAATGTGGAAATCATTTTCTCATAATCAACAGAAAGATAACCGTTTTTTGCGCTAAGAAAATAATTTTTATCGGGAATTATTGAAAGATAATTTTTAGTGTTGGTAGCCTTCAGATATTTTTCATAAACATATCTGAAGCGTTCCCCTGCTCTTTCAACCGATTGTTCATTTAAAGGGTATTCAATTTTACCGGCATACCCGTCAACAATATAAATATCATTATTTGCACTTTGGTTGAAAACATTAAGTGTAACCAAGGCTTTAAGTGTTCTGAATTTATCTCTTAACGGAAATTGGTCAAGAGTATAATTTTCAAAACTACTCATAAAATCTCCCGAAACTATGGTTTTAATGTTTAATTCGGGAAACAGCGAAAGCTTTCTGCGCTCACTTAAAGAAAAATCATCGGCAGGCTTAACCCATGCAAAAACAGAAAGCACCAGAAAGAAGGCTACCATAACAGCTGTTACAACAATATGCTTTGTTTTATTCGTCATAGCTACCTCCTAAAACCTGAAATATAAAAACGGGTTGAATGAACCATCAACGAGAAAAGCTGTCATAACTGCTAAAAGAACAACAAGTCCTAAAGGCTCTAAAACCCATATAAATTTTGAAGCCCTGCTGTTTTCAAATACTTTCTCAACAGTATTTTTAACAATGGGTGTTGCACCTACTATGCCTATAACAAGCGTTACTGCAAAGCTTTTTAAATAGTAGAAAAACTCTGTTGAAACAAGTGGCACTCCCCCTGCACCAAACATACCGCCCATATATGAAAATGCCTCTTTCATATCTGTTGCATTGAATATAACAAAGCTTATTCCCACTGCAACAAGAGTATAAATCCTGCTTATAACCTTTGTTTTATTAAGGTATTTCAACAGAACGACCTTTTCCAGAATAAGAAGGACTGCAAAGAACAAGCCCCATATTATAAAGTTCCAATCCGCACCATGCCAGAAGCCTGTTAAAAACCACACTACAAAAATATTGAAAAACCATCTTGGCTTTGAAACTCTGTTACCACCTAAGGGAATGTAAACATAATCCCTGAACCAAGTGCCCAAGGACATATGCCATCTTCTCCAGAACTCTGTTGCACTTTTTGAAATATATGGGTGATTGAAGTTTTCTGAAAAACTGAAGCCGAAAATTCTGCCCAAACCAATTGCCATATCGGAATAGCCTGAGAAATCAAAATAAACGTGAAGCCCGAAAGCAACTGCATAAAGCCAGTAGAAAAGAATTGATTTATCTTCGGAAGCTTTAAATATATCGCAAAGCTCACCTAAAGAGTTTGCAATAAGAATTTTCTTACCAAGTCCTAAAACAAATCTTCTTATACCTCTTGAAAAACCCTCAAAGGAATGTGTTCTTTCCTCTAACTGCTTTGCAATATCGGAATATCTTACAATAGGACCTGCAATAAGCTGAGGAAACATTGTAATATAAGCAGCAAGGTTTATTATATTTTTCTGTGCCGCAACGTCTTTGCGGTAAACATCAATTGTATAGCTTAAAATCTGAAAAGTGTAAAAACTGATACCAATGGGCAAAGCAATTCTTAATAAAGAAACAGACAGCCCCGTAACTGCATTAAAATTCTCTATAAAGAAATCTGCATATTTAAAATAGGCAAGAAAGCCCAGATTTACTAATACCGAAAAAACTAAAACCGCTTTTGATAGTTTCTTTTCAGAAAAAGCCTCAATCAGAATTCCGGAGAAATACCCGATTACGATTGAGGCTATCATTAAAACTACATATTTAGGTTCGCCCCAACCATAAAAAACAAGGCTTGAAAGCATCAGAACCGTGTTTTTTATTTTCTTGGGAGAGATAAAATAAAGTATCAGTACACTTGGCAGAAAATAATAAAGAAAAGGAATACTTGAAAAAAGCATATTAATCCTCTTTCTGCTTTTGCACTTTAAATATCAGCTAAATAAAATTATGCGAGAGATTCCTCTACATTGAGAGTTGCGCTTTCGCCATAAACTGTTGCAAGCTTTGTTTTGAAGCTTTCGATTGCTTCCGCATTACCGAATGCAGCAACAACATAATTCTCTGTTACTGTGTAGATAATAAGAGTATCGGGGAAGCCACACATCCACTGTGTGCTCTTGATGCTATCTTTAAGAGAGTTAACAAGTGTTTCTGCATTAGCAGCATCTGCAAGGTGGTATGCAGCAGCAGAGAATGTGTTTGCATTCATAGCATGTGTAATTGTACCAACCTTATCAACAAGCTTAAGTGAATCCTCTGTAATGTGAAGAGTTGCAGTTGCATTCTCAACATCAGAAATATTGAACTCACCTGCAGCATCATTAACTGCTGCTTCAAAGTCACCGCCCATAACGGGGAATTTTTCTTCTTCTGCAAAGGTGCCCCAAACGTTGTCAAGAAGAGCAACGGGAGATTCAATTGTTACCTTGTTTTCGTCATCCTTGGGAGCAGTACCGCAAGCTGCAAGAGCAACCACCATTACTACTGCCAACACAGCATATAGAATATTTCTTTTCATTATTAAAACTCCTTTACATTGTTTCAGTACAACATATTTTTCCGCATTTAAAAAATAAAATACAACAATAAACATTTATATTCTATAAAAAAATATGAATACTAAATATATGAAAGTTTATTATTGAAAGAGGTATATTATGGATAACCAAAATAATGTAAAAAACACCCTTGACCAGATTCCCGAAGCCAACAAAAATGCCAAAAGCATTACGGGACTTGTTAAAGAAAGCGGTAAAATTACAGGCTACCAATTATCAGATAACCGCGTGGTTTCAAAGCAAGAAGGTGTAAATATGGCAAAGCAAGGTCAGATTTCAGGTGTTGGTATTGCCCACCGAGGTGATACGGAATATCTAAAATCTGTACCAAACGGTAGTGAAAATGATAATCTCGGTAACCTTCCCTCAATATCACCTGAAGAATGATAAAATTCCGAAAGAGCAAAAACTCTTTCGGGATTTTTTTAAATATCTATTTCAATACCAACTGGACAATGGTCGCTACCCATAATTTCGTTAAGTATAAAACTATCTTTTACTTTATCTGCAATTCTGTCAGAAACAACAAAATAATCTATACGCCAACCAACATTCTTTGCCCTTGCACCGTACATATAGCTCCACCAGGAGTATTGCACTTTTTCAGGGTAAAGCTTTCTGAATGTGTCTGTAAATCCTGCTTCAAGAAGCTCTGTAAATTTGCCTCTTTCTTCATCAGAAAAGCCTGCGCTGAAATGATTGGTTTTCGGGTTTTTAAGGTCAATTTCTTCGTGAGCGACGTTCAAGTCACCGCAATATATAACAGGCTTTTTACTGTCAAGATTTTTCATATACTCTCTTAAAGCATCTTCCCATTCCATTCGGTAGGGAAGCCTTGCAAGCTCTCTCTGAGCATTGGGAGTATAAACACATAAAAGATAAAACTCCTCGTATTCAAGAGTTATTACTCTGCCCTCGTGGTCGTGCTCATCGATACCCAAGCCGTATTTTACGCTTAAAGGCTCTTTTTTGGCAAAAATTGCAGTACCTGAATAGCCTTTTTTCTCTGCACTATACCAATATTGATGATAATCGGGGGTGGGGAATTCCGCCTGACCCGGTTGCATTTTGGTTTCCTGAATGCAGAAAAAATCCGCATCCGTTTCTTTGAAAAATTCTCCAAAGCCTTTTTCTAAGCAAGCTCTGAAGCCGTTAACATTCCAAGATATAAATTTCATTGCTTTTCTCCTGTTATTTTGATAATCAAATTATAGCATTATTTTTTCTCCATATCAACCATATAAAAAGCAATAAAACAATTGCAATTTATTCTAAAAATGTTAAAATGTATATAATTCTTTTTTGAAAGTTGGTGTTTTTGTGATAACAAAAGCAGAATGGAAAAATATAAGGGGTTCAAAACCTCAACCTGACCAAATAATGCTCTCTATTAAAGGTGATGCTTCCCGTTCAATGACTGTTCGTTGGAGAACAGATACAACTATTGAAGAAGGCTTCGCTCTTTATAGAGAAAAAGGTACTGCAGAATGGATGAAAGCAGACGCTCTCAAGCATCCTTTTTCAACAGATATGGACGAAAGCCATTTCTTTTTTGCAGATATGACGGGGCTTAAGCCTGATACAAAATATGAATACACCTGCGGTAACGATACATACAGAAGTGAGACCTACACCTTTAAAACCGCTAAAGAAAATGCAGAAAAATTCTCATTTTTATGCCTTTCCGATATTCAGGCAGGAGATGCAATGCCCCCTGCAGATTATTCTGTTCTTCGCGAAACCTTAACAAAATTCCTCAACGAGCACCCTGAATGCGAGTTCATTCTCACTGCAGGTGATAATACAAACTGCGGTCAGACCGATATTCAATGGACAGGACTTTTCGAGGGTCTTAAAGGTATCTGCGAGAGATTGCCGGTGATGTTCTGTATGGGCAACCACGATGATATGGGCTTCAGCAGTTATTTTACAAAGGAAGATAAATATTATTCCGAATATGCTACTTACTTTACAAATCAGCTCTGGGGAAGCTACGAGCATAACGGACCTGTTGAAAGACCAATTGCAAACCATGCTTTTGATTATGGAAATGTGCATTTCTCAATTATCGGCACAAGCGGTTACGAAGAAATGAACGATTGGCTTATTGAACAGGCAGAAAAGACAGACAAAAAATGGAAATTTGCCGTTCATCATTTCCCCATTTGCTTCTCCGGACCCGGCATTGAAATTGACGACTCATACCCCTCTCTTCGTGATGGTATGGATAAATATGATATTGTATTTTCAGGTCACGAGCATTCCTTTGCCCGTTCATATCCCAGAAGAAAAGAAGGTCTTTTCACCAAGCCCTCAGAGGGAACAGTTCACTATAACTTAGGCTCAAGCCACCGTAATCCTCCCGGAACAAGAGTTGTTCCTAAGGTATGGAATGCTAAAACCTATTGTCACGAAGAAGAGCTTTCAATGTTCACAATTGTTGATATTGATGGTGACAAATGCACTCTTACTGCTTACGTTGAGGATGGCAGAATTATTGACCTTGCAACAATTGATAAGGAAAAAGACCTTATAACACCCATTGACCCTGCACCT
>JAZMZY010000072.1:0-51007 GCA_045586265.1 Acutalibacteraceae bacterium
TTTTGTAATTCCCGCATCTGTTCTTTATATGGCAGTGGGAATGGCGTTCGATTTTCTTCCGGGACTTGTTGTAAATGCAGTAGGACTTTTCGCAGAGCTTAACATAACTTATTTTATCGGTAAGTTTTTGGGTGGCGAAAGGGTAGAGAAAAAGCTCAGGCAGTCCAAAAAGGGTGAAAAAATAATTGAGCTTCGAGATAAGAAAACACCTTACCTCTATGTTGCAAGGCTTTTACCGGTTTTCCCCATTGATTTTGTAAGCCTTTTCTTTGGTGCAAGTAATATGGGTTATTTAAGATATATCTTAATATCCTTTTTTGGAGTTATGCCCCGAATAATTCTTATAACCCTTCTGGGCGACAAGATATATGACATTATTCCTGTTAAATTTATGATGACGGTAGTTGTCTTCGCTTTACTTGGTGCATCAATTGTTGTGCTGGTTAAGTATATAAAAAAGAAACATGATTAAAATGCGGAATTCGGAATGTGGAGTGCGGAATTGGCTTTGCGAGGATTTTAAGATAGAAGAATAAAGCTGTTGGTGGTTCTGCCTCTCTTCGAAGAGAGGGGGACCGCAACATTATTCTTTTGATTTTATATATTTAGAGCAACCGTAGGGAACGGTCTTGACCGTTTGCCGCATAAATCGTTACAAAATCTTGCGGTCGGGTCAAGACCCGATCCTACATTGCACTATCTTACTATATCGCTTGGTACAGGCGAGCCTGTACCTTACGGTTACGACTCTAAGCAAATAAACTCACTTAAACCATCACACCCCGTAAGGCACTGGCTTGCCTGTGCCATAGAACGAAATCTCAATAATTTATCGGTCAGGTGCAAATCCAATGATTTGACCTGACCGACTTTGTTAATTAATATTTATCTGTTATAGCCTTTGTATTTGAATATGCACTATAAGTTTTGCTGTAATAAGCTTTTACCTTGTAGGTGTATTTTGTTCCCTTCTTTGCAGATGAATCTATATAAGAAAGGTTTGTTACACCCTTTTCGGTTTTCAGCTTAGTATAACTGCCCGAACCTGTTTTACGGTAGATTATATAGCCCTGAGCACCTGTTACCTCAGACCAGCTGAGCTTAACGCCACTCTTGGTGCTTGAAGGTGTATTCAAGGTTGGGTCTTCAAGGTAATACTTGGAAAGAGTGTTTGAAATATAAGAAACAGTTTCGCCCTTTTGAGCTCGTATCGTATAGTAGTACTTCTTTCCGGATGTTGCAGTTTTATCGGTGTAATAGGTATTAGTTGTTGAACCGATGTATTTATATTCACTGTTACTTACTCTTCGATAAACATTATATTTTTCTGCCTTTGTTATCTCATCCCAGGTGATTTTAACACCATTACCTGTATTAGAAATGGTTTTTAGAGTTGGTTTTTTAAGGTAACGGAGCCAGATACCATCAGAATCAATTGAGGATTTTCTTTTACCATCAAAGGCCTTTACCGTATAAACATAAACCTTACCTTCTGATACCTTTGTATCTTTATATGATACAGTTGAGTTATCCTTAATAGTCGCAATTTTAGTCCATTCCTCGGCACCATAAAGCTTACGGTATATATAGTAGCCTTCCGCACCGCTTACCTTGCTCCAGGTGATTTTTAATCCACCGGTTGCATTACAGATTTTTGTAAGCGTTGGTGTTGCAAGATGATAGATTGAATCTGCACTTGAATAAGCAGATTCACCTGCTTCATTCACAGCCTTTACACTGTAATAATATCTCTTGCCTGAAACTGCACTTTCATCGTCAAAATAAGACTTTTCTGTTGTTCCAATCAAACAGTATGAGCCACTCTTTGTTCTGCGGTAAATGTTGTAAGAATCGGCACCCTTTACCTTACTCCATACGATTCGTACACCATTTGTGGCATTTCTTACATTTTCCAAAGTGGGCTTTGAGCATTTAAGCTGCGGAATTTCTTCTTTAACGGTTGCGCCACATTCTGTGCATTCGCCAACCTTTTCACCTGCACTATAAACAGTTGCTTCTTCTGTGATTTTCCAGGTGCTTACTGTATGTGTAGCTTCAGGATTTGCTATGTCATAACTACCTGACATAGACAAGGATATATCAATCGGTTCATCATATTTTGAAACAACCTCAATATAATAAACCTGACCCGCCTTGCTTATATGAGGAGAGAATTTTTCTTCACCCTCAAAGATATCTCCCATTCCGCCATCCAAAAAGCCATAGCTCTCCACATCATAATACTCTTCCCATTCAATAGGAACCTCGGCATTATATTCATCCCAGTCAATGGGAGAGTTATCTGCATAATAATTCTTTATAGTTTCAGGCGTTAATTCTTCAGGATATTTTAATGAAAACCAATAGCCTTCTGTCAGATTATCTGTAGAATGAATTTTATAAATAACTGCCGTTTCAGGAGCAAGGCTTACTTTTTTTGTTTCGCCGGGATAAATATCAATTATAATCGGATTTAATGCAGTACCAATTGCTCGTAAGGTGCGCATTTCTCCGCAACCGTTATCGCAATATGCAGTTTTAGTGCCATCACGATATGTTGTGGCATCATTATTGTAAACATAATTTGTAAAAGCGCAATCACAATACACAGGTTCTATTGCTTCGGTTTCAAGCAACTCACCACAATTGACGCATTCTATATATTGATAACCGTCTGCAATAATCCAATCAGATTCAACGTGACCTGTTGCGTATAATGTTTCTGTTTCAATCACATCACCGCATACAGTACATTCTTTATATTTAAAGCCGTCTTCTGTACAGGTTGCTTCTTGTTCTATTATCCAATCGCTGATTGTGTGCGAAATTTTATCAATTGTCTGAGTTTCAAGTATCTCTCCACAGGTTGTGCACTCCTTGTGCTGTGAGCCTGTAGTTGAAGAGGTTGCCTCTTCATCCACTATCCAATCACTGGCTATATGTGAGGTTTTTGCAATTGTTTCAGTTTCACTATATCCACAAGTGTTGCAAACTCTCTTTTTAGTGCCTGTAGAAGTGCATGTTGCTGGTTTTGTTATTGTCCATGAACCAAAGCTGTGACCACGAGCACTTGTATAATTTCCATTATAGCTATAACCGCAGGAACAAGTGTAAACGGTATAACCCTGCTGTGTGCAGGTGGGGGAAACCACACTTGAAGAATAACTGTGAGTATGTGTAGCAGATTCATATTCAAAATAGAACATATATGTAATATTTGTGTAACTACACTCATCAGCCAAAACTACAATATAGTATGTACCGGCAGGTAAAGTATCGGTGTATGCATCATAATAATAGCCATCTTCATAGAAGGGCTGTGCAGCAGCAATTAAATCTCCTGAGGAGTCAGCAATACCAACCATAATAACACTTTTGGATGATATACATAATAAGTTAACCTTAGATGATGAGCTCAAAGTGAATTTGAAATAATCCATATCATACTGGTAGGCTATTGTTCCGTTAACGGAATAGTCGTTATAAATTCGATCTGCTGTTGATGTAGAGTCATTTGACTCATACTCTGTAAAACTATTATCCCCAACTGCTGCAAATGCCGGTGTAACAAAAACAGCTAAAATCAAAAATGAAGCAAGGATAATACTGACTATTTTTTTCATAATATCACTCCTTTTGTTGATACTTTGATTATAGCCCGTTTACGGGCTATTGTCAATGTGTGAACTACAATTTACAATTAATTTGTAATAAGTTTAGGGAGTGATATTATGATTGTTTTTGATAAGCTCTGGGAAACAATGAAAAAGAAAAATATATCACAATATCGCCTCATTAAAGAGTTTGGTATAAGCTCAGGTCAGTTGGATAGGCTTAGAAAAAACGAAAATGTAAACACATATACGCTGAATACACTGTGTGAGATTTTGGATTGCGATTTATGTGATATTGCAGAATATAAAAAATGACGCCTTTCGGAAGTTATTGTTTCTGAAAGGTGTTGAATTTTTTATATCAGCGGTGTAAAATATATTAAAATATAAATTAACTTGTTTATGAATTCTTGAGAAAGGAAGATAAATTTGAAAATTTCTTCTCTTTTTAATAGCAACAGAACTGTTTTGTCTTTTGAGGTTTTTCCGCCTAAGAAAACCGGTTCGGTGGAAACTGTTTATAATACAATTGCGGAATTGCAGAGCCTTCGTCCTGATTACATAAGCGTTACCTATGGCGCAGGCGGTTCTGCTGCAAATAATTATACCTGCGATATTGCTTCTCTTATAAAAAATAAATACGGAATTGAAGCTATGGCACACCTTACCTGCGTTAATTCTACAAAAGAAGATGTTGACAGAGTTTTAAATGAGCTTAAAGAAAATAATATTGAAAACATTCTGGCACTTCGTGGTGATAAGAATCCCGATTTTGAACCCAAAACAGACTTTGCTTATGCCAATGACCTTGTATCTTATATAAAAACTAAAGAGGATTTCGGAATTTCTGTTGCAGGCTATCCCGAAACTCATTTTGAAGCACCAAATGGCAAGGTTGATATTGCAAATCTTAAAAACAAGGTTGATTGCGGTGCTCAGAGCATTGTTACACAATTATTTTTTAATAACTCCTATTTTTACCGCTTTCGCGACAGATGCGATATTGCAGGAATAACCGTCCCCATTTCTGCAGGTATTATGCCTGTTACAAATAAAAATCAGATTGAACGCATGGTTTCAATGTGCGGTGCAAGTCTGCCGAGAAAATTTGTTAAAATGATTCAGAAATATGAGGACAGACCCGAGGCACTTGTTGATGCCGGTATTGCCTTTGCAATTGACCAGATTGTTGATTTGGTTTCAAATGGTGTTGACGGAATACATATCTACACAATGAATAATCCATACATAGCAAAAAAGATTACCGAAAGCATAAAAGGTTTATTATAAAAAATATGACTCCCTTAAAACAGATTTTCTGTTTTAAGGGAGTCATTAAATTTTAATTAGTCTCTTTTATCTCTTTTGTGGAAGTTATTTCTGCGGGGACGTCTTTCTCTTTCGGGTTCGTCATCGTTTTCGGGAACAAGACCTTCAACTTCAATGAGAGCATCTCTTCTTGAAAGGTTGATTCTGCCCTGGTCATCGATTTCTGTAACCTTAACGATTACTTCATCGCCAACGTTTACGCAGTCTTCAACTTTTTCTGTTCTCTTAACATCAAGCTTGGAGATGTGAACAAGACCTTCTTTACCGGGAGCGATTTCAACGAATGCGCCGAAGGACATAAGTCTTGTGACAACACCCTTATAGATTGCGCCAACTTCGGGGTCATTTGCAATTGTGTTGATAATATCAAGAGCACGATTTGCATCGTCAATATCAACTGCTGTAACGAAGATTGTACCATCCTCTTCAACGTCAACCTTACAGTTGCATTCTGCGCAGATTTTCTGGATAACCTTACCCTGCTTACCGATAACATCACCGATTTTCTCAACATCGATTTTTGTTGTGAGAAGCTTGGGAGCATATTTTGAAAGCTCTGTTCTGGGCTCTGCGATACAAGGAAGCATAATTTCATCAAGGATGTACATACGAGCATCGTGAGTTTTCTGGAATGCTTCCTTGATAATTTCGGGAGTAAGACCATGAACCTTAAGGTCCATCTGAATAGCTGTGATACCGTTCTTTGTACCTGCTACCTTAAAGTCCATATCGCCGAAGAAGTCTTCAAGACCCTGAATATCAACCATTGTCATAAAACGGTCGCCTTCGGAAATAAGACCGCAGGAAATACCTGCAACGGGAGCTTTAATGGGAACACCTGCTGCCATAAGAGCAAGAGTTGAACCGCAAACTGAACCCTGAGATGTTGAACCGTTTGAAGAAAGAACTTCGGAAACAACACGGATTGTGTAGGGGAACTCTTCCATTGAAGGAATAACGGGAAGAAGAGCTCTTTCAGCAAGAGCACCGTGACCGATTTCACGTCTGCCGGGGCCTCTTGAGGGTTTAGTTTCACCAACAGAATATGAGGGGAAATTGTAGTGGTGGATGTATCTCTTTTCTACATCTTCGTCAATACCATCAAGCATCTGTGCATCGCGAGCAGTACCGAGAGTTGCAATTGAAAGAACCTGAGTCTGACCACGAGTGAACATACCTGAACCATGAACTCTTGAAAGAAGGTCAACCTGAGCATTAAGAGGACGGATATCGTTTATACCACGGCCGTCAACACGTTTGCCTTCGTCAAGAAGCCAACGGCGAACAACAAATTTCTGGAGCTTGTAGAGGCAGTCGTCAATTTTGTCTGCTTCTTCAGGGAATTTCTCATCAAATTCAGCGTGAACTGCATCGTAGATGGGGAGAAGTCTTTCATCACGGATTCTCTTGTCATCTGTGTCAAGAGCAACCTTAACATCTTCAATAGCGAAAGCTTTGATTGCTTCATAAAGCTCTTCGCTGGGGTCATTTGATTCAAATGCAATTTTTTCTCTGCCGATTTCAGCAACGATTGATTTGATGAATTCAACAACCTTTTTGTTTTCTTCGTGAGCAAACATAATACCGTCAAACATAACTTCGTTTGAAATTTCGTTTGCACCTGCCTCGATCATAGCAACAAGGCTATCTGTTGAAGCAACTGTAACAGTCATTTCTGTTTTTGCTCTCTCTTCAAGAGTGGGGTTGATAACATATTTGCCATCAACAAGGCCAAGTGAAACGCTGGAAACGGGACCATCCCAAGGAATGTTTGAAATAGCAATTGCTGTGGAAACACCCCAGAGAGCTGCAATTTCAGGTGAGCAGTCAGGGTCAACGGACATAACTGTTGCAACAACAGAAACATCGTTTCTCATATCCTTGGGGAAAAGGGGACGGATAGGTCTGTCAATAACACGGGATGTGAGAACAGCCTTTTCAGATGCCTTACCCTCACGACGCTGGAAAGAACCGGGGATTCTGCCAACTGCATAAAGCTTTTCCTCAAAATCAACGGAAAGGGGGAAGAAGTCAACGCCTTCACGGGGTTTATCTGCCATTGTTGCGGTACAGAGAACTTCTGTTTCACCATAGCGAACAAGACAAGCACCGTTTGCAAGACCAGCCATTTTACCGGTTTCGATAACTAATTTTCTACCGGCAACTTGTGTTTCGAAAGTTCTGAAGTCTTTGAAAAACATATTTTTTACCTCTTTTTATTTATTTCCGCTTCAATGGATTAGCAACAAAGAAAAACACAAAAGGCTTGTACTTTTCTTTATCGCTAAAACCTAAATCAGCGGATGTACACAATATTATACCACATTTTTTGTGGAAATAAAAGCCTTTTTAAGCACATAATTTACGCCTAAAAAAACGGCTAACGGGACAAACGGTTTTCCGTTTGTCCCATTGTTTTAAGCAATTATTTACGAAGACCGAGACGAGCGATGATTGAACGGTAACGTTCGATATCTGTCTTCTGAAGGTAAGCAAGAAGGTTTCTTCTGTGACCAACCATTTTAAGAAGACCGCGACGAGAGTGATGGTCCTTCATATTGTTTTTAAGATGAGCGTTAAGGTCGTTGATTCTTTTTGTAAGAACAGCGATCTGAACCTCGGGAGAACCTGTGTCGCCTTCGTGAGTAGCATACTCTTTCATGATTGCCTGTTTTTCTGCCTGTGTCATTTGTTTTCACCTCATTTTATTATTCCCAAATAACCCAGCTATACGGTAGGTGAATGCCCTTTAAAATAGGCTTACTCCGTACCCCGAGTTATAAGGCTTTGCTATTATATCACAAGGTTTTGGAAAATGCAAGTGTTTTTTGAAGTGAGGAGTTAGAAGTGAGTAGTGAGGAGTGTCGGGGCGTGAAAATGCGCCGAATAGAGTAATTGTAGGGTACGGTCTTGACCGTACCGCTGTTGATTTTTGAATAAAGTAGGAGAAGTGTTGCTTCCCCTACTTTTTCCACTTTATATATTGCACGGCTTTCGTTGTAAAATCTACAAATAAATAAATTCTTAACCAACTGAAAATGCTGAAGACTGCATTTAAAACTGCAAAAACAGCTTGTTGTATATCGGTATGAGTGTAATATGTTACTTTTTCTATGATTAACGAGGAGGTTAAATATTCACTTGCGAGTAAAAAAACGAACCCGATAACTGCCGCAATAAAATTCCGTTTGAACTTTTTACTTATTTCAACGTCATTTTTCGAGAGCTTAACAATAGAAAAAATAATTAAGAATAAGATAACAATAAATTGTACCCAGCCGATTGCCAGCCTGCCGTAATTCCAGCTGTATTCCCAATCTAAAGTTTGTTTTATTACACTCCAGCTTATACCCGTTGCGAACCGGATATATAAATCTGCTAAGGGAATAATCGCCCAAAGACAGTATAAAAAATGATTTGCTTTTGCTTTATAATAAATGATGCTGCAGGCAAAAAGCGGAATTGCAACAAAAAAACCAGTTATTCCAAGACCTAATAAAAGAAAAACAAAAATGGAAATTACTCCTGCGATTAAAAGACCTTTACCGATTTTCTTTTCTCGGGTATTGGGTTTTGTAGCAGAAAGTTGTTCATGTGTATTTATAATTGTTTCTTCTTTTTCTTCATTTTTTATAAGCTCATCGAGAGATACATTAAAGATTTCTGCAAGTTTGACTATTTTTTCTAAATCGGGTGTTGAGTTGCCGTTTTCCCATTTAGATATAGATTGCCTTGAAACATTTAATTCGTTTGCCAAATCTCCTTGGGAAAGGTTGTGATGGGTTCGTAATTCATAAATTTTTTCACTTAGAGTCATGGTTTGTCACCCCTTTGTTATGGCTTAATTATACTATGTTTAAAGGGCGTTTGTCTATCAATATGAGTTTAAAATTTAGCAACCAACAGTTGCAGTTTATAAAAAAGAGAGGAATGCGAAAAACTTTCGCGTTCCTCTCTGAGAGTTACATCTCAACTGCTGCTCTTTCAACAGAAAGACCTTTTTTGTAGCTTTCCATAAACAAGTTGAAGGATTCAACTATATCTGCATCGGGCTCAAGAGTTGTCATTTTCTGTGTTGCAAAAATCTTGTTGTCAAGATAATCGGGGAAGAGCTCGTTTTCTTCCTTGTTAACAGCGTATGCAGCAAGAACTGCAATACCCCATGCACCGCCTTCACCTGCAGTTTCCATAACAGAAACAGGCGCATTCATACAAGCAGCTAAAACGCTCTGACCGATAACGGGAGTTTTGAAGAAGCCACCGTGACCAAGAATTTTATCAATTGCAACATTTTCTTTATCAAGTATTTCCATACCGATTTTGATGCCACCGAAAGCGGTAAAGGTCTGAACTCTCATAAAGTTTGCAAGGCTGAATTTACTGTCAGGCTCTCTTACGAAAAGAGGTTTACCTGTTTCAAAGCCTGTAAGGAATTCACCTGAGAAATAGTTGTAGGAAAGAAGATTACCGCAGTCTTTGTCTGCTTCTGCAGATTTTTTGAAAAGTGCGGTGAAGAGGTCACCCATTGAACATTCTGCGCCCATAAGGTCAAGAACCTCTTTGAAAAGATATGTCCAGGCATTAATATCGGATGTGCAGTTGTTACAGTGAACCATAGCAACGGGTGCACCGTCGGGAGTTGTTACCATATCAATTTCACGGTAAAGCTTTGAAAGAAGCTTTTCGAGAACAATCATAGCAAATACGGATGTTCCTGCACTTACGTTACCTGTTTTAACTCTTACGGAGTTTGTTGCAACCATACCTGTTCCTGCGTCACCCTCGGGAGGACACATAGGAATACCTGCCTTAAGGTCGCCCTCTTCGTCAAGAAGCTTCGCGCCTGCTTCTGTAAGAATACCTGCGTTTTCACCTGCAACAAGCACCTTGGGAAGAATATCTCTGATTTTCCAGGAGAAGCCCTTTTCTTCAACAAGAGCATCAAAGCTATCAAGCATTTTTTCGCTGTAATTGTTGCCTTCCATGGGGAACATACCTGATGCTTCGCCGATACCGAGAACCTTTTCACCGGTGAGAAGAGTATGTATGTAGCCTGAAAGGGTTGTGAAATATGCGATATCCTTTACGTGCTCTTCGCCATTGAGAATTGCCTGATAAAGATGAGCAATACTCCAACGGTCAGGAATATTGAAATCAAAAACCTCTGTTAATTTGCTTGCAGCCTCACCTGCAAGAGTGTTTCTCCAGGTACGGAAGGGACAAATCAATTTACCCTCTGCATTAAAGGGGAGGTAGCCGTGCATCATACCACTGATACCGATTGCTTTGAAGCTTGTAAGAGTAACATTATATTTTTCCTTAACATCATTTTTAAGTGAAGAATAGCAACCCTTAAGACCTGCAAAGAATTCCTCCTCTGCATAAGTCCAGATGCCGTCAATAAGGCTGTTTTCCCAGTCAAATGCACCGGTTGCGAGAACCTCGCCACAGTCATCAATGAGAACACCCTTGATTCTTGTTGAGCCGAACTCTATACCGAGTATTGCTTTACCATCGAGAATTAATTGTTTTTTATCCATATTTATATCTCCTTTAAGAGTTTATATTTCTATGTTTAATTCGTTGATTTTATCTCTCAGCTTCTGAAAGTCCGAAAGGGCATCAGGTTTGTTGAGAGGGTTTCTGAGTAATGCGGCAGGATGAAATGTACCCATAAAAAGAATATTTCCTTTTTGGATGAATTCACCGTGCTGCTTTGTAACGCGGAAATCCTCGGAAATAAGCTTCTGAGACGCAATTCTGCCTAAGCATACAATGATTTTAGGCTTTATAAGCCTTGTCTGGTTTCTTAACCATTCAATGCAGACTTCTTGCTCCTCGGGCTTGGGGTCGCGATTCTGAGGCGGTCTGCATTTAACAATATTAGCAATATAAATATTCTTTTTTCGGTCAAGGTCAATTACATTTAAATATTTATCTAAAAGCTGACCAGCCTTGCCAACAAAGGGTTCACCCTGCAAATCCTCGTTTTCCCCTGGTCCTTCGCCAACAAAAAGAATATCTGCATTTTCGTTACCTACACCAAAAACAAGGTTTGTTCGTGTAGCACCTAAGGGGCAATTCATACATTCTGAACATTTTGCTTTTAATTGTTCAAAGCTTTCGTATTTCAAAGGATTATCAACTCCTTAGAAGTGCTTGTAAGGTTTTCGTATCCGTTTTCGGTTATAAGAGCCATATCCTCAATTCTTACACCGAATTTATCGGGAATATAAATGCCCGGCTCAACTGTAACAATATTACCGACCTCTAAAACAGCATCGCTTCTGGGCGAAAGGTTGGGAAGCTCGTGGATTTCAATTCCAACTCCGTGACCTGTTCCGTGTCCGAAATAGTCACCGTAACCGGCATTTTTTATAATATCTCTGGCAGCCTTGTCAGCTTCGGAGCAGGGTAAACCTCTTCTTAAAACGGAAAGAGCTGTTTTTTGTGCCTCAAGAACAATATTATATATTTCTTCTTGCTCCTTGCTTACATTTCCGACCGCAACAGTTCTTGTCATATCGCTGTGGTAACCTTTGTATACTGCGCCAAAATCCATAGTTACAAAATCACCGATTTCAATAACGGTATCATCGGGCACACCATGGGGCATAGAGGTTTTTTTGCCTGTTACGGCAATGGTTTCAAAGGAAAGTGCCTCTGCACCGTGGGAAAGCATATAGAAATCAAGCTCTAAAGCAATTCTTTTTTCTGTAACACCGGGTCTGATGAAGGTGAGAATATGCTCAAATGCTTCCTCTGCAATGCTTTGCGCTTTTTTTATACACTCTATTTCGGAATTTTCTTTTACCGAGCGCATATTATTTATAGCATTATCAAGCTTTCTTGAAGGCGTGATTTTTACAGGTGAAAATATTTTTCTGAATTGGGAAAGAAGAGAAACGGAAAGGCGTTCTGTTTCTGTATATACCTTTTGAATATGGTTTTCCTCAAAATATATTTTCACTTCGCTTGAGAGTCGAGTTAAAAGTTGTGCTCTGCAGGCTTTGATGGTTTTCTGCGCTGCTTCAATATATCTGCTATCAGTAAAAAGCACAGCATCATCTTTTGTTACAACAAGGTAACCATCACTTGACGGAAAATCAGTAAAATATCTTCTGTTTTCAGGGGAGTGAATAAGAATTGCCTCGTGGGAATTTTTTAAAACCTTCTGCAATTCATTTATTTTCTCCATAATAACCGTGCTCCTTTATAAATGCATCGCGGATAGGTTTTTCCTTCGCTCTGCTTCGTTCAAAATGCTTTTTGAAAAGTCTTTCTTTTTCTATTGGGTCAACAAGAATAGGAATGGCTCCGCAACGGTTTGCAGCGGCAACATCAGTCAGCACCTGATCTCCAACCATAGCAATTTTTGAAATATCAACATTCAGTTTTTTTGCCATTTTTATAATTCCGTGAGGAAGAGGCTTTTTAGAATAGGCATGAAAAGGTGCCCCGAAGGCTCTTGAAAACCAAAAAGCTCTTATATGAGGAGTATTGGTAACTATAGCAACCTTAAAACCTGATTCTTTAAGAGAGTTAATCCAGGAAATTGAACCGGGAATGGTTGTTAAAGTTGAATCCTTAACAGAAGTGTTATCCAAATCAAAAGCAACAGCTTCAACTCCGATTTCTCTTAAAATTTCGGGTGTTATATCGTGAATCGTGTGAAACATATATTTAATTGTGGTGTCTTTTTCTCTCATATGAATCGCCTCTGGAAATATTAATCCAAATTACTACATTTCAAATAATATCACAAAAAAATAAAAAAGAAAAGATATGAAGCTTAAAAATAAGGCTTCATATCTCATTTTCTTAATACTTTCTCTTACGAGCTGCTTCGGATTTCTTTTTTCTCTTTACAGAGGGTTTTTCATAATGTTCTCTTTTACGAACTTCCTGAATAACACCGTCTCTTGAAGTCTGTCTTTTAAATCTACGAAGTGCGCTATCTAAAGATTCGTTTTCTTTAACTTTTACCTGACTCATTTATAGTTCCCTCCCTCCGCTGTTACCAACAAAGGTATAATTATCAATATACAGTTAGCATTATACTATGTCAACCGTAAAGTGTCAAGAGGGAATTTTAAAAAAATCGGAACTGTTGCAAAATTCACAACAGTTCCGATATAAATCATTTAGCCATATCGCCGATTTCCATCATAAATCCACCAATCTGGGCACCGAACTCGGGTGCACCCTCCATGATGAGCTTGCCCTTCTGAACGGATTCAATCATATCATCGATAGACATAAGAATACCGAGGGCGCTATCAAGGTTGTTGAAGCGCATTGTGAAGAAGGGAAGAGCGCGTTTGTATTCGCCTCTGCCGGCTTTACTCTTACCTGCCTTGATTCTGATATAAGCAGAAACAGAATCTTCACCGTCAACCTTCCATGCATAAACACGGTCAGGGCTCTTTGAGGTCCAGTCATGGATTGCTTCGTGACCCATTTTGTTGAGTGTGCTGATACCTGATGAAAGAAGATAGAAATAGCATTTAACAGTAAGACGCTTGTCATCTTCCTTTTCCGGTGGTTTAGTAGCAGTCAGAAGACTTGACATTTTAAGAAGTGCCATCATAAACACACCGAATTCATAAGCATTGTTAAGACCAATCATTTTAGGAAGTGTTGCAGGTCCGATTTTGCCCTTGAAGAAAGCATTCATAGACTCAACATTCTTGAACTGGAGCTCAACAAATTTCTGTTTTTTAACTCTGTATGCAACTTTGTTTGCGTGAACGAGCCATTCATCGCCGTTTACCATAAAGTGTGTTGCCCACTTTCCTTCGGGAGCATCCGGATCAAGACAACTAACCTGATAGATGCAGTGCACCTTCTCAAATTTCTTTTTGAGAGAGGGAACATCTGCAACGATAGTTTTCAAGAGGGGTAACGCACCGCAAAGGAATATTTTATTAGTAAATAAAGCCTCTTGTGTGTTAGCCAAGAAAAATCATTCCTTTCTGTTTTTTGAGCATAAGCGCGCATCTTTGCCATTTACCGACCCAAACTCACGTACCCTTGTACGCTACGGGGTCGCTAAATAACAAATCTGCACACTTCTTCTCAAAAAATCGTGTGCCTGTTATAACAACCCCGAAAGTTTGTTGTAAACAAGATTTTGCTGCTCAAAAATTAAAACTCGTCGTCCCAGTCGTTGTCTTCTTCAAAGTCTGCCTTCATAACCTCACGAACTGCTTCGATAATACCGTTAGAGTCAATACCCAGGTAGCTCATAATGTCTTCGTGAAGACCGATAGGTGCGAAAGTATCCTGAACGCCGAGCTTCTTGAATGCACAGCCCTTACCGGATTCAACAACAACCTCAGCAACTGCACTACCAAGACCACCGATAACTGTATGGTCTTCAACTGTGATGATACGGCGGGTATCCATAACAGCCTTAAGAACAGCTTCCTTATCAAGAGGCTTGATTGTGTGCATATCAAGAACACGAACCTTAAGACCATCTGCTTTTTCAAGGAATTCAGCAGCCTGATAAGCCTGGAATACACAAGAACCGCAAGCGATAATTGTGATGTCTGAGCCTTCGTGAACTTCAACTGCTTTACCAACCTCAAAGCCGTAGTTTGCATCCTTGTAAAGAACACGGTCAAAGCCACGGTTAATTCTGATATAGAAGGGGCCGGGTGTGTTGTAAGCTGCCATAACTGCGTTGTAGGTTTCATAACCATCAGCAGGGCAGATAACTGTAAGATTGGGAATTGAACGGGTCAAAGCAAGGTCACAGATAGCGTGGTGAGTTGAACCTGCCTGACCGAAGGATGTACCTGAGTGTGTAGCAATAACCTTAGCATTGATATTCTGGTAGCAAAGGTCTGTGTGAAGCTGGTCTGCGGAACGGAAGGATGCGAACTGAGAGAAGGTTGAAAGGAAGGGAACAAGACCTGCCTTTGCCATACCTGCAGCAACACCGAACATATTCTGTTCTGCAATACCTACATTAAAGAATCTGTCGGGGAATTTCTTCTGGAAATCACCGATTTTAGTTGATTTTGCAAGGTCAGCAGTAAGAGCAACAACCTCAGGATGTGCTTCTGCCAACTCAACGAGAGCCTGACCGTAAATTTCGGCTGTGGAGAGAGATGTTGATTGTTCAGCTGTGTAACTTAATCCGCCTGCCATAATTATTCAGCCTCCTTTTCTACACGTGCAACGCGTTTTGCGTAAGATGCTTCAAGTGCTTTTTTACCATTTGCATATTTTTCATCATCAAATGCACCGTAGTGCCATCTGAAATCGCCTTCAATGAAGTCGATACCGCAACCCTTAACTGTGTCGCAAAGGATGAGAACGGGTTTATCAGTTTCGTTTTCATAAGCAAAGTCAATAGCTTCGCAAAGCTCTTTGATATTGTTACCGTCAATTTTCTTAACGATAAAGCCGAATGCTTCCCACTTGTCTGCAAGGGGCTCAAGAGCCATAACATCCTCTGTGTTACCGTCAATCATATTGTGGTTACGGTCAACAAGAGTGATAAGGTTTGTAAGCTTGAAGTGAGCGGCACTCATTGCTGCTTCCCAGTTTGAGCCTTCGTCAAGCTCACCGTCACCGAGAACAACGAATGTTTTGAAATCTTTTTTGAGGAGTCTTGCTGCAAGAGCAGTACCAACACCGATGGAAAGGCCATGACCGAGAGAGCCTGTTGAAGCATCAACGCCTACAACCTTGTTTGAGTCAAGGTGCATACCCATTTTTGAACCTGAAAGGTTGAAGGTTTTAAGCATTTCCTTGTCGTTGAAACCAAGGTCGCAAAGAACAGGGGCATAAGCAATACCTGCATGACCTTTACTGAGAATGAAGCGGTCTCTGTCTTCCCAGTTGGGTTCATCAACCTTAATGTGCATATATTTGTGATAGCACACTGTCATAATGTCCATAACACTCATACCGCCGCCGATATGACCTGAGCCTGCCCAGTAGGTTGTATCAAGGCAGAGGTTACGGAGCTCGTTTGCTTTCTTTTCAAGAGCAAGCCACTCCTGTTTTGAAAGAGCCATAATAAAAGCCTCCTAAGATTTATTTGATTAACCGGGAACCCGGTTTGATTCCTATAATTAGCCTAATTCGGGATGATTTTTCTTAACTGCCTTGAATGCATCCTCTGCAATTTCAATTGAACGGTTAATATCCTCCTTGGTAAGAGAAGCGTTAATGAAGTGGTTGTGGTGGGATGTAATAAACAAGCCACGGTTTACGCACTCTGCAACCCAATCCTGATGGAGAAGAAGAGAATCATCATTAGCAATTCTTAAATAGAAAAGTGCGGGAGCACCGGAAACAACAAGGTCAAAGCCATGCTCTGCACCTGCTTTTTTGAAGCCGTCTGTAAGCTCTCTGCCCATAGCATCAAAGAGCTTGGGAGCATCTAACTTTTTGAGCTTGTTGATTGTTGCAATACAAGCTGCAAAGGGAACTGCACTCATCCAGTAAGATCCTGTGTATGAAAGGCTTGATGCAGCATTTCTGAGGAATTCCTTACCGCAGAAGGCAGACATATTGTAGCCGTTTGCAAGAGCCTTACAGAAGCAGATAATATCAGCCTCAAAGCCAAAGAAATGGTCGCTACCTGCAAGGTCAAGACGGAAGCCGCAACGAACGTCGTCAACAATAAGAACGATTTCATTCTTTGTGCAAAGCTCACGAACCTGTTTCCAGAAGCCGTCAATGGGGAAGGAGTTATCATTGAAGTTACCGTGATTGTAAGGCTGAGCAATTACTGCAGCAATTTCGCCTTCGTTTTCTGCAAGAAGTCTCTTGAAGTTTTCAATATCATCCCAAGGTGTATAAAGGTTGTTTGCAACATCCTCGGGAGTAACACCGGGATAGTCAATCTTCTGAACCATTGGAGAAACACCATGATAGAAGCCGTGGAAGAAAATGAGCTTCTTTCTGTGGGTGTGAGCACGGGCAGTAAGGATTGCGCCCTGAGTAGCATCGTTACCGTTCTTTGCAAAGAATGCCCAGTCAGCACAGTTAACCGTGTCAACAAGAAGCTCTGCACATTCAACCATAATTTTATCGGGAGATGTTACGCAGTTACCCTTTTTTATCTGCTCAATAGCCGCAGCATCAACATCCTCATCACCGTAACCGAGAACATTGGGTCCGTATGCACACATATAGTCGATATACTGATTGCCGTCAACATCCCAGAAATATGAGCCCTTTGCTTTTTCAGAGAAACGAGGCCATCTGTTAACGGGAATGAACTGACCCTCTGCAGGACCGAGGTGGCCGTAAACACCTGAGGGAATTACCTGGGCAGCACGAGCATACCATTCATCAGATTTTGTTGTTTTATATAATGGGAATTTATTACTCATTTTGCTACCTCCTTATGCAAGATATAATGCAACTCTGTCAAGTATGCGGTTAACATTGTCGAGCATGCTGACAAGACCGTGCATTTCGATTTTACCTGTACCGATGCAGGTAAGAGCATTAACTTTACCATCAAAAAGAGCACGAGCAGTTTCGATTGAATCAAAAATCATAGCAGCACGATATGTTTCGGGAGCTTTTTTGATGGTTACAAGACGATGGTCCTTGCAAACAAGCTCAGCACCGGGACCGTTCTTGATGCCTATATATACACTGCCGTCTGCAATATATTTTGCGCTGAATTTACCGATCTCGTCATTATTACCAATCTGAGCGATAGCAACACCGATAGTGTAAAGCATAAGAGTTGTGCTTCTCTCAAAGAAAACAGGGTCCTTAAGGTCTTCCTCACTTGCTCTCATATACTTTGAAAGTATATCAGTAAGAGCAGTAAATTCTTTGAGAAGGAATTTGATGTGAAGGAAGCCCTTTGAGGGAATAGGAGTTACTGTTCCGTCAATAAGACCGTTGAATTTTTCACAGCTTGAGAAGGGGAGCTTAACATCACAGTTGCTGCATCCCTGCTCCATACGGCATTTACCGTTTTTGAAATAAAGAGTAGCTGAAGGACCATCCTTAACCTCTAAGCCGATAGAGATAGGTTTTTTGCCCTGCAGAAGCTCAGATGCTTCGGGAACGATTTCGCAAAGGTTTTCCAAAGTACCGAGAACCGCATACATATTTATGTAAGCAAGTGTTTTTGAATCCATTAAATTTTGCAAAGCGATTGCCTCCTTTTTAAAAATAGAATTCAGTCCATTATATTTTAACAGAGGTTTCGGGCAAAGTCAACAAATACAAAAAAATAATTAAAGAGGAATATGTTGAAAAATTACACAAAAACCCGTTTTAAATTCTTTTCAGGAAAAAAGGGCGCGTTTTGACAAATTTCTTATAAAAAGTTCATAAAAAGTGAGCTTTTATTTTGTTGAATTTGAATTCACCGCGTTCTTGACATTTTATTATAATAATGTATAATAAAAGTGAATACAAATTCACTTTTGTTATCAAACTCTAATTCAGGAGGTGTCTTTATGGACACAAGATTCGCTATTAATGAGTATCATGATGCTGCAGCGGTAACAAAACAGCTTGACGAGCTCATCAAAAAACCAATCTATACCATTAAACCCGACGTGCTTAAAAACTACGAAGAAGAATACTTCAACAAAAAGTGCGCTAAGAGTAAAGAAATGATTGAAGAAGCAAAACAGGTTATTCCCGGTGGCGTTCAGCATAACCTTGCCTTCAACTATCCCTTCCCCCTTGTTTTCACAAAGGCAGACGGAATGATGCTCTACGATATTGACGGCAACGAGTATTTTGACTTCCTTCAGGCAGGTGGCCCCACAGTTCTCGGCTCAAACCCCAAGGTAGTAAGAGACCAGGTTATTGACCTTCTCAATACCTGTGGCCCTTCAACAGGTCTTTTCCACGAATTTGAATACAAGCTTGCAAAGAAAATTTGCGATAGCGTTGAAACCTGCGATATGTTCCGTATGCTCGGTTCAGGTACAGAAGCTTGTATGGCAGCTGTTCGTGTTGCAAGACTTGCAACAAAAAATAAAAACATCGTAAAAATGGGTGGTGCTTATCACGGTTGGTCTGACCAGCTCGGTTACAGTATCCGTGTTCCCGGTTCAAAATTCACTCAGGCACACGGCGTTCCGCTCTACCTTTTCAAACATACTCAGGAATTCTTCCCCAATGACCTTGATTCTCTTGAAAGAGTTCTTCGTCTCAACCAGTTCCGTGGCGGTACAGCTGCTGTATTTATGGAGCCCATTGGTCCCGAAAGCGGTACAAGACCTCTTGATAAAGACTTCAACAAGGGCGTTGAAAGACTTTGCCGTAAATATGGCGCACTCCTTATCTTTGATGAGGTTGTTACAGGCTTCCGTATCGGTATGGCAGGTGCTCAGGGTTACTACGGCGTTTCTCCTGACCTTACTATCTTCGGTAAAGTTATCGCAGGTGGTTATCCCGGTGCAGGCGGTATCGGTGGTAAGAAGGAATATATGAAATACCTCGGTGCAGGTCTTGACGCAAGTGGCGAAAAGGTTAAGAAGGCATTTATGGGCGGTACAATGGCTGCTACTCCTCTTTCTTGTGTTGCAGGTTACTACACACTTGAAGAGATTGACAAACAGAATGCTTGTCAGAAGGCAGGCGAAATGGGTGACAGACTTACCAAGGGTCTTCAGGAGCTCATTAAGAAATATAACCTTCCCTTCGTTGCATTCAACCAGGGTTCAGTTTGCCACATCGATACAGTAGGTACAATGCACTACTCAATCAACTGGTCTAAGCCTTGGGAAATTCCCGGTGTTCTTTCCGCAACAAGCGAAAGAAAGAAAGAAATGCAGCACATGGGCGCAGCATACATGGCAGAAGGTCTTGTTACTCTTGCAGGTAGCCGTCTTTACACTAACGCTCAGTACACACCTGAGCTTATTGACGAAGCACTCAGAAGATTTGACAAAGTATTTGCAAACGTTGCAGTTAAAGAATAAAAAAATAAAAAGCCACGGAAAAACCGTGGCTTTTTTAGGAATGAAGAATTGAGATTGGAGATATACGAGATGCCAGTCACCAGATGCCAGATGCCAGTGTAGGGTCTGCGACGCAATTATAATGTTTGGAAGCTTGCTTCCCCGACACTCCTCACTCCTCACTCCTCACTCCTCACTTATAAAGGTTTCTTTTTAAAGAAAGGAGTTAATCAATTTATGGATATTTTAGAAGCAAAAGAATTAGTCATTAAAGCCGGTCACGAGCTTTTAGAGGCAGGTCTTATTGTAAGAACCTGGGGTAATATCAGCTGCAGAGTTAACGATAAGCAGTTTGTTATCACTCCCAGTGGTATGGCTTATGATGTTCTCACCCCCGATGATATTGTTCTTGTTAATATTGCAGACCTTTCCTATGAGGGTGATGTTAAGCCCTCTTCAGAAAAAGGTATTCACGCATCCTGCTACGAGCTTCGCCCCAATATCAATTTCGTTATTCACACTCATCAGAAGAATGCTTCCGTTGTAAGCACTCTGGGTCTTGATATAAACAATGTTGATGGCGAAGATGCAGAAATTCTCGGTACAGATGTACCTTGCGCATCCTATGGTCTTCCCGGTCAGCCCAAGCTTCGTCAGGGCGTTATCGGTGCTTTGGAGCGTTCAACATCAAAAGCTGCTATTATGAAGCATCACGGAGCAGTTTGCCTTGGTGAAAGCTATGAAGATGCTTTCGCAGTTGCAAATGCCCTTGAAAGAGTTTGCGAGAGATTTATTGCTGCTCGTTGTGCAGAGGTTTCAGGTAAAGCAGTTGATACCTTCAGTGGTGTTGTTGATTATGTTACTGATGTTTTCAAATCAGGCAATAAATATAAACCTGCAAAGGAATTCGCTCCTTGCGACAGTGAAAGAAAAGGTAATTGCTTCTTCGTTGGTGAGGAAGGTAAAGAATCTGCGATTATTGATACAAAGAGCGGTGCTTGGGTAGGTGGCGGAGAAATCCCCGACAGCGCAGATATGCACTGGGCAATTTATAAAAAGAGAGAGGATGTTAAATTCATCCGTCATACAAAGAATGATTTTGTTGTTGCAATGTCTCGAAAGGGCAAAACAATGAAGCCTCTTCTTGATGACTTTGCTCAGCTTTGCGGTCCTGTTGTTAAATGCGCAACATTTAACCCGGGAAACACTCTCAAAACAAGCAAAAAGGTTGCAAGAGCTCTTGGTAATAAAAATGCAGTTCTTGTTAAAGATAACGGTGCAGTTTGCGTAGCAGGTAATCAGTACGATGCAGAAGCAGTTGAATTGGTTATGGAAAAAGCCGCAAAAACCGCAGTTGGCGCAGAGCTTTATGCAGATGTTAAGCCCATCGGAAAAATCGATGCACACCTTATGAGAATTATTTATAAAATGAAATATTCAAAGAAGGCCGGAAAATAAATAACAAAACACCTCGAAGCAGTAAAAGCTCCGAGGTGTTAATTTTTTAGGAAATGTCTTCTGATACATATATTTCTTCAGTTTCTTGTTGTGCAATTATGAGTAAATCTTTTGCAACAGGGTCTTTACAAATATTTATGATACGAGTAACAGAATTGAAAAGATGTTTATACATTTTTTTATAAAGCTTTAATTCTTTTACCACATTTAAATTCGTAATCATAAACACACCCATATTATTATTTATAAGTAGAATAACATAAAAGGAAACAAATATCAAGTACCCGAAGTATAATTGTGAAGCTATACTCTATACTTTTATCGTGCAAATGAAGTATAGAGGAGTGGGAAAAGTGCATTTAAATGAAGCAGTTGCATTAAGAATAAAGGAATTATGTAAAGAGAGTAAACTCACTCAATATCAATTGTATCTAAAAAGCGGTGTACCACAATCCACACTAAGTACAATAATGAAATGCTCATATCCAAGTATGAAATTAAGGATAATTTATGAAATATGCGATGGTTTAGGAATTTCGCTAAACGATTTTTTTAATTCACCACTTTTTGACAGAGATAATATTGATGACTAAAAGATAAACTGCCTTACCAATTAATAGTAAAGCAGTTTGTTTTTTATATTGCGGTTATTTCATAGAACACAACAGCATGCGGGTCAAGGTTTGTGTTAAGAGTGATTTTTCCATCTTCAACTGTTGCATTTTCTTCTGTTGGAACAAGCTTTGAACACTCTGTATATTTATCATAAAGTTCATTGAAATAAATATCTCTTGCCTCTTGATTTTCAAGAGTAACAGGACTATCTATCTGAGGATCATCGGGTGACCAGCTAAAGCAATCGTCACCGATATTATAGTTTTTTCTGTCTTCAACCCATTCATCAAAATAGTTGCAATCATCATCTATTGTATAGGTGGTGATTTTTACTTTTTTGCCGTCAAATTGAGGTGCGTTTATATCAAATGTAAGGTTTACATCGTGCTTATACTCCAAATCATTTTTAAAGTTATAAGCCATAATGTGAAGAGTGTTTGTATCCTTGTTGAAAGCAGAAACTGCATCAATTTCGCCACCGATGATAATACCTTCTTCGGTTTTTTCGGTATGTGCAAGCTGTGCACCTGCCATTTTAGCGGCATTTTTTGCAACATGGTAGCTTACTGTGGGGTTACCTTCTAAAAGACCGCCTGAAAGGTAGGACCAGGCTGAGAAATAAGCGATGTCAATGTTGAACATCTGTGCAATAAGGCGAGCATCATAAGCTGCCTGATAGGTATAACCGCAGGTTCTTGTGAGCAATTCGTCATTGTTTGCGCCACTATTAACACCACAGAGTATTCTGCCCTCGTCGATACCGTAAATAAGGTCGGTTAAGCCGTTAGCCTCTGCAACACCTCTTATATAAGCAATTGTTTCAGGGAGAGTGTAGCCCTCGGTATAATCGCCGGGAGTTGAATCATAGAAAGAAGCGGAAAGATATTTGAGAGGTGAGCCGATTTCACCTGTTTTGTAGTTTTTGCCTTTAGCACAATGCTCAATGAAAATTGCTTCGTCCCAAAGTCCCTCGGTAACGCTCATTGAATGAGCACCAACAAAAACATCCTTGCCTAAAACATCGACAAGTGCTTGTGCGGTATAGTCGTAAAGCTTGCAGTAAGCCTCGGCACTTTCCTTTGCAAGAATTTCATCATCCTCGCTGTCAGAGCCGACAAACCAATCGTAGTTTTCATATTCAGTCATAACACCGAATCGCCAGGTAAGAACCTCTTTTTTGCCGAATTCCTTAACAAGTGCCTTTGCAATTGCTTTTATGTAATCATAATAAACATCATAGTCATCGGGGGGATAGCGGTTCATATTAAAGCCCACATCAGTAGAAGCTTTTTCGGAATATTTAAGAGGAACACTACCTAATTTGAGCATAGGCTTACCACCCAACTCAACAACGCCTCTGCAGTTTTCGATGAGTACTGTGAAATCGTAATCATCAAGAACTGTTCTGTCAAGAGGATCTTTGAACAAATCACGGGTTTCAGTACCGCCTGAGCATTGCATGAACTGAACATAGTCAACAAATTCAAAAATGTTGTTTTCTTCGTTGACGGTTGCATTGACAAAGGGGTTGCCCTCTATTGACCATATATTAATATTGTTTACAACGTTGTGCAATGTGTTGGTGGTTTTGGTGGTATCAACAGTAAAGGTGTATTTGTTGAAAACACCTGCCGAGATAACACCGAAAACCGAAAGACCAATAATTATTACAGGGATAATTATGCAAAGAATCTTTTTAAAGCTTTTCATAAATCCACAACCTTTTATTTTTCAATAGCAGCTTTCTTGGTGTTGATTTTGTAGAGAATTTCGGAATCAAATTTCTTTGTTCTGTCATATCTGAAGATACCGTTTAATTCCTGCTCAACATCTGTAAGCTGAGTATAGCAGAAGCCTATCATTTTGGGACAGTCGATTAAAGCGGTTGTGAGTCCGTCATAACGAGCATAGAATTCCTCAAGACTTGTTGCGGCATTGCCGTAACCCCAGGCTTTTTCGCGGTCATTTTCCTCGAATTCTTTAAGTTCAACTCGGATTCCACCGTATTCACTCATAAATACGGGTTCGCCCTTCCAGGTCTGCTTGTGTCCCTGATGGTCAAAGAGAATGTTTTTATTTGTAAGGTCTTCATAATGACCTTTGAAAAGGTCGCAATCCTGGTCGTAATCGTGAACGTCAAAAATATCTGTTTCAACGTGGAAGTTACCGCTTGTGTCAATACAAGGACGGGTTTTATCAAGGTTTTTAACTGTTCTGTAAACGATTCTGATTACATCGTCATCCTGTTTTCTGCCGTCAATATCCCAAGTTTCGTTATAGGGACACCAACCGATAAGTGCAGGGTGGTTGAAATCTCTTTCGATTTCCTCTTCGATTTCAAGAAGGAAATATCTTAATGATTCAAAGTTTGTGTGGTCTGCACCCCAGTTACCATGTTCACCCCATACAATGTAGCCTAATTCATCACAATAGTGAAGGAAGAGGGGTTCGAAAATTTTCTGATGAAGTCTTGCACCATTGAAACCTACTTCCATAGAAAGAAGAATATCTTTTTTAAGAGCTTCCGCAGTAGGTGCGGTATAAATTCCGTCAGGGTAGAAGCCCTGGTCGAGAACAAGTCTCTGGAAAACGGGTTCGCCGTTAATATTGATAGCATTATCAGTAAGCTTAACCTCACGAAGACCGAAGTAGCTTGAAATTTCATCGCCACCAAAGGAAAGGTTGAGGGAGTAAAGACCACCCTTGCCAACCTCCCAGAGATGCTTTTCGGAAAGGTTGAGAGTAAGAGTTGCAGTCTGACCGAGAGCTTCTGTTGAAGCAGAGCCAACCTCTTTGCCTTTCCAGAGGGCCTTTGCAGAGAATGCTCCGTTACCAACAAGCTCTGCGTGAATTGTGAGTGTACCGTCTGTAATATTGGGGTAGTATTTTACTGATTTAATATAGTTTTCGGGGCAGAATTCCATATAAACTGTCTGCCAGATACCTGTTGTTCTTGTGTAGTCACAGTCGTGAGAATAAACAAGCTCACTCTGTTTACCGCGTGCCTGCAAGGGTGAACGGGTATCGTCCTGAGCGCAAACTGTAATTGTGTTTTCGCCGGTGTTTAAGTATTTTGTTGCATCAATTCTGAAGGATGTGTAGCCACCGAAATGCTCGCCTGCAAGCTCGCCATTTACATAAACACTTGCGTGGAAATCAACTGCACCGAATACAATAAATGCTTTGCCCTTCAACTGCTCTTCTGTAACATAAACAGTTCTTTTATACCAGACAGCCGCCATAAAATCCTTGTAGCCGATGCCTGAAAGCTCACTTTCAGGGCAGAAAGGAACATTGATTTTCTTTGAAAATTCAGCATCAACAGCAAACATTTTTCTTTCCTTGCCACTATCGCCGAAATCAAATTCAAAATCCCATTCGCCATTAAGGATTATATAGTCATTTCTTTTAAAATTCGGATTCGGATGTTCATTTCTTGGTATCATATTAAAAACTCCTTACTTTTTCAGATATATCAACAGTACCGCAATATCGGCAGGGGAAACACCACTTATTCTGGATGCCTGACCGATTGTTTCGGGCTTGATTTTCTTTAATTTTTCTCTTGCCTCAAGACGAAGATTCTGAACATCGTCATAATCAATGTTCTCGGGAATCTTTTTAACCTCAAGTCTTTTTTGCTCCTCAACCTGAGCTAATTGACGCTTGATATACCCTGCATATTTCAGGTTAATTTCTACCTGTTCAAAAACCTCACGGGGAAGGTCGGGGCGTTTTTTATCAAATGGTGTAAGCAATTTATATGAAAGCTGAGGGCGTTTGATAAGCTCGGAAAGTCTGCAGCCTGTAACTGTTGGTGCAGTTCCGGCATCTTCTAAAACCCTTGAAAGCTCTTCTGATGGGGGAATGGTGATTTTAGAAACTCTTTCTGTTTCTTTTTCAATAAGCCTTTTCTTTTCCTGAAGCTTGTCATATCTTTCCTGACTGATAAGACCGATTTCATAGCCCATTTCAGTAAGCCTTAAATCTGCATTGTCCTCACGGAGAATAAGTCTGTATTCGCTTCGTGAGGTCATCATTCTGTATGGGTCACGGCAACCCTTGGTAACAAGGTCATCAATAAGTGTACCGATATATGATGTGCTTCTGTCAAGTGTGAAGGGCTCCTTGCCCTGAACCTTTCTTGCGGCATTGATGCCTGCAATAAGTCCTTGTGCGGCAGCCTCTTCATATCCTGATGAACCGTTAAACTGCCCTGCACCATAAAGCCCGGAAAGATTTGTGAATTCAAGAGTGGATTTAAGGGAAAGAGGGTCAACGCAGTCGTATTCTATGGCGTAAGCCGTTCTCATAACCTTAACATTTTCAAGACCCTTTATGCTCTTGAGGATTTTCAACTGAACATCCTCAGGAAGAGAGGAAGAAAGACCTTGAAGATACAGCTCTTCTGTTCTTAGTCCGCAGGGTTCAATAAACACCTGGTGGCGTCCTTTTTCTGCAAAGCGAACAATTTTATCTTCAATGCTGGGGCAATATCTTGGGCCAACACCCTCAATTTTATTTGAATAAAGTGGTGAGCGGTGTAAATTATCAAGTATAACCTGCTTTGTGTCTGCATTTGTGTATGTAATATGGCAGATAGCCTTATTCTCTAAAACACCCTCGGGAGTTTCAAAGGAGAAGGGTGTGATTTCTTCATCACCCACCTGCTCCTCAAGACCTTCAAAATTAACACTGTTTCTGTTAACTCTTGGCGGTGTGCCTGTTTTGAAGCGCCTTAAGGGTAAATCCAATTTCATAAGAGAATCGGAAAGCTCGTTTGAGGGGAACATTCCGTCAGGACCGCTTTCATAGGAAACATCACCAACATAAACCATACCCTTAAGGAATGTGCCGGTTGCGATAATAACGCATTTTGCGGTGTATTCTGCTTCAAGCTTAGTTGAAAAAAACCAGAGACCCTCTTCATTTTTTGATAATGAAACAATTTCTGCCTGCTTTAAATCAAGATTTTCCTGATTTTCAAGGCAACGCTTCATATATTCTGTATAATCACGGCGGTCAATCTGTGCTCTTAAGGAGTGAACCGCAGGGCCTTTTCCCAAGTTGAGAATACGGCTCTGGATTAATGTTTTATCTGCTGCTTTGCCCATTTCACCGCCGAGAGCATCAATTTCACGGACAAGGTGTCCTTTTGATGTTCCACCAATGGATGGATTACAAGCCATATTGCCGATCCAGTCAAGGTTAACGGTGAAAATAACTGTGTTTGCACCCAGCCTTGCGGATGCAAGGGCGGCTTCGATACCTGCGTGACCTGCACCGATAACCGCAACATCATAATTTCCTGCAAAATATTTCATAGAGTTTTCGCCTTACTTAATAAATTTAATGTGACCGTCTTCTCTTTCCTTGAAGGGCGGTTTCTCGTTGGGGTAGCCCAAGGACATACCTAAAATAAATTCCCAATCCTGAGGAATATCAATAATTCCCTTCCACTTTTTTGCGCCCTCTTCGTTTTCAAAAAGCGCACCGAGAGAAGCAATCATACAGGAACCAAGACCTAAGGAATGCGCCGCAAGGGCAATGTTCTCTGCCATAAGCCCCCCGGACATACTATCCTTTGTAGGTGCAACAATAAAAATGAAGGTGGGAGCATTATGGTAAACGGGGCGAAGATTCCAGCCTGTGTAGGCGGGAGTGTCCCAGCCGACAATATCTTTAAAATCCTTGTTCATTTCTTTAAGTCTTTCCTTATTTGTCAGAACTCGTAAATGACAGGGCTGAGAGTTTCTCCCGCTTGGAGCACGGATTGCCGCATCAAGCACAATTTGTAAAAGCTCATCAGGGATTTGTTGGTCTGTGTATTCGCGAATGGTTTGACGCGACATTATGCTTTCAATTACGGGATTCATTATTTACCACCCTTTTCTTTTGAAATAAGAGAGAAATAGCCATTAGCGAGAGAGTTGTCAATATTTGTTTTAACTACCAATGATTCTTCTATTTTTTCGTCTATTTCATTACCTACAATTATTTCAATCATTTCTGTTCGTTTCTCGTTGAAATAAGAGCTTTTGGTATCTGCATCACCACGAAGAACAAGGAAAATGTATTCCTCTGTTCCTATAACAGTTGCAAGACGGGCTTCAGTGTTTTTTACCTTTTCAAAAAAGCCTGCGGGATAGCTTGTGTCATCCTTGTGAAGAACAACCGTCTGAACAGAGCCCTGATAGCCTGATTCTGCAAGGAAATCTGCCGCTTCCTCCATATTCTGTTCTCCTGCATTTACCATAGCGGACATGTTCTGGAATTTAAGAACAAGAGCTTCCTTTTCTGTCTCACTGATTTTCACAGTTTGTCCGTTAAGGTCGGTTGTTGTAAGGTAGCCCGTGATAGCCTGAAAAACAATGTAATTTGTTTTGAATTGAGCGTAAAGACGAGCTAAAGGAATTTCTTCCTCACCACCTGTGCCATAGAAATGCACAAGCAATGCCTCGCGGAAGGCATCGGCAGTGAAAATCTTTGTTAAGGTTTCCTTTGTTACACCTATTTTCGAATAATACTCACCATAAATTCCCCAATAAGCATTAACCCGTTCAGAAACCGCTGATTTTTCTGCAGTGGAAAGAGTGATACCCTGAGAATGCGCAAGGGAGTTTGTTTTAAAATATGTTCCGGCATAAACCGATGCCCGTTCTTTTAAGGATTTCAAGGGTGCATCCACACCTAAATCCACAACTGCAAGGTCGAGAAAATATGTGAAAACATCATCACTTATTTCAACATCGTTAATTTCCATTGCAACTCCCTTGTCAGCAAAGGAACAGCCTGAAAAAGCAATAGTTGAGGCAAGGCAGATAACAGCCGATATAAAAGATAAAATTCGTTTGATTTTCATATTCCACTTCCGAAAAAAGATTTACTGAATCTGTATATAAATATACATAATACAGTATAACAGAGATGTTTTTCTAAAACAAGTATAAAAGGCGAACAATTTCAAATAATATATTTGAAAAAAGTTAGGAATTAGGAGTGAGGAGTGAGGAGTGTCGGGACCTGCGGTCGGCATTATAAAGTTGCAAGTATGTAAAAGTAACGCGAAGCTTATCATCCCTGTTTGCCCTTGGGCAAATAGGGATGGGGACCGCGTCAGCGGTGGTGGGTTGCCCCGTTCCCTTTTTACATCGTTGCTGAGAAAGAATAAATTTTAAATAGGAGTCAATATTATGGAAAAAGAAAGGCAGAAAAAACAACGTCGGATTGCAAAAATCAATGGTGTGAGAATAGTTAATGCAGAAAACTCAAAAAAGCAACAGGAAAAGCCTCAGAAGGATGCCACCGCAGGAACAAGAAACTTGATTTGGTTAATGGATAAGGATAATCTGGAGCTATAAAAAACCCCTACTGCCGAAACAGTAGGGGTTAATGCTTTTTTAAGCGCCTAAGCTTTCGTTGTTCTGCCTTACATATTCATATACGGGCTCAAGCTTTTCTTTTGTGAGTGGGTAGAAGAATTTGTAAAGAACAAACACAAGGGTGTAGGTTACTGCAGGAATGAGAGTACATACAGTTAAAATACCTTCGCTTATACCGTCGACATAGCCTGCATTTGCCATTGTTTCTGCTTCGTAGCCAACCTTACCGAGAAGAATAAGTCCGCCGTAGTCTGCGGCAGTCTGACCCAGCTTTCTGCAGAAGGTATAAACCGCATAAACGGCACTTTCGTTTTTGATGCCTGTTTTATAAAGCTGGTAGTCGATAACGTCTGCAACGATTGCCCAGTTTGTCATAGAAACGAAGGAATAACCGAAGCCGATAACAAACTGTAAAGCAAGGAAGAGCCAAGCCTGGTCGGGACCCGGCTTAATGAAGAATGTAGCAACTGCAGCCACTGCCGCAACAAATGAGGTTACGCCACAAATCTCTTTTTTACCGTATTTCTTAACAATTTTTCCTGAGAAGGGAAGCATAAGAACAAGGGGAGCATACTGTGCGATTGTTCCCATAACGGAAAGAGAGGTGTTGCAGAAATAGTTCTTATAAAGATACTGATTAAGGGAGTTGAACTGAAGCTGACCACTGATAAGAATACCTGTAATTGCAAGAACCACAAAGGGCTTACTCTTAAGCATACCGCCGTAAATCTGCTTCATATTTACCTTGGGCTCTGCTTCTGAGGGAACTCTTTCCTTTGTCATACCGAAGCAAGCAAAGTAGAATATGATTGAAAGAATACCCATTACAAGAGCAAATTTAAACATACCGGGTCCGTCTGCAACATTGTATGTTGAGCCGTCTGCAGCTGTAACAGTTGTATAAATGAGGAATGGTGCCAGAAGTGCAGGAGCTGCGCCACCAACACCGCTACCGATTGTGCGGAATAAGGAAAGCAAGGTTCTTCCGTCAGGATCATCGGTAATAACAGATGCAAGTGAGCCGAAGGGCACATTCATACCTGTATAAAGCATACCAAAGAATATGTATGTAATATATGCAAAAACAAGAAGCAATAAGGGGTTTGATGTATAAGAAGAAACATCAACGAAGCATAAAATCTGGGAAAGCGCAAGAGGGATTGCTAACCATTTAAGATATGGTCTGTATTTACCATCCTTGGTTGGCTTTTTCTTTGCAACAATTGCGCCCCACATAGGGTCGTTGATTGCATCCCAGAGGCGAGTGAAAAGGAAAAGGTTTGCAACCTTTGTTGTGGGGATTTTCAAAACGTCTGTGTAGAAAACTTTAAGGTATGATGATACATAGGTAAGCAGGAAAAGGTTTCCGCCATCACCTAACATATAACCGATACCCTCGCGAACACCAATTTTATTTGGGTGCTCTTTTTTTACGGTTTCTGTTGCCATAATTTCAACTCCTCAAACTTTATAAATAAAGACTATCACAAAAATTTAATAATATCAATCCAAAGCCTGATAATTTACTGCAAGACCACCCTCACTTGTTTCACGATAGTGGTGCTTAAGATCCTTGCCTGTCTGATACATTGTTTCAACAACTGTGTCAAACTTGACCTTTCTTGTGGATGTAAGGAAATTTGCAAGGGAAAGCGCGTTGATTGCTCTCATTGCCGCAACTGCATTTCTTTCAATGCAGGGTATCTGCACAAGCCCGCAAACCGGGTCGCAGGTAAGACCAAGATAATGCTCCATAGCATTTTCTGCGGCATATTCTATCTGGTCCAGATCCATAAAATGAAGCTCTGCAAGTGCTGCCGCCGCCATTGAGCAGGCAGTTCCAATTTCTGCCTGACAGCCTGCTTCTGCACCACTTATGGAAGCATTCTGCTTTACAACGTTTCCAACAATACCTGCCGCCGCAAGTGCTTTTGCAATTTCAAAATCTGTAAAGCCCTTTTTCTCCTGCATATAGAAAAGAACTGCAGGAAGAACACCTGATGCACCACAGGTCGGAGCAGTTGTGATTGTTCCGCCACCTGCATTCTGCTCGCTTGCCGCATAAGCATAAGCGCAAACAAGTCTGTTTTCACGGGTTTCGGGGGTTTCATCCATATGGCGTTGAGCATAAAGATATTTTGCTTTTCTCTCAACCTCAAGTCCGCCGGGGAGAACGCCTTCCTTTGAAAGGCCCTCTCTTACAGTCATTTTCATTTGCTCCCAAACTGATTTCAGGAACATAAAAATGGCTTCCCCCTCGTAATTTGCAACATAATCGCTTAAGCGAAGATGGTGCATAAGGCAGTATTCCTTGATTTCATCAAAATTCTTCTGGGGGTAAACCTCGGGAGCAGTAACTGCAGGAACACCCTCTATACGAATTTCACCGCCACCGATGCTCATTGCACGCACTTTTGCAATCTCGTTTTTGTCATTGTCATATACAACAAAATCAAGGGTGTTGGGGTGGGGTAAATCCTTTGCTTCGGTATCAAGCACAATTTCATTGGGAGCAGAAATTGTTTCCTTCAAAACCTTATCTGTGCCGTGACCTTCACCTGTAAGAGCAAGTGAGCCATAAAGGATTACCTTTACAAATGAGGCATCGGGATAGTTTTCATTAATATATTCTGCTGCATATTGAGGTCCCATAGTGTGTGAGCTTGAAGGCCCTTTACCGATTTTATAAAGCATTTTTAAGGATTGCATATTGTACCTCCGCCAATAAGAATATCATCAATATAAATTGCTGCGGTTTGACCGGGTGCGGCGGCTCTTTGGGGGTCTTGGAAAAAAAATTCTCCCATTTCTCCCGAAAGAGTGAGTGTTGCCTTTGCAGGTCTTGCGGCGCAACGGATTTTAACCTCACATTGAAATTCGTTTTCAGGAGCTACGCCGGATAAAAAGTTTATATCTTTTATATATATTTTTTCTTTGAAAAGCTCGTTGTTATCACCGATTATTACGGCATTTTTTTCAGTATCAATTGAAAGCACATACATAGGTTTTCCGAATGCGCCGAGCCCTTTTCTCTGACCTATGGTGTATTTATAAATACCCGAATGAGTGCCTAATTTTTCGCCGCTTGAAGAAAGAAAATCACCGGGAGTAGCTTGGGGCTTGAATTCCTGCTCAATAAATGAAATATAGTCATTATCAGGAATGAAGCAAACCTCCTGACTATCCTTTTTTTCTGCAACGGGTATATTGCTTTCCGATGCTAATTGACGAATTTCAGGCTTTGACAAATCAGCAATAGGAAAAACAACATGAGAAAGAATGTGTTGGTTAAGACCGCATAAGAAATAGCTCTGGTCCTTGCTTGAGGGGTTCCTTTTTATATAGTAAACATCGTTTTCATCTTTTATAATATTGGCATAATGCCCTGTTGCCAGAAGGTCGCCACCCTGAGAGAGTGTGTATTCGAGAAGCTTCCCTAATTTAACGTTGGGGTTGCACATAACACAGGGGTTGGGAGTTCTGCCCTCAAGATATTCGTTACAAAAATAATCAGTAACCTTTTTGAATTCCTCTCTCATATCGAGAACATCAAGAGGAATGTTCAATGTGTCTGCAACAGCTTTTGCGTCTTCAATATCTTTATCTGCAAGATTATCGGGCTTAAGGCGCAGAGTAACACCGCGGACATTGTACCCGCGTTCCTTTAAAAGTATTGCCGCAGCAGCAGAATCCACTCCGCCGCTTATGGCTACAAAAACTGTTTGAGACATATTGCACCTCTTAAAAACTACTCTTTAAAAATAATAACATAGGTATATAAAAAAATCAAACAATATGTTGATGTAGTAAGCAAAAAAACATTTCTTTTTTCCAAAAAAGAAAAAGAAAATCACTTGCAATTTTAAAAAAATTGGTGTAAAATAATATCATTGATATATTCGGGGTATATATGCTATTTTGATGAAAAAACAGGGGTTTTGCAAAAAACATATATACACAAATAAAATTCAGGTAAATGTGGAAATGAATTTTGCGTCAGCAAAAGTACGAAAGGATGGATTTTTTTGTCAGCGGATTTGCATTGTCATACCCGATTGTCAAACGGCTCTCTTGGTATTGAAGATTTAATTTTACTTGCCAAAAAACGTGGTGTAACAACAATTGCAATCACAGACCATGACTGCCTTGCAGGTACAGTCAGAGGTAAGGTTATCGGTGAAAGGCACGGAGTTACTGTTATTCCCGGTGTAGAGCTTTCGGGAACAGATAAAGCTACGGGTCAGGAGATACATATGCTTTGTTATAAGCCCGATTTTCCTGACAGACTTGAAGGTCTTTGCCGCCGTAGCTCGCTTATCAGAAAAAAATCCTCTCATATTATGATGCTCAAAACCGCTCAGCGTTATCCCATAACTCCTGAGTTCGTTGTAAAATGTGCATCGGGCTCAACAAATATTTTCAAGGTTCACATTATGCAGGCTCTTATGGAGAATGGCTATACCGACAGGATTTACGGTGACCTTTATAAAAAGCTTTTCTCTTCAGATGCAGAAAACAACATAAACAACGTTCCTGAGTATGAGGATGTTTTTGAGGTGCTCAAACAGATTCACGAAGCAGGCGGTATAGCAATTCTTGCTAACCCGCAGCGTTGTAAGAATAAAAATCTTGTGGACGAGCTTGTTAAAGCAGGTCTTGATGGTGTTGAGGTTTACTCTCCCGAGCTTTCTGACGACGAAAAGGCAGAGTTTATCAAATATGCTAAGAAAAACAAGATTCTTGCAACAGGTGGCTCAAACTTCAAGGGTCTTTATAATAAAATGGTGGTTTCTGTTGGTGACTGCGATTTACCCGATGAATGCGTTCAGGAATTGAATACATATAAAACAAGAAAGAAAAAAGCAGAGCGTAAAGCAGCTGCAGCTAAAGCGGAATAAAACAAAAATTATCAGGTGGTTGAATTTCAACCACCTGATTTTTATATTACCACTTATTTTCTACATATTCGCAGAATGCGTACATATCCTTGATTTCAAGCTTTGTACCGTCGTCAAGGGTAACGTCACCGCTCCAGAGACCGTGAACCTGATGAGTGTGCATTCTTGCAACACCCAAATTCATATCGGAATGCTGGTCGAAGAAGGGCTTCATTGTAAGATTAAATCTGCCGTCCTCTGAAATAAATTTCCAATCGTTCATATATTTATCGGGCTTGCAGAAGGTTTCAACATCAACTGCACCAAATTTATGAGCCTTGCCGTCATAGAAAATGCAGGTTTCGGTTGCGTTGCTTTCATCGCCGATTGCCCAGGTGATTTCAAATCCGAAAATATGCTTTTTGCCCTCTGCATCAGTCAAATAGGTTGAGCCGTTACCCCAATACCAAACCATCTGATAGGGTGTGTTTACGCGACCCCAGTCAAGAGCACAGAAGGTGTTATCCTTGGAAAACTCCCAAACCTCATCACCATATTTGAAGGTACCCTCGCAGGGCATACAGTTCTGTTTTGTGGTCATAAAGTATTTTGTCGGAGCATTTTCAAAGGGAAGAACTGTTGTGATGTTCTCAAGACCGGGCATGATGTCCATCTGGAAATGACATTCAACAATTTTATCCTTAACAGGCATTTTGAAATAAAGTGTTCTTGAGTTTTCCTTTGTATCAAAATCAAGCTCTGCCTTGCCTACCTTCGCTTTAAATCTGTTAGGGGCATCTCCTCTTTTGGGGAGAATATATTTATTGTCGCCGCCGAGGAAAAGAGCGAAAGCATCTGCAAGAACCTTTCCGTTTTTAATATCAATAAGCTTTGCTGCAGCATAGCCACCGATAGAAATATTTGCAAAGCTTATCTGCACGGAATAATCCTTGTTACCTAACTGGTAGAAATCCCATTCCTTTTTTCTTTTGTTGGGCTTTGAGAATGAACGCTCATAATCAAAAACATTATGCCTTGCCCAGCCCTTTACAAGAAGCTCACCGTCGGGAGAAAGAAGAGGTGTTCTTTCTGTGTATTCGGTCTGTTTTGAAGGTTCTTTCCATTCGTTAAAGGGTATATAGGTTCTTTTTGTTTCATTACTCATAAATAACACTCCCAAAAGAAATTTGTTTTATAAATCTATTGTAACAGATTATACCAACAAATTGCAATACCAAAAACAACATATTCTGGTGGCTGGCGACTGGTAGCTAAAAGCCCTCTCGCTCCGAGGAGAGAGAGGGCTTTAATAATTAATACATTCCGCCGCCCTGAGCTGCTGCCATTGCTGCTGCATTAGCTGCGTCTGCTGCGGGGTCGGGTTTATCTGTAACAAGGCTCTCTGTTGTAAGAACCATTGCTGCAACGCTTGATGCGTTCTGAAGAGCAGAACGGGTAACCTTTGTGGGGTCAAGAATACCTGCTTTAGCCATATCGGTGTATTCTTCCTTAGCAAAGTCAAAGCCGTAGCCAACCTTTTCGGAACGAAGAATACCATCGATAATAACTGAGCCCTCAAGACCTGCGTTAGCGGCAATCTGACGAACAGGCTCTTCAATAGCCTTACGAACAATTTTTGCACCTGTTTTTACATCTGCATCTTCAAGAGAAGCGATATATGCATCAAGAGCAGGAATTGCGTTGAGAAGAGCAACACCACCACCTGCAACATAGCCTTCTTCAACTGCGGCTTTAGTTGCTGCGAGAGCATCTTCAATACGAAGCTTCATTTCTTTCATTTCTGTTTCTGTTGCCGCACCAACGCGGATAACAGCAACACCGCCTGAAAGCTTTGCAAGTCTTTCCTGAAGCTTTTCTCTGTCAAAATCAGATGTTGTTGTTTCGATTTGTGCTTTAATCTGCTGAACTCTTGCATTGATTTCGTTATTGTCGCCTGCACCGTCAACAATGATAGTGTTTTCTTTAGAAATCTTAATCTGACGAGCTCTACCAAGCTGAGTAACAGCAGCGTCCTTAAGGTCAAGACCAAGCTCTTCTGTGATAACCTCGCCACCTGTAAGGATTGCGATATCACGGAGCATTTCTTTTCTTCTGTCACCAAAGCCGGGAGCCTTAACACCAACACAGGTGAATGTGCCACGGAGTTTATTTACAAGAAGAGTTGCAAGAGCCTCGCCCTCAATATCTTCTGCGATGATAACAAGCTTTTTACCTGCCTGAACAATCTGTTCAAGAAGAGGAAGAATTTCCTGAATGTTAGAAATCTTTTTGTCTGTAATAAGAATGAAGGGGTCGTCGATTACAGCTTCCATTTTATCGGTATCTGTTACCATATAAGGAGAAATGTAACCACGGTCGAACTGCATACCTTCAACAACATCACAGCTTGTTTCTGCAGTTTTGCTTTCCTCAACTGTGATAACGCCATCTGCAGTAACCTTTTCCATAGCTTCTGCAATAAGAGCACCAATATTTTCGTCGGCAGAAGAAACAGTTGCAATTCTTGCAATATCATCTGTGCTTTCAACAGGCTTTGAGTTTGCTTTGATTGTTTCAACAACATTATCAACTGCAAGCTTGATACCTCTTTTGAGTACCATAGGGTTTGCGCCTGCAACAACATTTTTCATGCCCTCGCGAACAAGTGCCTGAGCGAGAAGAGTTGCGGTTGTTGTACCGTCACCTGCAACATCATTTGTTTTAGTGGAAACTTCTTTAACAAGCTGAGCGCCCATATTTTCAAAAGCATCGTCAAGCTCAATTTCCTTTGCAATTGTAACACCGTCGTTTGTAATAAGGGGTGCACCGTATTTCTTGTCAAGAACAACGTTTCTGCCCTTGGGGCCAAGTGTGATTTTAACTGTATCGCATAATTTATCGATACCTGCCTGAAGAGCTCTGCGAGCTTCTTCACCGTAAATGATTTGTTTAGCCATTAATATTGCCTCCTGATTAATGATTATTCAACAATAGCAAGAATGTCACCCTGACGAACAACAATAAGTGTTTCGCCATCAATTTTAACTTCTGTGCCTGAATATTTGCTGAGAATTACTTTGTCGCCGACCTTGACTTCCATTTTGATTTCCTTGCCGTCAACAATACCACCGGGTCCAACAGCGAGAATTTCTGCAGTCTGGGGTTTTTCCTGAGATGCGGCAGCGAGAATAATGCCGCCTTTTGTGGTTTCTTCTGCTTCGCAGAATTTGAGAACAACTCTGTCTCCTAAGGGTTTGAGTGTCATAGTATTCCTCCTATATGTGAAGTGATTTAATTCTGTTTTTAGCACTCTCTGTTACTGAGTGCTAAATATATAATACCTCTTATTTATGAACAAATCAAGACTTTTTTGTAAATTCCTCCATATTTTTCCAATAATACATCATAAATATAATATGCTTTTTTGATGAAATAATACATACAACTAATAATAAACGGATTCCCACATTTGTAAGAATCCGTGGATTTATGAAAAAAGATAAAATAGATTTAAGTTTGTGTTGTATAAAAATTTTAATTGTTAGCCGCAAATTTTGATATAGTCAAATTTGAGATGTATTTGCTGACATCTTCACCTTTGTGGTTAACAATAATATCATCAAAATCAGCATAATCAACATCCCTGACATCATGAAATATGTGATTATACAAATATTCTGCGAATGTACTTGCTAAGATGATAACAACATCTGTACCTCTAATATCACGTTTAGCTGCAGGAACATATCTTGGTGTGATTACTATCGTGTAATCACCGCCGATTTCCTCTCGATGTTCACGCAATCTGCCAACGTTTATACCGCTGAGTTTATTAGCCGTAGATTTAGACTCAACAGCAAATTTCTTTTTCTTAGTTAAGTACAAACACTCAATATCTGTATGACCGGCTCCGCCAATTCTTCGTGCTTCAACATTGTAGAACATATTGAAACCTTCTTCAAGAACCTCTTCAAACAGATATGCAGTATCATTATCGGGATTGTTAGAATATTCTTCAATAAGCTTAGGAAGTTCTAACAACGATGATAATTCATCGCTTTCACCTATTTCATTCATAAGTTCAATAGGATAAAAACTGTATATTTCTTTAACAATATCAAGTTGCATTCTTTCTGCATCATCAAGTTTCAAAGGCTTTTGTTCATAAGAGTATTTGCTCAAAAGCAGTTTTACAAAATTTACGACATTATCATGCAATGAAATATAACCATTTCGAGCTGTTCTTCCTGTAGGATTACTATGACTGCCTGCTTTAGTAGGGTGAAATAGTTTGCAAATCATATCACCTTTTACGGCATTTACAATACCTATAGTAGATAATAATTTGCAAGTATAATATTCCCACTCATAAACAGCATTCACATAGGTGTGCTCATCAGATTTATACATCAAAGCAATTTCTTCGCTGGACTTTTGTCTTAGTGCTAAAATCTGATTTACTAAATCTTCATATTTGGAATCGTCTATCGAATTAACGAAAGCAAGAAGTAAAGCGTATTCATAATTAAAAAGTCGATACTCAAGCCTTGCATCAAGAAGGAGTTTAAATATCAATCTGAAAGGATATAGCTGAAACTCTTTATCTGTACTACTTGCAGGATGTTGAAATTGAATAGCAAACAACATCGTTGTAAAAATTTTAGTGAGTTTATCCTCATCGCCTATATGTTTAAGGAAGAGATTACCCAACGGGCTAAACATAAACTTTTTGCCATCTGTATTATCCTCGTAGCCAAACATGAAATACTCTAAAGTATTAATTCTATGATTTATAGAGTCTAATGGTTTAGCTTTAGGATTTCTTGTTTTATAAAGATTTAATGCGGCAAGTCTTTCTTGCATTCTTTCACGTTCAATATTGGAAATATCCGTCTTGCAACTATTTTTTACATCAAGTGCAACAGCTTTGATGAGTTCATAATTTGATGTGTGTTTATATAATATCCATTTGTTTCTTTCGACCATTATAGGCATTTTTACACCTGCTCTCCAATTTTCTCAATGACCTTCATCATAAGTTTAGGGGGGATTGATTCTCCAATAACAGTTCTGATAAATGTGTCTGTTGACCCTTTGGGAAAGTCTACTGTTTCAGGTATTGATGAGACAATGAAAGTCTCTAACAATGTCAAAACACGTGCATCTGAATATGTACCATCAGGCAACAATCTTCCCGGATGAACATTATTATGCGAACTCATACTGCCACTAAATGTTGTTCTTGTTGGACAAGGTTGGTCCCACTGCATTCGTTTAAAAGTATTGTGAAAACCTTTAATTCGTGTGCCATCTTCTTTTTTCGGGTAATATATTTCATTGGCAATGGCACTTTTTCCTGTAGGAGTATGTTTTAAAGCCAAAACACTCCTATCATTATGAGCTTTGGCAAAGTGCCACGGAATATCTGAGGTTTCTCCCGATTCTAAAGAAGGCAAGTGACCAATAGCATTCTGTAAAGGAATTTCAGGTTCTGAAACAGGCCATCCCCAATTCAAGCCATGTTTATAAAGTTTGATTATTGCTCGAGGTCTAGATTGGCAAATGCCATAATCTTTGGCATTTAATACTCGAGCTTCAACCATATACTTGTTTGAGTATCGCTTATTTAAAATTTCTTCAAGTTTATAATACTCTTTTTCATAAGGGAAATACATATCTAAAAATGTTGGCACATTTTCAATAAGAATGTAATCAAAATCACAATTATCAATTACATCTAAGGCGGAAAGGATTAAATAATTCCGCTTATCCTTTTCGTAATGAATCTGCTTTTTGTTTTTTCCTAAAGTACTTAAGCCCTGACAGGGCGGTGTTGCAATAAGCATTTTTGCACCGTGTTTTTTTGCTGCAGCCACCATATATTCTTTAGTTTCATCTAAAGTTATATCACCGCAGTACATATCTGTATCAGGATAAAAATGTTTATAGCATTCTGCACGTTTTGGCAACAGTTCGTTAGCTGCAACAACATCAATATTTGTATTATTGAGTAACAATTCGCCTATGCCGGCACTTGAAAATAATGAAATAGCTTTAATTTTACTCATACCTCAATACCTCTTACTATTTCTTTGAGCATTAATGGTGGAATTGATTCTCCAATACATTGTCTGATTAGCAATTCAGGTGTATCGTCAGGAATATTCCAATCCGCAGGAAGTGAATTTAACAACATAAGTTCTAACGGTGTTAAAACACGAGCATCTGAATATGTGCCATCAGGAAGAAGTCGTCCAGGATGTACATTTCTCTGTGATGCGATACAATCGTTTCTAATGGTAATTGTAGGTGCAGGTGCATCCCATCTAATTCTTCTGTATGACGATTCATATCCTTTAACTCGTGTACCATCTTTTTTTTGCGGATAATACACGGAATTAGAAAATGCCGATTTTCCGGTTGGAGTATGTTTCATCCATAAAATATTATCTTTAGAGTGATTGCGAGCAAAATGCCATTTTATATCTGATGTTTCACCCGCCTCCAACGTTGGCAGGTGTCCAATGGCTTCTCGCACTGTTATTTTCTCTTTTTTAGAAGGCCAATTCCAAATAGTTCCATATCGATTCATTTTAATAATAGCTCTTAGTCGTGTTTGAGGAACACCATAGTCAGAGGCATCGACAACCATACTATCAATTTCATATTCATTGCCGAATTCATATTGTAAAATTTCTAAAACAGTCCTGTATTCTTCGGCATATTTTAACTTTAACTTTAAAAGTGCAGGAACATTTTCAACAAGAACATATGTGGGACTAGTTGTTTTGATTGCCTTAACTACATATGTAATTAAATAGTTTCTTTCGTCTGCTTCCATCATTTTTTGATTACGATTTTTCCCTGCAACACTCATTCCTTGACAAGGAGGAGAAGCTAAAAGAAAATCAACTTCTTTCGGACAAGAAGAAATAATTTCGGAAAAAACTTCATCTTTTGTTATATCACCACATATAACTGTAGTTTCAGGATTTATATCCCGATACAAATTTGCTCTTTTTTCTAATAATTCGTTTGCGACTTTTATATCTATACCAACATCTTTGAAATATGTCTCACCGATACCTGCACTTGCAAACAAAGAGATGCCTATCAATCTTTTTTTTGTCATAATATCACATCCATTACATCGCCGATATTACAGTTTAATGCAATACAAATTTTCAGCATTACATCCATTGATACAGGCTCATTGTTGTTTAATTTTGACATAGTGGTTGAACCAATGCCTGTGGCATCCTTTAAGTCCTTCTTTTTCATCCCTAAATCTATGAGCATTTTCCAAAGTTTATTGTAAGAAATCATTTGAGTACCTCTAAAAAACAATAAAAAACCGATATTTCACGCAAAAATGCCGATATATCGGTGCTTTCATTGTACTATATTTGTTATGTACTGTCAATGTTTTTTATTATATGTATAATAGCGGGTTTACGATGTTCAAAAAGATAATATCTTTGTTGGGCATTGAAAAAACAACCGGTATTTGTTAAAATATCTTCAATATTGATTTTCAAGGGTGACAAAATGTTTAATTTTTTTGTTGATAAAGAGAAAAGAGTGGGCGATTGTTATTATATAACTGATGCGGATTATAACCATATCGCAAATGTTTTAAGAATGCAGAAGGGCGATAGCTTCTTGGTCAGTGAGGATGGTGTCAGTAACCTTTGCTTTATCGAAGCAATAAATAGCGACAGTGTTGTTGCAAAGATAATCAAGGAAAATTATCAGGACACAAATCTGCCTATAAAAATTGTTCTTTTTCAGGGTCTTCCCAAAAGCGATAAAATGGAGCTTATAATTCAGAAATGTGTTGAGTTAGGTGTTGACAGCATTGTTCCCGTTGAAATGAGCAGATGCGTTGTTAAAATCGAAGAAAAGAAAAAGAAAAGCAAGGTTTCCCGTTGGCAGGCAATTGCCGAAAGTGCCGCAAAGCAGAGCAAAAGAAGTATCATTCCGGAAATCAAAGATATAGTTTCTTATAAAAACGCTTTAAAAATTGCAGAAGAGCTTGATGTTGTTCTTGTTCCTTATGAAAATAAAGACGGAATGAAAGCCACCAAGGAAGCTCTTTCGGTGATAAAAAACGGTATGAGTGTTGGTATATTCATCGGTCCCGAGGGTGGATTTGATGAAAAGGAAATTGAATCCGCAGTTTCAACAGGCGGAAAAACAATTTCTTTGGGAAAAAGAATTCTTAGAACAGAAACTGCGGCAATTACCTCTGTTGGTATGTGTATGCTTTATGCAGAAACAGAATTGGGTGACGAATAATGAAAAATTTACCCGTTGAATTTGCCGAAAGAATGAAAAAACTTTTAGGCGAAGATTTTGATGCTTATGAAAAAGCGGTGAACGATACCCCTGTAAGAGCCTTCAGAGTCAATACCGATAAAATTAGTATTGAAGCTTTTGAGAAAATAAATACATTTTCGAAAGAAAAAATTCCCTATGTGGAAAACGGATTTTATTTTGACTACGATAAAATCGGAAATCACCCTTACCACCACGCAGGTGTGATTTATGTTCAGGAGCCCGGTGCTATGGCACCTGCCGAGTGTGTTGAAATTGACCCGGAATGGACTGTTCTTGATATGTGCTCTGCCCCCGGTGGCAAAAGCAGTCAGTTGAGAAACAAGTTGGGTGAAAAGGGCGTTCTTATTTCAAATGAAATCATTCCTTCAAGGTGCAAAATCCTTACAGGAAATGTTGAAAGGTTAGGTCTTAAAAACACAGTTACCACCTGTACTGATACAGGTAAGCTCGCAAAAATTTATCCTGATACGTTTGATTTAATTATGGTTGATGCACCCTGTTCGGGTGAGGGTATGTTCCGAAAGGAAGATATTGCAATTGAGGAATGGAGCCCCGAAAATGTTCTCAAATGCGCTGAAAGGCAAAAGGAAATATTAGAAAATGCTTCAATCTGCCTTAAAAATGGCGGTTATATAGTTTATGCTACCTGCACATTTTCTCTTGAAGAAAACGAAATGATGGTTGATTGGTTTTTAGAAAATCACCCTGAATTTGAGCTTGTGAAGGTTAAAAAGTCTGTTGAAGAAAACACCGAGGACGGAATATTCTTTGAAGGATGCAAATGTGAAAATATTTCTTTTTCCCGAAGATTTTACCCTCATAAAAACAGAGGCGAAGGTCAGTTTATGGTGGTTCTTCATAACAAAAATGAATGTTATGGAAAATATGAACCCCCAAAAAAGAAAATACAAAAAATTGATAAAACAGTTTTTGATTTTCTTGACGATACATTAACAACATATAACAAAGAAAATGTTTTGATGCATAAAGGCACACCTATTTATTTCACACCCGATTTTGATGTGAAAAATGTTACTGCATTTTCAGTTGGTGTAACAATCGGTGAAATAAAAAAGAACTATATTCAGCCCCACCACCAGTTTTTTATGGCTATGGGTGAATATTTCAAAAGAAAAATTGAACTTTCTGCAGATAGTGAAGAAGTAAAAAAATATCTTCACGGAGAAGAAATTTCTGTTGATTGCCCTAATGGTTGGGCTGTTGTTATGGTTGATGGATGCGCTTTGGGTGGAGCGAAGGTTTCAAATGGCAGAGCAAAAAACCATTATCCCAAGGGTCTCAGAACTAAGTGAAAAATCAAGTTGTCTGCGATAATGGTAGAATAATTTTTGTAAAATGCAAAATTTATGCAGAAAATCTTAAAATTTGTGATATAATGTGCTTATAAAGATTAATAAGAGGAAAACAATTTATGGATTATTTTGATGTTATTGATTTTTGGCAAGGGCAAAAGGTAAAAAATTCTAATGAGTTATCTGCAGTATTAACCGCATATGCAGTTAATTTTGCATACAATTCCGGTAAAATTGAAAATGATAAAATAACTTACCACGATACTCGTGAGATTTTTGATAAAGACGGTGTTATTTCTTATACCGGTGACTTAAAAACCCTTTTTGAAATACAAAATTCAAAAAAAGCGTATGAGTTTATTCTTGAAGCGTATGATAACAAGCAAGAAATAAATGAGGTGTTTATAAAAAAAGTACAAAAACTATTAACAATCGGTACTTATGATAAACGACGTTACGAATTAGGCGAACGACCGGGAGAATACAAACACCGAGATTATGTTGTTGGTCGTGCTGAATCAGGAGCTTTGTTCGAAGATGTTCCCGAAGAAATGCAGGAGCTTTTAGATGAACTTAAAGATATTTCTGACGTTGACGTTCTAACTGTTGCAGCTTATTTTCACGCAAAATTTGAAAATATTCATCCCTTTTCAGACGGAAATGGCAGGACCGGGCGTTTGATAATGAATTACTTTTTAATTTCTAACAATCATCCACCGATTATAATTTATGAGGAAGACAGAAAAGAGTATTACGAGGCGTTGGAAGAGTTTGATGCAAATTCTAAGCTGAAACCATTGATTGATTTCCTGCAAAAAGAACTCATTAAAACGTGGGAAAAGTCTATGGATAAGGTGTGTAAAAACCCAACATTAAAAGAGCTTCTCGGAAATACAGATTAACATCAGCAACATTTCGAAAAGATAAATAACTAAAAATAACAAGTTACTCTATTATTTCAATAGGGCAACTTGTTGTTTTTTCTTTAAAAAGGTTTAGCTTAAATCAAAGAGTGTTATATTAAGATAAAATTATGTAAGTCGTAGGTAAAATCCCATTGTTGTTATATTGGAACAAAACTTTATTTTCTACAAGAGTACCAACAGGCATTGAAATTGCTTCCTCAAATATTCTGAAATATGCCATCTGATAAGCCTGAGATTTCAAGTGGATAGGTATATAGTTTTTAATTATCTTTGCTGCCTCGTTCATTATTGCATTAGCATTTTGTTCAACCAATTCAACAGTAGAGTTGAACCGACTCATAAATTGCTCAAATTCTTTTTTTGTAAACACAGGAACATTAACTGCAAGTTTACCGTTATCATTAAGAACATAGCCTTTTTTTACAAGCTCAGCAACAGCAACATTCTCGAATTCATTATCAAATTCGGTTTTACCTTTCGCAATATCAATAAAAACATTTGTAAAGCTTTTTGAGGAATAAAAACTGTGATGTACCATATCGCCGTTAATGGTAAAATCAAAGAATTGTACTCTGTCACCATTTTCGTTTTCTGTGTTTGATACACCAAACTCAAAGCCTTTGTTTCTCATTGAATCTATTGCTTTTTCAACTGCCCAGATAATACAATTTTCACCAAACTTGTTTTCGGGAAGTTCTATTTTTACTTTTGATTGTAAATTCTCAAAAATTGCTTTGTAAAGAATACAACAAACTGTCAACCAGGCTTCCGAGTTTGAAAGCTTTTCGTTTGTTATAATTTCAGAAAGTGCATCCGAAATATTGTTTCTGAATTCCTTTGTTTTATTTGCAACTTCTACAGCACAGTCTGAAGTAAAAATCACTATGTTAGTGTAATACTTTCTGCCGTCAAGACCGAGTGCATCACACTCCACCAGTTGCTTTAGGATATCTTCAATATAAGGCAAGGCAATACCTAACTCTATGCTGATTTCCTCTGCCGTGAGTTTATCATTATAGCACGCAAAAAGAATGTTTTGACTGATTTTGTTTTCATAAATATAATTATATGTATTCTTTCCGTTACCCCAATATAGAATGGACAACTCTTTTGGGTTATAGCTTTGCTCACCGTATGTTCTTTCCATTGTTATACCTTCTTTCAGAATTTGTCTCGATTTGAAAAGTAAGTATTTAACCATACTTTCACTGATTGAGAGGTGTTTGGATATTTCTGAACAAGATTTGTTTTCAATGTAATATAAAACAACCGCCTTACGATATTTCTCGGAAAGTAGTGCTAATTCTCGTCTCAAAAGATTCAAGTCATCTCTTTCATTATCCAAGAGTTCTGCAACATTAAATAAATTATCTGTGATTTCACAATCTTTATTTTTAGCCTTTTTCTTGCACCATTGCTTATATACATTACCTGCAACTGCCCACATAAAGCCATAAAAAGCATCTGCATTACGAATATTATCAGCAGATTTATAAATCTCAACTATAATATCTTGTGCTAAATCCTCAGCATCAAAATGGTTAGAGGTTCTAACCATACAATATGATAGTATTGATTTTGCCATATCAGTCATTTTAATATCAAGTTCTCTCTTTTCCATTTTTACCCCTCCTTTTCTTTGATGTCATCGATGATTCACTTATATAGTGGAAAGAAATACTGTTTGGTTAAAGTTTAGTTAAAAAATTTTTATGCCGCCTACTTCTTTGTAGACGGCATAGTGTGGCTATCTATCGGTATGTTTAACAGTTTTTTACATCTCAAATTCAGCAACAATCGGCAAATGGTCAGAGTAAATTTCCTTAATGGTCTCTGTTTTTACACATTTTAAACCGCGATAAAATATGTAGTCAATTTTTACATTTGGCTTGTCCGATGGGTATGTTCCTTGGTTTTTTATGGGGTTCAAATCATCCGTATCTTTGAGCTTTTCTCTTAAAGGTTTTAAAACTTTGCTGTCGGGTGTTGTGTTAAAGTCGCCCATCAAAATAACGGGGATTTCCATTTCATCAAGCAAACCGCAGATTGTTTTAACCGCATTTTTCTGCTCACTTGAATTAAGCCCCATGTGACAAATGAGTAAACAAACATCTTTACCCTCAAAATTTACAACCGCTTTTACAATACAACGGCTTTCAAAGGAGTGTTTTCCTCTTTTGCTTTTCGGGTCAGGAATAGCAAAGGTTTCAACGGATTTAAATGGAAATTTACTTACAACAGCATTTCCGTAAGGGCTTGTTCCTTGAACTTTTATTGCTTCTCCGAAATATGAATTAAAGCCTAAACCTTCGGCAATTGCTGTGGTCTGGTCGGTGTAATCTTCTAAAGGACCGTAACCGCGAACTTCATTAAGTCCGCAAACATCAGCGCCATATTTTTTTATTGCGTTTATAAACAAATTAAAATCAATAACTTGCTTTTGATAATCAAGAGCGTGTTGAATATTAAAGGTCATAACCTTAAGCATTATTTATTCTCCATTTCTGCCGCTTTTCTTAAAATTTCAATGGACGGACCGGGAATTCTTCCAAGGTGGTCAGGTCCTACATTAACAAGATAGTTAATACCCAATTCATTGAGATGCTTTTTGTTTTTATAAAGCTCCTCAGAGGATTTCCAATTATGGTCTCTGTATGAAAAGCCCCAGGAATTGTTAAGAGTGCAAGCAGATTCATATAGACCATAGGGACTGGGCTTGAAGCCGTCAATGCTTTGATAATTTATATTTTGCGGGTCAACTCTTGAAAGCTTTTCCCATTCTTCCTTTGTTTTGGGGATTTCATTGTCACCCAAGGAAACATAGTCATACATACCATTACCCAAACGGGAGTTAATAAGGCAGTCAGGCTGTAATGATTTTACAGTATCATAAATAATTTTGCTCTGCTTATCGCTTAAGGTCATAGGCACATCGAACCAGGCAAGGAAAATATCGCCATAGTTTGACATTATCTCTTTTATCTGAGGAAGAATTTTATTTTCAAAGCAGATATCAAAGTTCTTCTCGGATGGGTCAGGGAAATCCCAACTGTTGTCCCAGGTAACACCTGAGCAACCCATGTGATTGGAAAGATAACCGCCACCATGCTTTTCGTGCCAGTCCAGGTCTTGAGAATAGTAAAAACCAAGCTTTACATCGTGCTTTGCACAAGCGTTTGCAAGGTCTTCAATTATATCTCTGCCGTAAGGTGTTGCATCAACAACATTATATTTATCAACCTTGGAATGAAAGAGTGCAAAGCCGTCGTGGTGCTTTGTTGTAACAACAAAATATTTCATACCGCAGTCTTTAGCGAGTTTGATTATTTCATCTGCATTAAAATAAATGGGATTGAATGCAGTTGCTAATTTTTCATATTCTTTAATTGGAATTGCAAAATGCGAGCCAATCCATTCTGCGTAATTATCACCGAATTTGCCTTTGTATTCTCCACCAAGAAGAGAATAAAGACCAAAGTGCATCATCATACCATAGCCTGCATTTTTAAAAAATTCAACATTGTTCATAGTGCCACCTCTTTTGTAGTTTAAGTATATAAAAAACTAACAATTAATGCAAGAAAAATGTCAGCCAAAAGAAATTATCTTCTGACTGACATTTTTAATTATTTATACTCTATAAAATTATATTTCTCTAAAGTCTTGAAATATTGTGAGAGTCTTTCGTAAAGGGGATTGGCTTTTTCGCCGAAATGCTCTTCAACAAATTTGCCGATTTCAAGAATATCTCTTTCACCATCCATAAGAGGCCAAATAAAGCTGCCCATTTCATCAAGGTGAATATAACTGACCTTAGGCTTTTTAATAAGCTTTTGCATTATTCTGTTGGCGATGCCTTTGTTCTCCATTTCCAGAGTAACATTGCCGTTTTCGTCCTTTGACCAGTTAAGACCAACCTTGCAAATTGGCTTTTTTTCAAGATAGTTTTCGTCTTTTATATTCTTTTTCATGCTTTTTTATCACGCTTTTTCCAAATTGTGAATTTAAGAACTGTGAGAATAATCAAAGCGAAAAGAAGTAAACCGCCAAGGTCTGAAACTGATGTGGGAATACCAAGCTTTTCGGAAAGGTTGAGAGCCTTATCTACACCGAACACAGCAAGAAGAGCAAGCACAATACCAACAAGACCTTCACCGGCAATCATACCTGAGCAGAAGAGAATACCATCGTTAACAATTTCTTCCTTGTGTTCTGCCTTTTTGCCTTTAATTTTATCAAGGGCAAGTCTGATAAGACCACCAACCATAATGCAAGCATTAAGCTGAACGGGAAGATAAACACCAATTGCAAAGGGAAGAACGGGAATACCGATAAGTTCAACTGCAACAGCAATAAACACACCGATAAATACGAGAACCCAAGGAAGGTCGCCACCCATAACGCCTTCAACGATAAGCTTCATAAGAGTTGCCTGAGGTGCGCCAAGCTCATCAGAGCCGAAGCCCCAAGCGGAGTCGAGAAGATAAAGTGTACCACCGATAGCAAGAGCGGAAGCAACAACACCGATTAATTCACCCGTTTGCTGTTTTCTGGGAGTTGCACCCAAAATGTATCCTGTTTTAAGATCCTGTGATGTGTCACCTGCAATAGCGGAAACGATACAAATAATTGAACCGATTGCAATTGCACTGCACATACCGTCAACACCGTCTGCACCTGTAACCTTAAGAATAAGAGTTGCAATAAGAAGTGTTGCAATAGCCATACCTGAAACGGGGTTGTTACTGCTACCAACAAGACCAACCATTCTTGAAGAAACGGTTGCGAAGAAGAAGCCGAAGATAACAATAATAAATGCACCAAGAAAAGATACGGGAATTGCGGGGATGAGCCAGATGAGAATTGTAAGAACAAGAATAGCGATAATAACTATTTTAAGGTTAATATCTCTTGCTGTACGTTCTGTTGAAGTAGCGCCTGCACCTTTCATACTCTTCATAGCACCTGTAAAGGTTTTAACAATAAGGGGAAGAGATTTAACAAGGCTTATAATACCGCCTGCTGCAAGTGCACCTGCACCGATATAGCGGATGTATGTGCTCCAGATAGCACCTGCGCCACCCTCTGCGAAAATTTCACCAATGGGAGCAGTACCGGGGTAAAGAATCATTTCTGAACCGAAAAGCACAATCATAGGAATAAGTACGAGCCAGCTTACAATACCACCTGCAAACATATAGGAAGAGATTCTTGCACCGCAGATATAACCAACGCTCATAACAGCAGGGTAAATCTGAGTACCGATTTCACCTGCAAAGCCTTTAACTCGGAAAGAAATTTCTCCTGATACAAGCTTAAGACCATCAATGATGAATTTGAAAAGTGCCGCAAATCCCATACCTGCAAAAACAGTGCCAGCATTTGCACCGCCCTTTTCGCCTGCAAGAAGAACCTCTGCACAAGCAGTTCCTTCAGGGTAGGGAAGAACGCCATGCTCTTTAACAATAAGAGCATTACGAAGGGGAATCATAAAGAATACACCTAAAAGACCACCGATAAGAGCGATAAGAGTGATTTCAACAAGGTCAGGCTTGTCCATTTTGCCCTCTGCTGCCCAAAGGAAAAGGGCAGGAAGCGTGAAAATAGCACCTGCGGCAAGAGATTCACCTGCAGAACCGATAGTCTGAACTACGTTGCTCTCAAGGATTGAGTTCCTGCGCATAATAATGCGAATAACACCCATAGCAATAACTGCTGCAGGAATTGAAGCAGAAACAGTCATACCAACTCGAAGTCCAAGATAAGCATTTGCCGCACCAAAAACAACCGCCAGAATAATACCCATAACAATGGAGGTAACTGTGATTTCGGGAGTTACCTTTTCTGCCGGAACGTAGGGCTTAAAGTTAGATTTGTTGTCCATATTTTCTCCAATCTGTACAAGGGAAGGTCCTTATACCCAAAATTATCGGTTTATTCTATCACAAAACCTTGAAATTTACAATATAATAATTATTGTAATTTTTCCAATATCTCCAAAAGTATGTTAAATACATGTTCTGTTGAGGAAATACTTAATTTTTCATTGACTGTGTGAACATCGTAAAGAGCAGGACCTATTGAAATGCAGTCAATTCCCTCAATTGCATCTGCAAAAACACCACATTCAAGACCTGCGTGAATTGCTTCAACCTTTGGCTCTTTTCCGAAATATTCTGTGTAAACATCTTTATAAATTTCTCTTAATTGAGATGCTTCTTTGTATTCCCAAGGGGGATAATGT
>JAZMZY010000073.1:0-1718 GCA_045586265.1 Acutalibacteraceae bacterium
GCAAGGTAATGCTCTTGATTTATCAGAATATCCCGATAACAGCTACGATGTAACTCTATTGCTTGGACCTATGTATCACTTATACACAGCCGAAGAACAACAAAAAGCTCTTTCAGAAGCAATCAGAATTACAAAGCCTGACGGATACATCTTTGTTGCTTACTGTATGCTTGAGCCTTCAATGTTCTGTTGTTTCAAGAATAACAGAATTGACAAATTGATTGAAGATGGCGAATTTGACCCTGTTTCACTTGAAGCATATTTCCCACCACACGGAATTTTTAAGGTATATAAAAAGGATGAGATTTTTGATTTAACAAAGATTTTTGGTGTGGAAAGGTTGCATTTCGTTGCCACTGACGGTTATACTTGCCATATGAAAGAGTCCGTTGACCAAATGGATGATGAAACCTATGATTTGTATCTGAGATACCATTTTAAGACCTGTGAAATACAGGATTTAGTCGGCATATCACATCACACACTTGATGTGCTGAGAAAGGAGTAAAAGCTATGATTAAATATCCAAACTATGACAGAAGCATACTTTCGATTGCTTCATCAGTTTTAAACCATTTTGGCGTTAAGGATTGCCAACACAAGACCTTACCCGAATTTGATAAATTACTCGAGAAAGACTACAAGAATATTATAGTAATTCTTTTTGACGGCTTGGGAACTTCAACCCTGAACTACCACCTTAAAGAGAATGACTTTTTGAGAAAGCATTATGTAACCGATATTTCCTCAGTTTTTCCATCAACAACCGTTGCTGCAACTACATCTATTTTGAGTGGCTACTCCCCTTTGGAATGCGGATGGCTCGGCTGGGACTTATACTTTGAAGAAATCGGAGAAAACGTTGCAGTTTTCAAAAACACTTTGCAAAGGAACGGTGAGCCTGCAGCAAAATACAACGTGGCTCACAAATACATTCCTTACAAAAACATTATGCAAAGAATTGAAAAAGTTAAGGGTAGAAAAAGCGCTTACTGTGTAGCCTTCTTTTCAAAATATCGTGTCAAAAGTGTTGAAGATATTTGCAAGACGATATACAATCTTTCCAAAAAGAGAAAGAAGAAATATATTTATGCTTATTGGAATCAGCCAGACCACGCAATGCACGGTCACGGAGTAACAAGTCCTGAAGCACATAAAGAGATTCTGCATATTAACAGCGAGGTTGAAAAGCTTTGCGGTAAATTAAAGGATTCACTTGTAATCATAACTGCCGACCACGGACTTTGTGACGGAAAAACAGAATATTTAGAGGACTATCCCCAATTAACAGAACTTTTGAAAAGACCACCATCTATTGAACCAAGAGCATTAAGCTTCTTTGTTAAAGATGAAAAAACAGAAGAATTCAAAACAGAATTCAACAAAATATTCGGTGAGTCTTTCAGGTTAATGACAACGGACGAGGTTTTCTCTGAAAATATTTTAGGTTTTGGAACACCGCATCCGAAAACCGCAGGCTTTATAGGTGACTTTTTCGCAGTTGCTCTTGGTGAAATCAATATTGACTATAAACGAGGCGATTTTGAAATGGTTGGTGTTCACGCAGGTCTTACCGTGGAAGAAATGACTGTTCCCTTTATAGCAATAGAAACAGAGAAGAGGAAGAAACGATGAATATAATTCAAAAACTAAAACAGATAAAATACATAAAAACCACACCTGTTCTTGAAACAGAAAGGCTAATTTTACGTCCTATT
>JAZMZY010000074.1:0-60307 GCA_045586265.1 Acutalibacteraceae bacterium
ACCAATTCTCCGCCCTGCTCTCTTGACTTATCAGCAAGGAAAATAACCTTGTGACCGGGAACAGAATCATAAATTGATGTGCAGGAAATAGAATGACTTTCACCCCGCTGGAAATTGACAAAATCCTCTGTTAGTCTTTCGTCACCGCCACTATGACCTTCACCAGAAATGTGGCTCATATCAATTTTTTCTTTTTCATAATAGTTTGGTTTTCCGGGGTTTTGCTTGCTTACCTCAATAAAGGCATTTTCAAACTCACCGTAAATCTCACCCTTTGTACCCACAACGCGAACTGTTCTCAAAGGAGAAGGAGATCCACCAACCATATTATGAGTACCTGTTGCACCGCTTCTGAAATTAACGAGAACGCTCTGGTGGTCAACAACATCATTGTCGCATTTAAAAATACATCTTCCGTAATCACTGTGCATAAGAAGCTCTCTTCTCTGCTCATCTGTTGGATTTTCGATATCTTCAATATCGCGCCACACATAAACTGACCACTCATTAGGATGGTTGAGATAAAGTCTTTTTGCGCTGAAATCACAAAAATCCACTCTCGGACAATCCACAAGACAACGTGTACCTGACTCCTCAGGTGCATTTTCGGGTGTAAACTGCATTTTTGAGCCAACAGATGAAACGCTTACAGGCTTATCGTCACCCATTAACCACATCATAATATCGAGATCATGGCAACATTTTGCAAGAAGCATTGATGTATGGCATTTTTTAGAGTTCGCCCATTTACCGCGGACAAAAGAGGTTGAAAGATGATGATAACTTACATTTTCAACTGTTTGAATGTTTATTATATCGCCAATTTCACCATTTAAAATCCTTTTTTTGATTTCTGAATAGAAAGGTGTATATCGAAGCACATGGCAAATCATAACCTTATTATTATTGCGCTTTACTGCCTCAATTAAACGCTCCATTTCATCATCGTTCACTGCAAAGGGCTTTTCAAGAAGCATATCATAGCCTCTTTCGAGAAGAGGAATAGAGGTTTCAACGTGTTGCTCGTCCATTGTTCCGTTAATAACTGCATCTGCAAATTTAGGCACTTTTGCAAGGTCTTCTGCAGAATCAAAGCAGAATTCATCTGAAAAACCGAATTTTTCGCTAACCATTTTCTGACGGTATTTATCAGGGTCTGCAACACCCACAATTTTAAGCTTATCCGGATATCTTAAAGAGAAATCGGCATAAACCATAGACCTATGCCCTGCTCCTACTATTATTGCTGTTACGGGTTTGTTTGCCATAAAAATCACACCTGTGAGAAATACTATTTTAAAACTTTATTTTGTCAAATCAATTGCCATTACAGCTTCCCCTAATTTGTTGAAAATCATTTTGAAGCCGTTGCGTTTATAAAATCTTATAGCACCTGTGTTCCAAGCACCTGCTATAAGCATTAAGCCTTTTACATTTTTGGATTTTAAATCCTCTAAAAGCATCTGCATCATTTTTGAACCATAGCCACCACTCTGATATTCAGGAAGCAAATCAATATGCAAATGTGCAGGATATTTCCATCCCATTAAAGAATAAGGCACAGGGAAGAACCAACATCTTAAACCGGCTTTTTTATCTAATTTAAAAATTTCGGGAACATCAATTTTTCTGAATACCTTACTGAATCTGCGATAATCAGGCTCACAAAGAAGATAGCCCACTGCTTTGTCGCTTTCATCTGCAAGAACATAACAGGAATCATAGCACTCACGGGCATAGTAGGTAGAAAACATTTTTGACATTTTTCTTCCTACTTTTTCATCTTTTATGCTTAATTCTCCTGCGGTCATTCGGCAGACATATTCAACATCCTTCATATCGTCTGCTCTCATTCTTCTGATAGTTGCCATTACTGCACATCTCCTGAAGATTTCTTTCTTTTCTTTACATGCTCTCTTGTTCCGTCAGGGCGTTGAATAACTGTATTATCAAGAGTATTTACAAGGGACTGCTTGAATGCGGCAACATATTCCGCACGAAGTGCCTTCTGCTCAATTATCTCTTCTTCTGTTAAACCCTGCTCACGAGATTTACGGGCAAGAAAGTTTATTCTGTCAATTTTTTCGGGAGTAATCATAACAATTTCCTCTATATAATAAATTCAATATATTTACATTAATGTAGTATAGCACATATTTTATTTTTTGCAATGAGTTTCCAATAAAATAAAAGCAATCGAATTTTTTTCGATTGCTTTACCTTATCACTTTCTGAACACAAACAAATACTCATGTGCAATCAACAAGAAATTGTATTTAACACTATTTGTTTTCCAATAGCCTGTTGCTTTGCAGTTGTGTTGCTCTTTTATTATAAGCTCTTTAAGCTTGAATCCTGCATCTTCAAAGATACGCATCACTTCAAATGACATAGGTATCATATGACCTTTTTGACGAGTATCACCCATGAGTATTGCACAGAATTTATCATCTTTAAGAACTCGATAACTCTCTTTAGCAACCTTTTTCATTTCTTCAAGAAAATCTTTAACTTTTAACAAAGATAAGTCTTCGGGTATGTCTTCACTATACTTGATTATATCTGCATAAGGAGGATGAGTACAAATTAAATCTATACTCTCATCAGGAATGAAATCAAGATTTCTCGCATCGCCTTTACGGATATAAACCTTACCGTCAGCACCCTCGTGTTCAAAGTTAATTTTGTCTTTACATCGTTCTAACGCTACATCATTAACATCAACACCAACGATATTTCTGTTGAGAAGTTTTGCTTCAACAAGAGTTGTTCCGCCACCTGCGAATTGGTCAAGAACTAAATCGTTTTCTTGAGAGTATCTGAGTATTATATTGCGAGGAATATATGGCGACCAGTTACCACGCCATTTTGCATCGTGAGTAGCCCAGTTACCCCTGTTAGGAAATGACCAATGAGTAGTCATTTCAAGTTCAAAGTTTTCGGGTTCCCATTTGGTAATTTTCTTTGTCATTATTTGAAAACCTCATTAATTATTCCGTTTTCCAAATCTTTGATATTATAAATGTTTTCCATAACATCAAAGGTTTCTTCAAGGTTATGACGAGCACTTGTCCAACCTTTGCCATCAGTAAACCAAACGAAAGTAAAGCCATCTATGGTATCTGTTTCTGTTGCGAGCGTTTTGTAGCTACGAGCAGTTTCGTTCAGTTTACTACCACCACTACCATAAAAATTGGTTTCAATACCATAAATCATATGTGGTGTCTTAACGACAAAATCAAAGCGTTTTTCCATCTTGCCTTGATTGGAGATAGCGGATAAGTCTATATTCCATTTGTCTGTAATTTGGTGAATATACATTTCTTTGAAGTAATTAACACCTTTTACGAAACCCGCTTTTTGAATAAAGTTCTCAACCAAATCTTCCATTAAGTGTCCACCACGATTTTTACGGCCATTTGAGTCAAGACCCGTTTCAACACCAGTTACATAGTCAACCAAATTGTTTATAATATGATTTTCTAACAAGTCAAATAAACCGGTTTCTCTCATGAAATATTTGTATCGCTCATAATAAGTATGGCTATTGGGTGGATATTTCCCGAAATCAAATTTATATAAATAACCACCATTTTCGTCTTGGCAATATATTTCATTAGCTCTTACAGCTAAAAGCAAAGGGATACATTTTAAAATCTCGGGATATTTTCTCATCAGATTCTCAAAATCATTTTCAATATCTTTCGAGCCAATAAGAGAATTTAAAATGTTAAGTTCGACTTTTACTGAATCAACATTTTTATGTACCTTTTCAAAATCTATATAATAACCATAGTCAGATATGCTGTCACGAAAAGCTGACAACCAATTATTAAAATCTCTTGACATATTACACACCTCTCACTTTACTTTGCAAGGTTTTCCTGCTTCACAATGTGCCGAACGACATTCTCTACAATAGGATTGAGGAATACATCTGCCATCTCCCATGTTTCTATATCCAAAAAGCTGTTCAATTTCATTTGTCCCAAAAGCTGTTTTTTCACAACAAGGACATTGTGCATAATCTCCATACGGCATAATTTCGTCCCCCTCAATAGTTTGTTATCAACAGTTCATGGATTTTTCCTCGGTTGTTACCATTACTGTTGATTGCTCTGTTTGCAGATACTCGGTTTATGTTTAAGCCTGAATATAAATCATCAAAGAAGTTGTCTGTTTCGTCAACGTTCTTTGGATCTGAGTTGCTTGCCATAACTTTCGATTTGTTTATTGATTTAATAAACTCTGCTAACTTAGTTTGATGTTCATCATTAAAGTCATCTGCATTGTATGAAGTAAATTCTGCAGTTTTGGTTAATGGTCTATACGGTGGATCAAAGTATATGAATGTTCTTTCATCCAATTTATCTGCAATGCAAGTATAGTCGCCTGTCAATATAGTAACTTCTTGCAAGAGCTCAGATGCCTTTTTCAAGTTATCTATATCGCATACTGTTGGTTTTTTATATGAACCCATAGGTACATTGAAAGCACCTTTTCGATTAACTCTATATAATCCATTGAAGCAAGTTTTGTTAAGGTATATGAATAAAGCTGCTCTTAATAAAGAATTAGCAGAATCAGATTTTTGGATTTCTGCATTGTACTTTTCTCTTTGTTGATAGTAGTACTCTTTTCTTTCTTCATCATTTTTAGATAAATGACCGGATTCAAGTTTAAGAAGCAATTCGATAAGTCCATCGACGTTGTCACGAACCACACTATACACATTCATTAATTGAATATTGGTATCGCAGATATATACCTCATCCATTTCGTATGTGTTTAAGATATCAAACAATACTGCACCTGCACCAACCATAGGTTCGATGTATTTCGTTATAGTTGTTCCTAAACCTGCAGGATAGAATTTTCTGATAGTAGGAAGAAGTTGGCCTTTTCCACCCGCCCATTTTATAAATGGTTTGGTTGGATTTTTCTTATCATATCTGATTGTTCTCCCATCAACAGGCTTTGTAGCATCTTTAGGGATTATCCACATATTTCCTAATATCGCTGCATTAGGAACACGGTTTTCCTGGCAGAGCGTAATAACACGTCTGTGAGAAATATTCCATTTTTCAGCTGCTTCGCCAGCAGTCATATATGCAAGCATCTAATCACCTCACATTTTGTTGGTTTTATTATATTCCAAATCGAGAACAATAGCAATACCAAAATAAAAAACAGGATATATCTTTATGATACATCCTGTTCTGTACTATTTCGCAAGTTCTTCAAAAGCGGGCAAATATTTATCAAGAACCTTTTTTGCAACAATATCAATTTTTTCATCGTCTGAAAGCCCTTGAACTAAACCTTTATACCCATTTTCTCTTGTTCTCTTCATAAACAAATCAAATTCCTCTTGGCATAAATATTCGGGAAAAGATAATATTTTCAACGGCACGCCCTCACCACCGTGGTATGAAGGTTGCTCGTAGTCATAGGAATTAATTTTAAAACCTAATCTGTCATAAAATTTTATTCTTTTGATTTGTTGGTCTGTTTCAGGTGCTTCTGCTTCAAGTATTATGGGCTTTTTGTAGGTTTCTTTAACAAGCTCGATTGTTTTTGAGCCATAGCCCCCTGCTCTTTTTTCTTCATCAATAGCAAGATGCTCAACAAAAACGAATTCGGAAAACACCCATAAGGTAATAAACCCTACATCAGTTTCGTTATCAAAAATCTCAAAGAAATTAAAAAACTTATTATTCAAGCATTCTTTCTGGTCTGAAAGATCACGGCGCTCCTCATAGGGAAACGCCGTGGTCATCTTTTCGTAAACCAAATTGAATCGTTCTTCAGTAATCGGTACGAATTTCATATTACTTAATCTGTGTACCTGCAGGAACACAATCAGGAACAAATACTACCTGACAACCGCAAGCGCCATTTGTTGCCGCGAGAAGCATACCGTTACTCTGAACACCTGCAAATCTTGCAGGCTCAAGGTTTGCAATAACAATAATCTTTTTGCCGACAAGCTGTTCGCAGGTATATTCGCTCTTGATTGAAGAAACAATAACTCTGTTTTCACCACTACCATCATCAAGGGTGAGCTTCAAGCAACTGTGAGATTTTCTGATTTCCTGTGCTTTGAGAATTTCGCAAACACGAAGGTCAAGCTTTTCAAAAACATCTATAGAAATTTTATCTTCCTTGAAAGGAACAAAAGCATCTGCTTCACCGTAAACGTGCTTATCTTCTGTTTCAATAACCTCTTCAACCTTTGCAAGCTCTTCTGCCTTTGCTTCTTCTTCAGTTTTGGGATATGAGAAATCAAGAAGACCAACATATCTCTGAGGGTCAATAGCAAAAAGGAAGAGGTAAAGACGAGGACCCTTTTCCTTATCTATGAGAAGCTTATAAACATTTTTGAAGAATGTGCCCTGAATTGTTTTAAGTGCTTTTTCCTCAAGGTCTTCGCCGTTGATTTCCTTAGGAATAGCGTAAAGCTTTTTGTTAAGGTCATCAAGGTCGTAGCCACCTGCAGAAATATATTCAAAAAGGGATTTGATTTCTGCCTTCTGTGTTTCGTTGAGAGTTTCATAAACCTCCCAGTTACGACCTGCTCTTAAACGGTTAACCTGGTCTGGAGCGCAGTTTTCAAGCCAATATTTTGCTTTGTCAAGTCTTTCAATAAACTGTTCACTCTTATAGGGAGTGCCGATTTTTTCAAAAACAGTTTCAAGCATGGGAACATTAAAGTCAACAACACTACCAAGCTGAACAAGAAGTCCCATAGGAACAGTTTCAAGAACTCTGTCACCAACAGTTGTGTTATACATAATTTCTTTCTGAGCATCGTTTGCAGTGCCGTCTTTAACAGCAGTATACATTTTATCGAACTCAAAATACTGTCTTAAAATACCATCGTCAAAGCAGAAATCAAATGCCTTGAGAGGCTCTGTTTTTGAATAAAGCCACAAAATAACCTCGGGCTCATAGATTTTAAGAAGTGTTTCGGGAGTAAGGTTAAGACCTGATGAACCGGACATTTTACCTGTTGTGCCCTTGATACCAATAAACTCATAGCCCTGGAAAAGAGGAGGCTCATAACCAAAGATTTTCTTTGCAATATCTTTACTTGTATCGTAGCTACCGTGAGGGCTTGCGTGGTCTTTTCCGCCGGGTTCAAAGTCAACACCCTCATACATCCAACGCATAGGCCAGTCAATTTTCCAGGCAAGCTTACAGTTGAAATCCTTTGTGAAATCAAAAGAACCCTTGTGACCGCAAGCGCAGGTATATTCAGCCTGTGTGCAATCGTCACTTAAAGAAACTATTTTGGTTGTATCCTTACCACATTCAGAACAATAAATGCTAACAGGGTAATATGCCTCGCGTTCACCCTCCTGAACGGGCTGAGTACGGTGAGAAGCAAGAATATCAAAAATTTCTCCTCTCTTTTTGAGAGAATGAAGAATGTGCTCTGTATATTTACCGCTTCTGTACATTTCTGCCTGATGGCGATAATCCATATTGATACCGAATTTTACAATTGAACGTTCAAATTCGTGCTCAAAATATTCAGCATAAGTCTTTTCCTCTGTATCAAAGGGGTTTTTAACGTCAACATAGGGGCAACCGATATATTTTTCCATATCGCTGTCAATAGCTGCAACGTTAACAGGAACCTTTCTCATACGGTCAAATTCATCCCAGGAGAAAAGAAGCTTTGCTTTTTTACCTTTTTTAATAAGTGCGCGAACAACAAAATAGCTTGTTGCAATATCACGGAAGTTACCGATGTGAATTGAACCGGAGGGACTGATACCTGCAGCACAAACATACTCTTCCTTATCAGGATTGCGCTTGATAATACGGTCTGCAATAATTTCTGACCAATGCATTGAAATCACACTCATTTCGTTGAAATTACATAATATAACAGTTTGATATTTTACTATATTTAACAGTTTCTGTCAAGCACGATAAGTAATGAGTAAATGGTGTTATTTATAAAAATTAAAATTCTCTTAAAAATGAAATAAAAAACAGAAAAAACAGTTGATAACTCTGTTATTTTTTGGTATATTTATTGTGTATTTTTATGTATTAAACTTATAGGGAGGATTTGTGGATGTTAAAGCTCTTGCGTTACTTAAAACCGCATAAGCATTTTGCATTGTTTACACTGTTTCTTGCGGCAATAAACAATGTGCTTACGCTCGGTTTCCCGTTGTTGCTTTCTGAAATCATCAACGAAGGCATTAACAAAGGCGATTTAGAATCCATTAAATCCGACGGTATAATTATGCTGGTTTGCTGTTTTATCGCAATGCTTGTTTCTATTGCAAACAGCTACTGTTCAAGTAAGGTTTCAACAAGCTTTGCAGGTGAACTCAGAGCAGATATTTTCAACAAGGTAGAGTCTTTCTCTCAAGGTGATATTGATAAAATCGGTATCCCATCTCTTATTACAAGAACTATTAATGATATCCGTCAGGTTCAGGACTTCATTCTTATGAGCCTTCGTACAATCATTTCTGTTCCGATTATGCTTATCGGTGGAACAGTTATGGCAGTTATTATGGACCCCGGACTTTCTCTTGTTCTTCTTATCGTTCTTCCTGTTATTGCTATTATTGCGTTTTTGGTTGCAAAGAAAATTTTACCTTTCTTTGATAAAATTCAGAAAAAGGTGGACAAGCTCAACCTTATTATCCGTGAAAAAATCAGCGGTATAAGAGTTATTCGTGCATTCAACCGCACAAAGCATGAGGACAAGCGTTTCAAGGATGCAAACGATGATTTAACAGGAATGGTTGTTACCGTTCAGAGAATTTTTGCTTCTCTCATTCCTATTGTGACTCTTCTCGCTTTCTTACTTATAATTCTCCTTGTGGCTATCGGTTATGTTCAGATTAACCGCCTTACAGATGCAGTTGAAATTCAGAACACTATCGGCGATTTACAGGCATTTATAATTTATCTTGTATTTGTTGTTATTGCTCTTTCAAATGCAGCGGCAATGTTTATTATGCTCCCAAGAGCAAAAGTTTCTGCAAATCGTATCAATGATGTGCTTGAAATGCAACCCGAAATGGAAATCCTTCAAAAAGAAGAAAACGCTTCAAAAAAAGGTGTTATTGAGTTTCGTAATGTATGCTTTAAGTACAAAAATACTGACGGCAACTATACCGATGTTCTCAAAGATGTAAGCTTCACTGCAAATCCCGGCAAAGTTACTTCTATTATCGGTGGAACAGGTTCAGGTAAATCAACTATACTTAACCTTATTCCCCGTTTCTATGACGTAACAGATGGTGCGGTTTTCCTTGATGGCTATGATGTTCGCCAGATGGATTTTGCATCAATATATTCAAAAATCGGCTACATTCCTCAGCAAGCATTCCTTTTTAGCGGAACAATTGCAGATAATCTGCGTTACGGTAAGGAAAATGCAACAGATGCGGAATTGTGGCGCGCCCTTGAAATTGCTCAGGCTAAGGATTTTGTTGAAAAGCTCCCCGATGGGCTTTACAGTATGATTTCTCAGAACGGAACAAACCTTTCAGGCGGTCAGAAGCAAAGACTTTGCATTGCTCGTGCTATTGTTAAAGAAGCTCTTTTCTATATGTTTGATGATAGCTTCTCTGCTCTCGATTTTGCAACTGATGCCCGTCTTCGTGCGGCATTAAAGAAAAATCTCAAAAATTCATCCATTCTTATTGTGGCTCAACGAGTAGGCACAATAATTGATGCAGATAAAATAATTGTTCTTGATAAAGGTCAGGTTGTGGGTACGGGTACTCACGAAGAACTCCTTAAACAATGCGATGTTTATAAGGACATTGTTGCATCCCAGCTTAGTGAAGAGGAGGCAACAGAATGACAAGAAAACCAAGACAACTTGACGAAAACCGTCAAAAGCTTCTTGAAATGCGCCGAAACACCCGAAAATTGCGTTATTCTTCCTATCGTTCCGTTCAGAAAGGTGAAGAAAAAGCAAACAACTTCGGTAAAACAATGAAACGCCTTTTAAAATATCTTTTTGAACATAAAGGCGGATGTGTTATCGTTTTTGTAACCTGCATTTTGAGTACAATCTGTAATGTTATCGGACCCTCTTATATTGGTGATGCTCTTGACGTGCTCAATGAGCAGGTTGCTCTTAAGATTGAAGGCTTCGAGATTTCAGCTAAAACCCTCATTCCCTATATTCTCATGCTTCTTGCAGTTTATGGTGGAATGGCAATTTTCTCATTCATTCAGCAGTTTACAATGGCTGGATTAACTGCAAAGGTTGTCCGTAAATTACGAGAAGATTTAAACACAAAGCTTTCTCACTTACCCCTTAAATTCTTTGATTCAAATGCGAAGGGCGATATTCTCTCCCGTCTTATTAACGACATTGACAATATCAGTAACACTCTACAACACAACCTGGTTTCTGTTGTAACATCCATCATCACCCTTGTTGGTGTTTTTGTGATGATGCTTATAACAAACTGGTTCCTTACCCTTATTATTGTCCTCATTGTTCCTCCCGCAGCAGCAATTGCTTTGAGTATTATGAAAGTTTCTAAAAAGCTTTTCAAGGCTCAATGGGACAGAACCGGTGAACTTAACGGCCACGTTGAGGAAATGTATACAGGTCATAAAATTGTTCGTCTTTTCGGACAAGAGCAATTGGCGGTTGATGAATTCAACGATATTAATGACGAGTTGACAGATGTCAGCCGAAAGGCACAGTTCATTTCAGGTACAATTGCGCCCTTTATAAACCTTATTGATAATTTCGGCTATATTCTTATTGCCATTATCGGCGGTTATCTTATAGTCAACAAAGGCGTTTTCGCCATTGACGGAACGGTGCTTTATGATATGGGCGAAGGCTTTACTATTGGTGGTATTCTTACATTTATCACCTATTCAAAGCTTTTCACATCTCCCATTTCTCAACTTGCTCAAATCGTAAATAATCTTCAATCGAGTATGGCTTCATCAGAAAGAGTTTTTGCAGTTCTTGATGAACCTGAGGAGATTGCAGATAAAAACGAAAAAACAATTGAATTTAAGGATGTTCTTAAATTTGAGAACGTTTCCTTCTCATATTCACCTGACAAGCCCTTAATGGAAAGCCTTGATATTTCCGTTAAGTGTGGCGGGCTCGTTGCTCTTGTGGGACCAACAGGCGCAGGTAAAACCACATTCGTTAATCTTCTTATGCGTTTCTATGATGTAAACGAGGGAAGGATTACCATTGACGGAACAGATATTCGTGATATTCCTCGCGATGATTTGCGTTCTCTTTACGGAATGGTGCTTCAGGATACATGGTTATTTAACGGCACAATTAAAGATAATATTCGCTACGGTAAGCTGGGAGCTACCGATGAAGAGGTTATCGCCGCCGCAAAAGCAGCCCATGCAGACGAATTCATTTCAGAACTTTCCGAGGGCTATGACACAATGCTTGACGAAAATGGTGAAAACCTTTCACAAGGTCAGAGGCAACTGCTTACTATTGCCCGCGCTCTTCTGAAAGATCCGAAAATCCTTATTCTTGACGAAGCAACAAGCTCCGTTGATACAAGAACAGAGCTTCTTTTACAAGCTGCTATGAGTGAAATTATGAAGGGCAGAACAAATTTTGTTATTGCCCACAGACTTTCAACCATAAAAAAAGCCGATGAAATTCTCTTCATTGACAAAGGTACTGTTAAGGAAAGAGGTACTCATAAAGAGCTTCTTGAAAAGGGTGGTCTTTATGCTGATATGTATTACAGTCAGTTCGGTGGCAAGGTATCTGATAAAAAGCTTGAAACAGACAACTAATCAGTTAATTATCTGAAAGGACAGATTTATATATGAAAAACACAGAAAAATCTATGGAAAAGCTTGTTGCTCTTTGCAAGGGCAGAGGCTTCGTTTACGCAGGTAGCGAAATTTATGGCGGTCTTGCAAACACTTGGGACTACGGCCCTCTTGGTGTTGAGCTTAAAACCAACATCAAAAACGCATGGCGCAAGAAATTCATTCAGGAAAACCCCTACAATGTTGGTCTTGACAGCGCAATTCTTATGAATCCTCAGACCTGGGTTGCTTCAGGTCACCTTGGTGGCTTCTCTGACCCTCTTATGGACTGCCGTGAGTGCAAAACCCGTCACAGAGCAGATAACCTCATTGAAGATTTTGACGGCACTAATGTTGCAGGCTGGTCAAATGAGCAGATGATGGATTACATCAAAGAAAAAGCAATTGCTTGTCCTTCTTGCGGTAAACACAATTTCACAGATATCCGCCAGTTCAACCTTATGTTCAAAACATTCCAGGGTGTTACTGAAGATAGCAAAAATGAGCTTTATCTTCGTCCTGAAACTGCACAGGGTATTTTCGTAAACTTTGCAAACATTCAAAGAACCACAAGAAAAAAGGTTCCCTTTGGCGTTGCTCAGATTGGTAAATCCTTCCGTAACGAAATCACTCCCGGTAACTTCATTTTCCGTGTTCGTGAATTCGAACAGATGGAGCTTGAATTCTTCTGCAAGCCCGGCACTGACCTTGAATGGTTTGAATACTGGCGTGCATTCTGCCGTGACTGGCTCTACTCCTTAGGCATCAAGGAAGAAAACCTTCGCCTTCGTGACCACGACCCCGAGGAGCTTTGCTTCTATTCAAAAGCAACAACAGACTTTGAATACCTCTTCCCATTCGGTTGGGGCGAGCTTTGGGGCGTTGCAGACAGAACTGACTACGACCTTACCCAGCACATCAACACATCCGGCAAGAGCCTTGACTACTTCGACCCCGAAACAAACGAGAGATATATTCCCTATGTTGTTGAGCCATCTCTCGGTGTCGAAAGACTCTTCCTTACAATTCTCACAGAGGCTTATGATGAAGAGGTTGTTGATGCAGAAAAGAACGATACAAGAGTTGTTCTTCGTTTCCATCCCACTCTTGCACCTTTCAAATGCGCTGTTCTTCCCCTTTCAAAGAAGCTTAATGAACAGGCAACAGAGGTTTTCACAAAGCTTTCAAAGAAATTCAATGTTGACTTTGACGATGCAGGTTCAATCGGTAAAAGATATCGCCGTCAGGATGAAATCGGTACACCCTTCTGCATTACCTATGACTTTGATAGTATTGAAGACGGCTGCGTAACAGTTCGTGACAGAGATACTATGGAACAGGTTCGTATTTCAATTGACGAGCTTGAGGCTTATATTGAAGAAAAAATCGCGTTTTAAATAAACAATAAAGTAAAAGTAACCCGAGAGCACCAAAAATACTCTCGGGTTACTTTTACATACTCCATCTCAGTTCCACATACATTTTGATTCGCTTCGCAGTTGGGATTTGTGTGACGACTCTTATCATACCCCAAATGGAGTATTTTGTCAACCCCAAACGGAGTGTTTTGTTAAAGTGGTGTCATAAGGAAGTGATACTTATGGACACACGTTTGAGAGAATTACGCGAAGATAATGATTTAACACAGGAATTTTGTGCTAAAATCGCATTTATTTCAAAAAATTCTTATATCAGATATGAAAACGGCGAAAGAACTCCACCCTTGGACACTATCAAGTTATTTGCAGAATATTACAATACCTCAATTGATTATATTGCAAAAGCAACCGATGAAAAAACACCTTATAAAAAGAGAAAGTAATTAGTAAATATGCATTTCACACAAAGATTACGAGATATCCGAGAAGACCGGGATTTAACACAGCAGGATGTTGCTGATATACTAAATATCACGCGTCCTCAATATCATTTATACGAAAGTGGTAAAAGAGAATTAAAAATCCATCATCTTATAAAATTATGTAAATATTATCAGGTAAGCTCGGATTACATTTTAGGTTTTACTGAAAATCCATCACCGAAATAATTTTACTATCATTTCACCTGCAAAGAAATAACAGTAAAGCGTTATTTCTTTGCAGGTGTTTGCTCTCATCAACAAAGTAAAGAGGGAACGGGGCAACCCACCACCATTCCGCCCGAACATAAAATAAAGGTAAGTACATTTACCCGAAATACACTTACCTAAAACAATATATATTTTAAAGAATGGTCCCCCTCCCTATCCGCAAACGGACAGGGATGATAGGTTTCGCTTTACTTTTATTTCTTGCGAAGCTTATAATGCCGTGCGCAGCACCCGACACTCCTCACTCCTCATTCCTAACTCCTAACTTGAGCGTAGCATTATAATCCGAAATTCCGTAGTTACCTGCAGAGTGCTTAAGCACCTCATAGAAATCAAGCTCCTCGCCCTGTGCTCCGTGAAGCTTTTTATTAAGAAATTTAAGTATTGGTTTTAATCTTTTTAGAACCTTGAGGAAGGTTTCGCCAAAGGGGGTGTCCTCTGTATAGGGTTGGTCACCACAGAACATATTTCTTACAATGCCCACAAGATAATCAAAAAATCTGTCATTCTTAACATCGGGATGAGCCTTAACAAGAAAAAGTCTTGCAATTTTTCCAACAGACCAGGTGCAAAGAATTTTGCCAACAAATTTCACCGGCTTGTAAAGTGCAGTTTTATCACCAATTCCGAATTTATGTAAAACCTTTTCAGGATTATCTTTCATTCCACCGATTAAGGTTACAAGCATTCTGTCGAACTGGTCCTGAAGATACTGCTCTCCTGTTTTTCCTGCCTTCTCCCACTCAAATTCGGGAACAGGAATGCTTTTTATTTCAACTGTATTTTCATCCTTAATTGTAACAAGGCGCATAAATGCAGGGCAACCGATAAGAGACCCTGTGCAAACATCGTAGAACTTGTTGCCCTTTTCGGTTTCAACAACATTCACGCTTTGATTGTGCATATGCCCTGTGAAAACAAGATGAACTCCGTTATCTGCAAGAGCTTCAATAAGCTTTTTGCTTTCTTTTTGTCGGGCATCGGGAATGAGAGCAAGAACAGGCTGACCGGGAAGAACAGGATAATGCTCCATGGCAATCATCATTTTACCGTCTTCTTTTGCCTTTTTTGCTTGTTCCTCAATCCATCTCAGAAATTCATCGTCATAAGCCTTGTTTTTACCCTCTGCAGTATCATTACACAAAACCAAAAGACGAACATCCTCGGAAAGCTCCGCAACATAAGAAAGATGCTCTTCATTGAAAGCAATTGCATCATTATAACCAAATTCACCGTAATAGCTTAAAAGGTCTTTGAATTCAATACCCTCGGCAGATTCTCTTTCACCACCATTGTATTGGAAAGGATTATTCTCAATATCATGACCTGCGGTAACAACAAAAATCTTTTTACCGCTTTCTTTTAACTTTTTAAGCTCTTGTGAATATTCAATATGACTTTCTTTTTCACCGTTAAAAGAAAGGTCACCTGCTATAAGAATTATATCTGCTTCGTTGCTGTTTTTAAGGTATTCATTAGCGGCTTTATTTATGGCAGCAGTTTCTGCATAGCACTTCTGCTCATAGTCCATAAACGCCTCATAGCCTGAACCATAAGCACCTAATTTTTCACTGAAATAGTGCGGGTCGGTAATGACGAAAAATTTTAATGGTTTCATTATTTTACCTCTTTTAAAGTCGCCAGCTGCCAGTCTCCAGTCGCCAGTCAGCGATTAGCAGATAGCAGTTAGTTTTTTATTTTATAGCAAAAATTGTAAGTCTGTGCAAAGCTCTTGTTGATGCCATATAAAGATATTTTTTGTTTTCTTCTCCTTGGAAAGCACCCTGTTTATCGTACACGATTACATTATCAAATTCAAGTCCCTTTGTAAGTGCCAAAGGCATAACAATGGGGTTGTGGGAAAGCTCAAAGGATTTGTTATCGCAAATTCTCAAACCGTTGATTTCGGTTTTAAGACCATTATAAACCTCAATAGCCTCTTTAAGATTTCGTGTAATTATGCAGGTTGATGGGCTGTTTTCTGCCAAATCCTTAACTGCAATTTTAAAATCCTGAATATTTCCGCTTGTTTCTTTAACCTCTTCCCCTGTTCTTTCAAAGATTTCATATCTTTTTTCTTCAGGAAGAAGTTTTAAAGCATAGGAATTGATTTCTTTTGTTGAACGATAGCTCTTATTAAGAGCAAGAATTTTTGCGTTATAAATTTCTGCAAGCTCTTCCTTGCTGGTGGTGTTAAGCTCAGAAATAATAGCCTGATTAGTATCGCCAAGAAGAGTGACCTTTGCTCTGGGGAACATTTTTAAAATAAGCTTATGCTGAATATATGAAAGGTCCTGAGCTTCATCAATAAGAATATGCTTAACGCCTGAAAGAACAGCGGACATACCGAGAACTGACTTAACATAAACAACTCCAAGAGCATCTTCAAATTCAAGATAACCTTTATCAAGTGTTGCTTTTGTATCAAGAAGCTCCGGGCAATTAATTTCTTCTGCATATTTTTCCAAAAGCTTGAAATAAACTGCCACAGGGTCTACAAGAATTGCGGATTTAATCATTTCCGTTGCATTCTGCTTAACCTCTCTGCGCTTTGCTTTGAAGAGCTTTGCGGTATCCTCATCAATTTCAGAATCTGCATCTATATGAAGATAAATCTCTTCTCTGTGATTGATGAAATACTCATCAACAACGCCCTGAACGTATGCTGCAAGACGCTCTCCCCTTGATTTTTGTGAGTTTTCAGTATCACTTAAAAATCTTTCTAAAAGAGCTTCTTTTGAGAATATAACATCTTCAAAAAGTGTTATATCGCTGAATTCAGGTTCACATACATCTGTATCTGTTTCAAGAAAATCAACAAACTCTTTGCTTAATTTAATTCCTGCACTTTTACTACGGCGCGTGTCACCATTAATTATACTTTCTGCAAGAGAATAATAATCTCCTGTTGTAATTGTGGGGATTTCTGCTGCAAAAATATTATAAAAAGAGGAATAGTTAATAGGCATTTCCCCAAGCTCGGGTATAATATCTGCAACATAGCTTGAAAAAATATCGTTATTTGAGAACATTATAATTTCTGCAGAGGAAAGCTCTGTTCTGTTCTGATAAAGAAGGTATGCAAGTCTGTGGAAGCCAACAGAGGTTTTACCGCTTCCTGCAGGACCTATAACCAAAAGATTTTCATTATCTGTGTAACGAATAACCTTATTCTGCTCTCTTTGAATACTGTTAACGATAACCTTAAGATGCTCACTTGAAGAGGATGAAAGCACATCTCTCAGAATATCGTCATCAATTTTAAGGTCGCTGTCAACATAATATTTTAATTTACCATTTTCAAATTTAAACTGTCTTTTAAGAAGCAGATCCCCTGTCATTCTGCCTCTTGGTGCTTCGAAAAATGCCTTATCTTCAAAATCCTCATAAAAAAGTGAAGCAACAGGTGCACGCCAGTCACACACAAGCATTTCAAAGGTATCGTGTTTCTGGAGGGTTCTTAAACCAATATATATTGTCTTTTCTTTTTTTGCATTATCACCTTTAAAATCCACCCTTGCAAAATAGGGCGCTTTGCGAAGCTTTTTAAAGAAATAAATATCTCTTGAAGCCTCTTCAGAATAAAGGAACTGCTTTTCCATTTCGTGATGGATTTGGGTAAGCTCCATTCCCGAATACATACCACCATTTGGGTTATCCATATTGAAATCTTCACCCATAACCTTAACATTGGCTTTGTATTCTTCAATAAGCTCACCTAAACGGACTATTTCGTTATCTAAAAACTCCTGAACATATTGAGCATTCTGTTCTTCGATTTTCATATCCTTACCGAGCAAAATACTACCTCCAAAATATAAGTTGGCGAGAATAATCCGTAACAGTTTTTTGAACGCATATTTTCGCCATGCTATTGTTAAAATACTCGTGAATCCTTAAGTCTGCAGCTTAAAATATAGTGCCTGCAAAAGTTAATCATACTATAAATTCACACATCTTGCAAGTATTGTAATTTTTCTTTTTTTATGCTATAATTGATTATAGAGAAAAGGCGAGTTTCTGAAATAAATATATCATCCCATTGAAAAAACATTTGGTTTTTCAATGGGATGATTTTAGTTTTTATACGTTATTATTTTTAACTCTCTCCATAAAATCGGAACAAGCAGGAACAACAAACTTAATACCCTTTTCAACAATTTCGAATGTACATTCTGTTACATAGTCTGTTTCGCCGTCAACATTCATTGCTGCAGGCTTTTCGCTTGTAATGTGAATCTTTTTACCTCTTTTGAAAATTGTTCTGTCCCAGCCGAGATGCTGACCCTTTTTGTAGGGGTTAATAAGAGAAAGAAGCTTGATTCTTAAGCAGTCTTTTTTAACAATGATAAAATCAAGAAGTCCGTCATAAGTGAGAGCTTTAGGCGCTGCCATATAACCGCCACCGTACCAACGGGAGTTACCTGCAACGCAGAAAAGCACGTCACTTGTAAAAGGCTCTTCGTCGTCAATTGTAATTGTAAATCTGCTCTTCATTCTGCCGATAAAGCAGTAAAGAAGTGCCGCAGTATATGCCGCCTCACCTGAAAGAAGAGGAAGCTTTTTGAAATCTGCCTGCTTTGCGCAAACCTCTGCATCAACACCCATTGAGCACTGGTTGATTGCATACTGGTCGCCACATTTAATAAGGTCAAAATCCATAACAGTACCGTTTACGTGGTCTGCAACATTTCTTAAATCCTTTTTATCACCGAAAATACGGATGAAGTCATTACCGCTACCCAAGGGGAATGCCGCAACCTCTGCATTTGGGTGGCAAGCACAAGCGTTGACTACCTCATAAAGAGTGCCATCGCCACCGCAAGCGTAAACACGGATATGCTCACCCTTTTCAACCTCTTTTTTTGCATATTCATAACCATCACGAGGTGCTGTTGTAACGTGGATTTCGTAATTATCTATGCCTAATTCGGTCATTGTTTCAACAATTCCGTTGGTACATCTTTCAATAGAAATACCCTTGCCACATACAGGATTAACAATAAATAAATGTTTCATATTTCTCACCTTATTTAAAATACATATGCAATCTGCATTTAATCATACCATTGTAGAGCTTTCTGCTCTTATCTGCTTTTCTGCCAAAGCATTGTTCAAACTCCTCATCGGGAGTGATTATATAATAACTCCAACCGTGAGCTTTGTCAAACACTCTGCCCATTTCCTTATAAATCTTCTGAGCCTCTTGCAAATCAAGAAGTCTTTCACCATAAGGTGGATTGCAGATAACAGTACCTCTTTCGCTTAATTTCTTGAAATCCTTTAAATCTCTTTTTTCAAAATTAAGCTTTTTGCCAATAGGAAGTCTCGATGCATTTTCAATTGCAATTTTTATTGCCTCTGCATCAATATCAGAACCATAACCAACGAAATCTGTATCAACCTTTTCAAGACTAATTGCCCTTTCCTTTTCTTCCTTCCAGATATTTTTGGGAAGAACATCAAATCTTTCTGCCGCAAAGTGACGGTTAAGACCGGGCGCAATGTTATGAGCATATAAAGCACCTTCAATGAGAAGAGTACCGCTACCGCACATTGGGTCATAAAGAGTATGGTAATGGCGAAGCTTTGCAAGAGCACAAATTGATGCCGCCAGAGTTTCCTTGATGGGTGCGCCATTCTGAGAAAGTCTGTAACCTCTCTTATGAAGACCCGCACCGGTTGTATCAATAAGCATTGTTACATTATCATTCATAATTGAAAACTGAATCTGATGAACAGGTCCGCTTTCATTGAACCAGGAAATACCGTATTTTGATTTAAGCCTTTCAACAACTGCTTTTTTGATAATTGCCTGACAGTCGCTGACACTGAAAAGAGTTGATTTAAGCGAATATCCTTTTACAGGGAAAGCATCATCTCTTCCAATCCATTCTTCCCAAGGAAGAGCCTTAACGCCCTGAAAAAGCTCTTCAAAGGTTTTTGCGGTAAATGAGCCCATATTAATCTGAACTCTTTCTGCAAAATGAGAACAGATATTGACTCTCGCAAGCATATTTTCGTCCCCTGAAAAAAGCACTCTTCCGTTTTCCGCCTGAACATTTTCTGCTCCTAAAAAGCGAAGCTCATCGGCAATTATTCCCTCAACACCTAAAAGGCAGGGTATTACAAAATTAATTTTCATCTGTTTTCCTTTCCGTAGCAGTACATTCAGGCATAGTAAACCAGAAGGTTACGCCGTTTTCTTTATTTTCAAAGCCACAATCACAATTATGGTTTTCTGTAATTGATTTTACAATAGCAAGACCGAGACCAAATCTGCCCTCTGCTCTTGAATGGGCTTTATCGGCACGATAGAAGGATGTGAAAATTCCTTCCTTATCCTTATCTTCAATACGGCTTCCCGTATTAAAAATATTAATCTTTATTTTATTATCGACTTTTTCGGTTGTAATTTCAATAAGCTTTTCGCCTCCTGCGTGACTGCAGGCATTGAGAACAATGTTTGAGAGCACAGTTGTCATCTGAGCTTTATCTGCAAAGGCAACAATTTCCTCATTTTTTGAATAATTTGCAGAAACACCCTTCTCCTCAAATATGGGTGTTACTGTTTTTAGTAGGTCTTCTATAAATGGGTTTACTTCAAACTCTGTCATATCAGGCTTTTTAACACCTGATGAATACAGCGACTGCTCAAGCATATTAAGAACAAGTGCATTCATTCTGTCAGCCTCTCGCATAATAATATCGCAATATTCCGAAGCCCCTTCATCCTCTTCGCCCATATTCATTTTCAAGCCTTCCGCATAGCCCCTGATAATCGCAATGGGTGTTTTCAATTCGTGGGATGCCGCAGAAATGAAATCCGCTCTCATTTTTTCAATCCGGCGCTCTTTTTCAATATCCTCAATAAGCTGAGCATTCTTTTCGCGGAGCTCTGAAAGTGCGCTATTCAAGGATTCTGAAACAACATTTATATTATCTGCAAGTGCACCTATTTCATCGCCTCTGTTGATTTCACATTTTGCAGAAAAATCAAGATTTGCAATTTTGTTTGCAACCTCACTCATCTGAATGAGAGGCTTTGTGAAATGCTTTGAATATGCAGAAATGAAAACAAGAGAAAGAACAAGCGCAAGAATTGTTATGGTTGTTGTAACACCGGTTGCAAGATTGGCGTTTTCTTTAATAGGGTCCTTCTGGGCAGTTATTTCAATATGCCACCCGTTTTCAAAATCCTTACCGAAAACAATATACTGAGTTGTTTCCCCTTCCTCTGCAACAACATTAAAGTAGCTACCATCCTCATTTTGCTTTCGGCTGATAATATTAATTTTGTTGGCGGAAATGAATTTACCTGTGCCTTGGTACAGATAGTTGTCCCGAGTGTCATATAAATCTATACTTACATTCTCCTGTGCTTCATAATCGGAAAGAAGATTAAAATAATCTGCACCTGCATTCTCAGTATTCTGTGCCATAGAGCTCAAAGAACGCTCAACATTCCAGATATAAACACTTTCGAGAAGCTGAGAGTTTGCAATGGAGATACCCACGAGACAAACCGCAATAATCGCACCGATTTCTAAAAACACCTTAGCACGAATACCCAAACCTGTTCTTTTCACATGGCTACCTCCTTTTTCTTCTTTATTTTTTATTTATCATTCAGCTTATATCCTGTTCCGTAAACAGTCACAATATATTTTATACCCCATTCGCCTAATTTTGTGCGAAGGCGGGCAACGTGGGAATCCACTGTTCTTGTGTCGCCCGTATAGTCCATTCCCCAAAGCTCATCTAAAAGAGCATCCCTTGTATAAACTCTTCCGGGAGCATTACAAAGCTTTGTGAGAATTTTGAATTCTTTAAGGGTTAATTCTATTTTTTCACCATCAATAGTTACTTCGTAGGAAGACGGTCTGATAGTAAGATTTTCAATAACTATATCATCGGTGTTCTTATCTTTTCTTTTTAGGTTAGTTCCTCTTTTCAGAAGAGTTTCAACTCTTCTTGAAAGAACTGCCAATGAAAATGGCTTTGTTACATAATCATCTGCCCCTGATTCAAAGCCCATTATCTGATCAAAATCCTGGGAACGAGCAGAAACAAGTATTACGGGTAAATCGCTTTTTTCTCGAATTCTGCGACAAACCTCCCAACCATCAATTTCAGGCATCATTATATCAAGGAGTGCCAGCTCCAAATCCTTGTTTGTTTCAAAAAGGCGCAAGGCAATTCCACCATTTTCTGCCTCCAAAACCTCGTGACCCTCTTTTTTCAGGCAATCGCCTATGAGCTTCCTTATAAGCTGTTCATCATCTGCAATTAAAATCTTTGCCATATTTTTTACCCCTTTAGAGTGAATAACTTCGAACCAAATATGCCTTAAATGTCCGAATTCACGCACCTTTGTAATTTTTTTGTCTCGATATACGACAGTATAACTTCGCCAAAGAAAATCCCAAATGCACGCAAATTCGGGCATTTCAGGTTCTGCGAAGTTTAATACTTGGCAATTTTTTCTGTAACAAGGCAAAACTCGCAGGAAGGCTTTCTCCTTTCAAGAGTTTTAACGATGTTACAGGGAAAAGTGGCTGTATTAAACCATATTTGGTTCGAAGTTATTCACTCTATTTAGTACGCCAATACGATAAGAAGTTATTTATTCATATTATATACAGGACACACCTGCATACATATTCCGCAGACTGCACCTCTGCCGATTTTCTGATACGCTTTTTTCATATATTCACTGCAAACTGACGGACTGAACATTTCCTCACGCTTTATGCCGTCATAATAGCTGACACCAAGAATTGCACCACTTGGACAAGCCTTAACGCATTTATCGCAATTAATACACGGATTTTCCTTTAAAATTCCTTCACCCTTTAATTCGCAATCCGTGAAAAGTGTACCCAAGCGAACTCTTGCACCATATTTTTTATGTAAAAACAAATCGTTTTTACCGATATTGCCAAGCCCTGCCTTGTGGGCGGCTTCTTTATGAGAATATCTGCCGTTAAATGGTGTGGTGGGCATACTCTGAGATGCGGCAACAGTTATATATTTATAGCCCTTGCTTTGCAAAAACAAGCCTGCTTCCAAAAGACATCTGTCAATAAATGCATTCACTGTTCTGTAATGGTTAAAATATGTGGGCGTTGGTGCACCATCGATTTCATCAATAATAGCATCGGAAAGCTTTACAACAATACTGACCGCATATTTCAATTCACCTGTATCTGCATTGTCAATTTCTGCAAAGCCAACATCGGTTACACCCTTATTAAGTAAAAATTCCTTAAGCTCCTGTTCAAGCATTTTCTACCCTCATTTTTTCCATACATAAAAGAACCTTTTCGTTCATCAACTGACATTCCCTGAGAAAATTGTCTGTTTCTTCTCTTCTAAGAATAAAATCAACGGCACTTTTTGCCTCATTACCCATAAGATACTTTTTATCCGTTTCGCCGTTTAAAACTGTTTCTTCCCCATTGTTGTTATAGAGCCTTATGTTATCAAGCTTTGATATGCTCTCAACTGTAACTGTGCCCTCGTCACCCATAAACTGCGAGGCAGAACGACTCTGACCCACCTTTGAATAGGTAATTGTTACAAGCTTATCCTTGTATTCAAAAGCGGCACTACCGCTACCATCTGCACCTGTTTCAAGAAAATGCTGCGCAGGAATAATGTTTTCGGGCATACCGAATAAATCAATCACAGGGTAAACACAGTAAATACCCAAATCGTTAAGTGCACCTGTTTTCATTTCAGGGTTAAAAATATTTGGCAATTCACCATTTTTAAGTGCCTGATATTTTGAAGAAAGCTGAGAAAAATCTATGGTTGCACTTCTTATATTACCGATTTTACTTACAGCATCCTTTAAAGCCTGCCTTAAGGGAGTGTGCATATACATTATGGCTTCAAAATAAACAAGGTTATTTTCGTTTGAAATATCACAAAGCTCCCTGAACTCTTCAGCAGTAATTGTAATTGGTTTTTCACAGATTACGTGCTTACCATTCATAAGAAGTGTTTTGCATTGCTCATAGTGGCACACATTGGGGCTTGCAACATATACTAAATCCGTATCAGAAGAAGCAAGGTCGTCAAAATCTGTAAAAACTCTTTTTGCACCAGTTTCCTCTGCAAAAGCACTGCCCTTTTCAAAGGAGCGGGAATAAACTCCATCAAGGCACAAATCCTCACAAAGATTTGCGCCCTCAATAAAGGATTTTGTAATCCAAGATGTGCCGATAACCGAATATTTAATCATAATTTTTTATCTTTCTTGAAAAAATCTTTAATAATTGTGGGCGTTACAAAGTTTGTAAAGAATCCCACAGTTTCATTCAAACGGGTGTGAGGAGCAACATTCCAATCGTTTTTTGGTGCAGGGGTATGACCCATACCCTTCAAAACATCGCAATAAAACTCTGCGAATTTCAAAAAGCTCTGATAGCCCTTGGGATTTGCACCGTTCCAGGCAGTTTCTGCAATTGCAAGCCAACGTGGGAAGCACATATAGCTCATTTTAGGAAAATCTCTTACATATTCAGTCCATATAGGTGATTCAATACCCTTTATGGATGCCGCTCCCAATGAGGTAAGCCCTCTCACCTTGCGGGGATTGAACATATAAACATCCTTCAGGGAGTGCATACCGTAGGGATAATCTGCATAATAAGGGGTAAATCTTTCCATAATAAGAGGATTGCCACCATTTGCCCATTCGATACCCTTATCCATTTTATTTGTCCATTGAGCAACTGTAATATTGTCTTTATCAAGATTTCCGCCATTCAGAGATTCATTCCAGCAGATTGCCTTTCTGCCTTTTTTCTTAAGATATGAAGCAACCTCATTAACAAGCCAGCCCTGAAGCTCATCCATTGTATGAAGCCCCTCTTCTTCAAGCTTTGCTTTACATTTAGGACAATTAAGCCATCTGGTTTTGGGCGCTTCATCGCCACCGATATGAAAATATTTTGATGGGAAAATTTCGCAGAATTCATCAACAACTGCATAAATAAGCTTCAAAGTTTCGGGATTACCCACGCAAAGAATATCCTTAAACACGCCACCGGTGGTTTTAAGCTCGATTTTTTCTCCTGTGCAGGAAAGCTCGGGGTAAGCAGAAATAACCGCAGTTGTGTGACCGGGGAAATCGAACTCAGGAATAACCTCAATATATCTTTCCTCGCAGTATTTAACTATATCTTTTAAATCCTCTTTAGTGTAGTAGCCACCATAGGGGGTATTATCGTTTTCACCCTTGCCGAAATTTGAGGATGGTCTCACAGAGCCAACGCTTGTAAGCAAGGGGTATGACTCCATTTCAACTCTGAAGCCCTGGTCCTCAGAAAGATGGAAATGAAATTTATTGAATTTGAAAAGTGCCGCACCATCAATCATTTTCTTTATTTCATCAACTGTAAAAAAATGACGACAGGAATCTATCATAAAGCCACGATAAGAATATTCGGGCTCATCATATATGTAAAGATAGGGTAAACATCCGCGATAGTTGAGCATCAGCTGTTTAAGGGTAAGCTCGCCGTAATAAAGACCCTTGTCATCTGCACCCTCAATTAAAACGCCCTTTTCATCAATAGTGATACGATAGCTTTCCTTTTCAGAAAGCTGAGGGATTTTTTTCTTTTCTACCTTAGGCATTTCACCAACAGGAAAATTAAGCATACCCTTTTTAAGCTCGAGAATTTTAGGTTGGGGGCAAAGATACATAACGCTCACCTCTGTGCATAATTATACACTATAATAATACTATTTATATAGGAAAAAAGCAAGAAAAAATTGACAGCGCTTATATTAGCTGCCAGTCGCCAGTTGCCAGCAAAGTGCGGAGAGCGGAATACAGATACCAGATGCCAGTTTCCAGATGCCAGAAAGCTTTGCAAGGAGTAAAGATAGAAGAATACAGATGTGGGCGATTCTGCCTCTCTTCGAAGAGAGGGGGACCGTCCTGAATATATAAATCCCCATAACTCAGTACCAAGCGAGCCTGTTGTAAAATTTAATAATAATGTTTAGCGGAACGGTGGAGAGTTCTTGACGCGAGCCCTCGAGTGTCTTTTCACCGTCAGGTGAAACTGTAATGCACCTGTTGTTCTAATTTATATATTTTTCGGATAGGTATATTACAATTGAAGCTTGCGCTTCAACGATGCTCCTATAGTCGCATCGAGAACCACCCACCACCCGACCATCTTTGATTTTACAATTTATTAAATTCTACGTTTTAAACCATATTCAAAAACCAACATTGCCAAAGGTGGTCCCCCGCCTTCGAAAGGCAGGCTGGCGAACCGCAACCTTATTTTTCTATATTCACATTATATAAACAAAAAGAATTGATTAAATCATAAAACTAATCTGCCGTTTGCTATCTTCTAAAAAAACAAATTGACAGCACCGAAGCACTGTCAATTGTGTTCTTTATTCTATCCAAGCCCAAAGAAGAATTTTATCAAAAAGCCTGAATTCTGCACCACAAATATCATAATTTGCATTACGACTCTCATTTTCTTCTGTTGGTATTTCTGCTTTTATTCTGTAGGTTATGGTATAACCAAAACCCGTATATTTTACAGTATCATTCTCAATTTTTGTAGGTTGGGTTATGATAACGGGGGCTTTGCTTGTTTTAGCATTATACAACCTTACGCAATCAACTCCCACAAACAAACCGTAAGCCAAAATGAGCGAGCAAATAATTATTACCAAAGGTTTAATGAGCTTTTTCATAAGTCTTCACATCCTATAATGTCTCATTTATAATTTGCAATCTATCTTTCGTAATTCTGTGGTACAGGCAAGCCTGTACCTTACGGTGTATAGTTTTATCGGCTCACATTAAGAGTGTCCAATTGTTTTTGTGTGCCTTTATCAAAGGAGCAAAGAAGACCTGAATTGGTTGAATAACCAAAAATCACATGGTTTATATATGTTGCTCTTGAGAAATCTCTCGGTTGAGCATAGTCAGTAGCATTGGCTATATAGTCCCCTGCTGTCTTAAGGGTTTTTTCTGCTTCATCAACCTTAAGCGCGACTATTCCTGCAGTAGTTTTGCTGTAATTTTTGCCATCTGCATAAGCCCACACGTGAACATTCTTGCTATATGGAATATACATTATTTTATTTTCTGCATCCCAGCAAAGTGCCTTGTGGTCATAGTAAGCATCAGACTCTACATAAACCTGTCTTTCTTCACCTTGGTAGCCTGACATTGTGAATTTTCCGCACTCAACCGGCTTTGTGGGGTCGCTGACATCGAAAAGAGAAACCTTCATTCCGCCGTTTGTTCCGTCTTCAGTGCCATCAACACCAACACCCATTACAAGACCATCACCAACGGGGTGAAGATATGCAGAATAACCGGGGATTTTAAGCTCACCTAAAATCTTAGGCGCAGTAACATTAGTCAAATCAATTACGAACAAGGGGTCAGTCTGAACAAAGGTAACAACATAAGCAGTATTGCCTGTAAAACGGACGGATTTGATAGTTTCACCCTTTGCTATATCCTTTAAAAGACCTACAGTTTCAAGGTTACTGTCGAGAACATAAACCTGATTTACAAGGCTATCGCCCCAGTTACCACTGGTTGTTGCAATTCTCAGATATCCGTTATATTCATCCATACTGAACTGATTCAATGCGCTTCCGTCAACAGATGCATTTTTAAGATATTTAATATCATAATTTCTGATATCAAATTTATAAATTTGGGTTTTTACTGTTTCCGAAAGTCCGAATACCTCTGCCTTTCGGGAATCGTTGTAGTTATATTCCGTGCTTGTGGCATAAAGGGTTTCTGTTGTGCAGTAAACATCCTGACCTGCACCTAAAACCGCCTCGGTTTTGAGAGTATTTTCATCATCAATATCTAAAACAGAGGCAACAAGGTAGCTTGTGTCACAAACCTCTTCCATTATACAGATATCATCAACCGCTATTCTTGAAAACTCCTTGCCGTCACAGCTGTTTTCCGGAACGCAGGTTGCCTTGACAACATCTGCATCCTGACTGATATCAACATAATAATTTGAAAGAAGAACAAGCTCATCGCCTATAAGACGGGATGAAATATAGCCACCATCCTGGAAAACGCGCCACTCTTCCTTAACATTTTTTCTGTCGGAAATATCAAAGCATACCGCCATTGTGATATTTTTTCCGCTACTGCCACCGTAAAGGTAATAATATCTGCCCTTTGCATTATCGTCACTTTCTTCTCTTTTAAGCTGACAATTGATAACTGCAATAAGACGGTTGTTTACAACATACATTTCCTGAACGCTCATATAGAAAATATCGTCTCTTTCAGGCTTAGCAATTTCTATTTTATTAATATTTTTCAATTCGCCCTTCGCATTGGGCTCAACAATAGAAATTTCGCAGGAATATTGCAGCTCGGGTAATTCTGTAACTATTTTTTCCTCTGTTGATTCTGTTTCCTTTTCAGTAGTTGGTTCAATAGGCGGAACTGCGTTTATTTCAGGATTATACCCCGGTGTTGACTGAACCCTTGCAGTTGTTGCTTCAAGTCCGTTCACATAATTAAAATAAAGCTCACATTGTCTGTAATATGTGTCCCAATCAGCATCTGCAGGATTCACGATATAAAGATATTTTCCGTCATTTTTAATAATATCTGCTTCGCTTACACCCTTTACCTGCTCGTTGGTTTCGCCATATTCATTTTTTTGAGAAACAGTATCATCTGATATAGAATCATTCAGGCTTTCTGTTACAACATTTGTAACACCTGCAGACCCTGACTGACTGTTTGCCATAGGCGGTACGGCATTCATATCAGCTGCGTTTTCCATAATAACGCCATCTTCCATTATGGCTGATTCTGATTTGTTACCAAAAATACTGCCAAAGCCTTTAAGGGTAAAGGATTCATCATATGCTCTGTAATTCTGATATTTATCTGCATATTCTGCAAACATTTCTTCAATTTCCGCATAATCCTCAGTTTGCTTTGGTGGGTCTCCCGTAACGCTGTCTTTAATTACAGGTGTTTTGTTTTCCCAGGGTCTTATAACTGCAATTGATGTCACCGCAACAATAACTGCCGCAGCAGCAGAAATTGAGCTGAGAATAATTTTCTTTTTATTTTTCTTTTTGGGTGCTGCAGTTTCAATCGGAATTGCATCCTGCGGTACATCCTTGATTAATTTTTCTATATTTTCTGCAGAAAGACCTTCGGGTAATTCTACATTTTCTGCTTTTTTCAAGCTTTCATCTAAAGCCTTGAGCTCTTCTTCTGTAAGAAATTCGAATTCTTTGTTATTCATCAGTAACTCTCCCTTCAAGAAAGTATAGTTTTGAGCTTTTCGAGGGCGCGCTTCTGCCTTGTGCGAACCGCACCCGGTGTCATATTATAAATAACACCTAACTCATAGCTTGTGAAACCGCCTATAATTGACAGTAAAATAATCTGTGCATCGGGCGGAGTGAGGGTTGAGAGCGCATCCTTCAGCTCTGCAGAGCTTATTAAGCTACCGTCTGCCTCGTAGTCCGCAAGGAATTCATATTCCTCAACAGGCAAGGCATCAGGCGTTTTATTTCTTTTCATTAAAAGAGTTTTACATTTGTTAGCAAGGATTTTAAAAAGCCAGGCTTTGAAAAGGGAGTTGTCCTTTAAGCTATGTATGCCCCTCCAAGCAGAAAGCAGGGCTTCCTGAACTGCATCCTCTGCATCCTCTTTATTACCCATCATATAAAGGGCAAATCTGTAGATTTCTGTGGCATACTGAGAATAAACCTCCGAAAAGGCAGAGCAATCCCCTTGTTTTGAACGTTCAATTAATACGGTGTTATCAATACTCAATTTTTTCACCCCGTTTTCTTTTCTGCGCAGAACTTCCGCTCTCATATATAAAGACTGTAAAAATCTTGAAATTGTTTCAAAATTTTCAAAAAAATTTTTTATTTATGCTTTTATGGTAACAATTTTAAGGCTAATTGTAAATAAAATTATAAAATATTTGAAATTATTTGCATTAAACTGCGGTATGTGTTACAATGTAATTTGTGTATTTATGTAATATTTTTCCACTACGAAAGGTAGATTTTTAAAATGGGTTTATTCAAAAAACTTTTTGGAGATTATTCTTCAAAAGAAATTAAGAGAATCGGTGGTCTTAAAGATAAGGTTCTTTCTCTTGAAGGCGAATACGGAGCACTTTCTGATGAACAGCTTCAGGCAAAAACACCTGAATTCAAAGAGCGTCTTGCAAAGGGCGAAACTCTTGATGACATTCTTCCCGAGGCATTTGCCGCTTGTCGTGAAGCTGCATGGCGTGTTCTCGGTATGAAGCACTACCCCGTTCAGATTCTCGGCGGTATCATTCTTCATCAGGGCAGAATTGCCGAAATGAAAACAGGTGAAGGTAAAACTCTTGTTGCTACTCTCCCCGCTTACCTTAATGCGCTTTCGGGAGATGGCGTTCATATTGTTACGGTAAACGATTACCTTGCAAAGCGTGACTCTGAATGGATGGGTAAAATCTATCGCTTTATGGGTCTTAAGGTTGGCCTCATTATTCACGAAAAAGATAATGATGAAAGAAAAGAAGCTTATAATGCCGATATTACCTTCGGTACAAACAACGAAATGGGCTTTGACTATCTTCGTGATAATATGGTTATGTATGCTGAGCAAAGAGTTCAGAGAGGTCATAACTTTGCTATTGTTGACGAGGTTGACTCAATTCTTGTTGACGAAGCAAGAACCCCCCTTATTATTTCAGGTATAGGTGAGGCATCAACAGACCTTTACAGAATGACAAATGATTTTGTTAAACGTCTTAAAATGGTTAAGGTAAAAGAGCTTGACTCTAAAACTGATGCAGAAGATGTTGTTGCGGAAGAGGGTGGCGACTACCTTGTTGACGAAAAGGCAAAATCCGCTACTCTTACAAAATCAGGTATTGCAAAAGCAGAAGCAACCTTCAATATTGAAAATCTTATGGATGCAGAAAACCTTACTCTTCAGCACCATATTAACCAGGCTCTTAAAGCCCACGGTACAATGATTCGCGATGTTGACTATGTTGTTAAGGATGGTCAGGTGCTTATTGTTGACGAGTTCACAGGCCGTATTATGATGGGCAGACGTTACAGCGAGGGTCTTCATCAGGCTATTGAGGCTAAAGAAGGCGTTAAGGTTGAGCACGAAAGCAAAACTCTTGCTACCATCACCTTCCAGAACTATTTCCGCCTTTATAAAAAGCTTTCCGGTATGACAGGTACTGCTATGACCGAAAGCGCAGAATTCCAAGAAATTTATAGCCTTGACGTTGTTGAAATCCCCACAAACAAGCCCCTTATCAGAAAAGATAATGATGATGTTCTTTATAAGACCGAGGAATCAAAATTCAATGCTATTGTTGAAAAAATAGTCGAATGCCACGAAAAAGGTCAGCCCGTTCTTGTTGGTACTGTTAATATCGAAAAAAGTGAAAAGCTCTCAAGATTCCTTAAAAGACGAGGTATCAAGCACGAGGTTCTTAACGCTAAATTCCACGAAAAAGAAGCAGAAATTGTTGCTCAGGCAGGTAAATTCGGTGCAGTTACAATTGCGACTAATATGGCTGGTCGTGGTACCGATATTATCTTGGGCGGTAACCCCGAATTTATGGCAAAGGCTCAGATGAAGAAGATGGAATTCGATGACGAGCTTATTGCAGAAGCAACAGGCTTTGCCGAAACAGATAACGAGGATATTCTCAACGCAAGAAAAACCTTCCGCGAGCTTGAAGCAAAATTCAAAGAGGAAACCTCAAAGGAAGCTGAAAAGGTTCGCGAAGCAGGCGGTCTTTGCATTATCGGTACAGAGCGCCACGAATCAAGACGAATTGATAACCAGCTTCGCGGTCGTGCAGGTCGTCAGGGCGACCCCGGTGAAAGCCGATTCTTCCTTTCTGCAGAGGATGACCTTTTAAGACTTTTCGCAGGTGACCGTTTCTATAATACTCTTGATGCCTTCAAGAGCATTGGCGATATGCCCATTGAAGCAAAGCTTTTCACATCAACAATTGAAAATGCACAGAAAAAGGTTGAGGGCAATAACTTTGCAATCCGCCGTAATGTTCTTAAATATGATGATGTTATGAACAAACAGCGTGAGGTTATTTACGGTCAGCGTAATCAGGTGCTTGACGGAAAGGACATCAGTGCTCTCATTCAGAAAATGATTGTTGATACAATTTCCGAATCCGTTGATTTCTACTGTCCCCCAAAGGTTGATAAGGCAGAATGGAATCGTTCAGGTCTTCTTGCAAAATATCGTTGGCTTATTACCGAGAGCGATATCGACGGTATCAACGATACTGACGAAATCGCAGAGGTTCTTCTTAACAAGGCTCAGGAGCTTTATGATTCAAGAAAGGAAGAGCTTGGAGAGGAAACTGTAAAAGAACTCGAAAGAGTAGGTCTTCTTCGTAATGTTGACATTCGTTGGATGGAGCATATTGATGCTATGGACCAGCTCAAGCGCAGTATGAGCCTTATGGGCTACGGACAGAAGGACCCTGTCATTGTTTTCCGCGATGAAGGTCTTGATATGTTTGAGGAAATGACAAACGGAATCCGCGAAGGTACTGTTGATTTTGTTTTACAGTCAAGAGTCCGCAAGGAAGCTCCTATGGAAAGAAAGCAGACAGTTAAAATTACTGCTCAGTCCGGTTCTGATGACGGAACAGTTAAAAAAGAGCCTAAAAAGGCAGATAAAAAGCCCGGCAGAAATGACCCCTGCCCCTGCGGCAGCGGAAAAAAATACAAAAAATGCTGTGGAATGAATGAATAAAAAATTAAGGGGATGTAAAAAAACTTGTCGTTTTTTTACATCCCCTTTTTCTTTATTCTGCTTTTAAACCTGTAATTTGTTCAACAATCGGTAAATCGTAGTCAGGGAAATAAATCTGCCATACTTCCCCATTATGCTCCAGCTCAAGAATGCAATAATGCTTGAAATAGTAGCCATAGTCATTTTTCGTTATTTTATACTGCTTATATTCGCCTTTATTAAAATCCTCATCCTTGTTCCAAGCCTGAATAAAGCCTCGTTCTTTAATCATTTTTATACCATTTATTTCTGAGAAAGAGAAGGCATATTTATTTTCCATTTCGGTCAGATATAAATTCTCGCTATCGCTATGTATTTTAAACGCGATATTGATAAAAGGAACCGTCTTGGCATCTTTACCTCTTGGTTTAATCTCTCCATCCTTGATTTTATACTTAAAGCTCAGAATATCTACAAATGGAGCCTGAGGAGGAACACCAAGCTCAGCATAAATCGCATCAGATAAAGACTGTGCCTTTGATTGACTGTGATTATATTCGTCACTTTCAGCAATTTCTTTTACTTTTTTTCGACCTATAAGAGTCATACAACCGAATATAATCCAACAGACTATGCCAAGCAAAACAAACCAAGGCATTTCTTTTAGCACTTTAACAAAGGTTTCTATTCCGTCATTGTTCAATACAATTTTTACAATACTTGTTGAAATAATTAATGCACCAACACCTATAAGCTTGTGCATTATTCTGTACCACAACGGCATTGCAGCTTTTTTACAAAAAACACCTACCTCATCTGTTGCCTTATCATAGGCCTGATAAAGTGTTTTCGTTGTTTCCTGAGCAACAAATTCTTTTCCGTTGATTTCATCATTTTTCTTGTTTTCGGTAATATCAATTCCTATAAACGGTTTCATAATATCATCCCTTTATTTCAGTTTGCCTTGTGCTCTTTTTTCAGGCGTTCTTATAAATCTGATAATGCCCACCATAATAAGAAGGCAAACTGCACCTGCTATGGCATAGCCCTTTAGTTTATCAAGGTTGGTTTCAGTTTCCGCTTCAAAAATATTTATTGAATCGAAAGCATCCTTAAAATCAGATTTCTTGTCTTCATCTGAGGTTGTGTATGTAAAGGTGTATTTATAGTCCTTGCATCCGAATTCATACATTGTCTGATAAAAAACACCTGTGTTGTCACCCTTTTTTATTGTGGTTTTTGTCTGGCAGACAAGGGCTGTTTTTCCGTTTTTGTGCTTTACCTTTTCACCGCTTAAAAATGTCATTTCAAATTCATCGGCATAGTCCTTCATTACAGCTTTTGATTCTTCAGAAAGAGTTTTTGTGTATTCTTCAATTTCCTTCTGGCTCATATCCGCAGGAGAAAAAATTGTATCCTCCTGAGTGTTATCAGAATATGACACCGCAAAAATATCACCATCTGCATTTTTAAAAGAAAAATCACTTGAAGAGGCTTCATCCTGCTGAAAGCCTTCCGGTAAATCAATTGTAAAGAGATCTGCCCCGTTAAATACCTCTGCACTGACGCTGACAGCGCAGGAGAAGAGCATTATTAAAGTAAAAATAAAACAAACTGCCTTTTTCATAAAATCCTCTTTCAAAAACTGCACCAAAGGATTTCCTTTGATGCAGAATTCTGTTCTTTAATCGTCATCCTCGTCATCGTCTTCTTCAGGCTCAACGGGAGTGATTTCAACCTTGATTTTTTCAATTCTTCTGTCCTCAACCTCGAGAACTGTAAATTTAACATTTTCAAAAACAACCTCGTTCATTTCACCCTGCTTAGGAATACATTGAAGCTCGTCCATAATAAAGCCTGCAAGGGTTTCATAATCACCCTCGGGAAGCTCTTTACCGATAAGCTCATCAATTTCCTCAATATCAATTGTACCCTCAACAGTGAAGGTGTTTTCGTCAATTTTTGAGATCTCCTCTTCTTCCTCGTCATATTCATCCTGAATATCACCCATAACCGCTTCAACGATATCCTCAAGGGTTACAATACCTGCTGTTCCGCCGTATTCATCAACAACAACTGCCATCTGAATTCTTTTAAGACGCATTTCCTTGAAGAGCTCACCACAGTCCTTGCTTTCAGGAACGAAATAAGGCTCTCTCATTATATTTTTCAAAGTACCTTTGACCTTAACCTCTTTACCGACATACTTGAGCAAATCCTTAATATAAACAATGCCCACGATATTGTCGATATCCTCGTCATAAAGAGGAATTCTTGACCTGCCATGTTCAATGGCAAGTGCCATAAATTCTTCGAGAGTTGTATCGTTAACATCTGCTGCAACAACATCTGTACGGTGAGTCATAACATCACCGGCATCCATATCATCAAACTCGAAGATATTATTTATCATTTCCTTCTGATCGTCTTCAATAACGCCCTTTTCACCACCAACATCAACCATCATTCTGATTTCTTCTTCGGTAACAACCTCTTCATCTGCATTGGGGTCAAAACCTAAAAGACGAACCACACCATTAGTTGAAAGAGAAAGGAATTTAACAAAAGGTGATGTAAGCTTTGCGATTACATAAAGCGGTTTTGCCACCGCAAAAGCTACTTTTTCAGGAATCTGCATACCAATTCTCTTGGGAACAAGCTCACCAAGAACAAGAGAAAAGTATGACATTATCAATGTAATCAAAACAACCGCAACAGGTGAAACTATGCTTTCGGGAAGACCGAATTTGCTTGTAACTGCACCTGTGAGCATTTCTGCAAAAGAGGTTGCAGCAGAAGCAGATGTTAAAAATCCTGCTAAGGTTATTCCTATCTGAATTGTAGAAAGGAATTTTGTGGGATTTTTTGTAAGCTTTAAAACAAGCTTCGCTTTTTTATGGCCATCCTCTGCCAATTTCTCCATTTTTGTATCATTAAGGGAAATAACAGCAATTTCAGCCATAGCGAAATATGCGTTTACAAGAATAAGTGCCAGCAGTAAAAGAATTTTTAATACCAAGCTTCCTCCTGCTGTGTTTTGTGAAAGTTCAATTGCTTGGGCCAAAATGAAATTAGGTCCGGGGTCATCCATAGTTGGATTTACTCCTTTCAAAAATTAAAAGTTTTTGTGGTTTTAAATTACACTATACCACATTAGCATACATTATATAATTATTTCCACCATTTTGTCAATATTTTAAGGCAATATTGACAGTGGTCCGCCCTTACAAAACAAACCAATATGGACCTTTGTGAAAAATTACGCAAAATATATAAAATATTGTTAAATTTTCCACGATTTTTTAGGTTTTTGCAGTTTACTTTTGGAGAAATAAGTGTTATTATGTTTGGTGGTATGTATTATACCTTATTATAGTGTTTTTAAATTGATATTTTTTATAGGAGGAAATACTATGGCTAGAAAAATGAAAACCATGGACGGTAACAATGCCGCTGCTTATGTGTCTTACGCATTCACAGAAGTTGCCGGTATTTACCCCATCACACCTTCCAGCCCTATGGCAGACTACGTTGACCAGTGGTCAGCTCAGGGAGTGAAGAACATCTTCGGAACAACTGTTAAGGTTTCCGAAATGCAGTCCGAAGCAGGTGCTGCAGGTACTGTTCACGGTTCACTCGCAGCCGGTGCGCTCACAACAACCTACACAGCTTCACAGGGTCTTCTTCTCATGATCCCCAACATGTACAAAATCGCAGGTGAACTTCTTCCCAGCGTTTTCCATGTATCAGCTCGTTGTGTTGCTTCACACGCACTTAACATCTTCGGCGACCATTCAGACGTTTACGCTTGTCGTCAGACAGGTTTTGCTATGCTCGCTGAAACAAATACTCAGGAAGTTATGAACCTCGGCGCTGTTGCTCACCTTGCAACAATCAAGAGCAGAGTTCCTTTCATCAACTTCTTTGATGGCTTCCGTACTTCTCACGAAATCCAGAAAATTGCTATCTGGGATTATGAAGATCTCAAAGAAATGTGCGATATGGACGCAGTTGATGCTTTCAGAAAGAGAGCTCTCAACCCCGATCGTCCCGTAATGCGCGGTTCTCACGAAAACGGCGACATCTTCTTCCAGCACAGAGAAGCTTGTAACACATACTACGATGCAGTTCCCGCAATCGTTGAAGAATATATGGGCAAGGTTAATGCTAAGCTTGGCACAGACTACCAGCTCTTCAATTACTACGGTGCTGCTGATGCAGAAAACGTAATCGTTGCTATGGGTTCAATCTGTGACGTTGCAGAAGAAGTTATCGATTACCTTCTTGCTAAAGGCGAAAAGGTTGGTCTTCTTAAAGTTCGTCTTTACAGACCCTTCGCTTCTGAAAAATTCGTTGCAGCTCTTCCCGCAACAGTTAAGAAAATTGCTGTTCTTGACAGAACAAAAGAGCCCGGTTCTATCGGTGAACCTCTCTACCTTGATGTTGTTGCTGCTCTTGACGCTTGCAACAAATCCGGTATCTTTGTTTCCGGCGGTCGTTACGGTCTCGGCTCAAAAGATACTCCCCCCGCATCAATCTTTGCTATCTTTGCAGACCTTGCAAAAGCAGATTCCAAAAAGCACTTCACACTTGGTATTAACGACGACGTTACCTACCTTTCACTTCCCGAAGAAGAAGCTCCCAACACAGCTGCTGAAGGTACAATCGAGTGCAAATTCTGGGGTCTTGGCGGTGACGGTACTGTTGGTGCTAACAAAGACTCTATCAAAATCATCGGTGACCACACTGACAAATATGTTCAGGCATACTTCCAGTATGACTCAAAGAAAACCGGTGGTGTTACAATTTCTCACCTTCGTTTCGGTGACAAGCCCATCAAGAGCCCCTACTATGTAAACAAGGCTGACTTCGTTGCATGTCACACACCTGCTTACATCGAAAAAGGCTTCAAGATTGTTAACGACGTTAAACCCGGCGGTGTATTCCTTATTAACTGCCAGTGGAGTGACGAAGAGCTTGCTGCTAAGCTCAACGCAGAAACAAAGCAGTACATTGCAAAGAACAATGTTCAGCTTTACACAGTTAACGCTATTGACCTTGCTGCAGAAATCGGTCTCGGTAAGAGAACTAACACAATTCTTCAGGCATCCTTCTTCGCTCTTGCTAACGTTCTTCCTAAGGATGAAGCAATCGGCTATATGAAGAACGCTGCATTGAAGTTCCTCAAAAAAGGTCAGGATATCGTTGATATGAACCACAAGGCTATCGACGCAGGCTTCGGCGCATTCAAGAAATTTGATGTTCCTGCTGACTGGGCAAATGCAACTGATGATGCAACTGCTGTTGCTTCTGAAGGTCCCGCAAAGCTTGTTAAGATGGTTGACAATATCATGAAGCCCGTTGGTGCTATGAACGGTGACGCTCTTCCCGTTTCCGTATTCACAGACCACGCTGACGGTACTTTCGAACAGGGTGCTTCCGCATACGAAAAACGCGGTGTTGCAGTTATGGTTCCTGAATGGGATCCCACAACTTGTGCAAAATGTAACAAGTGTTCTTATGTATGTCCTCACGCAACAATCCGTCCCTTCGCTCTCGATGCTGACGAAGTTGCTAATGCTCCCGAAGTTCTTAAGAAGGCTCCCAAGCCCGTTGTTAAGACAGACTATGTTTACACACTTGCTGTTTCTCCCCTCGATTGTATGGGTTGTGGCGTTTGTGTTGGCGTATGTCCCACAAACTCTCTTAAAATGGTATCTCGTGAGAGCCAGGATGCTCAGCAGGCAGCATTTGATTACTGCGTAGCTAACGTAACAGAAAAAGAAGGTGTTGCAGGTCCTGCAAACATCATCTCCAGCCAGTATAAGAAACCTCTCCTTGAGTTCTCAGGCTCTTGCGCAGGTTGTGCAGAAACTGCTTATGCTCGTCTTGTTACTCAGCTCTTCGGTGACAGAATGTATATCTCTAACGCAACAGGTTGTTCTTCAATCTGGGGTGGTCCTGCTGCTACATCTCCCTACACAGTTAACGCTAAGGGTCAGGGTCCTGCTTGGGCTAACTCACTCTTCGAAGACAACGCAGAGCACGGCTTCGGTATGCTTCTCGGTCAGTCCGCTCTTCGTAACAGCCTTATCGCTAAGGTTGAACAGATTGCAGAATCCGACAAGGCTTCCGATGCAGTAAAAGCTGCTGCAAAAGAATATCTTGCAACTGTTAACGACGGTGAAAAGAACGGTGCTGCTACAGACGCTCTTGTTGCAGCTATCGGCGACGGCGCTTGCTGTGACCTTTGCAAATCAATCGTTGATAACAAAGAATTCCTTTCCAAGAAATCCGTATGGATCTTCGGTGGTGACGGTTGGGCATACGACATCGGCTTCGGCGGTGTTGACCACGTTCTTGCTTCCGGTGAAGATGTAAACATTATGGTATTCGATACTGAGGTTTACTCCAACACAGGTGGACAGGCTTCTAAGGCTTCTAACATCGGTCAGGTTGCTCAGTTCGCAGCTGCTGGTAAAGCAATTGCTAAGAAGAGCCTTGCTGAAATCGCTATGAGCTATGGTTATGTTTATGTTGCTCAGATCGCTATGGGCGCAGACCAGAACCAGACTCTTAAGGCAATCAAAGAAGCAGAAGCATACAATGGTCCTTCACTTATCATTGCTTACTCACCCTGCGAAATGCACTCAATTAAGGGTGGTATGATTAACTGCCAGAACGAAATGAAGAAAGCTGTTGAATGCGGTTACTGGAATATGTTCCGTTACAACCCCGCTCTCAAAGCAGAAGGCAAGAATCCCTTCTCTATCGATTCTAAAGCTCCTGCAACAGAAGCATACAAAGCATTCCTTCTTAACGAAGCTCGTTATTCTTCTCTTACTCGTTCCTTCCCCGAAAGAGCAGAAGCTCTCTTCGCACAGTCCGAGCAGACAGCACTCGAGAGATATGAACATCTTACAAGACTTCAGGCTCTCTATGCTCCTAAGGCTGAATAATTATTAATACAAATAGATATCCCCGGTATTCTCACGAATACCGGGGATGTTTTTTTGATAAATCAATATGCTATTTTATATTTATCTATTGCCTGTACGCCTACTCTTGCATCCTTCATTTCAACTATAGACATTTTCACAGTCATAGTCATAATCATAGGAGCGTCTGTTGTAAGGGAAACAATTCTGCCTGTGCTTTTTTCTATTTTTGCTTCAACCACAACATTTTCATAGGCACAATTTACATCTGATACCTTTGCCGAGGTGCCTGAAACACTTTCTGTAATTGTTTTTTCATCAATAACATTTACAACTGCGCCGATACCTTCTCCTGCAACCGGATTGGTTTCATCACGCATTTTAATTTTTACTATGTAATACGAGCCTGAATCAGTGATGGTTGCGCTTTTCACATCTGATGTGGAAAGCTTGCAGGAAATATCTGCCGGAGGAAGAGCATTGTTATCAACAACTTCATTTATTTCTGAATAACCCATAAAGGAAGAAATAAGGCTCTGTGCAGTTGATGACATTGTGCCTGCTTCCACTATATTTTTGTAATTAATAGTTTCAGAAGAAACATAGGTTACCTTTTCAGCATTCTTTTTAGCTTTGTTGATGCCATCTCTGTAAAGTGCTACAATTTCAGATTTTGTAAAATCCTCTGCAGCTTTAACTGAAATGGTGTTTTTCTTTGTAGCTGAATAAACACTGCTGTATTTGTCATTATAAGCCTTTATTTTATATGTATATACTTTGTTAAGATTTGCTGTTTTATCTTTGTATGTAACAGTAGCTCCGCCTTTTACGGTTGCAATTCTTTCAAAATCGCCACTACCTGATTTACGATAAATTCTGTAACCGCTGGCACCGGGAATTCTGGTCCATTTAAGATAAATGCAGGTGGTCTTGGTGTCTGCAGTTTTTATTTCAGGCTTTGCAAGATATTTGATTGAAAGAGAGCCTGAGCTTGCAGAATTGCCTGCTTCATTACAAACCTTCACAATGTAATAATAGGTTTTACCGCTGTTTGCAGTTTTATCGGTATAATATGTATTAGTTGTTTTTCCGATATAGGAATATTCGCCACCCTTCAGCTTACGATAAACCTTATAACTATCTGCGCCTTTTACTTTACTCCATGTGATTTTCACGCCATAGCTTGTGTTTGCAATTGTTTTAAGCGTTGTTTTTGAGCATTTCAACTGCTTGATTGTGGCTTTTTTAATAGTCTTACCGCATTTGGTGCATTCCTTATGCTTTGAGCCTGCTGAATACACAGTTGCTTTTTTATCAATAATCCAATCCCCGCTTTTGTGTGTTGAGCAGGAGCTTGCGGCAAAGGCATTAACAGTAACACCTGTCACCATAATTATTGCTAACAATAAGCTTAATATTTTTTTCATAAAAACTCCTCCTTAGAAGCTTTTTCTTTCATTATAAATGCCGTACTCTAAAAAATCAATAAATTTATTTTATCTGAACCATTACTAAATTGTTAATTTTCACCTTATTGTTTCAAAGTTTTCAGATAAGCCTTTTGCTCATTCGTTATGCGGTAGCTTTCAATCGCCTTCTGAATTGTTTTATTGTGAGTCCATTTATCAAGAGTGTTATTCTCTAATATTTTCACCGTTTCATCATATTGCTTTGCAAGTGCAGTTGCAAAATACCAGGCTCTTACCATATTTATATAGTATTCTTCGCTTTCGATATTTTTAACCCACCAAAGATATTCAGGCTTGAAATCCTCTTCAAGATAATTATTCATAAGACAATTGACCGCAAAACGAATCGTGTATGTATCTTTTGAATCCAACCATCTATATATATCTTTTAAAAGTTCATCTTTGTGTTTTTTGAAAATCTTCGGGCGCATCATATCGCAGGTTGCCCAGTTATCTACAAAGGGGAGAAAAATGTTTAATTCTTCAATTAATTTTTCATAATCCTTTATTTCTTCCAACAAAAAGGCGTGCAAATTATCTTCCTCATAGTATTTATGGGGAAGTTTTTTTAAAAAGCTTTCTGCCTCTTCCTTTTTGCCGAAAACCTTTGCAAATTTTCGCAAAACAGGAGTACGAATACCGATAACCTTATCAGGATTCACAGTAGGCATAAGCTTCTGGTGAAATTCTTTGTATTTCAGGTCTTGTAGTTTAAATAATTCAATCTGTAAATTTGTTTGCATTATTTCACTCCAACAAATCTTCCACATTACATCCCAACACCTTGGATAATGCCATAAGATTGTTATACTGCGCCTTGTTTATATCTGCTTTTCTTTGTTCATACAATTGAATTGAGCGAACAGAAACATTTGTTGCTTTTGCAAGCTGAGATTGTGAAAGATTTTTTTCTTTGCGGTGCTTTGCAAGATTTGTTTCGCTTTTCAAATTCATAATTTCATCAAACACAGCAACCGCCTTGCTTTGATCTGCTTCGTGCAAAACACCATATAAATTTTCTAATTTTTCATAAGATATTTTTTTTACAATAACGGAAAATGATTTTCCAGTGTACCACTGATAATAGGCTAAAATCCAACCAATCCAATATTCAGCGGGATAGTCAAGGTAAGGTATTTCAATGATATCGCTTGTTTTTTTACCACAAATTTTTAAAACTATATTTGCAAGTTCTATTCCGGACATTCCCGAAATATATTTAACATTACCTCTACCAAACTCTTCTGCAACACCACTTGCAATAAATAAATCCAAAAACTCCTGTCCTCCCACATCTGAGAAAAGAGTTGCATATTCTACAGCTCCACCCAATGTTTCCATTGCATCATCTAAAAATATTTCATCGTAAGCGTGGGTCATCGTTTTTCACCTGCCCGACTAAAATATCACGCACATACAAATCATCGGCACTGATTATAAAATCTGCTCCGTGATTATTAAGGTATTCCTTTTTTGCTCTGTTTTCTCTTTCCATTCTTTTTGAATTATAAATACTTCCATCAGCTATTTCATATTCAATAAATTTTATTTTCTCAAAAGCCTTAGGTGTCATAATAACAATTTGCTCCCCTAATTCACCTAACCTCATAGCACGTGAAAGTTGGTTTACTGAAATAACATTGTTAAGAAAATCCTTTGCGTATGAAAAATACGAATCATCCGCGCGATAGCCCCATATAATATCATATCCTGAAATATCGGGAAGAAACTCTTTTAAAATATATTCACTTGCTTGCCGTGAAACGGGAGATCGCTTCTGAAACACCCTATTGTTTAAAAGAATTGCAATCCAATTAAGTATATTATAGCCCTCTTTATTAAGATACAACACCTTCAAATCTGAAATACCCAGCTCGTACTTATTGGCAAACCCATCTTTTATGGTAGGACAAGCCCATTCTTTTGCAAGCTCAGGACTTTCAGTGCAGTAAAAGCCTCTGCCATAATCGTTTTTATCCGAACCATAGCCATAAACCGGATTCTCTATGATTTCTGATGAACCGTGATATAAAATCATATATTTCCACCTCTTAAAACTATATCATTCTATTGATACATTAATAGTATATCATTTTATTGATATAGTTGCAAGTGGTTTTTGATATTTTATTATCTTGGTATATTTATAAGCGCACAGGAGCTATTAAGTTCATTTTTCGAGTCATTTTCAATATTTGCCAATACAGCCACTTCAAACACTTTTCCTTCAATCTGATTTGCATTTGTAAATGGAACAATATCACCATTAATATATAAATAACTATAATTTTCAGGTAGAATTCCGTATGTGTCATCCTCTTCTATTGTTTTCCACATACTTGAATCGTTGTTAATAGCATAACCAAATTTAGTTGTGTTGCCCGACAACTCAACAATCTCCCCTATATCTTCAGTACAAAGAAAATTATTGTATTTATTAAAGTGGATTCCGTCAACATTCAAATTAGACTCTCTTTGAATCATAGTTATTGATGTTTGCGGAATACCTTTTTCATCGTGCAACCAATACTTTACCGAAACTTCTTTGAAAGTAGCTCTATCCCACAAACGCATATCAATGTAGGTAACATCACCATTCTTATCATATCTTATATATGAATCGGTACAAACAGCATCAGAAGAAATATAAAACTCCTTATATATCGCTGCGGATATTTCATTAAAAACACTGCTACTGTCTTTTGAATACATCTGTAAAGAAATGTGTGCATTTTTGGGAGTTTTAACCGCCTGATAAATAGCATAAACGCCCGATAACAATGTAATGATACTCAAAATCAAAGCAATAATGTTCCCCTTGTGTTTTTCCTTTTTGGATTTTTTCATAACCTGAACAATAGTTTTATCTGCTTCTTCCCTGACTTTTTCGTGGAGAATTTTTTCGCCGCTTAATATTTCATTTATACTTACATTAAATATTAGACTGATTTTTTCTATGATTTCAATATCCGGATAACATTTTCCCGTTTCCCATTTTGAAACAGCTTTATCTGTAACACTTAATTTTTCAGCTAATTCTTTTTGGGTTAACCCGTTTTCTTTTCTAAGCTCTGAAATAAATTTACCTACATCAAAAGCATTCATAACCTAAAGCCTCCTTTATCTTTGAGAAAATTATATATTAAAACATCAAAAAAGTCACCCTACCTGTAGTAGAATGACTTTTTTGATACATTTTATAATGCTGACCGCAGGTCCCGACACTCCTCACTCCTCATTCCTAACTCCTCACTAAACAAAAAAACGCCTTTCGGCGTTTTTTATTCAATGGTTACATCGCTTTCTTTAGGCATTACTGCCGCTGCTACAATATAGATAATAAGTCCGCTGCCGCCTGCTAAGCAGAAAAGTGCCCAACCGAGACGAATAAGTGTGGGGTCGATATCAAGATATTCTGCAATACCGCCACAAACACCTGCAATTTTTTTGCCGTCTTCTTTTTTGTATAATCTTTTTTTATTCATAATATCACTCTTTTCTTTTTAAAATGAGTTTTTCTCTAATAAAATTCTATCACTCACGAAAAGTAAAGTCAATATTACGGATTTTAATTTAATAAATCCTTAAGAATCAGAGGTTTAAAAGTTTTTTTGCATTGCCTGAAAAAATCTGCTCTTCTTCATTGGGGGTAAGCTCAAGAGTTTTAATCATTCTTACATCCCATGAGGGTGCGTGCCAAGGGGCATCTGAACCGAAAAGCATTTTATCAACGCCTTTTTTCTCCAATATCCTTTGTGCCATAATTTTCGGCATCGCAGCATAGCCGAAAGCGGTGTCAAAATAAACAGGACTGTCACAGAGATACTTCAGAACATCCTCTCCCATTCCTGCAGAGCCCCAATGGGCGCAAATCATAGGCGACTCAATCCATTTTGCTGCTGTTCTGAGCCTTTCGGGTGTTGCGTGGTATGGTGGCGGATAACCAAAGTCAACGCCTGCGTGGAAAATGACAATTAAACCAAGCTCCGAAATCTTTTTATATAACGGCTTCATTTTAGGGTCATCAACAAAAAACTGCTGGTATTCCGGGTGAAGCTTGATGCCCTTAAGCCCCATATCTTTTATGCGTTCCAATTCTTCAAGGGCATTTTCTGCGTGGGGGTAAACAGAGCCAAAGGGAATAATATCTTCACTCTCGCAGGATTTAATGTAGTCATTAACATTTGTCTGCTGTTTTTCATTGGTGGCAATTGCAAGAACAACACTTTTATCAATGCCATCCTTTTTCATCAAGTCCTTAAGACTTGATAATGTGCCGTTTGTTTGCGGAATAAGTCCACCTGAAACAAAGCTTAATTTTTCTATTGTTTTCTCTGCTATTTTTTCGGGAAATACATGGGTATGAAAATCTATTATCATAGTTGCGAAAGCTTCTCTCCCTTTCGTTTTTTATATATTATACCCTTGCGATGCCTTCCCATTCCTTTGCACAAGGAACTTCAAGAAGCTTTGCAATTGTAACCGCAACATCTTTAATAGATGCTTCGGGGAGCTCTTTTCCCTCTTCAAAGGCTTTACCGCAGAATAAAATCGGGATTGTCATATCCTCGGGAATATCACAACCGTGGCTTCTGTCGTGTCCGCCGTGGTCTGCAAGAAGAATGATTGTGTAATCATCGGAAATACTGTTCTGCAATTTTTCAACGCAGGAAAGTGCCTTGCTTACGCTCTTCATATACTGCTCACTCATCCAACCGCAATCGTGACCACCAACCTCATCGGTTTCGCCGAGGTAAAGGAAAAGGAAATCGGGTGCTTCCTCGTTGATATATTTAATTGCCGCATCGGTAATTTTAATATCTGTATCAGCCTGCTTATGCTGATTGAAGCAAACTGCGGTATGAAGATGGTCGGGGCGACCTAAATCACGAAGCTCTTCCCAGGTGTAGAAGAACGCACATTTTTTATCGTAATTATCAAACTGGTCGAACATACCCTTTATGGGGCGCACCTGAGGAACATAACCATTTGTGCCGATTCCGTGACGCTCGGGGTCAACACTATGAAAAAGAGACATATGGCAAGGAAGTGTAACAGAGGGCATAACAGTCTGTGCTTTAAGGCAATATGTACTTTTTGAAACCAATTTCTGTGCATAAGGGTTGCCACATTCCATCATACCATCGGGGCGCATACCGTCAACAAGAATAAGAATAACTTTTTCGGACATAATAAAATCTCCTTTATGGTCAAATCACCCACCCTTTCGGATGAGTGATTTCTGTTTTAATTAAAGATTGTAATACTTTTCAAATTCAGCAGGTGTTGGGATTTTTGCCATTTCAGCAAGCTCAGCACGCTTTGATTTGATGAAGTTTTTAATAAGCTCCTCGGGGAATACGCCACCTGCAGTAAGGTAATCGTGGTCTGCTTCAAGAGCATCGAGAGCCTCGTCAAGAGATGTGGGAAGACCCTGAAGCTTTGCTTTTTCTTCATCTGAAAGATGGAAAAGGTTGAAGTCATAGGGCCCCCAACCGTTTGCGTGAGGGTCAATTTTATTTTTAACACCGTCAAGACCTGCCATAAGAATTGCTGCAAAGCAGAAATAGGGGTTACATGTAGCATCGGGGTTACGAAGCTCGAAACGACGTTTTTCAGGTGCTTTAGCATAAGCAGGAATACGGATAACCGCACTTCTGTTTGAGGTTGCATAACCAACAGTAACGGGCGCTTCAAAGCCGGGAATCAGACGCTTGAAGGAGTTTGTGCTGGGATTTGTAAGAGCACAGAGTGAAGAAATGTGCTTAAGAAGACCGCCCATAAAGTAATGTGCTGTTTCGCTGAGGTTTGCATAACCGTTATCATCAGAGAAAACAGGCTTACCGTCTTTGAGAAGAAGCATATGAACGTGCATACCGCTACCTGCTTCACCATAAATGGGCTTGGGCATAAATGTAGCAGTTTTGCCATATTTAAGAGCTGTGTTACGGATAATGTATTTAATCCACATTGTAGCATCAGCCATTGTTGACATTTTGCCCAGCTGAGGCTCGATTTCAAACTGACCTGATGCAGCAACCTCGGGATGATGATAGTTGATTTCAATACCTGCATCTGCCATATGCATACACATTTCGCTACGGCATTCGTAGGTAACATCAAAGGGCTTTGCAATGTGGTAGTTTTTCTGCTTGGGAACAATAACACCATCGCCTGAAATATCGCTGTTCCAATAAGACTGTTTAGCGTCAACACCTGCGCTTATATTGTCAGGAGAAACATTCCAATCCACCTGGTCAAAGAGATAAAATTCAAATTCGGGAAGAATGAGCATTGTGTCTGCAATGCCTTGGTCTGCCATATATTTTTCCGCCGCAAGAACAATATTTCTGGGGTACTGAGCCAAGGGTCTGTTCTGAGGGTTATCAATAATCATAGCATTACCTGTCATTGATAATGTGGGAATAGAACAGAAGGGGTCAATAACTGCAGTATCGGGGTCGGGAATGAACACCATATCGCTCTTTTCAACAACTGCATAACCGTAGTTTGAAGCATCAAAGCCTATACCGCTTTTCATTGTATCCTCAGAAAAATTCTCTGCAGGAATTGTTACGTGGCGGTACTGACCGTTGATATCAACCATTTTAAAGTCGACCATTTTAATGCCTTTTTCTTTAATAAGGTTGATGATGTTTTCAATTTTTTTCTGCATAAAAAACAACCTTTCCTAATTTATATATATTATTTTTGTTTTTTTCTATCGTGAACAATCATACCAACAATTGTAAACACAAGAAGAACTACGTGAGTTATGAGAGCACTGTAAGATTCTGAAAGAATGTCGTACAGGCACCATAAACCGATATTGATAATTGTCCAGAATCTGTATTTTGCACCACTTGACTGACCGATACACATAATAAATGTAAGGGAAGCAACTATTGCGAGAATACCAAGAGGATTAAAGCCACCAACAACAAGGTTGCAAACAATAAAAGCAAGAGCATATATTGCAATCAACCACTTAGGCAAGGGTTTGTTCTTTGAATCGAAGAAGTAGTTGATTATTGACTGAATTGCACCTATATAACAGGACGCTGCACCATTCAGACCACTACCACCAACAAGATAGCTTGTTGCAATAAGTGCATTAGCACAGAAAACAAAGAAAAGTATTTTCTTCATTTTTTCGCCTTTTATAAGGGAGGCTGTAACCATTGATGCAAGACCTAAAAGGCTTAATATGTAAGATAAAATTTCCATAAATGTATATTTCCTTTATTATTTGAGAGGTGAAACGGAAAGGAATTCATCTGCAATCATAAACTGAGGATATTTCTCAAAAGTTTCAATTGTAGGTTGGGTTTCGCTTTCAAGAAGAGTAAAGGTAAATTCACTGAAGCCTGTGTTATAATCCGCCGCAACATGAGGCGCATCCTTAACAAACCAAGTATTATCCTTGAAAACTGCTGTTGAAGCATCAATTACATTATCAGGAGAAATGTATTTGGGATCTGCGCTTTCGATATAATCCTTTGAAAGAGTTTCACCCAAGGGTGCAATTGTTGCAAAGTTTGAGGTGAGCTCTGCTTCAAGAACATTATCACCATTAAGGTTTGCCTTTTCATAAACAGGAACAAGACCTGAGTTATAGTTTGAAACAAATGAAATCTTAACACCATCTTCCATTGCACCGCTAAGAGTTTCTTCTGTGCTGAAAACAAATTCCTTTACGCCGTTAATTTTCTCAACAAGAACAGGGTACTCTTCCTCGTGACCGCCAAAGATATTTTCAAATCCGCTTTCAAAATCCACATCAGGACAAAGAGCCCAGAAGCCACAGAAAGCACCAAGGCTATCTCGAAGCATTAAGTCGTTGCCTCTGTCGAAGCTCTCGGAAACCATTTCGTTTGCAACATCCACAATAAAATCAACTGCACCAAGCATATCGAACACACTGAGGAATACCTTGAGGAAGAAATTATCATCAGCTGCGGCATTTATAAATTTAATAAGCACATCACCATCAAAAACGATTCTGCCGTTAAGAGCATCACCACAAACATAGGTTCCGTTCTGTGCGCCTGAAAGGAAAACTGCAGATTCAACATTATCTGCTCCGTAGTAGTAGAAATATGCTGTTGTTACCATACCGCCCATAGAAGCACATATAATATTCACCTTATCTTTACCACTGCTTCTTTTTGCAGTTTCAACAAAGCTGTGAAGCTCGTCTGCTATCTGCTCGGGAGTCTTTCTCCAGTCATAAGTGAAGAAATATGTGTTTTCTGCACCATATTTTTCAATTGCAGTTTTAACAATACCCTCTTCTGCTCCATCAGGAAGAGATGCAACAAGCTCCGGGTAATTATCCATTGATAAGGGATACTGCTTCATAGAAACATTATCATACTTTGAGTTACCCTCTTCATCGCAGGAAATAGGGTCAAAAATTTCTTTTGCCGCTAAAAACGCGCCATCAAGAACTGACTGAGCATCCTTTAATTTAAGCATACCAAAAAAGCCGTTCATCAAAGCAGAAAAAATTGTGCCTGCGCTTACATTGAGTGCCTTTTCGCCATTCTCATAAGTAAGACCTGCAAAATCAATACCTCTTACAATTATAACGGGGTTACAGTCATAATTTGCAGAAGCAGTTTCCTGAGCTGCAAAAGCAGGTACTGTAATTGTGAAAATCATTACAATTGCCAATAAAACTGATAATAATTTTTTCATATTTCCATTCCTTTCAAAATTACTATGTTAATCCTACACTAAACTTACATATTTTGTCAAGAAAATCGGATTTATTCTTCAGTTTTATTTACTTATTAAAAAATTAGTAGTATAATTGTTCCATAGTGTGTGAAAGGATTTGATAGAATGGAATACATCGGTTATGCACTGCTGGCTATTGTGGCAATTTTAGTGCTTTTAATTGCAATTGCTGCCATAAAAGCTGTTAAAATCAAAGCAAAGCCCAACACAAACGCTCCCGCCATTAATCCCACCGAGGATGAAGCAAACGATTATGCTAAGAAGCTTTCCGAAATGGTTAAGGTTCCGACTGTTTCTTTAAGAGGAAACACAGATTTAACTCAGTTTTATAAGCTTCACGAGGTTATGAAGGCTAACTTCCCCCTTGTTTTCTCAAAGCTTGAATGCACAGAAATTGAAGGCAACCTTCTTTTCCGTTGGCCCGGTAAAGACCCTAAAAGAAACGGTATTCTTCTTATGGGTCATCAGGATGTTGTTACAGCTGACGAGCCCAATTGGGAAAAAGACCCCTTCTCAGGCGAAATTGCAGACGGTAATATTCACGGCAGAGGTGCTATGGACTGCAAATCAACTGTATTTTCAGAATTCCAGGCTATTGAAGAGTTGCTTGCAGAGGGCTATGAGCCTCCCTGCGACATTTACCTTGCAACTGCAGTCGATGAAGAAATTTCAGGCGACGGTGCACCCAAGCTTGTTAACTACTTAAAAGAAAAAGGTGTTCACCTTGATGTTGCAATGGATGAGGGCGGTGCTATTCTTAAGGACCAGCTTCCCACAATGAATGGCTGGTGTGCTGCAATAGGTCTTCTCGAAAAAGGTTATATCGACCTTAAGGTTATTGCTAAAGGCAAGGGCGGTCACTCCTCAACACCTAAGAGCAATACACCAATGGCAAGACTTGCAAAGTTTGTTGCAGATGTTGAAAAGGATAAGCCCTTCAAGGCAGAAATTTCAGGCGCAGTTTATGCTATGCTCACAGAAGCCGCACCCTATCTTGGCTTCCCTCTCAGAATGGTTCTCGGCAATATGTGGCTTTTCAAAGGTCTTCTCACTAAAGTTCTTCCCTTGGTTTCACCAATGTGCAACGCCTTTGTTAAAACAACCTTCTGTTGCACAATGGCTGAAGGCTCTCAGACTCCTAATGTTATTCCCTCAGAGGCTTATGTTGTTTGCAACCTTAGAACATCACCCCATCAGAATGTTGAGGAATCTCTTGCAGTTCTCAAAAAATATGCAGATAAATATGACCTTGAATTTGAAATTATTCACGCAAGAAATGCTTCAAACACCGTTGACTATAAGGGCGAGGAATTCGGCTATCTTAAAAAATGCCTTAACGAATGCTACCCCGATGCAGGCGTTATCCCCTACCTTATGACAGGCGGCACAGACTGCCGTCACTACGAAGCAGTTGCAGATAACTGCTTACGCTTCTGTCCCATCAAAATGAGTAATGAACAGCTTGCAGCAATGCACGCCGCTAACGAAAGCATCGGCGTTAAAGAGGTTGCAGATTGCGTTAAATTCTACAAATACTACATAAAAAATCATAAATAACAGTTTTGGCTACCTGCTCTTTTCTGAACAGGTAGCCATTCTTTTTTATTTATTGACTTCTTTTAATATGCAAGCACCATCTCGGGTATATTGAACAACTGTCATTGAAATATTATCAAGAGAAAAGAAGAATTTTCGGGTTTCAATTCCTAAAGCGGTTGGAATAAGATATTCAAGCATACCGTGGTGACTAAAAACCGCAACTCTGTTTCCGTATGTGTAGTTTTCTTTTATGTAATCTATCACCTTTTGCGCGCGAAGATTATTATCTTCAACCGCTTCGCAACCGAATTCATATTCCTTTGTTCCGAAAAGCTTTTCACACATTTTTGTGTTTTTATAGTATTTCTGAAGATATTTCTCACTGCAACCGAAATAACCGGGAGTACAACCACATTCGATAAGCTCGGGGCAGATATGTAAAACAGGGTTATTCCCTTTCGCCTTGCAAACACCTGTTGCAGTTTTGAATGCACGAAGAAGAGAGCTTGAAATAAAACCGTCTATCTCTACATCCTTAAGCTTTTCTCCAAGAATATCACATTGCTTTTCACCAAAAGGTGTAAGCTCACCGTCACAATTATCTCTGTCGCCTATATCCGTATAATTGGTTTCTGCGTGGCGGATAAAAATTATTTCCAATAAATCTTCATTTTTCAGATTTTCCATTTTTTCTGTTTCCCTCTTCATCAAAATTCTTTTTCAATTCTTTTTCTGTTATAACAATTGAAGCGAAAATAGGTAAAAGCTGTACTATGGTAATCGCCGTTCCAACCACACCTATTGTATCTTCATCATTACCCATTACCACTACTAATACTAAAACTGAAAAAGGTAATAAAATCAAACCCCACTTATACCATATGTTTCCTATATGATTATGAGCGAATTCCCATGTTTCTTTACTTTTCATAGAAAGGGTTGTTCTGTAACCAAAAAAATAGTTTATATTTTCCGGTGCTTTTTTAACAAAATATTTACCGAAAATAATCATAACCGCAGGAATTAACAAAATCATTATTAGCATAAAAAACCAAAATCCCATAAACTCACCTCATTTAACCGATACTTCCTGCTGTTCCTTATAAAATTTCTGAACACTTATAAATGCACCGATTACGCAGTAAAGAGCGTAAACCCCATATATAAGGTATGTTGTTTCCTTCGGGTCATTTACAACCATCTGAATATTTAAAAACACACCAAGAACACATTGAACAATCCAGAGATATGTATATTCAATGTAAGCAAGCATTGTGAGAACTGGTATAACAAATCCGAAAAGCAATGTGCAGCTATCTAAAACCGCATACTCATAATCAAGATGCTTGAATATTACGGCTATTACTCCCCAGGCAACAAGGAAAGCAACGCTCCATAACACCCTCATTTTAGTTGTCATTTTCCTAAAAACAACCGTTTTTGTTTTTTTATAGGCGTTTTTCTTCCAACGGAAAAATGTCATTAGCTGAATAGGAAAGCTGAAAAGTATCGCAGACGCGGCAGAAGCATAAACACCCATATAAATATATGCCGCCGTATAAATTAGTGAATTTATTGAACCTATTAATGGTCCCATTCTGTTTGCTTCTGACTGAAAGGACATAACAAAAAGGGAAACAAACAAGGGTATCATCAGGAAAAATTCCTGCTTGCAAACAATCCCCGCAACAAGTATGGCAATGCCTGTAAGCACTATAATTATAACTTTCTTTTTATCCTTCATTATTATTTTTCTATATGCTCAATTGTTTTATCAACCGCTTTTTCAATATCAACCATTTCAATACCAAAAAGCGAGGTATGGATTTTGTTGTTTATCGGCTTTTTCCAATAATCGTCTATGCAGTCAATTCCACCACACATACCTAAAATTGAACCCACGGTTGCACCGTTGCAATCTGTATCAAAGGCAAAGCCAACTGCAATGCAGATTGATTTACCGAAATCCCCCTCACCATAAAGAAGAGCTGCTGCAACAATCATCGCATTTGAAATTGTATGGCACCAGCCGTGGTCGGTATGCTCATCATATTGACTATGAATATATTTGAATACTTCTTCGAGGGTTGCACCGTTTTTGTAATTCTCATAGATTTTCATAACTGCCTCATAAAGCCTTGAAGAAGCAGGTATTTCTGCCAGACCACCTAAAATAATATCGTCAATATTATCATTTACTGCGGCAATTGCTATCATTGCAGAAGCAAGCATTTCACCGTAAATTCCGTTTTTGATATGAGAAATACAAGCATCATTATACGCCATTTCTGCCGCTTTCTCAGGCTCACCCGGACAAATATATCCGAAGTAATCCCCTCTTATCTGTGCACCAATCCACTCTCTGCAAACATTTTTATACATTGCAGATGCAGGGGGCTCAATGCAGTTAAGGAAATTTATGTATGCAATTCTTTCCGCTGTGAAATAGGAATAAACCGATTGATACCGAAGCCAGGCATTTGCAACATCCTCAGGCTCAAAATCCTTATCAAACTGCTCAATAATCTGCTGAGCCATAACAACGTAGTTTGTGTCATCATCAACGGGCATTCCGTCAACATTATCACCGTATGGCTTATTCATAAATGAAAATTTATAATTTGAACAAACCTCATCGGTTATATCAGTTGAAAGAATATAGCGGTGCATAGGATAATTTCCCGTTTCCTTAAGAAAAGGAATAAGCTCGTTGCTTCTTATGCCCTCAACCGGCTTTCCCAAAAGGCAACCGCAGGCTCTGCCCGTCCAGGCACCGAGAATTTTATTTCTTAAAGCTTCTTCATCAGGCATAGCCGAATTATAAGCATAGGGCTTTCTCAATGCCTTGATTTCCTCTAATTTATTTGGCTCATCATATTTATAATCAGGGCGGATTTTTGAATTGATAACCAACTCATAAATTGCATCGCACATTTTTGCCTTGCTGACATCATTTTTCATAGCTGCAACAGCTTCAAATAAAGGCTTATGCTTTTCAATATCAAGCCCCTCTTCCATACTCTGCTGATATTCAAGCATAATATCATCAAGATATCTGTTAAAACCGTCAACCTGCTTATAATCAATTTTTATTTCTGTATCATAAATTTTAGCAAACATAGTAAACACCTTATAATTCTATTTTTTCTGCAAACAAATAACCTAATTTAATAGTACAATCCGAATCATAATGAGCTATATCCACCTCGGGTTCAGGTTCTTTTGAGGTAGTAAGCCCCTCTGCTATTGTGTCAATAAAAAAGCTATTGGGTGTTTTATTTGCGTGTTGTTTTTTCCAAGCATTTATTTCACGATAATATGGCCAGATTTCAGAAATTCCTGCATCTATATACACGCAGTTTTCCAAATATTCTCCAAAAGCATCGTTCAAATCTTTCAATAAATTTTCATATCGCTCTCCGTATTTTTCAACAGTTTCAATTTCAAAAGCATCGCTTTCGCCCTGCATCCAACAAAAAGCGCAAATTCCAGGCTCATACCCTTGTTTTTCTAAAATAGAGATGCTTTCGCCAAGAACTTTTATAAGCTCATTAAAAAGCCAACCGCCTTTTCGATAAAATTCGCTTTCAGTATCACCAAAACCAAATGATTCTTTTTGATACTCACCTTTACAAGAGGGCGGTAACCAATCGTGAAAGATATTTGTTCCGCCAACTGCACATTTTACAATAAAAATTTTCTCATCAGGGTGTTTTTCACTTAAATAATCGGCAATTCCAACCTCAGGACCAAAAGAGTCCTTTCCTTTTTCGGCACAATTAAGAGTTGTTTTAACAAAGTCATCACTTTTCATATCGTGGGAATAATAATTCATTAAAATTCCGTCATAGCCCCGTTTAAATTCTTCAACCTTCTCTTTGCTGAAATGTCTTTCAAGATATTTAACATGACCAACGCCAACTGCATTGGATTGCCCTGCTAAAATGATAATTTTTGCTTTTTTCATCATATCACCTGCTTATAAATTATATTAACATACCATTTATATATTTTCAATAAATTCTGTGGGGAAATGGAAAAAGCACACCCGAGTGTGAGTGTGCTTTGTGCTATTCCTGATTTTCACAAACATACACAATATGTTCATCAAAATCATCATATTCTTTATCTTCGCCATTATCCCCTTCACCAAGGATTTCGTCTGTATAATTTTCTACAAGCCAGAGATATTGGTTGCCTTCGTCATCTTCGAACAATTGCACCTTATTATCTTCAATTGCTTGGTCGAGATTTGAAAGTCCGTCTGTTCGTATATCTTCCCATATTGCTGCACCCAAAAATTCAACCGGTTTAGCATCCTCGGGTAATTTGTCAATACGAATATAAACATCGTTATAATATGTAATAGTTGAATAGTCGGGTGAAAGTAAATATGGTTGATTAGAATCCACGAATAAAACACCCTCTATAACCGTCCATATTAACGCAAACACCAAAATCAACGGAACAGAAACAAGACATCCGCTAAAGCAGCCTAATTTTTTACCTTTATTTCGCTTTTCTGTTTTTTCTTTATAATATTCTGCATTTAAAATATTCTTTTTCAAAATATGAGGTTTACATAGATGCTTAAAATATAAGCCTCTTAACGGATATGCTATTATCATATCAATAAAATCCATTCCTAAATCGGATGCAAGACCTAATTTTTTATATTTTTTGATTATTTCTTTACTGTCTTTCCCTTTGGCATAAACAAGTTCTGTTTTTATATTTTCATCGCAAACAACTTTAGGATAGCTAATTTCAAAGTTTTGATAAATTAAGGTTTTGTCGCCCAAATCAAACATATCAAGCTCAATGGTAATAACTGAATCCGATGTAATATTTGAAATTTTATAGGTACAGTCAACCTGCAAAAACAAATCCAGAATCTCATTTGTCGCTTTTTTAAATAACTTCACGGCTATTTTTTCTTTCAAATCAGGCTTATCGCTCATTAAATCTTCAAAATCGTCTTCTCTTAAAATTTCGCCTGTAATTTTAAGAGTGACTGAATCCGCTATATCTTCAATTTCAATCCATTTGCTTTCGTCATATTCAATTAAATGTGATTTGCCGTTTACATCAATTTTCATTTCCATACAGAAACTGTTTACGATGCAAATTCGTTTCACTCCGTCCTTACTTGCGGAGAAAATATCTTCAACTGTAGTATCAAGGGCAATTGCCAACTTTTCAAAGGTTTCAATTCTGGGAAAAGCCTGTCCGTTTTCCCATTTAGATATTGATTTATCAGAAACCTCTAAAACCTTTGCAAGCTCGGTTTGGGTAAGGTTTTTGTTTTCTCGCAATTTGCAGATGTAGTTTCCGAATTTATACATATTCACGGCAATCACCTCTACAACTATTGTACTGATTTTCGTTATTTTTGCAAGAAAATCGGGGTAGAATTTAATTAGAAATAATAATTAACATTTGTTTATCTGCTTTTGCTATATTTCAAGAGTGTTCCACCCTTTACTACCAACAATAAAAACGCAATAACTACCGCATAAGCTTCTCTTGTCAAAGCAAGAAAAAACACAATAAAAATGTTTAAAGCAATTGAAACCTCCATTAAAGCTTTATTGCCCTTCTCTGCTTTTGTTTTTGTAAGTATAATTTTGATAATACCAACTGCAAAAAGAGAACAGAACATAATCCAATAAAAAACCAGATTTATTGACGAGGTCTGAGTATAATTTAATAAACTTACTGAGTAAACAAAGCTATCAATTGTGTTGGGATAAAGAGGTAAAACAACAAGAATAAAAGAAAACAAATCTACAATTCCGAATAATAAATCACATATATTTCTTATATTCGATTTATTTTCTTTTTCAGCAATATCAATAAGCTTTTCTCCTGATAGCAAATCATCAATGGAAACCTCAAAGAATTTTGATATTTCCTTTAAAGACTCAATATTCGGGTAACCTCTCCCCGACTCCCATTTTGAAACAGCAGTTCGAGAAATATATAAAATTTCTGCAAGCTCCTCTTGTGTCAGACCTTTATTTTTCCTTAATTCCTGCAATTTTTCGCCGAATTCCATAATACTATTCCTTTATAAATATAAAATAATCCTACACTCAAAAGTACAGAACCGACTATATCCGTTAACCAATGGACGCCCGAAACCAATCTTCCGATCACCATAAATATGGCAAATATTACGGTTATAGTTTCTATTATTCTTTTTATTGGAGCTTTTTTCAATCTGCGATTTGCCTGAAAATCGAGAGTTGGCATAACAGATAAAACTAATAGCGTTGTTGATGATGGGTAAGATGCTTCAAGAAATCCATTAATAAGAATAGGTCTGTAATTTATTGGTATCTTTTCAAAAATAAGATACCCTGCTATTACTATAACATAATATATGCCTAAAGCTATAATGTCAAAATCAACTTTTAAAAGGCTTTTTCTTTTTATTAACTGTATTAAACCAATAAATCCGAAAAATATACAGATAAATATAGGTACAAGACCCAGCCAATCGGTAATATTATATAGCTTCATATTAACACCCGTTAAGGAGTGAAACCAAGTGTTTATTGATGCGAAGCCTATTTCTGTTCCGTTAACGCCAACAGACTTTACATCTATTGTCTGAATTAATACTGTCCATAATGCAAATACACTTATATTCGTTATACCTAATATAAGCTTCTTTTTTCCTTTAACTTTCATTTTGTTTTCCTTTCTGTTTTTATTTGCTAACTCAAAAATAACAGAAAAAAGCCTGCTAATAAAGGATTTTTGCGTATCAAATGTGATACTTTTCGTGTCAGAGATAAAAAGGCTTGTTTTGAGGTTCTAACTATGATATGCTATATTTAATAAATCTGCAAAAGCAGATACCGAAAGGAGAACAATTGTATGAAAGTTTTTTATGAGGTAATCGCATCTTGAACTGAATATGTGGTGCAATCGATGATTGAGGCACAGGCCTCTGTGTTGTTGTGCCGTTTTAAAGTAACCTTTCGTGAATACTATAACTTTCGGTTGTAGCACACTTTAGGGTGTGTTATTTTTATGCCTAAAATCAGCCGTAGGAAGTACCCACTAATGAGGGTTGCTTTCTACGGCGTTTTTGCGCCCATTTTCAGATATTATCAACATAAATATTTGGAGGAATAACAGTGAATAAAAATATAATAGAAAATAATTTTGATTTAAAAGTGTCTGACATAAAGCTTCTTGATAAGCATTTTGGCACTGAGCTTTATTTAATTAACACAGATGTCGGTAAATACATAGTTAAGGTTTTGCCTTTGTATATGGAAAATGTAAAAAATGAAGGTGAGCTTACTGAATATCTTTATAATCACGGACATAAAGTTGCAAAATTTTTGAAAAGCAAAGAAGATACTTATGTAGTAAAAACACCTGAGTTTCAGTTTACTGTTCAACAGTTTATTGAGGGTGAATCACTATCGGTGAATACTGCACCTGATTGGTTTATCCTCGAATCAGCAGATTTTCTTGGACAAACAGCATTGTTGTTGAAAGATTATGAGGGATTATCGTTACAATTCGGCAAAGAGTTCTTTACTATCAAAACAGTTCGCAGAAAATTGTGGCAATATAAAAAAGAGCTTGGCAGAGCCAAGAGAGCAAAAGATGTGGATATTATACCTGTTTGGGAAGAACAAATCCGTCATCTCAAGAGAATTTCAAAATTCCATATTGATACTAATAAGCTGACTTATGCCAATTCGCACGGTGATTATCACATAGGTCAGGCAATCATACATAACAATGATTTTACAGTTGTTGATTGGAGTTCAGCTTGTAGATTGCCAATTTGTTTGGATGTTATAACATCTTATGTCTTTTCGAGCCCTACCTGCGCTGAAGGAAAAATTGATGCCGACGAGCTGAAAAAGTATATCAGGCAATTCACAGAAAAGTTCCCATTAACCGAGTATGACATAAAAGCAATGCCTTATGTTCTGTATTACTGGCATTGTATGTGTAATTATCGTCCTGATGAACTTATGGATATTCCTGACAGTTATAAAGACATTGCTACGCTCATAAATAACTTTTTGAATTGGCTTTATGATAATATTGAGGAGTTGTCGGAAGAATTATCAAAGTACTAATGAAAATATAAAACCTACGACAACCACGGTCAGAAATATGGTCGATTTGCTTCGCTATTCACTCGCAACTCTCCCTATTTCTTCCTCTCGAATCCTTGCCTGCATCTGCCACCGGCAGCGGCAAGGCTTCGAGCAGTTAACAGCCGGACTCGTCTGTTGTAAACAAATTGTCGTAAATTTGATTTCTTCTGAAGAGTAAAAAAATAAAGGATACCGAATGGTATCCTTTATTTTTGGCGCCTCAAGTAGGACTCGAACCTACGACAACTCGGTTAACAGCCGAGTGCTCTACCGACTGAGCTATTAAGGCATTTTATGTCGGCATCGCCCTATTTTCCCAGGCGGCTTCCCACCAAGTATCTTCGGCGCTGTTGAGCTTAACTACCGTGTTCGGGATGGGAACGGGTGGACCCTCAACGCCATCAACACCGACTAATATATTATAAACAGCTTTAAGACCGTTTATACCTAAAAAATGGTGACCCGTACGAGATTCGAACTCGTGTTGCCGGCGTGAGAGGCCGGAGTCTTAGGCCACTTGACCAACGGGCCACATATCTCGTGGATCAGAACAGGAATATGGTGCACCTTCAGGGACTCGAACCCTGGACACCCTGATTAAGAGTCAGGTGCTCTACCAACTGAGCTAAAGGTGCGAATAAGTCCTGCAAGGTAATATACCCTGAAAACTGAATAAAGAGAAAGCTAGTCGAAACAAACGAAATGGTCAAGCCCTCGACCTATTAGTACTGCTTAGCTGAACATGTCACCATGCTTACACACGCAGCCTATCAACCTCATAGTCCTTGAGGGGT
>JAZMZY010000075.1:0-38568 GCA_045586265.1 Acutalibacteraceae bacterium
TTCACTTTGCGCTTTGCGTTTTGCACTTAGCACTTAGTTAATTTCGCCATTTTTGCCATAACCTTTTTTGTTCCGCAATTATCAAATGCTATTTCAAGGAGCATATCGCCACCAACTGCCTTTGCACTGACAATCATACCCTTACCAAAGGTTTTATGCTCAACTGTGTCACCAACCTTAAAGTCAAGTGTCACATTATCGGTTGCAGTCTTCTTTGGTGCAGAGCTGAAGCCACCGTTTGCAAAGCCACTTGCTTTGTTCTTCGGTGCAGATGAGGTTGGCTTGGAATAAGAGTTTTCCCGGGAAAACATCTTTGTTCCGCCACTATAAGAGGAGCTACTGCCACCACCATAGGAAACTCCCGAATAACCGCCGTAGAAGGTCTGCTGAGGCGCGTTACGCTCAAAGTCGGTAAGTTCATCAGGTATTTCAGAAAGAAAGCGTGAGGGCCTTGTGAAGCTGGTGTTACCAAATAACATTCTCGACCTTGCATTTGTTATATAAAGCTTTTCTTTTGCACGGGTAATACCAACATAACAAAGTCTGCGCTCTTCTTCAAGCTCGCTCGGGTCATACATAACCTGATTTCCCGGGAAAAGTCCCTCTTCCATTCCCACAATGAAAACAACGGGAAATTCAAGACCCTTTGCAGAGTGAAGAGTCATCATAACAGTTGATTCAGCTTCTGTATTATAGTTATCAAGGTCTGTCATAAGCGCAACCTCTTCAAGAAAGCCTGTGAGAGTGCCACCCTCATTATCTTCCATATAGCGAACAAGGTTAGCAAGAACCTCCATAACGTTCGCCTTGCGCTCTTCTGCAGTTTCTTTATCTGAATCAAGTGAAGCATAATAGCCTGTTTTGGTAATTACATCATCAAAGAAATCCTGAATTGATTTTTCTTCAAGAGAAAGGGCAAGGGAATTTAAAAGATTAGTAAAATCAATCAATTTACCTGCAGCCCTTGAAAGCATTGGGTAATCATTGGCATTCTGAATAACATTATAAAAAGTTGTTCCCAAGCCATCTGCAATTGAAGCGGCATTGTTAATTGTTGTTTCACCAATTCCTCTTTTGGGTTCGTTAATAATTCTTCTTAAGCGAACTGTATCAGATGGATTTGCAATAACCGAAAGATATGCAAGAATATCTTTAACTTCCTTACGGTCATAGAATCGATGACCACCGATAACCTTATAAGGCACTGCATTATAAACGAGAGCACGCTCGATACTGCTTGACTGGGCATTGGTTCTGTAAAGAATTGCAAAGTCAGAGAACTTTCTGCCAAGAGCTACTGCATTAAGAATTTCATCGGCAACATATCTACCTTCATCACGCTCGTCAGTAAGGATTCTCACCTTAATTTTGTCGCCACCATCTTTTTCAGTCCAGAGGGTTTTACCCTTTCTTCCCTTGTTATTTTTAATGACCGCATTAGCGGCATCAAGAATAACTGATGTTGAACGGTAATTCTGTTCAAGGCGTATAACAGCAGTATCCTCATACTGATTTTCGAAGGAAAGAATATTCTCAATTGTCGCACCACGGAATTTATAAATACTCTGGTCATCATCACCAACAACGCAGATATTTCTGTAACCATTGGCAAGTAAAGATGTGAGAATATATTGAGCGTGGTTAGTGTCCTGATACTCGTCCACCATAACATATCTAAAACGGCGTTGATAATATTCTAAAACATCGGGATTTTCTTTTAAAAGCTTAACTGTATTGACAATTATATCATCAAAGTCCATAGCATCAGCTTTTTTGAGCATTTCCTCGTATTTTTCAAAGGCTTGTCCAATAAGCTTTTTATTGGTGTCATACCCTGCACTTGCAGTATAATCCGCAGGAGTCATTAAGGAATCCTTTGCCCTGCTTATTTCATTAAGAACATATTTAACAGGCAAACGCTTTTCATCAATATCAAGTACACGAAGAACCTCTTTCATAACTCTTTTTGAGTCATCGGTATCGTAAATTGTGAAATGCTTTGAAAAGCCTATTCTTTCACTGTCACGGCGCAATATACGAACACAGCAGGAATGGAAGGTACTTGCCCAAACATCATTACCCTTTTCACCTAACATAGCTTCAAGACGGCTTTTAAGCTCGTTTGCGGCTTTATTTGTGAATGTAATTGCAAGAATCTGCCAGGGCTGAGGAGCATCCACGCTTAAAAGAGCTTGTACTCTATCGGGAAGCTCACCACCATTTTCTATGTAATTACGGAGAATTGCAGTATCCTCTTCTGTGGGCACTCTGTATGAAAATTCAGAATGATAAGCATTACCGTATTTTATAAGATAAGCAATACGATTAACAAGAACGGTTGTTTTACCGCTACCTGCACCTGCTAAAATGAGAACTGCACCGTTCACATTAAAAACGGCGCTTTTCTGCATATCATTCATTCTTGTAAATTCTTTTTTAATTAAATTTTTTCTTAATGAATAAAAGTCCATAATTCACCTAACTGTTATCTATTAAAATTCTTTCGATTTGTAAAACTGTTTTATATATTTTTCTGTTTAAATTGAGAAAAGAAGAATAAACTGAATATTTAATCAAAGGTTGTTCTCTTTTACATTTCAATGAATCAAGAATTTTCTTTTCGATGTTCCTTTTTTCTGAATTGAGATACTTGATTTCTTCTGAGCATTGTTCAAATAGCTTTAAATTGCTTTTATAATTTTTTAAATCGGAAAAAATAAGGTTTTGTATTTTTAAGGATTTACAGAAACCCTTTAATTCTTCAAAATCATTACTATTAATTAAATTCAAACACTCTTGAAGCGTAAAAACCGAATTCAATTCTTCTGTGATATTTTCCTGTAACAAGAAAATATCACCCCGTTCAAGCGGAGTAATAAATTCATTTTGCAAATTTTTTATAAGTTCACTTTTTTCCGCAAAGAATGTAATTCTTTTGGCAGAAAAATCTTCATTTAAAAGTGCTTTTTGATAAATTATCAAAATATCTTCCGATAATAATTTCAACGTCTTGAAATAATCGTAGGATTTTTTCAAACGCACCTCATTTAATATAAACTGTTACCCTTACTATCAATTGCAACCAAAAGCGGAAAATCTTTAATTTTCAATTTTTTAACAGACTCACAGCCTAAGTCATCAAAGGCTATAACATTGCATTCCTCAACGCATTTTGAATAGAGAGCCCCTGCACCACCGATAGCGGCAAAATAGACTGCTCCGTATTCCTTCATAGCATCAACAACTGCTTTGCTTCTGTTACCCTTTCCAATCATTGCCTTCTGACCGAGAGAAATCATCAAAGGCGAAAAGCAATCCATTCTCGATGAGGTTGTGGGACCGATACTGCCAATGGCAAGACCATCCTTTTCAGGTGTGGGCCCTGCAAAGTAAACAACGGAATTTTTCAGTTCAAAGGGCAAGGAATTACCTGATGAAAGCAATTCCTTTATTCTTTTGTGGGCAGCATCCCGGGCGGTGTATACAGTTCCGGATAAAAGCACCCTGTCACCTGCCACGAGATTTTCCACCCATTCATTAATATTCTCGGTGTTCAGATAATATTCACTCATTAATAATCCTCATCACCGATTTTACTGTCAAAAGAGATTTCCTCATCAACAACAGGAGCAGAAAAATCGTATTCCTTTGCCAAATCAATAGTTTCTGTTTTTATTTCCTCGGTTAAAACATTTTCAGCAATAAGTGCCTGAGCGGTTTTACTCATATCACCTGTTAATGCCTTGATGCGAAGCTCAACCTCTTCAACGGATTTTGTGAAATTACGGGCAATTTCACCGATACCTTGCGAAAGGTCGTCAATTTTAACAGCAGTATCACCAATTGCTGAATAAACTGCCTTTGTAACTGCATTGGCTCTTTCCTTTGCCTGTTCAACGAGCTCTTCAGAATGAACTCTCGCATCAAGCATTGCCGCACCAACCTGACGCTCCATATCAGACTTTTTGCTCAGCTCTGCCTGAAGCCTTTCATTTTCTGCCTTGAGAGCATTAATCTCACCATCATCATACGCCTTTGCCTGAGCCTCAGAAAGCTTTATTGTAAGCTCATTGATGAGGGTATCCTTATCGTCAATAGCACTCTCATAATCATTGATTTTTGCAGAAAGCTCTGCAACATCTGAACGAAGCTTACCCATATCTGCAAGCTCACCTTGTAAAGCTGCAATTTCTCCGTTAAGCTGAGTAGTTTTGGCGGAATTAGCTGCAAGCTGTTTTTCAAGAGCGCTTTTTTCGGAAAGAACCTTTTCAATAAAGTCCATAACCTCATCTTTTTTAAACCCACCAAAAGCGGATGTTTTGAACATTAAGTCTTTTGACATAAAAAAACCTCATTTATAAAAGTTAGGAGTGAGGAGTTAGGAGTGTGGAGTGTCGGGACCTGCGGTCAGCATAATTTAAGATTATAACCGATACAAATTCCTCAAAATTTATATTCCAATACCTTTCACTCTCAATACCACAACTCACATTTATTTGATTATAACAGAATATAAAATATAAAACAACAAAAAATTGTATTTATTTTTTGGAATGATTGTAGTATAATAAAGAAAAATACCGAAAGGTTGTGGAATTAATGAAAAAATCTGCAAAAGCATTGTTAGGTGCAGGTGCTGTTTTCTTTGGTTCGGGTCTTGCTATGAACACCTTTGTTCTCACAAGAGCTTCAAAGAAGGTAAGCGATTTCAAAAAAGAGCTTGAAGAAAAGAAAACCCCCACAGACAAAACAACCCCAAAAGAACTTTTGAGAGCTGAGGGCGATGCTTGGGTTGACTCTAAGGAGCATGACCATATCGTTATCAAAAACCGTAAAAACGAGCCTATACACGCTCTTGTTGTCAAAGCAGATGAAGAAAGCGATAAATGGCTTATCTGTATTCACGGCTACACAAGCTCTCCCAAGGGTATGGGCAGTTATGCTCTTCATTACCATAAACGAGGCTACAATGTTCTTCTTCCCTGCCTTCGTGGTCACGATATGAGCGAGCATCGTTCAATTACTATGGGTTGGCTTGACCGACTTGACATTATTGACTGGATTCAGTACATATCAAAAACTTACAATAGTCCTCAGATTGTTCTCCACGGCGTATCAATGGGTGCGGCAACTACAATGATGACAACGGGTGAGGATTTACCCTTCAATGTTAAATGCGCCGTTGCAGACTGCGGTTATTCTTCAGTATGGGATGAATTCAAAAACGAAATGAAGGAAACCTACCATACACCTGCTTTTCCTGTTCTTTATGCGGCAAATATGGTTACAAATGTTATTTCAGGCTTTGATTTCAAAAAAGCTTCCTGCGTTGAGCAGTTGAAAAAGAGCAAAACACCAACAATTTTCCTGCATGGCGAAAAGGATTTATTTGTTCCCTACAGAATGCTTGACCTTAACTATAACGCAGCTGCCTGCGAAAAGGAAAAGGTTTCAATTCCTGATGCAGAGCACGCAGAGGCACACCTTGTTCACCCCGAATTATATTGGGATGCCGTTTTCAATTTTGTTGAAAAATATGTAAAATAATCAAATTTTTAACTCCTCGTTAATTCGGGGAGTTTTTTATATAAAAAAGCATATAATATATTGGTAAAACATTGGTGAAAACATAAAAAATTTGGATTTGAGGTAATATTTGGTATTTTTTGTTGAAATCGTGCGCAAAATGTAGTATAATCACTAAGATTACAAAATAGGTAATTTTGGACTAAATTTTGACTAATTTACAGGAGGTCGTAATATGTCAGCATTAACAAACAACAAGAGCGTCCTTGCTTGGATTGACGAAAAGGTTGATCTTGTAAAGCCCGACAAAATTGTTTGGATTGACGGCTCTAAAGAACAGATTGAGGAACTCAGAGCAACAGCTTGCTCAACAGGTGAACTCATCAAGCTTAATCAGGAGCTTCTCCCTGACTGCTATCTTCACAGAACTGCGGTTAACGACGTTGCTCGTGTTGAAGGCAGAACCTTCATCTGTGCAAACACAAAAGAGGAAGCAGGTCCCACAAATAACTGGATGGACCCTGCTGAAGCTTATGAAATGCTTTACGATATCGCTCGTGACAGCTACAAGGGCAGAACAATGTATGTAATCCCCTATTCAATGGGTCCTGTTGGCTCTCCCTTTGCAAAGGTTGGTATTGAGCTTACTGACTCTATCTATGTTGTTCTCAACATGGTTATTATGACAAGAGTTGGTAAAGATGTTCTCGAAGTTCTTGGCGACAGCAATGACTGGGTTCGCGGTCTTCACTGCCGTTGCGATATTGATGAAGAAAAGAGATATATCTGTCAGTTCCCTCAGGACAACACAATTATCTCCGTTAACTCCGGTTACGGCGGAAACGTTCTTCTCGGTAAAAAATGCTTCGCACTCCGTATCGCTTCTTACCAGGGTTGGAAAGAAGGCTGGCAGGCAGAGCATATGCTCATCCTCGGTATTGAAAATCCTCAGGGCGAGGTTAAATATATCTGCGCAGCATTCCCCTCAGCTTGCGGTAAAACAAACCTTGCTATGCTTATTCCTCCGGAGCTTTACAAGGAAAAAGGCTACAAGGTATGGTGCGTTGGTGACGATATTTCCTGGATTCGTAAGGGTCCTGACGGAAGACTCTATGCTATCAACCCCGAAAACGGTTTCTTTGGCGTTGCTCCCGGTACTAACGTAAAATCCAACCCCAACGCTCTTGCTTCAACAAAGAAGGGCACAATCTTCACAAACGTTGCTCACAACCTTGATGATAACACAGTTTGGTGGGAAGGTCTTGACAAGAATCCTCCCGCAAATGCAGTTGAATGGAAGGGCAACCCCTGGAATGGTCAGGAAAGCGAAGAAAAAGGCGCACATCCCAACAGCCGTTTCACAGCTCCTGCTGTTAACTGTCCTTGCCTCAGCTCCGAATTTGAGAACCCCAATGGTGTTCCGATTTCAGCAATCGTATTCGGTGGCAGACGTGCAAAGCTTGCTCCCCTTGTTTATCAGTCACGTGACTGGAACCACGGTGTATTCGTTGGTTCTATTATGGCTTCTGAAACAACTGCTGCAGCTGCAGGTGCAGTTGGCGTTGTTCGTCGTGACCCCATGGCAATGCTTCCCTTCTGCGGTTACAATATGGCAGATTACTGGCAGCATTGGATTGATATCGGTGCAACTCTTGACCCCGATAAAGCTCCCAAAATCTTCAACGTTAACTGGTTCCGTAAGGATGACGAAGGCAACTTCATGTGGCCCGGCTTCGGTGACAACCTCAGAGTTCTTGAGTGGATTATTAACCGTTGCGAAGGCAAGGTAGATGCTAAGGATACAGAAATCGGTTACATCCCCTATGCAAAAGACATCAACATCGAAGGTCTTGAGGGTGAAGTATCTCTTGAATCTCTCGAAAGCATCCTCGAGGTTGAAAAAGAACTCTGGCAGGAAGATGCTAAGGGTATTGAAGAATTCTATGCTAAATTCGGTGACAAGATTCCCGCTGTTCTTGCAGAAGAACTTGCTACTCTTAAGAAAAACGTTCAATAATATAAATTAAGTTATAAGGGTTGTGCTTCGGCATAGCCCTTATGCCACATTAAAACTTGTAAAAATACATTTAAGAAAGAAGTCGTTTAAAATGGCAAAGCTTACAAGAGAAACAAAAGACGGTATTTATTCACTTATGCTCACTCCTTTTTTTGAGGACAGAACAATTGACTATAATACATACGAGGAATATGCTGATTGGCAGGTTTCACAAGGTGTTGCTCACCTTTTTGCAGTTTGCGGCAGCTCTGAAATGAAAGAGCTTACTCTTGAAGAAAGACTCAGACTCGCTGAGCTTACAGTTAAGCACAAGGGTGACACAACTGTTGTTGCAACTGCAAACATCGAAGCAACAAAGGAAGAAAACCTTGAAGAAATCAAGAAAATGGAGCAGACAGGTGTTGACGGACTTGTTCTTACCACAAAGGGAATGGGCGATGACGATGACAAGCTTGTTGAATACATCAGAGAATTAGCTTCAAGCACTACTCTCCCCGTTTTCCTTTATGAATTCCCCGGCTTCCAGCCTCACCTTATGAGCGGTAAGGCTTATGGCGAGCTTACAAAGGATGGTCTTATCTGGGGTATTAAAGATACAACCTGCTCTCTTGAAATGATTAAAGACAAAATCGCAAACAAAGGTGATTCTACAATCATTCAGGCAAATATGCCCTATCTTTTTGATTCTTATGTTGCAGGTGCAAGAGGTGTTATGGCTACTCCCACATCCTGCGGTGGTGCATTCTTCCAGAGATTCCACGAGGCATTTGTAAGCGGTGATATGGCTCTTGCCGAACAGCGTTATAACGAAATCATCCTTCTTGATAATGCTATTGACAGTGGCTTCTGTGCAAGTGCAAAAGAGCTTATCAGACTTCAGGGTGTTGAAGGCTTCAATTGGTACACAAGAGGCTCACATCACCTTTCACCCGCAAGACTTCGCTCCATTAAATCATTCCACGATTGGTGCGTAGCAAACGGACTTATGAAATAATTTATAGCGGATAGCTGATAGCTGATAGCTGATAGCTGTTAGCTATCTGTTTTTTTATTTTCTCCTGCTTTTCGGTGAAGCTAATTTTATGTAATGGCAGCAGCAACGAAGTCTGTCAAAGGTTCTTTCCCCTAAATACGCGTGCAATTCCTCTTTTGAAAGGTTAGTTGTAATTATTGTTGAAAGCTGTTGACTGTAGCGATAATCAAACAAATCAAATAAAACTGACACAATCTTTTTACTGTCACCATAGGAAGAGCCAACATCATCCACAACAAGAATTTTTGCATTTTTAAATTCATCTAAGGGTGATATATTATCTCTGTAATTATATTTATCTGAAAGATTTATAACATCTCTTTCTTTAATAAACCTGCATCTCGAACCAATATCAAAGTCGATATCTTTTAATCCGTTGTTATGGGCTTTAATTATCTCCATAACTGAATTTTCATTTATGGGCTCACCCCTGTTATATTCATTAATCACAGAAACTGCAATATAAGTTTTTCCGCTACCTCTGCTACCTGATAAAATCATACCGTTTTTTTCTTGAGCACTGCCACCCTTAAGCATTAATGCAGTTATATATTTTGCGGCATCAACTGCTTTTTGGTTATGCTCATCAATAATCATATTGGAAAACAAAGCTGATTCCTCTCTTTTCAGAACGCGGCTTGCATTCATTCTTTTATTATAATAAAACTTAAGAGCTTTATCTCTTGCTTCTTTTTCCTGCTTCAGCCTTAATTGCTTTTCACATTCGCATTCAATATAAAATGTTCGCTGAGCGTATTCGTTATAATGACTTTCTTTCTCTTTTCCGCAAATTGAACAAATACTATTATTCTCCATATACACTCCTGAAATCAAAATAATCTTCTTCATCTTCTTTATATCGGTCTGGGTCGGTTATATCACCGCAGAATATACTCTGTGGCTCATCCTCCCAACGCCTTTGGTTAAGATAGGTTGCAGGATATGGTATAAACTGACCGTTATCCCTTACCCATTGGTCGCTTTTCTTCTGCCAGATGAGAGCAGTAAGAATAGCGTTTTTTTCTTTTTTAGTTAATTTAAGCTTATTGAAAATCTTATACGCTGACCCCTTGCCAACCTTTTTAGGGTATGCACTCCAGAATTCTAAAAAATCATCAGAATAGGTGCTTGAAGGCTTACCATCCGTCACCGCAGGTGATGAAGATGTTGATATATTATTTATATCATTTTCTTTTTCATTATCATTATCATTATCATTATCATTATCATTATCATTATCATTATCATTATCATTATCGGTATATTTGGTATTTTGTTTTATACCATTTTTACCACTCGTATTTTTTGTATTTATACCATTATTTTTTTCTTCCCACCTTTTATTAATATTGTTAGCATTCCTTTCACACATTTTATAATACTTATCTCTGTCTCTTTTAAAGGTTTCAACTAATAATGTAAAAACTGCTTCCGTTGTAAATGACTCAAATTCAGGAGCTTCACCAGTCCTCATATACTCGAATATACCTTGAATTAAATCACCTGCCTCATATTTACCGATTTTTTTAAATGTGCTTTCCCAATCACAATAAATAACAAAGCTCTTTTTTTCTTTCACTAAACTCCTCCTTTTTGGTTATTCTGCGGTACAGGCAAGCCTGTACCTTACGGGCGTGTATTCTTCCTCCTTAAATTTTAATTTTGCGATTTTACCGAACGTTTGTTCTGTGTGTATTATATAACTTTAAAAAAATAAGTCAACCTATTTTCGTCCCCTTAAAAAAATTAGTATAAATGCACAAATAAACAACCGCTCATTTGTTCTGTTTGTAGAATTTCAAACATTTCGTTTGTTATAGCCGAAAAGAATTGAACCCCGTACGCCTAAAATTCAAATCTTTCGGCACATCACGGCGTTTTTCGTCTTAATATACGCCAGTATATCTTCGCCGAAGAAACACCCTGCTGCACCAAAATCTTTGGAATTTTAGGTGCGAGCAGTTTATTAAGGCGAAATTTTTGCAATAACAAGGAAAAAAGTGAAGGAATACTGTCGTATTTCAAACTTTTTGACGCAGTTAGTGCGGAAATTTGCCTTAAGAAACCGTGCGGTGTTCAATTCTTTTCGGCTATAGTTCCACCTTTTGCTATTTCCTATTTGCTAATTGCTATTTGCTATTTGCTAATTTTGTTGTTGCAACTTGTATTTATATATAGTATAATTTATATAATTGTGCGATATATGGTAAACCACAGAAAATACACTTGGGGAAGTGATATTTTGAATATTGAAGAAATTCTGAAAAAGCAAAAGGAATTTTACCGGAGTGGTAAAACCTTGCCTGTAAAATTCCGTATTCAGATGCTTTTAAAGCTTTATAAAGCAATTCAGAAATATGAAAAAGAAATCAATGAAGCTCTAAAAAAAGATTTGGGCAAAAGCGATTTTGATGGTTTTGTGTGTGAAACAGGGCTTGTTCTTATGGAGCTGAACTATATGATTCGCTACACCGCTCTTTATGCTAAAAAGCACAGAGTATATACCCCTATCGGTCAATGCATTGGTAGTGCTTACAAAAAAGCTTCACCTTATGGCAACGTGCTTATAATGAGCCCTTGGAATTACCCCTTCCTTTTAACAATGACTCCCATTTCCGATGCTATTTCCGCAGGTAACACAATTATTGTTAAACCAAGCGCTTATTCCCCTGCTACGAGTGAAATTATTAAAAAGATAATCGAGGAATGCTTCCCACCTGAATATATTGCAGTTGTAACAGGTGGCAGAGAAGAAAACAAGGAGCTTTTAAATCAGAAGTTTGATATGATTTTCTTCACAGGCAGTCAGGCTGTTGGTAAAGAAATTCTTCATAAAGCGGCAGATACTCTTACACCTGTTGTTCTGGAGCTTGGCGGTAAAAATCCTTGTATTGTTGATTCAACCGCAAAAGTAAAATTGGCAGCAAAAAGAATCACCTATGGTAAATTCCTTAATTGCGGTCAGACCTGCGTTGCACCTGACTATGTTATCTGCCATAGTAGTGTTAAAAATGAATTTATAGCTGAACTAAAAAAACAAATCGAAAAACAATTTGGTAACGATATTCTCAACAATAATGAATACGGCAAAATCGTAAATGAAAAGCATTTTAACAGAATATGCAATTTAATTGACGAAAGAAAGGTTACTTTCGGTGGCGAAAGAGATATAACTACTCTTAAAATTGCACCAACTGTTATGGACAATGTTACCTGGGATGACAAGGTTATGAAAGAAGAAATTTTTGGTCCTGTTCTTCCCATACTCACATTTGACACATACGAAGAGCTTTATAACTTATTTGCAGATATGCCAAAACCACTTGCTTTATATATTTTCTCGGAAGATAAAAAGAGCATTGACAGAACTATTGAAAAATGTCAGTTTGGCGGCGGTTGCGTTAATGATACAATTATGCAGATAGCCCTTAACAGCTTCGGTTTTGGTGGCGTTGGCGAAAGCGGTATGGGTTCATATCACGGAAAAGCAGGTTTCAATGCCTTTTCCCACGAAAAGAGCATTCATAAAAAGGTTACCTGGTTTGATTTTCCCGTAAGATATAATCCACACGATAACAAGTTTTTCAATTTCCTATCACATTTATATATGAGATAAACTAAATACAGAAAATATTTCGAGGTGTTTATATGTTAGACAAATTTCTTTCCGGTTGGGGCGGTTTCGTTGGTATATGCGAGCATATCAAAATTTTCATCTACTCCAAAAGAGCTAATAAAATGCAGGAAACCTGCGTTAAAAGGCTTATGAGAAAAAATAAAACAACCGAATATGGTAAGCTCCATAATTTCAAGGATGTTAAATCCATTGAGGATTATCAGAAAATCGTTCCCCTTTCTGTTTATGCGGACTATGACGATTACGTTTGGAGAATGGCTGACGGTGAAAAGGGTCTTATTACAAATATGTATGTTCGCCGTTTTACTGAAAGCTCAGGCAGTACAGGTAAGCAAAAGCTTGTTCCCCTCTCATACTGGGCAGAATGGGTTTGCCAATGCTTCAGCTTCTCCGCTCCTGTTGGCTGCGCTGTTAAATGGTTCGCAAAGCAGGGAAAAACCTTACCTGCTCAGAAGGGTCTTTTAACCGCAGAAATCGGTTGCAGAAAGGTTAAGGGCGGTACAATCAGTTGCCTTTCCTCAATTCCCCTCCTGAATGTAAGCCCTATTGTTGAGGCATTTACAACATCACCCAGAGAGGTTCTTTTCCCCGAGCCCGGTGTTGATATGGATATGCACTATATGAAGCTTCGTTTTGCTCTTCCCAGTAAAAAAGTAAGCTATCTTGGTACAATATTCATCACAACCCTTGAATCAATGTTTTTCTATATGGAAGAAAACTGGGAAATGCTTTGCGACGATATTGAAAAAGGTATTATCAATGATAACGTTGTTGTGCCTGACCATATCAGAGAGAAATACAACAAAAAGCTTAAGCCCAACCCCAAGAGAGCAGAAGAATTAAGAAGAGAATTCAGAAAGGGCTTTGATGAATCCCCCATCATCCCTCGTATCTGGCCCAACGTTGGTTGGATGTATGGTATGGGTACAGGCTCCCTCAGCTTCTATCAAAAGAAATTGAGAAGATATCTTGGTGAAGATATTCCCATGCACTATCTGGGCTATACTGCAACAGAAGCATTTATGGCTATCCCCCTTGAATTCAACTCCTTTGAATATGTTATTCTTCCTCAGAACGGCTTTTATGAATTCCGTCCTATAGACCAGGAAGATTATGACAATCTGCTTACCATCAAAGACCTTGAGGTCGGCAAGGAATATGAGATTATTCTCACAAATATGAGTGGCTTCTATCGTTACAGAATTCAGGATGTTATCAAGGTTACAGGCTATTATAATCAGTCTCCGAAAATCACCTTCTGCTATCGTCTTAATCAGATTGCAAACATCAGCGGTGAAAAGGTAAGCTCAATGGCTTTTGATGAAATTGTTGCCAATATGTCCGAAGAGTCAGGCGATTTATATATCGGCTACAGTATTTATGCCGACAGAAGCACATCACCCGGTCATTACAAGCTGTTTATTGAGCTGGCAGAAGATATTTCCGACGAGAAAAAGGCTACATACAACGCACTTTTCGAAGAAAAGCTTTGCCAGGGTAACGTTTCTGTTGAGCCCCTTATCAAAAGTGGTGCATTAGGTCATCCGGAGGTTCTCTTTCTTAAGAAAGGTACTTACGACGACTACCGTGAGGTATTAAGAAAGCGTGGCGCAAACCTTAATCAGGTTAAGCCCATTAAGGTTATTGATACTGATGAGAAGAGAGATTTCTTCTTTGACCATATCGAAAAGGATTAATTATGAAATTAAACTACGAAGCAGAAGCCCTCGCTCTTAAAAAGAAAGGGCTTACTGATGAAAAGGTTATTAAGGATTTAATGGCTTTTAAAGAGCAGAAGCCCCAATTATTGAAAAAGACTCTGCCCTGCGAGATGTATGATAAAATCAATCTTATGTGCAGAAAATATATGGACAGACTTGCACGATTTGAAGTGGACTATGACTTTATAGTTGACGAAGAGGCATTCAAAAATGTTGCAGTCTGCGCCCTTGAAAGTGCACCCTTCTTACATTCGCAGGTTATCAGAAACCCAATCGCACCCTATTGGAAAGTTGCAGATTACAATATTAATGAATTTGTTTTTGCAAAAGAGGTTGAGGATTTAGAAAAGGCTAAAAAAGAGTTTTTTTCAAGGCAAATTCCTCTTAAAAGCAACATTCAATTCAATATCGGTCTTTTTTATCATCAAGGCAAAACCTACATACTTTTTATATGGAATCATATGTGTATGGATGGTGGCGGTTTTAAGGCATTCTGGAGCGACTTTTGCAAAGCCTACTCCGATTACGTTTTAAAAGGTATCTCCCCTCTTTGCTTCTCTGTGGGCTCAAGAAACTATACAGAGGTTTACAAGGATATGGAGCCCGATTTCCGTAAGAAAGCAAAAAAGCAATTAGCCAATGTTTCACCCCGAGACAAGCACCGGTTCCCTTTTGAAAACAACAATATCGAAAGTGATGTTGTTATAGTTTCAAGAAAAATTGAGAAAGAGCATTTTGACAAAGCTGTAGCTTTCACAAAGGCTATGGGTGGTACAGTAAATGACTTACTTGTTGCTTCATATATTGATGCACTTAAAAAGGTTGCGAGCTTCAATAATGATGAAAGCATCAGCGTTTCCTGTGCAACTGATTTAAGGCGACACATCAAGGATTTAAGCACTATTGGTTACACTAACCACGTTTCATTCAGTCATTGTGCAATTGAGAGAATGGGTAACGATTTAAAGGATACCCTTTCAATTGTAAGTAAAAAAACAAAAGAACTGAAGGCTGATGAATTTATGGGTCTGCACGGAATCCCGCTTTTAAACTTTGCTTACAAAACAATGATTTATGCACAAGCAGAGCCAATAGTTAAGCTTTTTTACCGCAACCCTACTTTATCAGTCAGTAATGTTGGTAAAATTGATACTGTTGCATTCAGTCTTGCAAATAATAAACCTTTCTCTGCTTTCGTTGCAGGTGCTGCGAAAAACAAGCCCTGCGCAGTTATGACTGCCCTTAGTATAAATGGAGAGCTTAGTGTTTCTATGTGCCTTCGAGGAAACAAAAACGATGAAGAAATTCTCCAGAAATTCTTCACCGAGTATGAAAAGAATATTAAGTCGTTATGTTAGATGCCAGATGCCAGATGCCAGTCGCTAGTCGCCAGTCGCCAGTCGCCAGTTGCCAGATGCCAGATTTTATAGCATAAACTTTATTGTTCTAATTATTTTATAATTTCCTATATAATTTAATATTTTGAATTTAAAATTAAAAGGCGTTTCCTAACTCTAAAAAGAGATAAGGATACGCCTTTATTTTCATAATCTTATTTTGAGTATAAGAAAAAATAAATTAAGAAGAATAAAAATATTGAATCAACTCTGGCATCTGGTATCTGGCATCTGGTATCTTACTATTAATTAATCCTTTGTAAGCTCTTTAATATATTTCTTAAAGAATACAACGCCGTCTTTAAGTGAAGATACGGGAATTCTCTCGTTTGTTCCGTGGGTTGTTAAAAGAAGAGCTGTATCCATAAGGAATGGTGAATAACGATAAATATTATCGCATACATCCTCATAATTTCGGGCATCTGTGCCACCCATAACAAGATAAGGCGCAACAATTGCCTTGGGGTCCATTTCCTTGCAGATTTCTCTTATAGCATTGAATGCTCTTGAATCTGTGGGAGAAATCTTTGAGGGGTTCTTACCGCTTACCATTTTAACTTCTGCCTTAGGGCCTGCAATTTTTCTGATATGAGCTTCAACATCATCAATTGTCTGACCGGGCATAATACGGAAATTCACATTAACAGTTGCCTTCTGAGGTAAAACATTGGGTGCAGGGCTACCGGTTGCCATAGTAACCGCAGTTGTTGTTCGCATCATTGAAGCAACGGGAGGAATTTCGGAGCAAATCTTTGTTACAAGAGGTTTGAGAACAGGAAGATTTGACATAACACATCTTACGGGGTAAGTTGTATTTTTACCGATTTCATTGAAAAGGGAGTAAAGCTGAGGTGTAAGCTCTGCTTTAAACTGATTGTTTTCCAATTTACAAACAATTCTTGAAAGCTCACCTAAAGCACTATGCTTGGGAGGCTGTGAAGAATGACCACCCTTTGCATTTACGGAAATTTCAAAGTCAACGTGACCTTTTTCTGCAATACCAACGCCTGCAAGATGACCATCAATAACCTTATCAACCTTAGCTTCAAGTATTGCGCCACCTTCATCGAGAACGCTGTCAAGCTTAATGCCACGCTCTTTAAACCAACGCATCATACAATCAGCACCGCAGATTTCACCCTCTGCCATAACCTCTTCATTATGACCAAAGCAAATGTAAACATCTCTTTCGGGAACATAACCCTCTTCAAGAAGAGTTTCAACTGCCTCGCAAACACCGATAAGGTGGTTTTTCATATCAATTGCGCCTCTGCCCCAAAGGAAGCCCTCTGCTACCTCACCGCTATATGCAGGATATTTCCAGTCGTCCTCAGTACCGGGAGTAACGGGCACAACATCCTGATGAGAAAGAAGAGCAATAGGCTCTTTTTCAGGATGCTCACTCTTCCAATGATATAAAAGGCTACGAGTTGAAACAATCTCTTTAGTAAGCTTTTCGTGCATAAGAGGATATGCCTTTTCAAGCATTGCGTGGAACTCATCAAAGGGAGCCCAATCAACAAGACTTTCATCTCTGTTAGCAATTGTGGGAATTTTAATTGCATCAGAAAGATTCTTTATAAATCTTTCAACATCAACCTTTTCTTCCTCGCCTGTATTTGCATTTTCAATGGGTTTTACTTTATAGGTTGTTGCAGCACGAACCATACTCACACCAACACCTGCCAATGCAGCAACCCCTAAACCTGTTTTAATAATCTTTGATTTTTTCATAAGCTTATTCTCCTAAAAATACAATTAAAACTCAAATAATGATATCTGGTCGCTATCGGGTAAATCACCGAAGGCACCGCAAGCCTTAAGAACGGCAACTGTTGACCTGCCTGCACCTGAACGAACCTCAAAATCTTCAATTGAAGAGAATGCAGGACCGCCATCATCTTTAGCTTTTGCCAACTGCTCTGCAGCAGCATCACCAACACCTGCAAGAGCTGAGAAAGGCATTCTGATTTTGCCGTCCTCAGGCTCATAGGAATGAGCTGTTGACTTATAAATATCTATGGGTAAAAACTCTATGCCACGCACCATAGCCTCATAAACAATCATCATAATTGTTTCTTTATCTTTTTCTGCGTTGGAAGCCTCTTTACCCTTGTTTCTTATCATCTGAAGAAGCGTTTTGACTGCCTCTTTACCCTTTGACATTGATTCTGCATCAACATCTCCCCCACGAACAGTAAGGTAAGCACAGTAATATTCAAGTGGCTTATAAACCTTGAACCAGGCAAGACGAAGAGATGCAATAATATAAGCAGCCGCGTGAGCCTTGGGGAACATATACTGAATTTTTTTACAGGAGTCAATGTACCATTCAGGAACATCGTGGTCTCTCATCATTTGTTCTTGTTCGGGCTTGAGCTGTTTATTTTTCTTACGGACATCTTCCATAATATCGAAAGCTTGTTTAGGCTCAAGTCCTTTATGAAGAAGATAAACCATAATACTGTCTCGAGTACCGATAACCTCGGAAATGGTGCATATTCCGTCACGAATCAAGTCCTGAGCATTACCAAGCCACACGGCAGTACCGTGGGAAAGACCTGCAATCTGAATAAGGTCGGCAAAGGTCTGTGGCTTTGCTTCAAGAAGCATTCCCTTTGTGAAATCTGTTCCCATTTCAGGAATGGAAAGTGTACCCGTAGGCCAACCTAATTCCTCTGCAGTAACACCAAGTGGTTCCGGTGATGTGCAAAGCTCATAAAGCTTTCTGTCACTTATGTCAATATCAAGAACGTCAATGCCGGTTAAGTCAGTTAAATGCTTGTAAATTGTGGGAACATCATGACCCAGCTCATCAAGCTTTAACAAGGTATCGTGCATTGAGTTAAAGTCAAAGTGAGTTGTAATAATATCTTTTGTTGCATCGTCTGCAGGTCTTTGAACAGGTGTAAAGTCCTCAACCTCATAGGTATTTGGAACAACAACCATACCACCGGGGTGCTGACCTGTTGTTCTCTTAACACCTGTGCAACCAAGTGTAAGACGGTCAATCTCCGCTTTTGTAACATTAAGACCGCGTTCTTCAACATATTTCTTTACAAAGCCGTAAGCAGTTTTTTCTGCGACACCTGAAATTGTTCCTGCTTTAAAAACGTATGCCTTACCGAAAAGCTCTTCTGTGTATCTGTGTGACTGGCTCTGATATTCACCTGCAAAGTTAAGGTCGATATCAGGAGATTTATCACCAAAGAAGCCAAGGAAGGTTTCAAAGGGGATTTCGTGACCGTCACGGAACAAGGGTGTTCCGCATTCAGGGCAATTCTTCTCTGGCAAGTCAAAGCCTGAGCCAACCTCGTTATGCAAGAAAAATTCCGAATATTTACAATTTGTGCAACGGTAGTGAGGTTGTAATGGGTTAACCTCGGAAATACCCGCCATAATTGCAACGAAGGACGAACCAACCGAACCTCTCGAGCCGACATAATAGCCACATTCCTCTGAATGCTTAACAAGAAGACGGGCAATCATATAAAGTCCTGCAAATCCGTTTTCGATAATGGATTTAAGCTCCTTTTCAAGTCGGTCTGCAACAACCTTGGGAACAGGGTCGCCATACCATTCCTTTGCTCTGTCCCAGCAATGCTTCGTCAAATCCTCTTCCGCACCGGGAATAACAGGGTTAAACGTACCATCGGGAATGGGTAAAATACCCGGTTCAATCATATCTGCAATATAATTGGTGTTGGTAATAACAACCTCTTTTGCAGTTTCCTCGCCTAAGTATGCAAAATCCTCAAGCATTTCATTTGTTGTTTTAAAATACAAGGGGGCCTGATTATCTGCATCAGTAAAGCCCTGCCCTGCCTGAAGAATTGCTCTGTATTTAGCATCGTTCTTATCAAGGAAATGCACGTCACCCGTGGCAACAGTTTTCTTTCCTAACTCATCACCAAGGCTTATAATCATTCGGTTGATGTTTTCAATATCGGCATAGGAGTTAATACCCTCATAATCGCCATCATTTTTAGTTATCATAAATTCATTGTTGCCCGTTGGCTGAATTTCAAGATAATCGTAGAATGAAGCAATTTCTAGAAGCTTCTCCTTGCTTTCCCCTGCTAAAATTGCACGATAAAGCTCGCCTGCCTCGCAAGCACTACCGATAATAAGACCCTCTCGTCTTTCTTCAATAAGACTTTTAGGCATTCTTGGTCTTTTGTGGAAATATTTAATATTTGAGTCAGATATTAGCTTATAAAGATTTTTAAGACCCACCTTATTTTTAACAAGAAGAATACAGTGGTAGCTCCTATCTGCTTTTATCTCTTCATCAGTTTTCTTTGAACCATCGGAGTTATAGTCATTTACAAGGTAACATTCGCAACCATAAATAATTTTAAAATCGCTGCCTCTTGCAGTATTACAAGCCTCAGGGAACGCCTGAACACAACCGTGGTCAGTAATAGCAATTGCCTTGTGACCCCATTTCATAGCCCTTTTAACAATGGATTTTGCGCTACTCATAGCATCCATCGCAGACATATTGGTATGAAGATGAAGCTCAACTCGTTTTTCCTCGGCTTCGTCAACAAAATCAACCTTGCTGATTGTTGCAACGCAGTTTGGCTTGATAACAAAATCCTTTTTATAATCGTCATAGCCTAAAACACCGCGTACAAGAACAGTAACACCATCCTTCAGCTGACCGTCAAGGTATTCAAGCTGTTCTTTGGTATCAAAGAATTTACAACCGAATGAACCGGTATTATCAGTTATGTTGAACTCAATAATATATCTCTTTCCGTCCTTGGTTTCGCGTTTTTCATATTTAAAAATATCTCCCCAGACGAAAACCTGACCATCCTCATAGCCAACCTCGGACATAGGCTTTGGTTTCTGATATTTAAAATTACCGATAATAGTTTTAACAGTATTAAAATCAAGAGGAACATCAGGAAAATTCTCATACTGCGCCTGTGGGCGAAGAGTTTTATTAGAAGAGTCAATCTCCTGTTGCTTTCTTAAAAACTCCTCTTCATTGGAGTCCTGACCGATAAATTCAACTGTTACATCTCTGTTGAAATGAGCTTTTATGTATTCCTCAAGGAATTTATCTGCTCCTGCATTAACGCAGATATCTCTGCCACTTTTAAGAAAATTAACAGTAAATGTATCATCAACAAAGCTTGTGTCTATACTGTCAAGAAAACCATTAGTCTGAGGCACATTAACCCTCATAACCTTTAAAAGCATAGGAAAACAGCTTTCAGTCAACGCCTCGGGTGGTAAAACATATTCGAATTCAACCGATTTAAAACGAAGAGCTGTTTTTATCTCATTTGCAACTGCTTTAAGGCACATTATATTTGCAAAAGCATCAACATGCAAAAGAGCTCTCATTGTCATATTTTCTTTATTTATCTGCAAATCGGTGAAGCTTGTATTTCCAAGCATATCGCGGTATTTTTCTGTGGCGATATATTCACCGAAAATATCTATAAAGTTATTCATCATAAATTATCAATTTCCTCAAGAAGCTCTTTGAGGACATTTTCTTCTGAAACCTTTCTAAGAATCTCGCCTTTTTTGAAGAGAACGGCGCATCCGTCCCCTCCTGCTATACCGATATCGGCTTCCTTAGCCTCACCGGGTCCGTTAACAACGCAACCCATAACGGCAATTTTTATAGGCTTTTTAATATCTCTGACCGCATTTTCCACTTGATTTGCAAGGGAAACAAGGTCAATTTTTGTTCGTCCGCAAGTGGGACAAGCCACTATCTGAGGAGTTTCTACTCTCACATTAACTGCTTTGAGAATATCTTTAGCGGCATAAATTTCCTTAACAGGCTCGTCCGTAATAGAAACTCTTATAGTATCACCGATGCCTTTGAGAAGAAGTGAGCCGATACCAATTGATGATTTAATCAACGAGCTTCTTTCTGTTCCTGCCTCAGTAACACCGAGATGCAAGGGATAATCACACCTCTCAGCAACAAGAGAATAAGCCTCAACCATATTGCCCACATCAGAGGATTTAATTGAAATAACAGTATTATAAAAATCGCAGTCCTCCAAAAGCTTAACGTGGCGGAATGCACTTTCAACCATCGCCTCAGGAGTTGCACCACCGAATTTCTCTAATAAATCCTTTTCAACAGAGCCGGAGTTGACACCGATTCTGATTGGTACATTTTTTAAATTACAAGCATCTGCAACTGCAAAAACCTTTTCAGCAGAGCCAATGTTACCGGGGTTAATCCGGATTTTATCAACCCCTGCATTAAGAGATTCAAGGGCAAGCTTATAGTCAAAATGAATATCTGCAACAAGAGGAATATTGCTATGCTCTTTCAATCTTCCAAGCACTCTCACCGCATCCATATCAGGCACTGCCATACGGACAATTTCGCATCCTGCATCCTCAAGGGCTTTAAGCTGCTTTAAATTACCCTCAAAATCACTTGCAAGGGCATTGAGCATTGACTGAATAGCAATCGGTGCATCTCCACCGATTTTTATACCGCCCACATTAACTTGTCTTGAAACTCGTCTAATCATTTTAATTCACCTAAAACTGTTTTATAACATCATTAACTGAAATAATCGCCATTAATATAAGCAAGAGAACAAGTCCCACTGTATGAACTATACCCTCTTTTTTTGCAGGAATTGGCTTTCTTCTTATCATCTCAATAAAAATAAAGAACAATCTGCCACCATCAAGAGCAGGCAACGGAAGAAGATTAAACATACCAACATTTATTGTTATCATTGAAAGGAAATTAAGTGCTGTAAGAATTTTGTCCTTGAATTCAACAGGTTGAGCAGTTGACTCTGCAATAGCAGAAATAGTACCGATAGGACCTGAAACATCCTTCATACCATATTTACCCGTAACCATATCAACAAGGCTTAAACGAACCATCTGCACTATTGAAGCAGAATCAAGAACTGCATTCTTAATAACATTCAAGGGATTAGGCTCTTCACCTACAATATAGAAATCCTGTTGAACATACATTCTGCCCTCATATTCAAACTGCTTAAACTCGACATTTTCAACAAGCACCTTTTCACCGTCACGGATAACAGTGATATCAAGCTTGTTATCGGTGTCGCGAACCATATTGAAAGAAACGCCCTGTGAAGAATAAATATGGGTGTTATTGATTTTTATAATCTCGTCCCCTGCTTTAAGACCGCTTTTGTCACTGACGGAATTTTCCATAAAGCTGTGAATCTGGCGTGAACCAACAAGGTCACCACAGGAAAGGCAGATACCAACAACCACAACGCCTAAAATAAGATTAAGAATTGCACCTGCCGCAACAATAATGAATCTCTGCCATGCTGGTTTATTGTTGAATGCTCTCGGATTATCGCTCTCCTCGTCCTCACCCTCCATACTGACAAAGCCACCGATTGGGAGAAGACGCAAAGCATAGGTTGTTTCGCCTTTTTTCTTTTTAAGAAGCTTAGGTCCCATACCGAGAGAGAATTCATTGACCTGAACATCAAAAAGCTTTGCAAATGAAAAATGACCGAATTCGTGAATGGCAATAATTACACCAAAAAGGAAAATTGCAAGTATAAATGGCCAGACACTGCTCCAGAGTGCGCCGATATCAAAATTTTCTATGGTTAACACCTCTTTGAATTAATAAGAAAAGTTTATACTTTAGCTAATTCTCTTACCTTTTCTCTCATTAAAGCATCTGTATCAAGAACATCCTGTAAAGTAAAATCCTGCTTTTTAAGAGTATATTCAGATGCCTGAGAAATAAGCTCGGGAATAGCATTAAATGATATTTTACCCTGTCTGAAAAGAAGATTTGCTTCCTCGTTTGCGCAGTTTACCGCAGCAGGATACAACCCGCCTTTAGTAATGGCATCGCGACAAATATTCATACAAGGGAAGTTTTCATAGTCAGGCTTATAGAAAGTAAGATTTCCCACTTCCCACAAATCGAGCTGTTTTTCAGGAGATTGGTAACGCTCAGGATAGGTAATTGCAAACTGAATGGGCAATCTCATATCAGGGTGACCTAACTGTGCAATAACAGAGTTATCGTCATACTCTATAAGAGAATGAACAATGCTTTCTCTGTGAACAACAATGTCAATCATATCAGGGCTCACATCAAATAGCCACACCGCCTCAATAAGCTCAAGACCTTTATTGAACATTGTTGCACTGTCGATTGTAATTTTCTGCCCCATACTCCAGCTTGGGTGCTTCAAAGCATCTGCAAGAGTAACCCTTTCAAGCTCCTCCTTGGTTTTACCAAAGAAGGGTCCACCTGAAGCGGTTAAGATAATTCTTTTAAGTGCTTTATTTGAGGGCGCACCTAAAAGGCATTGGAATATTGCAGAATGCTCACTGTCAACGGGCAGAATTGAAACATTGTTCTTTTTTGCAGCTTCAGTTACAAGGTGACCGCCTGCAACAAGTGTTTCTTTATTAGCAAGAGCAATTGTTTTACCGGCATTAACTGCATCAAGAGTAGGCTTGAGACCTGCCATACCAACAACGGAGTTAAGTGTAATTTCACCCTCTGCCTCTGCACCGCAGAAGCAAACACCCTCCATACCGCTCAAAACAGTAACATCAGTATCTGCTACTCTTATTTTAAGGTCTTTTGCGGCATTTTCATCAACAAGAGCCGCATACCCGGGCTTGAATTCCCTGATTTGTTTTTCAATTTTATCAACATCAGAAAATGCGGCAAGAGCCTCGATTTTATAACCGTGGGCCCTTGCTACATCTAATGTCTGAACACCTATTGAACCTGTTGAACCTAATAAATTAATAGTTTTCATAATAAATTAAAATGCATTAATGAAATATATTGCGGAATAAAGAACGGGCATTACAAACAATGCACTGTCGAAGCGGTCCATAATACCGCCGTGACCGGGAAGAAGCTTACCAAAGTCTTTAATTCCGAAATTGCGTTTGATTGTGGATGCGGCAAGGTCGCCGAACATACTGATAACAGAGAGAACAACGCTCAATATTGCAACAGTTATGTAAGAAAGGATTGATTCGCCCTCAAAGAAGAATTTTTTGAAAACGAAAAGAAGCAGGAGATTAAGTAAAACTGCACCAACCACGCCACCAATTGCACCTTCAACTGACTTTTTGGGACTGATTTTGGGGCAAAGCTTATGCTTACCAAGCTTACTGCCAACAAAATAAGCAAAAATATCTGTCATCCAGCTTGCAAAAAAGGCGAAAAGAAGAAGATAAATGCCGTCAATTTTTGTGTAGCCGTTAAAATGCTTATGAATATCACGGAAAACAATCATAAGTGAAAATGAAAACGGTACACAAACGGATGAGAAAATTGCAGTAACCGCCTGCTCGAATTTAGTTGTTTCAAATTTAAGAAGCATAAAGATGAAAACAAGAACAACATAAACTCCGCCAAATGCAGCAATTGGCATTTTCACACCGAAATGAACAATAAACGGAATTGCAACAGAAAGCACAAGGCTGACTGCAATTATCATTTTGTTTTTTAGTCCTACTGCTTTTTCAATTTCCCACACTGCCATACCGCTTAACAAAGCAACAAATATGGGGAACACAATTGTGTTCATAAGTAAAAGCGCACCAATAAATATTATACCGGACAAAACACCGGTTATTACTCTCTGTTTCACGTTTTTCTCCTTGTTTTAATCCACAAAATTAAATCATACACCACCGAAACGGCGGTTACGTTTCTGATAGTCTTCAAGTATCTTGTTAACATCCTCTTCTGAAAAATCAGGCCAGAGAACATCAGAAAACCAGAATTCCGAATACGCAGACTGCCAGGTCATAAAGTTTGAAAGCCTGAATTCGCCACTTGGTCTTACGATAATATCGGGGTCAGGCTGACCTGCAGTGTAAATATGATTATTTACAAGCTCCTCTGTTATTTCATCAACAGAAAGCTCCCCTGATTTAACTTTTTGAGAAATCTCCTTTACGGCGTGGGTAATTTCTGCCCTGCCACCATAATTGAGAGCGATATTAACAGTAACCTTATCATATTTCGCAGACTCTCTCTCTGCCTTCTCAATAAGCTTTAAAAGGTCCTTGGGAAGATTATCACGCTCACCGATAAATTTAAGTCGCATCTGGCGGATGTCATTCTCGGCAATGCGCTCATCACCCTCCTTAAGATATTCCTTAAAAAGCTTCATAAGTGCAAGAACCTCGGATTTTGGTCTGTTCCAGTTCTCAGTTGAAAAAGCATAGAAGGTCATATATTTAATACCAACATCGGCACAATATTCACCGATACGGCGGAAGGTCAACGCACCCTCCTTGTGACCTGCACTTCTTTCAAGTCCGCGCATTTTTGCCCATCTGCCGTTACCGTCCATAATAAAGCCGATGTGCTGAGGCAAAACATCAAATTTGGGAATATTTCTTTCCATAGTTTAGATTTCCATAATCTCTTTAGTTTTAGCGTCTGCTATTTCGTCAATTTTCTTAACGAATTCATCAGTAATTTTCTGAAGCTTTTCTTCACCATATTTCTGGTCATCTTCAGTAATTTCAGAATTCTTTTTCATTGCTTTGATTTTTTCGATGCAATCTCTTCTGATCTGACGGATAGCAACCTTGCATTCTTCTGCATATTTGGAAACATCCTTAGCAAGCTGTTTTCTTCTTTCTTCTGTGAGAGCAGGGAAAACAAGGCGGATGATTCTGCCATCGTTTGAAGGATTGATACCAAGGTCGGAAGCAAGGATTGCTTTTTCAATAAGGCTTAATGCAGACATATCCCAGGGCTGAATAGCAAGAATGCGGGGCTCGGGAACTGAAATTGCAGCCATCTGGTTAATGGGTGTGGGAGAACCATAGTAATCAACACTGATTCTGTCAAGAACTGCGGCATTTGCTCTGCCAGCTCTGATTGAGTTATACTCATATTTGAGTGAGTTGATTGATTTTTCCATTTTTTCATTTGCTAAATTGAATACTGATTCCATAAAGAATACCTCCAGAATTTATGTAAATTTAATTATTAACTGTTTAATATGGTGTTGCTTATTCGTTTGTAACAACTGTACCAGCATTTTCGCCGCATACTGCTTTGAGAATATTGCTTGTATCATTGAGATTGAATACAAGAATGGGAAGGTTGTTTTCCTGACAGATTGCCGCTGCGGCAGTATCCATAACTGCAAGATGCCTTTCAAGAAGCTCATTATGAGTGATTTTATCAAACTTCACTGCATCATCGAACTTGTTGGGGTCTTTATCATAAATACCGTCAACATTAGTTGCTTTCAGAAGAACATCTGCATTAATCTGAGCTGCTCTTAAGGCTGCGCCTGAATCTGTTGAGAAGAAGGGATTACCTGTTCCACCTGCAAAAATAACAACTCTGCCCTTTTCAAGATGCCTGACTGCTTCATCACGGATAAAGGTTTCAACAACACCTGTAATCTGCACTGCAGACTGAACACGAGCCTCAACACCAATATCAAGGAAGCCCTGCTGAAGAGCAAGAGAATTCATAACAGTTGCAAGCATACCGATGGAGTCTGCTCTTGTTCTGTCCATAGCACCGCTTGAGCGACCACGCCAGAAATTACCGCCACCAACAACGATACCAACCTGAACGCCTTTATCGGTAACATCCTTAATAGCCTTGCAAACATCCTCAATAACATTAAAATCGAAGCCGTGACCTGCCTTGCCGGCAAGAACCTCACCACTTAATTTTAATAACAATCTTTTGTAAACAGGTTTCATAAAATATCCCCTTTCATCGCACAATGCGACTTATTCCTAATTTTTCTATTATATTTTACAACAAACCCACTTTCTTGTAAATTGTTTTATTGCTCAAAAATATAATATATTTTTATATATATTTAATAATATATAATATAAAAAGACTACCACAAAAATGTGATAGTCTGTAAAAGTCAGGATACCCTTCTTTTTAATCTTATATCATCAGCAATCATTGCGATAAACTCGGAATTTGTGGGCTTTCCCCGATCGTTTTGAATAGTGTAGCCGAAATAAGAGTTGAGAACATCAATATCGCCTCTGTCCCAAGCGGTTTCAATACCGTGACGAATAGCCCTCTCAACTCTTGAAGAGGTGCTTTTAAAGTTTTTGGCAACTGTGGGATAAAGAATTTTTGTAACTGAATTTAACATTTCGGGATTTTCAACAGTCAGCTTAATAGCCTCACGAACATATCTGTAGCCCTTGATATGAGCAGGCACCCCTATCTGATGAAGAATATCTGTAATAATAACATTCAAATCCTTGGGCTCTTCAAAGTGAGCACCGCCGCCAACATCCTTCCAGCTTGTTAACTGAACTATTCTCTGGGCAACCATTGAAGCATCAATGGGCTTAAGAAAATAATAGTCAACTCCGCATCTTAAAATCTCCCTTTCAAAATTCGCATTGTCAATACCTGACATAATAATCAACAACGGTCGTTTTGCAGGGTCCTTCATATTTAATCTTGACACAACACCCACCGCATCAATATGTTGCAAAAATGCATCCATAACCACAACATCAGGATTGGTTTCTTCAATAATATTAAGAAGCTCCGCACCATTTTTGTGACAAAGCCTTACCTCCATTTTGCTTGCACGAAGAGCATTTGCAAGCTGAAGTGTAGCTTCATCCTTTTCATCAGTCAACAAGACTCGAAGATTGCCAACCATTTGAACACCTCCTAAAGTATGAATAGATTATACCCCCTAAAGCCTTAATATTCAAGAGGGTTCGCGGAATATCGTTAGATTAAACAAATTACGCCATTTTTCTAAAAATGAAAAAAGAATAAATTATTTCTAAAATGTCGGAATTTGTCGAAAGCTTTGTGCATAATGCTACACAAAGTTATTTTGACTCTCAAATTTTAGTTCTGTTGAACAGTTTTCACCAAATATATAACATTTTTGTCCTATAATGATAGAAAAGCAGAAAGTTGGTGAAAATTTGTTTAAAATAAAAGCTCCTGACGGCAAAAATAATTTAAGTGGCACAAAACTTGCGGAAATCCGTAAAAACAAAGGCCTTTCACAAAGAGCATTGGCTAAACAAATGCAACTTTCGGGCTATGATGTTGACCACTACTTTATAAGAAGAGTTGAAAACGGTGAAAGATTTTTAACAGATATTGATTTAAAGATTTTTTGTGATGTGTTGCAGGTCAACTCTACTGAAATATTAGGATTTTGAGTGTGTTTTCGTATCAGAAAATGCACTCTTTATTTTTCATCGGAATAATTCTGAATGACTTCCGACTCTATATAGCATTAAAACAAGCACATCATCAATAACCTCGTATACAAGCAACCAATCGGGCTCGATATGGCATTCTCGGCAACCCTTGTAATTACCACTCAAATTATGATCACGGTATCCGGGTTCAAGAGGTTCACCATTTGCTAATTTTTCAATTACTGCGAAAAGTTTTTCTGTATCCTTACCTTGTTTTTTAGCGAGTTTTAAATCCTTCTTAAACTGCGTTGTAAATCGAACTTCGTATTTCATACTTCAAGTGCCGCCCTTAAATCTGCCATATTATCATAACCGGTAGCAGTTCTATCATAGGCAATAGTTCTGCCCTCACGGATAGCAGCGGCGGTAGTCTCGTTGGGAACATTCAGTTTAACTTCAAAAGGAATTCCGTTTTCTCTGATAGCCTGTCTTAAAAAGATATTAACAGCAGTAGTCATATTAAGCCCTAAAGCATCAAAAATTTTTTCAGCCTGAGCTTTAACTTCCTTATCCATTCGAATATTCAAATTAGTGGACTCCATTTAATACACCTCCGTTATTATTCTATGCATATAGTAACACATTGTGAATACACTGTCAATACATTATACGCAAAACAAAAAAGCAATAAGACGGGAGCAATCCCCAGCCTTATGATTATGAAGCATCATTCAGCTTATTCTCCTCTTCCAGTTTTTCTAACATTGTCTGAGCGAAAATACCGAAGCCACCTGTTGCATCATTAAGAAAAACGTGAGTGACTGCACCGATAATTTTACCATTCTGAATTATAGGACTGCCACTCATCCCCTGAATAATTCCACCTGTTTTTTCAATTAATTTTCTGTCTGTAACCCTTATAACAAGGTTTTTATTTTCGCTTGAATTTTTATCAATCTTCTCAATAATTATTGAATAATTTTCGGTTATTCCGTTATCAACCGTTGTGATAATTTCTGCTTCACCTAACTGAATTTCGGTATTGTGAGCAATCTGATAGAGGCTTTGATTTCCGGGCAAGGAATCAAAACAACCATACACCCCTAAATCATCATTACTGAAAATTACGCCTGTTTTATCATTATCAAGATAACCGCAAAGCTCACCTGCCGAGCCATTCTGCCCCTTTATAAATCCCGTTATTTCGGCATTGGTGCATTCCCCCTGAGAAATGGGAATGGTGGATTTTGTATCAATATCGCAAACCGCATGGCCAAGGGATGCAAATGCACCATCCTGCATACAAAAGGTTACTGTTCCGATACCTGCTGAGCTATCTCTTATCCAGATACCTGCCTTATATTTTTTCTCACTCTCAGAATATTCCCCTTTAAAAGAAACCTGAAAGCTTCTGCCGTTTCTTTCCACATCAAAAGACAAGGCTTGTCCACCGCTTTTTTCAATAATTTCCGAAACCTGTTTGTTGCTTTTCACCTGAACACCATTAATTTTCTTTATAATATCACCAAGCTTAAGCCCCGCTTTTTCTGCGGTATCAACAGGTCCGTTTTCCGTATCAACCGCCTCTGTTCCCACTATAACAACACCATCTGCATAAAGCTTTAAGCCAATGGGATAGCCACCGATATAAACCTGCGGTAAAGGCTCGGTTATCTGCCTTTTTGAATTATTTTCATCGTTATCATCATTAAATATGTTGAGAAAATCCTCTTTGATTTCTGTTAATTTTCCACTTACATTATAAAGCTTAACATCCGCAACCGCATCATTCTGAAATATTCCCGAGGAAAAAACAGAAAGCATTACGGCTGCAGATAATATTATAGAAAGCATTGATAAAAAGACCTTGCTTTTTTTCAAAAAAATCACCTCATTTCACACAAATTACTTTGTGTAAAACAAAAGCGAATATAAGCAAAAAAATATAGAAAAAATGAGCAACCCTGAAAATTCAAGGTTGCTCAAAATTAGTAAATTTTGTTAAATCAGATGGAAATTTCGTTTGCAATTCTGTAAAGGTCAAGGTCAATTGTTTTCTTCATATTGAGAGCCTCAATAATATCATAGTCAACAATTTTTTCCTTACAGGAAGCAACAACTCTGTTGCCGATATCGTTTTTAAGAAGCTGAACTGCATAGTTACCCATCTGAGAAGCAAGAACTCTGTCACGAACTGAGGGTGAACCACCGCGCTGAACATGACCGAGAATTGTTGCACGGCTTTCAACGCCTGTTTTCTGCTCAATATATTTTGCAAGTGAGTGAGCATCAATACCCTTAACGCCTTCAGCAACAACAATAACAAAATGCTCCTTGCCTGTTTTCTGAGTGCGCTTCATTCTTTCGATGATGTATGAATCAATATCATAATCAACCTCAGGAATGAGAATACAGGTTGCACCGATAGCGAGACCTGCATTAAGAGCAAGGTAGCCTGCATTTCTGCCCATTACCTCAACAACAGAGCATCTGTCGTGAGACTCGGTTGTATCACGGATTCGGTCAACCATTGCCATAACAGTGTTAAGAGCAGTATCGTAGCCGATTGTATGGTCGCAGGATGCGATATCGTTATCGATAGTACCGGGAATACCAATACAAGGAATACCCTTGAGAGTAAGAGCACGAGCACCCTTGAATGTTCCGTCACCACCGATAGCAACAATACCCTCAAGACCAAATTCCTTACAAACCTCAACTGCCTTATCCTGAACCTCAGGGTCTGCAAACTCGGGGCAACGAGCAGAATAAAGCATTGTACCGCCACGATGAATAATATCAGAAACGGAACGAAGATTCATTTCAAACATATCGCCCTCAATAAGACCTTTATAACCACGGCGGATACCCATAACTCTCATACCGCTTTCGCAAGCAGTTCTTACAACTGCACGGATGGCAGCGTTCATACCGGGTGCGTCACCGCCACTTGTAAGTACACCGATTGTTTTCACTTCAATGACCTCCATCACACTTATATGTTTTAAATCTAAAAGAGTATATCACAGTTTAATCAATCTATCAAGAGCAAAAAGTGAAATTCCGTTAAATTTGTAAAATTAAGTAAAATTTAATTTGATTTGCCATTTTATATTTATTATGATATACTTACTTGTGGTGATAAAATGAGAAGTAAAACAATTAAAATATTATGCTTGATATTTTCTGTTGTTTTTTTATGCTCTTGCGGTAATACAAGAGTTCTGAGAACAAAGGAAATCACTGATAAAATCACACAGACTGCCGTTGTTACAAAAACCGATATAACTGACATTGAGGATTATAAAAGCTTCTTTAAAAATTTTAAATCAGATTTTATAATTCCCGGTCTTTTTGAGGGTATAATCCCCCAAGGAATATGTTATATCAGTAAAACAGACACCTTTGCTGTAAGCGGTTATTATGAAGACGGATTATTTCCATCTATGCTGATGCTTATCAGCGCCAAGACGGGCAAATTAACAAAAGCCTTTCCTTTGCAGAACGTTGATGGCAAGGATTATTTCGGTCACGCAGGCGGTATCGCTGCTTCTGATGATTACATTTATATCACAAGCGAAAACACCTGCTATATTTTAGAAATTAACAAATTAGAAAAGCTTAAAAACGGCGACCAATTAAAATTTCAAAGCAATTTCAAATTAAACACAAAAGGTTCTTTTGCCTGCTTCTATAATGATGTTCTCTGGACGGGTGATTTCATTGAAAGCAGTGATAAAGAAAGAGAAGGTGCAAGAAAAATCACAACGCTCACAAGCGGTGAAACCTTTTACGCCTATTGCGAGGGCTATGTTTTAAAAGATGGTCTGCCCGACATCAAGAAAATCAATTCAGAAAATAATGGCTACATCCCCGATTATATGATTGCAATTCCCGAGCAGGTTCAGGGTATGTGCTTTACCCATAGCGGTAAATTAGTTTTTTCCACCAGCTACGGAAGAAAAAACAATTCAAAAATTTATGTTTATGAGGATGTGCTTTTAACAGACAGAGTCGGCACTTACACAATTGATGGTATAGAAATCAACTTACTTGCCTGTGGCAGCAATTTGTTAAAAGAAACAATAATAGCTCCACCTATGGCTGAGGGTATCGTTCAGGTAGATAGCAGTCAGTATATCATATTTGAATCAGGCGCAGAAAAATATAGAAACCATCAAGGAAAATATCCCACAGATACGGCATATAAGTCAATGTTAGAATAAACCATATTGAAGTTTTATTCGCGCTTCACGCGAGTGATATTGCTTCGCAGTGATATTTGTCTTCGACAAGTGTTATTGCCTGTGGCAGTTATGCGAATAAAATAACACTGAAAACGAATGTTTTCAATATCACTAACCGAAAGGTTAATATCACTCTGTGCAACGGCACAGAATATCACTAAAAAAGCAACCCGAAAAAGAGCTTTTCTCTTCTTCGGGTTTTGTTGTGTTTGATACAAAATCTCAGCGGTTCAAGATTGACGATTTTCACAACTAAAAACCGCCCCTGATTTTAAATTTTAAACGCTGAAAAGCCTTGATTTACAAGGGTTTACGGCTCAATCATAGAACCGTCCCCTGATTGGTCTCTCCCCTGATTGGTCTCCTGGTTGGTCGGTCCCCTTGATTGGTCTCGTAGATAATTACATAATAGTTTGTCAATTGAAAGTTTTTTTTCAAGATTATATATTTTGTGCTCTAGATGTTCAAGCTTTTTGTAGTCTTTATAAAAATTCGAACCATAAATGATGATGTTGGCAAATCGTTCCCCGCCAATTTCCACAAGAAAATTACACAAAGATTCTATATAGTCTTTTTTGAAATGTCTATAAAAACAATCCAAGCCATCACCATCAATGATTCCAAAAGCTTCGGAAACCATTCCTACGCATAGTATTTTCTTCGGTAGTCGTTTGAATACTGAAGGGTGTTTCTTTTTCACAACTGAATAATACAATTCAGTTACTTGTACTGTATCAATTGTGGCAGCATCAATATAATCCAAAATTTTGCACATCAAGCAATTATTTTGATATGTTATAAAACTTCTGGTGAAAATTTTTGTCAAATAGGTGTCGTATATAATACTCATAACTTCTTGTTGTGTTTCAAATTTTGAGAATCTAAAAACAGACAACATAGTGTTAATATTTTCTTGAATATCAATCTCAAAATATAGCATCAACAAAACAACATCTAAAAAAACTACATCTTTTCCTGAAAGCGATAAAGAACAATCACTAACAGAGTTAAGTAACATTTCGTCGTCTACACAACCAAGATTAGTGTTACGTAATTCAATTAAAGCATTAGAAAATGCTTCATATTTATTTCTATACATATTATTGAAATCAGCATACCAATTGTTTTTCTTTTGTATCTCAATTCCTATCAAAGTTTTTATTATTTCATTACGCATCAAGTTTCCTCCCTAGCCAAAAACTTTTAATTACAAAATCAGGGGACGGTTCTGTGATTGGGTTGCTTTTTACTAAACCCGCCCCTGATTTTAATTTTATAAAGCTGAAAGCCTTGATTTACAAGTGGTTAAGGCTCAATCATAGAACCGTCCCCTGTCTTGTCTTTCGCACAAAATTCGATATGATATAAATCCTTATAATCTCGTGCCAACGGCACATATCGAACCGAAGGTATATCGAATCGTAAGATATATCGCAAATCCGTCAGGATTTATATCGCTGTGGCAACGCCACCATTCACCACTCCCGATAGGACAGGGGACGGTTCTATGTCATATATAAACTGTTATAAAACAATCCCCAAAACCTATTAATTTTTAAAATTTCACCCTTGATTTAAAAGGCGTTTTAAGACTTTTCAGAGCAGGACATAGAACCGTCCCCTGATTGGTCCGAACCGTCTGTCTTGTACCTTGATTGGTCTTTGATTGGTCTTTTGAGTATATAATAAAAAACAAGTACAAAGAAAACAATTGTAAAAATCAATGCAATACATACTTTAGTTAATTGCTCTGTATTAACATCATAAAGTATCGATTCTTTTTTCGTATTATCAATCTTGACTAGTTGTGAATATGAACCTGATATTATATTCAAAGGTCCAAATTTGTTCCTAATAATATATTTACTATTATCAACTGAAATTTCTTTTTGTTTTACAGTTCTCCATAGTTTGTTGTTCACATCGTTATCATCAGTTTGAGTTATGTTCACTAATTGACCTTCTGGGGTTAGTTCAATAATCAAAGAGCTCCTAACAAGCATTAACAAAAAATTGCTATCTTCCCACTTTACATAAAAAGTTCCATTAGTAATAAATTTGAAAGATTTTAAAATGTTTCCGCTTTGATCTGCAATAACAATTGTTTTATCTTTCAATCCTAAAAGAATATATCCATCTTTAGAAACATCAAAACTAACAATTGAAGAAGAACAATCAGAGAGAGAATTGATATGATCTTTTTCTAATTTGATATTATTCCAAACCATTTCTATCTCATCGGCTGATAAATCTACGGTTTCAAACACATATCTATCAGCAGCATTGGCATAAAGTGGCAAAAAAACAAAAATTAAAAAAATGTTAAATATCCATAATGTTTTTTTTAGCATATGTCCTCCTACCATTCCATTATTTTTACACAAACACTGTCAACAGTATCGAAAACATTTAATGTAGATGTTATTGGGAATGTTTCTCCCCACTCAACATGTCCTTCACCACTCATTATAGGAGGTGCGATAGGACAGGGGACGGTTCTGTGTCTTACTATGTTTTATTAAAAAACATCTTTAACTGCCCGTTCAACGACACCTTTTGGTGTTCCTGTCAATCTACTTATTTGCCTGATAGACAAGCCTTGTTCCTTTAAAACTCGCAAGAGCTTGTCTCTTTTTGCTTTTGGAATTTCCTGAAATTCTGCAACACTGTCGCATTTGGCTTTTTTATGTATAATTTTCTTTGCTTTTTCATCTGTTATGCGAATTTGAGGATTAGCTTCAATTTCCAAACAACTGTCGTTGTTTTCTGTATTTATGTATTCTTCGAACTCTTCTTTACCTATAAGTGAAAGACCCATCGCAGTATCACTTAAAGAATATTCTCCAGAAGATACATAATCTTTAAAACTACTATATTGATAATCTTTAGCACACTTGCATAAACCCGCTTTCACAGGATTTCGCAAAATATACCTTAAAGCAACAACGAAATAAGCATCATCGTCTATTGGCTCACTTTTATATCTGTCTTGAAACAAGTGCCCGTGACGCTCATATTTTATGTTATACCAATAGACGAATCTGCTTCCAATTCTTCTGAAAACTGTTTCTAAAGGTTCTTTTTCTACTCTTAACAAAAGGTGGATATGGTTTCCCATCAAACAGTATGCGTAAAGCTCAAACTTGCTGATTTCCTTACAATCTTCAAGAATTTGAATAAACTTTTCATAATCCTCTTTTTCTTCGAAAATCTGTTGTTTATTAACTCCTCGCAACATTACATGGTATATTCCACTTTCGGATTTTTCTCTTGCCGCTCTTGGCATTTTTATCACCCTTAACTAATATACCATTTCCACCTTAATCAGTCAAGACACAGAACCGTCCCCTGTCTTGTCTACAAGGGGTTAAGACTCAATCACAGAACCGTCCCCTGATTGGCTTTTCCCCTGATTGGTTTCGTCCCCTGATTGGTTTTGATTGATTCACCCCTGATTGGTTCTGTGACTTTCAATTAGTTCTTTTAAAAAAACATCTTTATGCAGAGGATCAAAAGCAATTATCACAGCATCATCAATACACAACTTTGAAGAATTAGCACTACGATTAGCCAATTTTTTTATTTCTATTTCCGTTTTAGCATTTGATGTTAACACAGCAAATAAATTACCTTTAAAATTCGTAGTATAGTAGACGTTCGAAAAATACGCCCAATTAAATTGTCTATATTTACTATGTTTATCGTTAAATATCAACAGACCAACATCATCAAAAACTACAATTATTTTCGATGAATTATACAATGATTTTGTTAAAAGTAAAAACATTAAACCACTTACAAATAAAAACAAGGTATGAAAACCTATTTGGCTAAAACTAAAACCAAAAACAACAAAAGAAAAAACCGCCATAATTATTGTAAATATAGCAAACCCAAAGTGAGTTCTATACGGTTGATAAATAATTCTATTTAAATCATTCATATCATTACTCCAGCATTAATACTATTTCTTCAGTTTCGCACTCCTCTTTCTCTTGTTTTTTTGATACCCCCATTGAAATTGATTTAACTGAGGGTAACACGAGGGGACGGTTCTGTGTGTCAAGTTGTTTCCAATCTAAAACCGCTCCCGATTGTTTTATCTTATAAATCAATATAACACATTGTCAAAAAACGGTCAATAGGTCACACAAGGCGTTTTAAGACTTTTGAGAGCGAGTCGCAGCCCCCCTTGTCTTGTTGGTCTTGCATCCCCTGTCTTGCCCGATTAACCAGAACACAGGGAACCGTCCCTTATGCAGACTTGTTTACTGGCGGCTGGCGACTGGCGACTGGCAGCTATCCTTACCACTCCTGCTCAAAAACCACGTCGGGATTTTTGGCGGAAATATCTTTATAATACTCTATTTTCAGATAATCTTTATCACTGTTAAGTGCAAAGGCAACGCTTGCGGTAAATGTGCCTGAAGCCCCTACCTCACTGGGCTCAAAAAGGTCCTTCTGCGGATACTGTTCAAGCTCCTTACCCCTACTGTCATATGCTTTGAAATGAGAATTGCCGATAACAAGACCGTGTGCAATATCATCATTTGTGTATTCATAAACAACAATTGCAACGGTTTTGGCTTCAGGGGGATTTTCCTCCTTAGGATTGGGCTCAACCTCAAGCACCTTTGTTATTTTAAGAGTATAATTACCCTCCTGAGCTTGTAAGGAAGCTTCATCGCTTACTACGGGTGCAGGGTCTTTTTTTTCGTTATCACCATTTGTTATTCCAACAACAGCAAGAATGATAACAACCAAAACAACAACAAATCCGATAGCTATCAAACCATATTTTTTGTTCATAAAAACACCTCTTTAATTCAATTAATTCTTATGAATTTATTTAACCTGAATGAGTAAATATAGATTTCCTTAACGGGAATTTCTGTACATTGATAAAGAGCATCTGCATAAATTTCAAGCTGATTTTTATAAACTGAAACGAAATGATTTTCGTCAGTTACGTTATCAGTTTTGTAATCTATAAGCACATAGCCGTCATTTTCTTTAAAGGCGCAATCCAATTTACCCTGAACAACAATTTTTTCATTCCTTGCGTTTTCAGGAGAATCAGGGTAAAGCTCCTCTGCATTTTTGAGAACTGCAAATTCATACTCTCTGAGAAGCTCCTCTGAGGCAAGAAGACGAGCACCCACAGGACATTCCAAAAAGCTTTCTATAGCTTTATTATCAAGAACTGAAAGCTCTTCATCTGTTAAAAGATTTTTAGCCTTAAGCCTTGCTTTTTCCTGCTCTAAATCCTCGAACGCATTACTGAAATCGCAAAGCTCGAGGAATTTATGAACTGCAGTTCCCCTGTCTGCACCACTGAATTTTTCATTAAGAAATTTAGGCTTCATTGTGCCGAAATATTCTCTCTTTTGGCGGGTTGATTCTGTTGATGAAGCGGTTCTTTTAGCAAGAATCCCGGAATAATCATAAGGGTAAACATATTCAATGTTATTCCTGATTCGGGAAAGTAATTCAGCATTCACGGGAATTTTTTCAACGGTTTGCTTAGCTACGATAAAATCATCGTCACGGCTTTCAATATAAGAGCAATCAAATGAAAATTGACTATTCTCTGTAAAGCTATGGGCAGGAATACCGCAAACATCTCTGATAACGGCAGCATCCCTGTGATGAGATAAGCTGCTAAGAAGCCATTCAGACATACTTGAAGCAGAATAAACCTCATAGGGACGAAGCTTACCCGAAGCATCCTTTGAAAAATAGTGATTCATCTGAATTTTTGTTTTCAAGGATTTTTCTGCAACATTGCAGAAAAATGTGAGATGCTCCTTTGCTCTTGTCATTGCA
>JAZMZY010000076.1:0-23056 GCA_045586265.1 Acutalibacteraceae bacterium
TATTCAGGCTATCCGGCAGTTTCAACTACACAGGAGCTTCCTGCATTCTATTGCGTTGAGCCTCTCAATAATTTTGTTTATTATTCAGGTGGAGAGGCTTGGTCAGACAGTAATACCAAGGTTACAGAATCCGACCTGGTATTCTGGGGTGAGGAAGCCGGTGCCGATCAGAATTTCTACTGCAATGAAAACTGGGCGGCGTATATAGGTGATGAAGCAGATAGCTTCGGCATAGGTCTTTATTGTCCCGGTCAGACAAATATGTTTACAGGCGTTTTCAACAGAGATGCCTGTACCACAGTTTCTCCGGCAACAGAAAGCCCCACCTCATATATTGCTGCTGTTGATACACTTCATTTCCAGAGTTATAAACCAATTTCATATTGTTATTATATAAAAACAGGTAATGTTGATACCATTCGTAACAGCTTCAAAACTGTTGCACAGAAGGATACAGATATTTGTGATGCAACAAGCACAAACGGCTTCTGCGATATGTGTGGAAAATATATTGCCCCTGAGCTTAACGAGAATAATGTTTATGAAATCTCAAATATGGGTGAGCTTTGCTGGTTCAGAGATAATGTAAACAACGGCAACACAACTGCAAACGCTATCCTTATTTGTGATATTACTGATAACAGTGGTGTTCTTACAGGCTATGGCACAGTAGCAACCAATACATCTTCTTTCAGAGGCTGGACACCAATCGGTACTTCATCAAATCAATACAAGGGACATTTTGACGGACAGAGTTACACAATCAACGGACTTTATATGAATGCTTCATCACTTTCTTATGGTGGTTTATTCGGTTATATTGGTTCGGGTGCAGTGGTTGAAAAAGTCGGTGTTGATTATTCATATTTCAAGGGTAACGAGTATGTTGGTGCCATTGCAGGTCGAAATGACGGAACAATAAACAACTGTTATTCCTGCTACACAGTAACAAGTGGTAGCTCTTATGTTGGCGGTATAACAGGCTATAATGGTGGTACAGTTAAGAATTGTTACAGTGCAGGAGCTGTAAAAGCCACTAACTATGTTGGCGGTATTGCCGGTGAAAACAAAGCAACTATATCAAATTGCTATTATCTTTCAGGTGCAGCAACAGATGGTAATTCTGTTGTTCAGAATGGAATAGGTGCATCCATTGTTGGTGCAAAAGCCGAAGATGCCTCAGGCTCAACAGAAGCAAAAACAGTTGAACAGTTTGCAAGTGGTCAGGTGGCTTGCCTTCTGCAGAGCGCAAACGCTGAACAACTCTGGGGACAAAAGACTAATATAAAGGGTGCTTGCCCTATTTTTGATACGGATGGTGTCTATAAGGTAGAGTTTACTGCAGAAAAGAGCAATTATTCTTTAGTAACTATTGGTGAAATCGTTAGAGATAATGTTCTTGATGTTAACGATTTCCAGACGCTTGTTAATCAAGTGCTTTCAGATGAAAAATTAGCATATATTGATATGTTGAAATCTGACATTGACGGAGACGGAGCTCTTGACGCTATTGATTGTTCACTTTTGGAGCGTCTTGTTAACAACAATCCTGCCAATATCAATGTTTATCTTAAAGGTGACTTTGACTTTGACGGTGTTCCATTTACAGAGGAAGATATTGCGGCTATCAAAAAAGCTCTCATAAATCAAGGAAATTTAACAACAAGGCAGAAATATGCTTGTGATTTGAATGCTGACGGTGCTCTTGATATTAATGATAAGGATATTTTATCAGCATTGGTTAACGGGGCTGTTAAGCCTGTTTTTTCCGATGCGGAAGAGTTCTTTGAAAAGAGAAATCAAAAGGTAAATGTTATAATCCTTGCAGGTCAATCCAATGCCTATGGCGCAAGCCCCTTGACTCAGGCGGTTAAAAATACTGTTGGAAACACGGATTTCTCAAACATTAAAATAAAATATACCAATATTAACAGTGCTGACGGTATAAACAATTGGAGTGTTTACTATTCCAACAGCGATTTCGAAACCTATCGTTTAGGAATCGGCGGTCAGTCAAACGCTTGGTTTGGTCCTGAGCTCGGTATTGCCTACCATCTTGCTACAAACGAAGCAACTAAGGATGAAATGTGGTATATTATTAAAACCACTGCAGCAGGAACCTATCTTGGCGGTAACTGGTTGTATGACACAACCGGCACATATATGAACGCAAGTAACTCGGAAAATATTAAAAATGACCTGGGTGTTTACCTTGCAGACGGAATGATTAATCTGGCGGGTGCAGACCTTGCTCAGCTTACCGACAAGCACGGAACAGGTAATGTAAATATACGTGCATTTATGTGGATGCAGGGAGAAAGTGACTCTTGTGTTCAGGAGTGGGCAAATCAGTATGGTGAGTTACAGAATATTCTTGTAAACAGAGTCCGTAACGAGTTGGGCAGTTGGGATAACGACAGTAAAATCCCCTTTGTTGACGGTGCAATTGCAGCGTATAACAGTAATTATAATTTGTGGACTTATTCCGATACTGTCAACATAGCAAAAGCAAACAATGCAACTCATTGGTTTGTTCCTAAAAACACTACAGGAAATGTAATAAATCAAACAACAGCAGGAATATATCAGAACACAAGCGGTTCAACCACACAGCTAACAAATTCAATATGGGTTGACACATCAACCTGCCTTTCCAAATTGGAGAATAATAATGAAAATGGTGAAAATGACGGCGCACATTATTGTGGTGCATCTATGCTTGATATAGGTATGTGGTTTGCTATGGGTATGTTGGTATTTTAGTTAATTATAAAAACAATCGTCTGAACTTTAATGCTCAGACGATTATTTTTATATTTTTTCTATTTCTTTGTTTACTTTTTTTCTTAAATTAAGTAACCATTCTTGTTCATGGGGGTATGTTTGGAAAGAGAGGGGAATATCAAGCCCTTGCTCAATAAGGCTTAAAACATATTTCCTTGATGTAAGGCTCTCTAAAAGCCTTAGGGCTCTTAAATCCTGGAAAGCTTCATTGAAAACAAGGTGACGAAGAGAGTTGAGGGGCTTGCCGTCTTTACCCGGATAAACCATATAGGAGTCACCTGCAGGGAAGCTTCCTCCTGCATCTGTAATCTTAAAGGGGTTTATGGGCTTAATTGAATATTGAGAATACCAGAAATTGTGACCCCATTGTAAAAAGCCTCTGGCATCATATTTATAAAGAAGTACGCCTAAAACACGGTTCCTCAGAGAGGGCTGAGCAAACATTCTGTTGGGTAAGAAATCATGAATCTGTGTGCAACAGTAATATGTCCAGAAATCCTTAACCTCTGCTCTGAATACATCTGCTTCACCTTCACCGCAAACGGGAGTTTTTATAAGGCCGTTTTTATAATACTTTATGTCGGAAAGGGCATCAAGCATATTAAAGTCTGCAAAAAGCTCGTGAATTATGTCAGCCGCTTTTTTATATTCCTTTATCTGCGATTCGCTTGGTTCATCGGAAACATGCAACCAGCATCTGTCCTTGATTCCCAATTCCTCAACCTCTTTTTTGAAAGCGGATGCGAAGGCTTCAAGGAAGGCTTTGTAGGGCTTACCGCTGGCTTTTGTTTCCCAACCGAAAATCCGCTTTTCTCTGCCATTTACCGTAGCCATAATTTTAGGAGCGTGCTTTGCGCCCCATTGGGTAAAGAAATGGGAAATTTCAAAGGCTTCAATACCACAATCAAGGCAAAGCTTCACATATCTTCTGAAATTGGTGAAATCAAAGGAATATTCGTTGTTTTCCTTTATAACCTTAACCAATTGAACTGTGAGTCGTTCACCGCCCACCTCAGTATCAAGGGGAGGCGTGAAAACAGGAGTCAGAAGCATATTAACGCCGTGCTCTGCAGCATTTCTTATATAGTTTTCAACAATTCTCCAATATTTATCAGAGAAAACATCAACCTTGTAATAAGTGCAAAGGCAGTCGTTGTGAAACCAGTTGGTGTAAAGAAGCTCCTGCTTGGGCAAGACTCTGTCGATAATATTGAGAGTAAATGCCTTTTCAATTGCTTTGCCGTCTGAATTAACGGTTATTCTTATAAGCTGCTCCCCTGTAACAGAGGAATCGCCCTTGAACTCAAACCAGATTGAAGTCCATTCATTTGCTTTAAGCTCAAGCGAATTTTCTGTTGGCTCAAGCAAATCGGGGAACTCCTTTCGGTTAAGGTCATAATGAAAAGAGTCGTAGTTATGCTTTTTGTTTCTTCTGAAGGGAATGTTCTTAACGATATAAGCAGATATATTGTTCTTAATATCAGAATCAATTTCAAAGGTAACGGATGTTTCTTCTGCATTTTCAGCTAAAAGAGCCAACTGAAATGAAAATTTCTCGTTTTTCAGGCAGGAAAAAGAGGTGAACTCATTGAAATTCGGTTCTGTATCCTTAAAAACCTTAGCAAGTGATGAAAGTAATATCGTTTTCATAATCAATCCTCTTTTTTGTCAATTCCTTTTTTACGAAGAATAACGAGAGGGATAAGCATGAGAACTGCAACAACACCTGCTGCGAGGAACATTTCTGCACAGGGCTCGTATTTTTCCATGCCGTTTTCAAAATAAATGCCACTTGCTGCTGCTTTACAAACCGCATCACCGATAGCTGGTCCAACAACCATAGGAATGAGAACGAAGAAAATCATTCTGATACCCTGGAAAAGTCCGACCTTATCTTCGGGAGTATAGTCGCGAACGGTTGAATTAAGCATAATACCAAGGAGAGCATAGCCTGTAAGAAGCGGAATTGCTGCAATACCGAAAGCACCAAGTGTATCTGCAAAGCCTGCCATAATAAGACCAATAATGAAAAGCACGCTTGCAACAATTACAAAGTTCTTTTTGCCGATTTTGTCAATTAATTTGCCGGCACCAACAATAAGGGCACCTGCACCGATAAGTACAAAGGGTGCTGCAATAAGAACAGGTGTTGTAAGATACTGTCCGAGATCCTCAACCTTAAGACCGAGCTTGCCGAGATAAATAAGAAGATAGGGGAAGAAAATCTGAACAGCGATGGAGTAAACACCAACCGCTAAAAGTGAAATGTAGAGCTTGCTGTTTTCTTTGATTACAGAAGGTCTGAAGCCATAAACAAGATCCTTCCAATAGTTTGCATTGGGATTTCTTTCGCCATTTCTTGAGTCCTTAAGAGTGAAAAGACCAATGATACCACAGAAGATAACAAAGCCGCCGAGAATAAAGAAGAAGTTGGAATAACCACCAAGGGATTCAATCATACCACCCAAAACAACAACCACAACTGTTGCAACAATGGGAAGAATTGAAAGAACGCTTTCTGCAGTTGCACGGTTTTTTGTTGTAGTAACATCTGTTATCCAAGCATTAAAGGCGGAATCGTTACTTGTTGAGCCAACAAAGGTCATAATGCAGTCCATAGCAATAATTGAGATTGCGGTTGCAGTAACAATCTGAGCAGTGTCGCTAAGACCTAAAAGACCACCGACGTTTTCTTTTGTTAAGAAGCCGAAGGCAGCGGTAATAACACCCCAGATAAGATAGCCAACAGAAATGAAAACCTTTCTTTTGTTCATTTTATCAGAAAGGTTACCCATAATAAATGTGGTAACAACAGCAGTAACAGCGCTTAATGCAACCATAAGACGGATTGCAGTCATAGAAGAAAGAGTACCTGTAACTGTGCCGCCTTCGTAAACCGTATTATACATGAAGGTGTTATAATACATATTTTCAAGGTTCCATGCAATCTGACCAACAAGTCCGAAAAGGCAGATGTTAAACCAGGTTCTGCCGGGGAGCTTGTTTTCAGCTATAACTTTGTTTTTGCTCATAAAAACACTCCTAAATAATTAATACCTCTATTATAAGTATAAATATAGTAAGTGTCAAGAAAATTGAGTTTGTATAAAATAGCAGAAAAAACCAATAATTTTTTTGATAAGCTTTTTGAATGGTTTACAAACTTGAGAATGTGTGATATGATAAATCAGTTATGAAATTTTGTGAAGGGAGGTATTGCAGTTGGAGCACAGACTGGTTCATTTTGGAGCGGATAAAGCATTGTCAAGAATTCTCAGGTATATTGATAAAGCGCCTGAAGAAAATCTTCTGAAGATTTTAAAGGTTGCGGAAAAATATTTCACAATGTATCCAAAAGAAAATTACGAAAAAATGCGTAAGGCGGTAGGCGATAAAGAGAATGTCTATATGCAGTTAGCTAAAAATATTCTTAATGACGTTGACCGTGATTTAGTAAAATCAATGCTCATTTCCTTAGGCATTCATGCAGGCTACTACGGAACAAAAACAGTCCGTGCAAAGCGCGATAAATATAATTGCAATATTCCTTTCATTATTCTTTTTGACCCTACAAGTGCCTGTAACCTGAAATGTAAGGGCTGTTGGGCGGCAGAGTATGGCCACAGCTTTCAGCTTTCTCTTGATGATATGAGAAGCATTGTAAATCAGGGCAAGGAGTTGGGTACCCATTTTTATATGTTAACGGGTGGCGAGCCTCTTATCAGAAAAAATGATGTTATTACTCTCGCTTCTGAAAATCCTGAATGCACCTTCCTTATTTACACAAACGCAACTCTTATTGATAAAAAGCTTTGCGATGATATTAAAAAATGCGGAAATATCACACTTGCTCTTTCAATTGAGGGTGATGAGTGCAGTAACGATGACCGAAGAGGTCAGGGCGCTTATGAAAAAACCGTTGAGGCTATGAAGCTTCTGAAAAAAGAAAAAATTCTTTTCGGTATTTCTGTTTGTTACACAAGCAAAAATGTAAATGATGTAACAAGCGATGAGTTCCTTGATAAAATGGTGGATTTGGGAGTGAAATACGCCTTCTATTTCAACTTTATGCCTGTTGGTAAGGGTGCGGATAGGGCTTTGATTCCTACACCATCACAACGAAAATATATGTATTATTGGCTTAAGAAGATGCGTAATGGTCACACAGGAAAGCCCTTATTCGTTATGGATTTTCAGGACGATGGCGAATATGTTGGTGGTTGTATTGCAGGTGGCAGAAACTATTTTCATATTAATTCAAAGGGCGATATGGAGCCTTGCGTTTTTGTTCATTATTCCGATTCCAATATTAAAACAGACACGCTTCTTGAGGCTCTTCGAAAGCCACTCTTTATGGCATACAGAAAGGGTCAGCCTTTTAATGACAATCACCTGATGCCCTGCCCTATGCTCGAAAATCCTGATATTTTAAGAAGAATTATAAAAGATACAGGTGCAAAGAGTACAGATTTCGTATCTCAGGAAACAGTTGAAGAGCTTTGCTCAAAATGCGATGATTTCAGTAAAGCGTGGAAACCCGTTGCAACTGAAATCTGGGAAAATAATCCTCACCCCAAAACACATACACAATATTATAGAGACCATAAATAAAAAGACTTGCAGTTCATGTTGAACTACAAGTCTTTTTTAGTGGAAAATTGAAAGTGGAAAGTGGAAAGTTTCGGGGCAAAGCCGATTATAAAGGTGCGGTGTTTTTAGTGAAGAGTTAAGATTGTTTATCTTACAATCTTTTCACCGTCAAACACGATAATTCCGTGACCGTGACCTGTTTTACCACCGCTTAAAACGTGTTTCTTAAAGGCTCTTTGCATAGAAGTGTTTTCATCCCATTTTTTAGGAGATTTATAACCACTTGCATTGAAAATTCTCCAGGCATCGTCAAATTTGTCTTTTGCTTCGCTTGAAACAATTTCAAAGTCGCCGATGAACTTAAGAATGTTTGAGTTTTCAGGAAGGAAATCCTTGTAGCCTTCATAAATAAGCCATGAGCCACACTCGAAAATCATAAGACCATCTTCACGACGGAATTCGGGGAAGAACTGATATGCCTGTTTAAATGAATCAAGACGAACATCGTCTGTAAGGGGAATACCCGAAGAGGGAATATGGAAGCCAAGTGTTTTATCACCTTTTTTGATTGTAACGCCTGCGGAAGATGTGAAATCCTCACCACCGTATGTAGTCATATCAAACTGGTATCTTCCCAATGCAAATCGGTGGAGATTGAAAAATTCTGTGTTCCACCAGGGCACGAAGGTACCGTGAACCTCCTTGCACTTAACGCATTCATCGTACTTGTATTTTAAATCTCTAATTGTATGCCAGAAAAGCTCTTCGCTCAAACCTCTTTCTTTATAGAGGTTGTGCATAACCTCAGCAGCACGAATGAGGAAAACCATATCCAAAGTGTATTCCTTGATACCATAACCGATTGAAAGCAAGGTCATTTTATCAAAGCATTTTCCGAAATCATGTGCTTCGGGGAAAAGATATTCATTGAAAATTGCTTCAAATTTTTTATTGAAATTCTTTGAATTGTCAATTTTTGTTGCAACCTTTTCAAAAATTTCAACCGCTTCCTGAGGAAAATCTAATCTTTTTTCAACCTCTTTAAAATGTTCGTTAAGTATTACCATATTTACACATCCTTTAGTTTCTTAAGCTGTTAAGAGGAGCGGGAATTCTGCCACCTCTGTTTATGAAATCTTCGCAACCTTCGTTATGAACAGGCATAACGGGAGCAGTTCCCAAAAGTCCACCCATTTCGATGGAGTCACCAACATTTTTGCCGGGTGCGGGAATAATTCTCACAGCGGTTGTTTTGTTGTTTATCATACCGATTGCGGCTTCATCGGCTATAATTGCAGAAATTGTTTCTGCAGATGTATCACCGGGAACTGCGATCATATCAAGACCAACGGAGCAAACGCAGGTCATAGCTTCTAATTTATCAAGAGTAAGAACACCCTTTTCTGCGGCGGCAATCATACCCTCATCCTCGGAAACGGGAATGAAAGCACCTGAAAGACCGCCAACATGGGAGGAAGCCATAACGCCACCTTTTTTGACTGCATCGTTAAGCATGGCAAGAGCGGCTGTTGTGCCGTGAGTGCCGCAGACACTTACGCCGATTTCTTCAAGGATTCTTGCAACAGAGTCACCGATTGCAGGAGTGGGCGCGAGGCTAAGGTCAACAATACCGAATTCTGCACCTAAGCGCTTTGAAGCCTCGCTTGCCATTAACTGCCCCATTCTTGTGATTTTGAAAGCAGTTTTCTTGATTGTTTCTGCAACCACGTCAAAGGGCTCGCCCTTGATTTGTTTAAGTGCATTATAAACAACACCGGGGCCCGAAACACCAACATTTATTGCACATTCGGGCTCGCCAACACCGTGAAAAGCACCCGCCATAAAGGGATTGTCTTCAACTGCATTGCAGAAAACAACAAGCTTTGCACAACCGAAGCCATCGCGGTCCTCGGTTCTTTTGGCAGTTTTCTTAATGGTCTGACCCATAAGCTTGACCGCATCCATATTAATACCTGCTTTTGTTGAGCCGATATTGACGGAAGAGCAAACAAAATCAGTTGTTGCAAGAGCCTCGGGAATGGAATTTATAAGTCTTCTGTCACCAATTGTAAAGCCCTTTTGCACAAGGGCGGAAAAACCACCGATAAAGTTCACGCCACATTCCTTTGCGGCTTTGTCCATAGCCTGAGCAAAGATGGTATAATCCTCTGTTTCACAGCTTTCTGCAGCAATTGCAATTGGGGTAACGGAAATTCTTTTGTTAATAATGGGAATACCCATTTCTCTTTCCAGGTCTTCACCTGTTTTAACAAGGTTTTCGGCATATTTGGTAATTTTGTCATACATCTTCTGCGCACAGATTTTGGGGTCAGGATGACCGCAGGAGCGCAAGGAGATACCCATAGTGATTGTGCGGATATCAAGATGCTGATTATCAATCATATTGAGAGTTTCAATAATTTCGCGTTGATTAAGCATAAGTCACCTCAGATTTTGTGCATAGCATCAAAAATATCTTCTCTCTGAATACGGATGCTTACACCTAAGCGCTGACCCTCTTTATCAAGAGCATCAACAATTTCGGGGTATGAAACGTTAGCTTCCTTAACATCCACAAGCATATTCATTGTGAACATATTTTGCATAACAGTCTGGCTTATGTCAAGAATGTTTACATTGATTTTCTGCAGAACAACGCAAACACCTGCCATAATACCAACCTTGTCTTTTCCAACAACAGTTATAATAGCATTCATAAAATTACCTCTTTTGAACAATATATGATATATATTATCACAATGGGTTTAAGAATACAATAAAAATACTAAAAAAGGCGTTGTGTTCTTTCGAACACAACGCCTGTAGTTATTATTAGTTAAGTGCTTCCCAGAGGATTTTGAAAATATCAAGAGAGCCAAGGAATCTCACAAGATTATCAGGGATGAAGCTTGCAAATTCCCAGAAATCATAGAAATCGGTTTCTTCGGTTGTATCAACGGGTGCATCCTCATATTCAAGAAGGAATGCCTGAGTATAAACGATACCGCCAACGCCGAAAATTTCAGCTCTTACATAGCTACCGATGTTTGCAGCATAATCATCAAGGTCGATGGAATCACCATAAGCAATTGTGTTGCCGTTAGCAATCCAACGGATGCAAAGAGCATCGTCAACATCAAGAGTGATTGTGTCAGCGTTGTCGTTTACATATACCTCGTTGATATAAGGAGCATCTACATCAAGGGGAGCCTCATACTTTGCATTGTAATCTGTTTTCTGTCTTTTAAGAATATCCTTTGCAATTGCCTTTGCTTCCTTATCACCGTTTTCAAGGAGATAATTTGCAATTTCCTTAAGCTCTTCATTGTTGCCTAATTTTTTACTTGCAGCAAAGAAGGTACCATTGCTCATAGCAGTTTTAAGATTAGCAACAGTATTTTTGGGCATAAGCATCATTGTGTAGCCTGTGTAAGCAGCATCAACACTGTGAGCATCACTTGTTGCAATACCTAAAACATTTCTTCCCTCGGGAGCAAGGTTCATAAGAAGAATATCCCAGAGCTTTCTGTCGAAGCGGGTTCTGGAGTCGCCCTTGCTGTTCATATCAATACCCATACAGGTGGGGTATTTTCTGAGAAGGCTTGTGAATTTGTCGATATAATATTTATAAGTGGAGTCGCTGTAATCATAAGCATCTGCAGTGCAGTCTTCGTCACGAGCATTTGTGTATTCACCGGGATGATTGATAACTGAAAGACCGCCAAGCTCATCAACTGCCTTGATAGGTGTTTCATAGTCACTTGTACCACCGAGAATACCGTGACCATAGTCAACGAACCAGGAGTTTACATGAGCATTGTTCAAGGAGCTGGGGTTGTTTTCGATTCCGTAGGGAACGCGAAGCATGTTCTGACCCTTTGAGCCATCTTCATAAATCTGGTAATAATAATCTCCGCCATTTTTTGTTGCGAGCTTGTAACGATTTCCTTCAAATGTTAAACCGCCCTTTTCTTCAAGAGCAACCATTTCTGTGCCGGGGTTTTTCATATCCACAAAAACCTTGAGAGCAGGGATTACATCCTGTTCTGTCCAGGAATAGCTTACAGTACCGTGGTCTGTTACTGCATAGATATCAAAGCCATAATCGTAGTTAACCTCAATCATATCCTTGAGAGAGTCTCTGCCGTCAGATGCAGTTGTGTGAGTATGGAGATCAGCCTTGTATTGCTTCCAGGACCAATCAACATCTTCGTAGGGGTTGATGATTGTGTAATCTCTGTTAGACTTTGCCGAATAACCAACAGTTGAAAAACAGCCTGCAAGCATAGCAACAACGCAGATAACAGCGAGTACTTTTTTTGTCGTTTTCATATTTATCACCTTTCTTTATTTAATAAATTCTTTTTTGTTTATTAACTTTTCAAGGGCTTCTTCTCTTGTGATTTTGCCGTTGTTAGCATCTGTCATAAGCTGAACATCGTGGTCACGAAGCTTGTAGAAGCACCATAAAATCATACCTAAAGCAATACCGATAGCGGGAACCATTATGAAAAGGAACCACAAGCCGTCAAGAGTTTCGGGAGTCTGGGTGATGCCCAATTCTTTAAGCTGGTCAAAATTTTCTGCAGCAGAAACATCCTTCCATTTAATAACACCCAAAAGGAAAAGGTAAAGAGCAGAGGCAACCGCACCTGTAAGCTTTGCCATAAAGGTCTGAATTGCAAATGTAATACCCTTTGCCTCAATACCGGATTTGAATTTGCCGTATTCGGCACAGTCAGGTGTGAACATAAAGAGCATAACGCCCATAATGCTCTGAGGAATTGAGCGTATAACATAGAGGGCTACAATAAGCCATACGTTTGTGTAGCCTAAGAGCCACATAAGAACGCTTAATGCTATGGTAAGAACACCACAGAACATAAAAATCTTCATCTTGTCAAACTTCTCAACCATTTTGGGAACAAGTAAGGAGAATACAAGAGAGGGTATTGCAGAAAGTGCCATAACCACAAGACTGAACTGTGAGCTTTTGAAAAGGTAGAAGGCAACAATCAAGGTCATTTGCCCTGCAATGTTTGCGCCGCTATAGAAGAAAACGCCACCATAATAAATAAGAAGATTCTTATTTGAGAACAGGTATCTGAACATTTTTCTTACAGTAAAGCTTTCGTCCTGCTCGCCGCCGCAACGCTCAACACCATTTTTGCAGATGAATGTCATTGTGATAAGAGCAATAACTGCGATGATGATTGAAACTGTGCTGTAGCTGAAGCCGATGCCTTCACCTGCAAGAAGTGTTGCAAGAATTGTTGAAAGACCTGAGCCTACGCCACCCCAGATACTCTTATAGGATTGAAGAGCGGTTCTTTCGTCAAGGCGTTCTGTCATAGCAGTAACCATACCGTAAATCGGAACATCGCAAAGAGTGTAAGCAGTGTCCCAAAGAATATAGGTTATAGCATACCAGGCAAGCTTGAATGCCTCGCTGCCATCCTTTGGCATTGAGAAAAGCAAAATAGTGGAAACAGGAATTGCAATCAGAGAAATCTTAAGCCAAGGCATAAATTTCTTTCCGCTTTTGAAACGGACCTTGTCAAAAATACAACCAAAGATTGCATCGTTGACTGCATCCCATACCTTTATTAGCAGGGTTATACCTGCAGCCTTTTTGACATCAATACCCTGAAAGAGAAGCGCCGTTGTCAGAATTGTTGTTACAAGAGTGTAAATCATATTCTGACCGGTAAAGTAAATATAATAGCTTTTCCTTTCCTTGTTGGTGGTCTGCCAAAGAGGATTTTTATTAACTTTTTCTTTAGTCAAAGCATCACACTCCAATACCCCATATTAAGATTATATTATATTGTAATACTTTGCCAATTTAAAAACAAGTAACAAGTTTAATGAATTTTACATTGTATTTATGTGCAAAAAATATATTAGCAATTAGCAAATAGTGGTTATCGGATAGCAAAAGCAGAGGCGAGTCAAAACCCACCTCTGCTTTTAAATTACTTAGTTATTTATTTTTTAGATGAACCAACCTTGTTGAGTACGGAAACGCTACCGATAATGATACCAACAACAACGAAGATACCAACCATACCTGCACCGGAGCAAAGAAGAGCTTCCCCAAGGTTTTCTGTTGTAAAACGGAGACCTTCAACTGTGCCTGCCTGAGCAGTTGCCTGTAAAAGTATATTTAACATCTGAATACCTCCCATTAATTACCGAAGAAATTAAGAATCATACCACCGGCGATAACGGAGGCAACCTGACCTGAAACGTTAACGCCTGTTGCGTGCATAAGAAGGAAGTTCTGATTGTCTTCCTCAAGACCCAGCTTATGGACAACACGAGAGCTCATTGGGAATGCAGAAATACCTGCCGCACCAATCATGGGGTTGAATTTCTTTCCTTCGGGAAGGAAGATATTGAGGAATTTTGCAAAGAGAACGCCACCTGCAGTATCGAAAATGAATGCTACAAGACCAAGACCAAGAATGAGAGCAGTTTCCCATGTTAAGAAAGCATCTGCGTTCATATTTCTTGCAACGGTGATACCGAGGAGAATTGTAATAAGGTTTGCAAGAACCTTCTGTGCTGTTTCTGAGAGTGAGTCAAGAACGCCACATTCTCTGATAAGATTACCAAACATAAGGAAGCCGATAAGAACTGCTGACTGAGGTGAAACAACACCTGCAATAATGGAAACAACAATGGGGAAGAGAATTCTTGTTGTTTTAGAAACAGATTTACCCTCGTATTTCATACGGATACGGCGTTCTTTTTTAGTTGTAAGAAGCTTGATAACAGGGGGCTGAACGATGGGCACAAGAGCCATATAGGAATATGCCGCAACAATAATAGCACCGATATATTTTGAACCAAGCTCAGAAGCAACGAAAATTGATGTAGGACCGTCTGCCGCGCCAATAATAGCAATTGAAGCAGCCTCGTTGATGGGGAAGAAGAGAGAAGCAACAGTAAGTGTGAAGAAAATACCGAACTGTGCAGCTGCACCGAAAATCATAAGCTTCGGGTTTGAAAGGAGCGGACCGAAGTCAATCATAGCACCGATACCAATAAACAGGAGCAAGGGGAAGAGCTCGTTTGCAACACCTGCGTTGTAAAGAACTTCAATTGCGCCATGCTCTGAAATAACGCCTTCTGTAAGAGCGAGGGGAAGGTTAACGAGAATTGTACCAAAGCCCATAGGTAAAAGGAGGGTAGGCTCCATATCCTTTGCAATTGCAAGATAAATAAGAAGTCCACCAATAGCCCACATAATAAGCATAGGAACAATTTCGGATGTGAAATCCATTCCCATAACGGCTTCGAAAATGCTCATAATTTTCGTGCCGAAGTTCATTAAAGTTTCCATATTTTTCCTTCTTTCATAAATTAAAAACCAATTTATTCAACAATTCCTTCAAGGAAGTTTGTTTCCTTAACATTAAGCTCTCTGTCAACACGGAAGGTTTTGGTTTCGTGCTTGCCGATATCAAACCAGAATCCGTTATCGAAGAGCTTTGACATAATGTAGCAACGAGTGGAGTCAACGCCCTTTGTTTCATAAAGTCTTATGATAAGGTCACCGCTACCGTCTTCGCAACGTTTGAGGGCGGTAATGAGAACGTTATCTGCATTTGTGTAGAGGAATGAATCCTTCTGTGCAAGTTCGCCTTTATGATAGCTTTCGGGAACTGCAACCACATTGTTGTTGAAAAGATGAGCTTCCTTAACAATATCGCTGTTTTCTGCTTCGCCGTCGTGAAGATAGATACCGTAAGAGAAACGATTTAAGCCTTCATCTGTAAAATTGAAGTTTGCATCGGGTCTGTATGAATAGTGGTCAGCGAAAATGACATTTCTCAAAGCAGTAAGTCTTAATTCTGCACCGGGACAGTCATAGCTGTATTTTGAATCACTCATTACAGAAATACCAAAGCGTTTGTCATCCTTGGAAACAGTAAGGTCTGCCCAGTTGAGAGCAACCTCTTCATCGCCATCGCAGGGGCGCTTAATGAAGCTGTTGGGGATTTCATATGTTGAAATCTCTTCCTTACCACCGATGGGGAATGCAAATTTAAGGAGCGTGAATTTCTCCTGCCACATTGCCTTGCAGTCAACCTTTAAGGTTTTCTGACCTTTGCTGAGGATGAATTCTTGAGTGAGATATGAATCATTGAATTTATGAGTTGTACGGATTACTGAACGAAGAGCACCTTTTTCAACTCTTTCGATGCTTACTAATTCCATAAGACCTTTTACATTGTGGAATTTGAAAACATTATGAGCCCATGTGTCAGTTTCGTGGTCATCAATTACTGTTGGAATAGCGAGGAAATTGTCACTTGCATATTCTGTATTGGTTTCTTTATTAACAAGGCTCTTGATATAACCTGTTTCCCTATCGAGTTCAACTGAAATGAATTCGTTTTCCATAAAGAAATCCTGTTCGCCCGAAAGCTCTTTATCTGCTTTAACATCCTCTGTTTCAAGCCAGTAGGTTGCATAGCCGAAGGGTGCAACCTTTGCCATAAAGAGAGTGTCAAGGTGTTCATCATTTGAACGTGAGGAACGAACATTCTGGAAAAGAACGGAGTTGCCCTCGGAATCAGTAACCGCTTTTGAAGGATGATACATTCTTACGGGCATATTAATTTCATATGAGTGAGGATTGAATACGATTACGGGACGGGGGAAGCCGTTGTCCGCACCTGTATAATGACGGGTTTCAAAAATTGCATCACTTACACCATCTACCCAGGTATCAACCTTACGTGCGATTTTAAGAACCGCGTTATTATAAGCTTCGGAAGCGATATTTAAAGCATAGCCTTCAGATTCCTTAACATCCTCATAAGCTTCCATAATTGAGCAACCGCAGAGAATATCGTGGAACTGATTGAAGCAGACTTTTTTCCAGGCATCCTCGAACTTTTTTGTTTTGGGTGCGGACTCGGTAACAATTGAAGAAATTGTATCCCATTTTTCTGCTGCTGCAAGGGTATTTTCTGCTCTGCGGTTAAGAGCTTTTACAAGACTTGTTGCACTGTAGCAACCGCTTGCGTGGTGCTGCAATTCATCCTGCCAAACAGGAATTTTAAGGAACTGTGCCAGCATATCTTCAAAGTATTCATCGGGAGAGGAAAATTCAAGTTCGTTGTAGCCTTCTCTTTCAAGATTTGCTTTGAGATATTCAATATCGCCCTTTGTGGGTCCGCCGCCGTGATTACCTACTCCGTAGAACATCATCATTCCGTGGCCTGTTTCTTCAGCACGGTTATTGGCGTCGTCAATTCTTCTGTCGAGAGCTTCCTTGCCATTAGCACAGTAGCCGTCCGGAAGTCGATATGTCATAATGCGGGTGCCGTCTGCACTGTCCCACCAGAAAAGGTTTTCGGGAATTTCTGCGTTTTCGTGCATACCGGGGCGCTGGAACACATAAGTGTTCATACCACCTTTTTTAAGCAACTGGGGAAGATTAGCATTGTGACCGAAGGAGTCAACATTGTAGCCTGTTTTGCAGGTGATACCGAATTTTTCGTAGTAGTAAAGCTGACTGTAAAGAGCCTGACGGGCGAAGCTTTCGCCTGAGGGCATATTGCAGTCGGGCTGAACCCACCAACCATTAACGGGTACCCATCTGCCTTTTTTAACCATAGCTTTGATTTCTTCAAACATTTCGGGATCGATTTCTTCAACCCATTGATAGTATGCCGCAGAAGAGCAGGTAAAAACGAAATCTTTGTATTCTTTTAATCTGTCGAGAGCGCTACGGAAGGTCTGGAGAACTTCACCGCAACCCTCTTGCCAACGCCAGAGCCAGATTGGGTCAAGATGAGCGTTGCCTATAAGCTTGATTGTTTTATCCATTATTCTTCACCCTCCTCAATAAATCCGAAATATCTTCCTAACCAATAGCCGAAAGTGAAAACATAACAGCTTTCAACGCAATAAACACCGCCACTGTCTTCGTCCTTGAATTCAAGGGGATTTCTGTCAAGCTTTGCAATGAATCTTTCGTCATTAGTGGGAAGAGCGGAAACCTCTTTATAACCGCCCATATATGTGCGAACGGGGTAATCACGTCTTGATGTGAGAGAAACATTACTTGCAAGACGGGAAACATTGAAACGGTAGAACCAGGTTCTTACGCGCTCAGCATCAGGTTTTGCCTCGGGGTCGGAGAGGAAATAGGGGAAATCATAACAGGGGTTATATTCGGGAGCAAGAGAATATCTCCAGCTTCTGAAGCCCTCAAGGAATAATTTCTTTCTTTCAGGGTCAGTTTCAAGAGTTGCAAGCCCCCAAAGAGCAAGAACTGCAAGGTTATGGTCGCCGTACATAATATCTTCACGGTCATCAATTCCGCCCTGCAGGCATACCTGATGGAAGCGGTCAAAGTGACCTGTGGTCAATTCTGCATAACCCTTTTCGTTGCAAAGCATATTATAGGTTTCAAGGAATTTGCCTTCTTCACCTGTAATGTGCATTGTAACTCTCAGGAACATAAGGAGCTCTGCTGCGTTAAGACAAGCATCTGCCCAACCCATACCGGAATTGAAATATTCTTCATTCCATTTTGCCCAGGTGGTAGGCTTACCGTCTGCCTCACGAAGCTGGAAGCCGTTGTCAATGATATGGTTCATTGTGTTCCTTGCGGCTGTTTTAAGAAGCTCGTCATATTCAGGGTCTTCACAACCTAAAAACTCGTGAGCCACAAGAAGATGCATATAATGGTGAGTTATTTCGTCACTACTTGTATCACCCTTGTAGGTGATATCTGTATCCTCATAACCATCGCAGGTATAGTGTTTGCGAAGTCTTTCGGGAATGGGCGCATCTGCCTTAACCTCAAGACCAACAATGTTTTTGTTTCTTGCATCAGTAGTGTTAAGGCAAGAAGCAGTTGCACCGTTTTTCTTATAGAAAAGTCCGTCATCGGGAACAGGCTCATCCTTTGTAAGATAGGTTCTTGCAACAAAACCATCACCACGGCCTGCAATATACATAAGAAGAAGGTTTGCTTCACTTGCTCTCATAGCAACCTCTCTTGCTTCAAGAGTTTCGTGAGCATAGTCCCCCTTTTCTCTTTTAAGAGTTGCATAACGGAAAATTTCACCCATAGCATAGCCTGAGGAGAAGCTACCATCATTATCGGAATGTCCGTAAGGAAGAGCGGATTTAAGATTAGCGGGCTCTGCAAGGTGCTTCTGGCTTACCATACCGTGACGCTGAACGTATGTAAGAGTTTCTTCAAGAAGCTTGTAGGATTTTTCCTCCATAGTCATTTTAATCATAGCAATATGAGTTGCGCCTTTATCTGTAAGCACCCATACACCATTTTCATCATCAGGAACAAGAGCCTGAACATTGTTGTCAAGAAGGTCGCGCCTTGCGCTGAAATACATAACAACATCATAAATGTTATCTGTGTTGGGGTCATAACGGGTAACGCCACCGTTTGAACCATACCACATAACACCGTTTTTGCCTTCGCAAAAGCAGGTGTAATCCTTCTTTTTCTGAGGAAGAGGGTAGGGGAAGTCTGTTAAATCAGGCTTTTGAGGACGTGCCTCTAAAAGAGCCTTTGGTACTTCAATATCGTACTTCTTATAATGGCTTGATACCCTTGTAAGCTGAGGGTAAAGTTTAATAGGTTGTGCCATTAAAACACTCCTTTACAAGTTACATTGGCTTTTTAAATCCAAATTTATACATTATAAATCATAACAAAAATTACTGCAAAGTTCAATATATAACATAAATATATTTGTATAAATTTAAAAATAAATATTGGAATGTCAACAAGAAAGTGTTACAATAAATTACCAATAAAAAATTGATTGGAGAAAAAATGAAAAAACAACGAAAAACAAGCACGGCAAAGCTACTGAAACGCTTTTTGCCATATTATAAATTACATATAAAAACACTGATATTTGATTTGTTCTGTGCCTCGCTTACAACTGTTTGTGAATTGGCGCTTCCTATGATAGTGCGCTATATTACAAATGCCGTAACAACTGATATCTCAATGCTGACACCCGCTATTATTTTGCTTGTAGGTGGTGCATATCTTGTTATGAGAATAATTGATGCTGTGGCGAACTATTATATGGCATCAGTAGGGCATATTATGGGAACAAAAATGGAAACTGCCATGCGAAAGGATTTATTCGGCCATTTGCAGAAGCTTTCATATTCATATTATGACAATACAAAAGTGGGCACAATAATGTCCCGTATCACAAGCGATTTATTTGATGTTACGGAATTTGCTCACCATTGTCCCGAGGAATTCTTTATTGCAGGAATTAAAATTGTTGTTTCATTTATAATTTTAAGCTTTATAAATTTCCCTTTGACCCTTCTTCTTTTTGCAGTTATTCCGGTAATGGCAATATGCCTGAAATATTTCAAAAAGCGTATGCATGAGGGATTCCGTCAGTCAAGGGTTGTTGTGGGTGAGCTTAATTCACAGATTGAAGACTCCCTTTTAGGTGTCCGTGTTGTTAAATCCTTTGCAAACGAGCATATTGAAGAGAAAAAATTCAAAAATGGTAACGAAAAATTTCTTGAAATCAAATCCAAGGTTTATAAATATATGGGCTCTCACAGTTCAATTAACCGGGTTTTTGAGGGCATAATGTATATTCTTATAGTTGTTGCAGGTGCTTTTGCTCTTGTAAAAGGTAAAATTACTGCAGCAGACTATATTGCATATCTTCTTTATATCGGTACTCTTCTTACATCAATAAGAAGAATTATCGACTTTGCAGAGCAGTTCCAAAGAGGTATGACGGGTATTGAACGCTTTGCAGAAATTATGGATACAGAGCCAACAATAAAAGATAAAGAAAGCGCAAAGGAGCTTGTTGTTACAGAAGGTAAAATTGAATTTAAAGATGTAACCTTCAAATATTCAGAGGAAACCGATGAAATTCTTGATAAAATAAACATCAGTATAGGCAGTGGAGAAAGCTATGCCCTTGTTGGTCCGTCAGGTGGCGGTAAAACTACCATTTGTAATCTCATACCCCGTTTTTATGAACTTACAGAGGGTAGCATAAAAATTGACGGAACAGATATAAGAGAGGTTACTCTTAAAAGCCTGCGCGAAAATATTGGTATCGTTCAGCAGGATGTTTATCTGTTCTCGGGTACTGTGAGAGAAAATATTGAATATGGCAGACCCGGTGCAACAGATGAAGAAATAAGAGAGGCTGCCCGTCTTGCAGGGGCAGAGGAATTTATTGATAAATTACCTGACGGATTTGATACATATGTTGGTGAACGCGGTGTTAAGCTTTCAGGCGGTCAGAAGCAAAGAATCAGTATCGCACGAGTATTCCTTAAAAATCCGAAAATACTTATTCTTGACGAGGCAACAAGTGCTCTTGATAACGAAAGTGAATTCCTTGTACAACACTCTTTGGAAAGGCTTGCCAAGGGCAGAACAACAATAACCGTTGCCCACAGATTAACAACTATAAAAAATGCAGATAAAATACTTGTTGTTACAAAGGACGGTATTGCCGAAAGCGGAAACCACGAAGAATTAATTTCTGAAAACGGATTGTATGCAAATATGTATACTATGTATAGAGTTCCGAATTAAATATCACCAATTTAAGTTAGGAGGAAACACTATGACTTACCCAACCCCTCACATAAACGCAACGCCTGAAGATTTTGCAAAAACCGTGCTTATGCCCGGCGACCCCTTAAGAGCAAAATTTATTGCAGAAAACTTTTTGGAAAATGCAAAATTAGTTAATAATGTGCGTGGTATTCACGGTTATACAGGAACATATAAAGGCAGACCTGTTTCCATTATGGCTTCGGGTATGGGTATGCCTTCAATCGGTATTTACAGTTATGAGCTTTTCAATTTCTTTGGTGTAGAAAACATTATTCGTGTTGGCTCCGCAGGCGGAATGTGCGAAAAGGTTAAGGTCAGAGATATTATTATCGCTCAGGGTGCTTGTACTGATTCCAATTATGCTCATACCTTTAATCTTCCGGGAACTTTTGCACCTATTGCAGATTACACTCTTCTTAAAACTTCTGCAGATATTGCAGAAGAAATGAAGCTTCCCTTTGTTGTGGGGAACATTGTTTCTTCTGATGTTTTTTATAATGATAACGAAAATCTACCCGAGGGTATGACCTCTGCAGACCTTTGGAGAAAAATGGGTGTTTTAGGTGTGGAAATGGAAGCGGCAGCTCTTTATATGAATGCTGCAAGAAGCGGTAAAAACGCCCTTGCAATTTTAACAGTTTCAGACCACCTTGTAACAGGGGAGTCCCTTTCCTCTGATGAAAGACAGAATTCCTTTACAGATATGATGAAGCTTTCTCTTGAAACGGCGATTAGATTATGAGCAATATAAAAAGAGTATTTCTTATTGTTCTCGACAGTTGCGGTATCGGTAATGCACCTGATGCTAAAGACTTTGGGGATTATGGAGCAAACACAATAAAATCAATTTCAGAATCCGAAGAATTTAATATTAAAAATCTTCTCTCATTAGGTTTTTCAAAAATTGACGGGCTTTCCTATCTTGGTAGCGGTACTCTGAAAAGCAAGGTTGCAAGGCTTTCAGAAAAATCGAAGGGCAAGGATACCACAATCGGTCATTGGGAAATTGCAGGAGTGGTTTCTGAAAAACCGTTGCCCACTTTCCCAAATGGTTTCCCCGAAAGCATATTGAAAGAGTTTTCCGAGAAAACGGGCAGAGGTGTTATTTGCAACAAAGCCTATTCAGGTACAGAGGTTATAAAGGATTACGGGGAGGAGCATCTTAAAACAGGTGATTTGATAGTCTACACCTCGGCAGACAGCGTTTTTCAGATTGCTGCCCACGAAAGTATCGTGCCACCCGAGAAGCTTTATGAGTATTGCCGGATTGCAAGAGAAATCCTGCAAGGTGATGCGGGTGTCGGCAGAGTTATTGCAAGACCTTTCGAGGGCGAATACCCCTTTAAAAGAACTGCAAATCGCCATGATTTTTCTATTGAGCCACCGAAAGAAACAATGCTTGATGAGCTGAAAAGCAAGGGCTTTGATGTTATTGGTGTTGGGAAAATCCACGATATTTTTGCAGGTAAGGGTCTTACAGAATTTGTCTATACAAAAAATAATGAAGATGGAATGGCTAAAGCAACCGAGTATCAGAACAAGGACTTCAATGGACTTTGTTTTGTAAATTTAGTTGATTTTGATATGATTTTCGGCCACAGAAGAAATGTTGAGGGTTATGCAAAAGCGCTTTCTCTTTTTGATGAGTGGGTGGGCGGTTTTATCTCCAATATGAGAAATGAGGATGCTCTCATTATTACCGCAGACCATGGTTGCGACCCTGCTTTTAAAGGCACAGACCATACAAGAGAATGTGTGCCGTTTGTTATGTACGGCAAAAATATTAAGCCAGAAAATCTCGGCACAATTGAGGGCTTTTATTACATTTCAAAAGCAGTTAAAGAATTTCTTATAAAAGAGTGATTTTATGACAGATAAAGAGCTTTATGAATTAGCAAAAAAGGCGATGGAGTTTTCATATTCGCCTTATTCAGAGTGTAAGGTAGGCGCAGCCTTGCTTTGCAAAAACGGCAAGGTTTATACGGGAACAAATATAGAAAATGCTGCCTTTGGTCCCACAGTCTGTGCGGAAAGAGTTGCAGTTTTTAAAGCGATTTCCGAGGG
>JAZMZY010000077.1:0-2514 GCA_045586265.1 Acutalibacteraceae bacterium
TAAGGAACGCCTTGATTACGAGCTTTCCGTTATTGATGAAATGGGCTTTAACGACTATTTCCTTATAGTTGCAGATTTTATAAGCTTTGCAAAATCTAAAAATATTCCCGTAGGTCCCGGTCGAGGCTCTGCGGCAGGCTCATTGTGTGCTTATGCATTAGGTATTACAGGCATTGACCCAATTCAGAACAAGCTCCTTTTCGAAAGATTTCTGAATCCCGAGCGTGTCAGTATGCCCGATATTGATATCGACTTCTGCTATGAGCGCAGGGGAGAAGTAATAGATTATGTAACAAGAAAATATGGTACAGACAGAGTGGCGCAGATTGTCACCTTTGGTACAATGCAGGCAAAGGCGGCAGTCCGTGATGTTGCACGAGCTCTCGGTTTACCTTATAGCACAGGTGATATTGTAGCAAAGCAGATTTCAAGGGATTTTCCCGATATTAAAACCGCTCTTGAAAAAAATCCTGAACTGAAAACCCTTTATAATTCTGATGACAATATCAAAAAATTAATTGATTATGCAATGCGTGTTGAGGGTATGCCTCGCCACGCTTCAACCCATGCTGCAGGTGTTGTTATAACTCGTGATGAGGTTTCATCCTATGTTCCTCTTGCGAAAAATGGCGACCAGACCGTTACTCAGTTTACAATGACCGAAATTGAGCAGTTAGGTCTTCTCAAAATGGACTTTTTAGGACTTCGCCCACTTACTGTTATCAACGATGCGGTTAATGATATTAAAAAGCATACTCCCGATTTTGATATAACAAAAATTCCACTTGACTGCGAGGATGTTTTCCGTGAAATGTCAAGGGGCAACACAAGTGGCGTGTTCCAATGTGAATCTGCAGGTATGACAAATTTAATTGTCAATATGCGCCCTGAAAGATTTTCTGATATTGCGGCGGCAATCGCCCTTTACAGACCGGGCCCGATGTTTTTTATTGACTCATATCTCATTAACAGAAAGCACCCTGAAAACATCAAATACAGAACACCGCTTTTAAAAGATATACTTGATGAAACCAACGGATGTATGGTTTATCAGGAGCAGGTAATGCAGGTTTTCAGAACTCTTGCAGGCTATTCTTACGGACGAGCAGACGTTGTCCGCAGAGCTATGAGCAAGAAAAAACGAGATGTTATGGAAAACGAGAGAAACATTTTCATAAATGGTCTCACCGATGAAAACGGAAATATCGTTATTGAGGGAGCAGTCAGAAGAGGTATTGATGAAAAAACTGCAGATGCAATTTTCTCTGATATGATTTCCTTTGCTTCCTATGGCTTCAATAAAAGCCATACTGCCGCTTATGGTCTTATTGCTTATCAGACTGCATATTTAAAGGTTAAATACCCCAAGGAATTTATGGCGGCAATTCTCACAAGTGTTATAGGTGACGAGGGCAAAACAGTAGGCTATATTGAAGAATGTAAACGCCTGAATATTAAGGTCTTATCGCCCCATGTAAACCGAAGCAACAACAGATTTTCTGTTGTTGGTAATGATATTGTTTTCTCGCTTCTGAGCATTAAGAATTTAGGCAGAGCCTTAATTGATAAAATTGAAAAAGAGAGAAAAGAAAGCGGTAATTTTAAAAGCTTCTGGGATTTCTGTAAAAGAATAAGCGGAAACGAGCTTAACCGCAGAGCCTTGGAAAGCCTTATAAAATCAGGCGCACTTGACGGGCTTGGCCTTAACCGACGTGAAATGCTTTTAAACCTTGATATTGCCATTACTGCTGCAGCAAAGGAGAAGTGTATGTATGAGGGGGGTCAGCTGGATATGTTTTCTGCCTTCGGTGGTGATGAAGCGTTTTCCTCTGCACCTGATTTTACAAAGGCTGAGGAATTACCCAAAAACGAGCTTCTTTATTTTGAAAAAGAGGTTTCGGGAATGTATTTTACAGGCCATCCTCTTGAAGAGTACAGAGCAGTAAGTCAGGCTCTTAATTCACCAAAAACCTCATATCTTTATGAATGCCTTGAAGCAGGCAGAGAAAACGAGATTGATAATCTGAATGTTTCGTTTTTAGGTGTTGTTACCTCAGTTAAAAAGAAGGTAACAAAAAAGGATGAAATAATGGCTTTCTGCGGTGTTGAGGATTTATTCGGCAATATTGAGATGATTGTATTTCCCAAGAATTTCATAATGTACGGCAATCTTCTCGGCGTTGGTAATATAATTCTTGTTGACGGTAAAATTTCTGTTAAGGATGAAGAGGTCAAGCTTCTTGCAGAAAAAATTACAGTTGCACCAAAAACTGTTACAGAAATACCAAAAGATAAGATTAACCAAGTAAAAACAACTCAAAAAACAACTCAAAATTCAACACAACAACCCAAAACAGAAAATACCAAAACACAAAAGAAAAAGAGCGGTATTTTCATTAAGTTACCAACTGAAAATCACGAAAAAACAGAAAAGCTCAAAAATCTTATTTCGATTTTTGATGGCAAAATCCCTGTTTACCTCTATTACGAGGACACAAAAAAATATGATTTTCT
>JAZMZY010000078.1:0-47642 GCA_045586265.1 Acutalibacteraceae bacterium
GACGATGGCAGACCAATGTTTTTGTTTTATCAAGGTGATATCCCTGTTGGTTATTTTTCTCTTGCGAAGTGCAGTGATGAAGAATGGGAATTGAACAACCTTGCAGTATTACCTGAATATCGTCATTTAGGTATCGGTAAAGCAATGGTTAATTATGCTGTTAAAATGGTTAAAAGCTATGGTGGTAATAAAATATCAATCGGTATAATTGAAGAAAACACAAAGTTAAAAAATTGGTATTTAAAACTCGGTTTCACACATATTTCGACACGCAAATTTAAGCATTTACCATTTACAGTTGGGTTTATGGAGAAAGAATTAAATTCATAAGGATGTGATTTGTATGATTAAACCCCAAAAGTTGAAAAAAGGTGACAAAATAGCGATAGTAAGTTTATCGTGGGGCGGCTTAGGTGATGAGGATTTAATACATAAATATTATATAGCAAAAGAAAGACTCGAAAATGATTTTGGTCTTGAAGTTGTTGCTATGCCTAATGCATTAAAAGGAACGGATTTTGTTTATGAGCACCCGGAACTCAGAGCAAAAGACTTAATGGATGCTTTTAAAGATAAAACAATTAAAGGAATATTCAGTGCGATAGGCGGTGAGGATTCAATAAGAATATTGCCGTATATTGATTATGATGTTATCAGGAATAATCCGAAAATTTTTATGGGATATTCAGATACAACTGTCACTCATTTTATTTTACATAAAGCAGGATTAATTTCATATTATGGTCCGTCTGTTATGTGTAGCTTTGGCGAATATGTCAAAATGTTTGATTATACCAAAGAGGCTGTTAAAAGAATCTTATTTGAAAACAGTGAAAACTACTGTGTCAAATCAAGTGAATATTGGTCAAATGATCATGTGTTTTGGAACGAAGAAAACATCAATGTTCAAAGGAAATTAACAAAAGAAGAACACGGTTATGAGGTCATATCAGGTAAAGGTAAAATAACAGGTCAATTACTTGGCGGTTGTATAGATGTAATTCCAATGCTTTTAGAAACTGAAATTTGGCTGAAAGCAGATGACTGGAAAGACAAAATACTTTTAATTGAAACATCTGAAGAAAAAATAACACCAAACTTTTTGACGTATTATCTCAGAAATTTGGGTGCTCAAGGCATATTGAATAATATCAACGGTATTATCGTAGGAAAGCCTATGGATGAAACATATTATGAAGAGTACAAAGAAATATATCTGAAGATATTAAAAGAGTTTAACTGTGAAGAATTACCCATAATTTACAATGTTAATATCGGACATGCTTTCGGTTCAGGGTTATTACCTTTGGGTATAAATTATGAAGTGGATTTAGATGCTAAAACAATTAGATTCTTAGAGTCAGCTACTTTAGATTAATAGTTTATTTGGAGAATAAAATGTTTGATTTTACAACAAAAGAACCCATAAATAAAGGTTGGTCAGGTGACAATAAATACTGCGTCACAACTGCTGACGGTACAAAATATCTTCTTCGTGTAACACCTTTTGAAAAAAGTGCAAACCGTGAGAATATGTACCTTATGCAAAAGCAAGTTGAAAAGCTTGGTGTGCCTATGTGTAAGCCCGTTGATTTCGGCAAGTGTGACGAGGGTTTTTATACATTACAGACATGGATTAACGGCAAGGATGCAGATGAAGTTGTGCCTTTCCTTGCAGACTCTGAACAGTATGCTCTCGGACTTGAAGCGGGCAGAATATTAAAGAAAATTCATTCAATACCAGCACCTGCTGACCAACCCGATTGGGAAATTCGTTTTAATAAGAAAATGGACAGAAAAATACAGATGTATAATGACTGTCCCATAAAATTTGATGGTGCTGAATATATTATTGATTACATAGAAGCCAATAGGCATTTACTTAAAAACAGACAACAAACTTATCAGCACGGAGATTATCATATCGGTAATATGATGATTGAAAACGGTAAAATCGTTATTATTGATTTTGATAGATATGATTTCGGTGACCCGTGGGAAGAATTTAATCGTATTGTATGGTGTGCTCAGTCTGCTCCGCTTTTTGCTTCGGGTATTGTCAACGGATATTTTGATAATGAAGTACCTATGGATTTCTGGAAACTCCTTGCACTTTATATCAGCAGCAATATGCTTTCATCAATTCCGTGGGCAATCCCGTTCGGTGACGGTGAGATTCAGACAATGCTTAATCAGGCAAAAGATGTCCTCGAATGGTATGACAATATGCAGAACCCTGTTCCAACTTGGTATTTCAAGGGTTACTATTTGCAATACATAGATGGTCTTCCATATAAAATGAAAACACCTTTCGATTTCAGCTTTATCAGCCAATATGGAAAGGTGTTCAAAGTATTTGATGACCAAGATTCAGGAAATATTTGTTTCGGTACAGAAAAAGACGGTGAAAGATATTTTGTGAAATTTGCAGGTGCGCCGACCGAGGCATATAACGGCACTCCTGAAGATGCGATTGAGCGTTTGAAATCAACCTTACCCGTATATGAGAATTTGAAACATAAAAATCTCATAGAGTTTGTCGAAGCAAAAGAAATGGGCGGCGGTTTTGCAATGATATTCAAGTGGGTTAACGGTGATTGTATGGGCAGAATGTACCCTGCAGAGCATCGTGGATTTATGAATTTACCTGTTGCAGATAAGCTTAATGTTTTCCTAGATATTCTTGATTTTTTGGACTACACAAATTCAAGCGGATATGTTGCGGTTGATTTTTATGACGGAAGTATTATGTACGATGCCGAGAATCGCAAAACAACAATCTGTGATATTGACTTTTTTAGAAAACAACCATGTATTAACGATATGGGCAGAATGTGGGGGAGTTCAAAGTTTCAGTCTCCCGAAGAATACAAAGTCGGTGCAGATATCGATGAAATAACCAATGTTTATTGTGCCGGAGCATTTGCCTTTGCATTGTTTGGTAATTACAACCGCACCCGTGATGATTGGCAACTGTCAGATGACGCATTTGCAGTTGTAACCAAAGCAGTAAGCAATGATAGAAACGAGCGTTATCAGAGCATAAAGAAACTAAAAGAAGCTTGGGAGAAATGTTTATGATAAGAAAAGCAACAGTTGATGATATACCTGCAATATCAGAATTATATCGTGAGCAATTCAGAGAAATGTCTAAACTGATACCTGATTTTATAAAAGAGGGCGACCAAAGTGTAGAGTTTCTTGAAAAAACGATTTCTAATGATGATTCCGATATTCTTGTTTATGAAGATAACGGCAATGTTGTTGGGTTTATTCTGCTTCAGGCAAAGGAAAGACCTGATTTTGATTTTATGCGTCCTGGTAAGTATTGTTACATAATGGACATAATTGTAACCGAAGCTCACAGAAATAAAGGCTTTGGTACAGCTCTTATGAATTCAGCAAATGACTGGGCAAAAGAACAAAATTGCAATTTTGTTAATCTTGATGTACTTGTAAACAATCACGGAGCAATCAAGCTCTATGAAAAGCTTGGCTTTACACCAAAAGCACAGGAGATGTATTGTAAATTATAAAAGAAGGTGTTTCTTATGCCAAAAGTATATTTAATCTGCGGTAAAATCTGCAGCGGAAAAAGTACATATGCTGAGCAGTTGCGTATTCAGAATAATGCTGTGGTGCTTTCTACAGACGAAATAACCCTTGCTTTATTCGGTCAGCATTGTGGTGATAAGCACGATGATTACGTAGAAAGAACTCAAAACTACTTATTCAACAAATCATTGGAACTCATAGAGGTCGGAATCAATGTTATTCTTGATTGGGGCTTCTGGATGAAGGAAGAAAGGGATTATGCTCGTGAGTTCTATAACAGCCGAAATATAGCGTGTGAATTCCATTACATTGATATCAGCGATGAAACTTGGAAGGCACGCTTGAAGAAAAGAAACAGTGAGATATTAGCTGAAGAAACAATCGCTTATTATATTGATGATAATCTCGCTGAGAAGTTTGGGGTTATGTTTGAAGAACCTAATGAAGATGAAATAGATGTTGTTTATCAGGGTGATACGAATGAGTAAATTTGAATTTATGAACAGCTTCGATGTTTTATCTGACGGTGAAATTACATTAAGAATTTCTCAAAAATATCAAGGTGACGATGAATTGTTACCATTCTATTACTACGACATTTGTGTTGGTGATACGCCTATTGGAAAGATAAGTATTCGTATAGGTAATAATTATCATTCATATTACAATGGGCATATCGGTTACGAAATTGATAAGGAAAACCGTGGTAACAATTATGCATACAAAGCGTGTAAACTTGTATTGCAGGTTGCAAAAGCACACAAGATGTGTGAATTGATATTGACTTGTGACGAAAGCAATGTTGCTTCCTATAAAACAATTGAAAAACTCGGAGCTGAACTTATCGAAATAGTTAAACCACCAAAAGATTATTTTGCATATCGAGAGGATATGGAGAAACAGAGGATATATAAATTATGCTTGAAAAAATGAATGATTTTTTTAATAAAAGGCTGGATGGTTACGATGAACATATGATGACCAATATAGAATCATCTGATGTGTTTTATCCGTTTACAGCCGATTGTTTACCAAAAGCAGTTGGTGCAAAAATCATTGACTTAGGTTGTGGTACGGGTTTGGAATTGGAACATTATTTCAGACTTAACCCATCAGCAAAAATAACAGGTATTGACCTGACAGAATCAATGTTGAACGCATTGAAAAATAAGTTTCCTGAAAAGGAATTGACTTTGATTTGTGGTTCATATTTTGATGTTCCCTTTGATGAAAATACTTTTGATGCTGCAGTTTCGGTTGAATCCCTGCATCACTTTACAAAAGAAGAAAAGATACCGCTTTATATAAAACTCTGCAAAGCATTAAAAGATGGCGGATATTTCATACTCACAGATTATTTTGCCGTTACCGATGAAGACGAACAAGCCTTCCGAAACGAACTGCTTCGTCTTAAAAAGGAACAAGGCATTGATGATAATGAATTTTATCATTATGACACCCCATTAACTGTTGAACACGAAACCGAAGCTCTGCTTAAAGCAGGTTTTTCTTCTGTTGAGGTGCTTAATAACTGGGGTGCAACAGTTACATTAAAAGCGAATAAATAAAATATAAAAACAATACCGCACCATAACCATTTAGTTACGGTGCGGTATTGTTTTATGAAAAAATTGTCGAAAAATATACATTTTTGTTGAAAAACAAAGCAGTTTTGTTTTTTGGTTGAAAATTATGTGTAGTTAAGATTATTATAATTGGGTGAGTAGATATATAATTTTGTCCTTATATTAAAATTTTTACCTAACTAGTATATGAAAATTAAAAATAGCGGAGAGAAAACTATGGAAATGAAAGATAGTTATACAGATAGTAAAAATCAAAAAACTAAATTTGAAAAAATTGCGAAAAAGTATAATGAAAATAAAGAGAACTGGAATTTTACAATAGGAATAGTTATATCGTTACTAGGTATTTTTGTTTCTATAATTACAGTTATTTATGATCCAAATAATTTTGCTATTGCTATTTCTGTAATTGGATGTCAAGTTATCGTATCAATAATGTGTATTATCACATTTTGTTCTTTTAGAAAAAACAAAATGTTACTGAATGAAGTGGAAGAAGAAAATAAACGCATTGTTACTGAAATGGGCGGAAAGATTGATGAATTTAAAAAGATTTCTGATTTGAATGTACAACTTACCAAAAAAGCGCTAGTATACAATAAGAATAATAATAAAAGAATAAACAATTTTTTGACATTAATTTGTGATGAATCAGATAGATATTATTGTAGTGTTAATCACATAAAAGAGAAACTGCAAACGAAGGAACATGACGAAGATTATATTGAACTTTGCAAAACACAGATGGAGGATGAACGCCAAAAACACTTAAATGCTCTTTATAGTTTATATAATAGATATGTCACGGCAGTCGTTGAAGAAACATTAGGCATGATAAATATTGATTTACGCAGCAGGGGCATTTCGTTAAATGTTTCTATGTCTTTGAAATTGTTTGATTTTACTTATAAAGCTAGTACAGATTCTAAAAAAATGAAAATTTACACTGCTTTTAGAGATAAAGAAACATACGATAAAAAAGAGCGTGAAATTGGGAATCGACATTATTGTATTGATTTAAACGGTGATTTTCACAAATGCTTATCTCATGAATCGTATATAAAAAACAATATCACTAATACAATGGAAGATTACCTTAATGAAAATTTTCCGAATTGTATGCAATATTACAATTGTACTGCTGTAGTACCGATTATATGCGATTACAAATCTGACAAACAATTCTACGGTTTTTTCTGTTGTGATAGTTTGAATGATAAATATGATTGTGATATATTTGATAAAAATACATCTGATATTTTATACAGTGCTGCATTGACAATAGGTATCTTTTTTGATAATGTTAATGCTGCATGGTCTTATATAGTGGACAATGATGAACAAGACTTCTTGTCTTATTTACACAAGCGAACATTCAAGAACTAGAGGAGTAACTTTAAATGTCAAAAAAGAAAAACGAACAAATAAATATAATTGACATTCGTACAACGAGTCGCAATTTGGGAATGTCTCGCGGCAGAATTACACGAAACATTCAGATGGATAAAGTGTGTGATATTCGTCGCTTTCAATTAACATTTCTTTTGAAAGCAGAAGATGAAGCTGAAAAACAAAACGATTTTGCGAAAGTTCTATTTTCTCGGTTTTAACACGCTTACAACTGCTAAAGAAAACAAGTAATTCTACGAGTTATTATTGAATAGATTATAAAAAGCAATTTCCCATTGCCTTGATTAACTTTGATATTCTTGAAAGTTATAAAGCTATTGCCAAGCTCATAAACAACTTTTTGAATTGGCTTTATGATAATGTTGAGGAGTTATCAGAACAATTAACCAAGTAATGAAATTACTTCATGGTGTCGGTTTTTACCGGCACCATGTTTTTATACTATGGCACTAAAACCTCTATTTTTGTTGTTTTTTTGAACAAATACATCTTATATAATTTGTTCAAAAGGCAGAAAGTTTGAAAAAATAAAAATTTTTGTGAAGTATTTGTTGAAAATTGTCATTTATATATAGAAGCAAATTTTTATATAAATGAGGATGGTTTTTATGGACTTGACGATATGCGATGTGGCGAAAAACATGGATGCACATACTGAAACAAAATTAATTGGTATTTTAAAAGATAGCGGATTGGATTTTGAGATAGTACAGTGTTGTGGTGGTAATCGGTTATGCGTCAATTTAAATGGTGCTACTGAAGATTGTAAGAGATTGTGTTGTAATTCTGATATCATCGTACAGACAAGCACTAAGGATGTTTGTCGTATTCATCCGGGTGACATTATTTACATAGCTATAGAGAATAGAAAATCTGCTGTTTATGTTGATGGGAAAAGAATTGAAACAAATTATTCTTTGGAGCATTGGAAGAAGCAACTCAATCCTAAAATCTTTGTTCAACCACATAGCAGTTTCTTGGTAAACCTTTGTTATGTTGAAGAGGTTACAAAAGATTTTGTGAAAATAAAACACAAAGGAAAAGACTATTCCGTTTACACATCCTCAAGAAAGCTTAATAGTTTCAAAAAAGCATTTTTAGAGTGCAATAAATAATCTGTTTTCTTTTAATTATGCAGTAAAGTTATTTGCACTTGAAATTGTGTTACGGTTATTTTAAATTGGTATCGGACAGATTAACTCACGGTAACTACGCTTTGTTGCGGTGCCGTCATGATGTGTGAATCTGTCTTTATTTTTTATTCTTGACAAATGGAAATGTGGTAGTATAATATAATGATTTAATATGCATTAAATGGTCGGTTAGGGAGATTATTTTTAGGAGAAATTTTAAATGCATGATTTTAAGTACGTAACCAAAAACGAAGCAAAGCCGGTAAAGGAAGAGTTGTATCAGATTCTTCATGAAGTTCAGAATATTGTGAGAGATTACTTTACCTTTAGTTTCACACCTGTTGGCAGTTCAAGTCGCAATATGATAACCTATGATGCCAAATCAAATATTGGATTTGATTTCGATTTTAATATTGAAGTTAATGATGAGGATGAGAATTTTACTCCAAAGGAAATACGAACAATACTCCGTAATGCTATTGACCGTGTAGTTTCAAAGTATGGGTACAAATATTGTGAGGATTCTACCAGAGTTCTTACTATTAAGAAAGTGAATACTTTCAGTTCCCGAATAATTCATAGCTGCGATTTTGCAATTGTATATAATTGCAAAGATGGGAGACAGCAGTACATACGATTTGATAAAGCCAACAATATGTATTCATGGGATTTCCAAGGGAAAGGGTTTGTTGATCTGGATAAGAAAATTGAATGGTTGAAGAAGAAAAAATTGTGGAGAGAATTGTGTGATTATTATATAATCAAGAAAAATAATAATGATGATACCGATAAACATTCTCGCTCAATTTTTGCTGAAGCAGTAAACGAAATGTGTATGAAAAACGGTTATCGTTTTTGAGATGCACGTGTTATTTATTATGAATGATTTTGTGTTGTTTTCGCCAACGACCACATACAGCCCACAGACAGGGCTGGACTATATGAAAACAGTGTGAAATACAGCTTCAAAGAGCATTTGAAAAATACACGAAAGCGCAATATGTTGTGTGTAGCTCCCGAGAGCCGACGGACACATCTTTTCGGGACGAAGAAGTCGGGTGTTCGAATCACCTCACTCCGACCAAAAATAAGCAGATAGGCTTTTGTCTACCTGCTATTTTTATGTTGAATTTAAGATAGTAATTATTGACATATATTATTCTTCATGTTATTATGGCATTAGAAAATTTAATGTTTAAGAAAAACTCAAGCTGAGCTTAAACAAGAGAAACAACTGTGTGAATATCAATTTGATAGCACAAGCGTTTCCGAGCGACCAATGCATAAGACGATATGCAGCATTGTAGCAAATTGTTTAAGGGGAGGTTTGGGATTTTTTATTTTAAACTAATGAACATCAATAAAAATTGATTAAACTGTATAAATGAAAGGTTTATAAAATGAAGAGTAATAATCAAAAAATTAAGTATAGTCCCGAATATATTTCATATTTAGCAAATGGTGATTCTGCAGCAGTTTTTATTACAAGAGATATAGTAAAATCAATAAATACAAAAGATAAATGGATAGATGTTATTGAGTTGCAAGGGCAAAAAAATTGGGATTGTAAATGGGATTTTAAAAGAATTGTTGTGGAGATATTTCCAAGAAAAATAAAACCGATTTATCCGAAAAATGCAACTCTTGAGATGAAAAAATATATCACATGGGAAACAGCACAAAGGGATATAAGGGAACAACGAAGTAAAGGTATCAAAGGTGTTCAATATAAAATCATACCAAAACTGATAAATCGTAACAAAGGTAAATACAAAGAAGTAGATGCTTTGTGGGATATAAGACTTGAGGCATGGGTTGAGTGTGAATGGAGAGATTACCCTTGCGAAATCAGAAAACGTAAAATGCCTCTTGAACCAGATTGGGAATATAAAATTCTATCTGTTAAAAAATTATGATTTTTTGAAGTAGTTGAAGTCTAAAAAAATGAGATAAAACATCAAGGAGCTGACTTTTTCAGTCAGCTCCCTTTCTTTGTATGCAGTTAAGTTTTTTACATGTATGTAATTGTAAAAGTATATGGAGAACATATAATTTACCCGATTTTTATTTTGAAACAAATCGGCAAATCATTTTGGATTTCGGTTTTAAGTGTTATCTTAAGAGAATTCTCATCTCTTGAATAGTCAATCTTTTCATCACTGCCCAAAAGTTCGATGCTTTCGATAAGATAATCGTGAGGAATATGCTTTTTGAGAGTTTTGATACTTACAGTTTTTGAAGGCCTCATCTGAAAAGCATAAAGATATCCGTATTTATATGTAAACCTGAAATCTTCGGTTGTAAACTGCTTCTCATCACCGTCTTTGAAAAATCCGTCAACTGCATTGACTTCGCCTTCGCCAAACTGTTTCCAGAACGTTGTGCCGTAAATTCCTTCGCCGTTAACTGAGAGCCATTCGCCCATTGTGAGAAGAACTTCGGTTTCTTCATCGGTAATCGTACCGTCAGCTTTGGGACCGATATTAATCAGCAGGTTTCCGTTTTTGCTGACGATATCAACAAGATCGCATATAACCTGTCTTGCACTCTTGTATTCGTTATCAAAACGATAACCCCAGGAATGTTTTCCGATTGCTGTGTCTGTCTGCCAGTAAATCGGCGAAATGCCTGTAAGAGCGCCGCGTTCAACATCAAAGGTTGCAACGTTCGGTGGAAAAGCTTCGTGCTTATAGTTGATTGTTACCTCTTTGCCCCATTCTTCAGCTCGGTTATAATAATATGCCGCAAGCTTTTTCAGATAAGGCTTGAACGAATGGTTGTGAATCCACCAATCGAAATAAAGAACAGACGGTTGATATTTATCAATTAATTCACAGGTGCGGACAAGCCAGTCTTCAAGCCACTGTGTACTTGCTCCCGTTGAATAAGTGTCGGCAGTGGTCTGGTGGATTATTGCGGGATCAAATTCTTCGCAGTAAACTGCAGGGCCGTAAAAATCGGAATATTTTTCATCATTCACATCGCTTTCGCAAAGTCTGCCGGGATTCATAAAGAAATAATGCTCTGCACGGTGAGATGATGCACAAAATTCCAGACTATGTTTTTCGCACTCCGTTTTCAGTTCACCTATAATGTCACGGCAAGGTCCCATTTCTTTCGCATTCCAGCGATTAAATTGCGTATCATACATGGCAAAACCGTCGTGATGCTCTGCAACGGGCATTACATATTTCACACCTGCTTTTTTGAAAAGCGAAACCCATTCGGTAGCATTGAATTTTTCGCCTTTGAACATTGGAATAAAATCTTTGTAGCCGAAAGCCTTTTGTTCACCCCAGGTTTTTCTATGATGTTCAAATTCACGTGACCCCTTTTCATACATTCCTCTTGAGTACCACTCGCAACCAAAGGCAGGTACGGAATATACCCCCCAATGAATGAATACACCTAATTTATCGTACATATACCATTCGGGCACTTTGTGCTGTGACAGAGAGCTCCAATCAGCCTTGTATTTTCCGTTTTCATTTACTTTATCTATCAGGTTGAGATATTCCTTTGTTGTCATTTTCATCACCCATTTCATAATAACACATACCATGCAGTTTTGCACTATGTTTTTCAGAAAGCTTTGCATTTGAGAGTAAAAGGTTTAGTTGTTTTTAACATATGCATGTGATATAATCAACTCGACAAACCTGAATTTGTAGAGTTGGAGAAAATGTTACGGACATCTCTGCCTTCCTTCGAAGGAAGGTGGCGCGAAAAATCTTGATTTTTCGTGACGAAAGGTTCTTGTTGCGTAGCAACATTTCACCGTAGGTGAAACTGTAATGCACTGTAAGGTACAGGCTTGCCTGTACCACTGAATATATAAATTTTATGCATTTAGTTTATTACAGTTCCACCTACGGTGGAATAACGCTCCTTAGGTCGCGTCAAGAACCACCCACCGTTCCGCCTGATCTTAATTTGCTTGGTTTGCATTTGGCTCGCTTGAGACTATTTTTGGTTGATTTTACCTATTCAAGACGGTCCCCCCGCCTTCGAAGGCAGGTTCAGAAAACAGTAACTTTATTACTCTAAATTTACAATATTGATACGAAAACAATTTTAATAAACGCAATGTAGGGAAAGGTCTTGACCGTTCCGTTGTCGTTTTACTTTTGCTTTTTCTTATAAAAAACATATTGCTAAAATTTTAATGCTGTGGTAAAATACTTGTTGCGACACAAACTTAATATTTTGATTAATAATCCACAACCTGTGTTTAGGTAAAAACACGGGCTTCAAACTTGTGGTTTATTAATCATTAAGTGTTTGTGTCGCGCAAACGAAGTTACCGTGTTTTTCGTGCGTGGCTTCGGCTACGCATTTTTTGTTTTATGGGTGTGTTTTATGACAGATATAGAGCTTATCAGGGAGTTGTATTGTTATAAAAATATGTATAACTGTCTTCAAGCAACCATTACTGAATGTATTGAAACAGGTCAGGACCTTGTTGTGAGAGAAAAGCTCATCAAGGCTCAGCAGGAAGCCGAGGATATTTATACAGGGGAAATATATGACTATAAAACTCTGTCAGCAGATGAACGCGCAATAGTAGCATTGCTTAAATATATTATGAATAGCGAAATTGACCGTGAAGACGGGAATATGGAAATTGTTCATAAGTGTATTGAATGGTCTATGGCTATACAGAATATAAATGTTGAGTTATCAGAAGAGTTTGTTAAAGAGCAGTTAAATAGAATTTTTAATACAACAAATAAAGAAAAGGATTCAGAGCAGTAATGTTCCGAATCCTTTTTGCATTTATAATATTTATACCAAAAATACCACCGTATAAAAAATATACCAAGCTATACCAAAAATACCAATCGTAATGTTTTGAAACCGAAAAGAACCTAATGAAAGCGAAAAAACGATGGGTTTTTGCTTAAAAATATAGCCAAAATATAGCCAAAACACCGTGAAAATGCAGAAAACTTATGCCTTTGTATGCCTGCGTATGCGCTCGTATGCGAAATATGCCGATATAGATATAGATATTGATATTGATATAGAAACAGACATAGAGAATGAAAATGAAAAAGAAAATAAAAAGAAAATGAAAAAGAAAATGAGAAAAATCTGACATAGGAAAGGAAAAGGGGAAAGTGTGAAAGGGGAGAAGGGAAACCTGTCAAAGCTACTGCAGAATTCCTTCAAAAAATTAAAAAGAATATACATCAAAAACAATGAAAATAAGGTTGATTTATTTTTTAAAAAATGTTATTCTAAAAAAGATAATAAAATCGAAAAATATGGGTTAATTTTCCTGTAGATTTTGATTAGAGAAAGGACGATAAACTTGGCTGAGATTAAAAACCTGGACGCTGTGGCAGCTCTTGATGCTATGGATGCTCACGTTGATGATTGGCGCGATGCCGTTAAAGGTAAGCAGAGAGGTATTTTCTCCTTTGACGATGTTGCAGCTCTTAAAATCAAAAACCTCAAAAAAAGAATTTACACCGATATTGAATCCATTCCTGCATGGAAAATGAAGGAGTGTATTTATAAAGGTGTTGATGATTATGAATTCCTTTATGACGAATGGAAGGAGCTTAACGTTGGCGACCGTTGGGGTAACAACGGCTGGAGTGCATTCTTCAAGAATTCATTTGATATGCCCGAGAGATTCAAGGGCAAAAAGGTAACACTTAATGTTTACTTTGGCGGTGACTCACTTCTCACTCTTAATGGTGTTCCCTATCAGGGTCTTGACCCCTTCAGAAACTCTGTTCTTCTTACAGATTGCGCTAAGGGTGATGAGCACTATGATGTTGATATTGAGTCCTATTATGTATGGCACTCAAATGAGTCAACAGTAAAAACACTTTCCTGCTCATTTATCGGCGTTGTTGACCCTGTAATTGAAGAAGTATATTGGGATTTCAAGGCAATTTTCAATGCACTTTTTATGCCTGTTCACGACACAGGTCTTCAGGAGCTTATCCGTGCTGCTCTTAAAGAGGCATTTACATATGTAAACTTTGACCTTGATGGCGAGGAGTTCAAGGCAGGTCTTCTTCAGGCTCAGCAGGTTCTTAAGGAAAAGGTTTATAATAACCCCTCATACAAATCAGAGGGTACACTTGCTCTTGTTGGTAACTCTCACCTTGACATTGTATTTATGTGGGCATATAAAGAGTATATCCGTAAGCTCGGCAGAACTCACGCTACAATGCTTCGTCTTATGGAGCAGTATGACGATTTCATTTTCTCACAGAGCTCTGCACCTACATATATCGAAATGGCAAACAGATATCCTGCTCTTTATGAACAGGTTAAAAAGCGTATTGAAGAGGGCAGATGGGAATACATCGGTGCAATGTGGGTTGAGCCCGATTGTAACCTTGTTTCAGGTGAATCCTTTGTTCGTCAGCTTCTTCACGGTGTTCGCTTTGCGGAAAAGAATTTCGGCATCACTCCCAAAACCTGTTGGGTTCCCGATGTTTTCGGTAACGGCTATGCAATGCCTCAGATTCTTAAAAAAGCAGGCGTTGAATATTTCGTAACTCATAAAATGGGTATCTGGAACGATACTAACCCCTGGCAGTATAACACATTCTGGTGGGAAGGTCCCGATGGCTCAAAGGTATTCTCAATTGTTCCTCCCACTCACTTTATCGGTACTGTTGAAGCAGACTCCCTTAAAATGAACTGGAAGAAATATACCGATAAGGAAACTATCGGCGAATCTATGTACTGCTACGGCTGGGGTGACGGTGGCGGCGGTGTTGACACCGAAATGCTCGAATATGTAAAGCGTTACAAAAACTTCCCCGGTCTTCCCAAAACTCAGACAAGTAAGATTGAAGATTCTCTTGCTCGTATGAAGGCTAATGCAACAGAGGATAATATTCCCACCTGGAAGGATGAGCTTTATCTTGAGGAGCATCGCGGTGTTCACACAACAAAGGCTCTTCTCAAAAAGCTTAACAGATATTCAGAAAACCTTTATCGTCAGGCAGAAATGTTCGCAAGCATTGCAATGCAGTATGGCTACAAATATCCTCTTGAAAAGCTCAACGAGGGCTGGCAGGCAATTCTTACCAACCAGTTCCACGATTCACTTCCCGGCTCTCATATCACAGAGGTATTCGGTGACCTTTGCGCTATCTATGATAACATTATCGCTATCGGTGAAAGCGTAAGAGCTGAAGCTCTCAATGTAATCGCAGGCAATGCAAACGGTGCAGAAAAATACGGTAAGCCCTTCGCACTTTTCAACTCCCTCGGTGTTAATGCAACTCAGAAGGTTGAGCTTCCCTACAAGGATGTTGAAATCTATGATGCAGAGGGCAACAAGCTTGCAACTCAGGCTTATACAAAGCTTGACGGCACAAAGGTACTCGTTTTCGTAGCAGAGGATCTTCCCGCAGTTGGTTACAAGGTATTCTATGCTAAAGAGGGCGCAGTTAAAGGTGCAGAAGCACTTTCAGGAAACACAGTTGAAAATGCTAACTTTAAAATTGTTCTTGATGACAGCGCAGAGCTTGTTTCTGTCTTTGATAAAAAGAACAACAGAGAGGTTCTTGATGGCAAGGGTAACGTATTCCGCCTTTATGAGGACCTTCCCGGTAAATATGATGCCTGGGATATTGTTGCTAATTATACTGACCGTCAGTTCGATACAGAGCCCGGTAAGGTAACAGGCATTGAAGCAGGTGAAGTGTTCACAGTTGTTTCAATTGAAAAGGTTATAAACAAGTCTCTCGTTAAGCAGAATGTTATTATTTATAACGACCTTGACAGAATTGATTTTGATACATTCATTAACTGGAATGAGCAGGAAAAGCTTCTTAAGGTTGGCTTTGATGTTGATGTTAAGGCGCAGAAATATACCCGTGATATTGCTTATGCAACAATTGAAAGCTCAAACTATCGTCACAATCCCTATGACAAGGCTAAGTTTGAGGTTTCTGCTCATAACTTCATTGATATGAGTGAGGATAACTATGGTGTTACAATCCTTAACGATTGTAAGTATGGCTACGAGGTTGACCAGCAGAGAATGATTATCACTCTTCTCAAGGCTCCTATGAATCCCGACCCCAAATCAGACCGTGGCGACCACTATTTCACATACTCCATCTACCCCCACGCAGGTAACTGGAAGAATGCTGAAACTCTTGTAAGAGGTCTTGAAATGAATAACCCCGCAGTTGCAGTTGAAATCAACAGCGATGCAAAGGGCGAGGCTGCAAAGAGCTTTATTAAGGTTGACGGCAAGAACGTTACTCTTGAAGCAGTTAAGAAATGCGAGGATGAGGACGCATACATTATCCGTTTCGTTGAAAAGGCAGGCAGCAGAACTAAGGTTACTGCAGAGCTTTTCGCAGATATTAAGAGTGTTGCAGAATGCGACCTTCTTGAAAGAAACGATGTTGCAGTTGATATTGCCGACGGCAAAGCTCTCAGCTTTGAAATCAACCCCTTCGAGATTAAGTGCTATAAGGTAAAGCTTTAAAATTTTTGTGGAAATGCTGTCGGATTACCGATGGCATTTCTTTATATATAACATTTCCACAAAAATTCAGTACCATTATAAGCATTTGTTATAAATTTACTTTTTTTATTGAAATAAGAGAAAAATGGTTGTATAATGATATTTATAAAAATGGGTGATAGTATGCCCAAATTTGTAATTTATTTAATTACGGAGGTAGTTATGAAAAGAACAGCAAAAAAATCTCTTGCAGTTTTGCTTGCAGTTATCACACTCTTCAGTTGCATAAGTGTAAGTGTTTGCGCAAAGAGCACAGGCTTTGAGGTGCTTCGTGTAAATTGCACAATGTACGGTGATTCCAAGACACAGCGTGGTTTTACATGGTACACAGAGGACTACTGCGATACAGTTATCCAGGTTGTTAAAGCAAGTGACTATGACGGCACATTCAATGCTGCAAAAACATACACCGGTGAAACAACTGTTTTCCAGGATTATTATTGCCATAAGGTTGTTGTTACAGGTCTTAAAAAGGGTACAGAATACAAATATCGTGTTGGTAGCCTTACAGAAAACACTTGGAGCAAAACAGGTAAATTCGTAACTGATGATGGCGACAGCAAGTTCTCATTTATCGCTATTGCAGATGTTCAGGCAAGCAACTATGACAATTTCAAGCAGGCTGCTAAGGTTATGGCTGCTGCTATGAATAAGGATGAAGATGCAGAGTTCGTTGTAAACCTTGGTGACTTTGTAAACGATTGCACAAATGAAGAGTGGAATTGGTATGGCAAGGCATTCAACAAGGCTAACACAAGCCTTACCCTTGTTCCCGTTGCAGGTAACCACGAGGGCAATATTACAAACAAGCTTAACATCGGTTGGTTTGCAAATATGTTCAACCTTGATGCAGGTGACGGTGCAGGTAACGGTGTGAATGGTGTTTATTATTCATTCGATTACGGTGATGCTCATTTCTGTGTTGCAAACTCCAATGATATGTATCCTATGGTTGAAGCACAGAGAAACTGGATTGTAAATGACCTTAAAAACTCTGATGCTAAATGGAAATTCCTTCTTCTTCACCGTGCAGTATATTCTGCAGGTAAAAATATCAACAAGCCTGATACTCTTGCAATGAGAGAAACAATTATTGAAATTGTTGATGAAACAGGCGTTGATGTTGTTCTTTCCGGTCACGACCATATGTATTTCAGAACAAAGCAGGTTAAGGGCGATGCAGTTTGCGAGGATGTTACTTATGTAACAGAAAAATTCAACGGCAAGGAAACAACCTTTGCTAAAAATCCTGATGGTGCGGTTTATATTCTTCCCTCAACAGCAGGTACAAAGAGATACACTGTAAACGAAAATCCCATTGACCCCATTAACGAATGTGCAGAGGTTAAGCTTTCTACAAGAGATTTGGGTGGATGCTTCTCAAATATCTACATTGACGGTAACAAGCTCGTTTACGAGGCTTATGTGGTTGATGATGAAACACAGAAGGTTACATTGATTGATGAATATGCAATCAAGAAAACAACCAAGGCTGAAGAAAGTGAAGAATCAAAGCTTCCCACTGATGCTATCGGCACAATTGACGGCTCAGTATCAAACTTCATCACAGAAATCCTCGGACTTCTTATTGACTACATTATGTTCATTCCTCAGTTAATTGCAGGATTATTTGAATAAAAAATTAAACCGTATCCGAAAAATTTCCGGATACGGTTTATTTAGTTCTATTACTTATCCTTTGAAATTATTTCTTCTTTTCTTTTAGTATTTTACGAAAAATTTCTACACCTTGTTGAGTGAAATCTTTTTCAATCAACCCTTTAGCCTCCATAATTCTTTCTATTGCTTGTGCAGGGTCTAAGGAATGATACGGGAAATAAAGACTTTTCAACTCTTCGGGTTTAATGATTTTATAAATCTGTTTGCTTGTTTTTTCATAGGTATAACACCAATAACGGTATATATATCCCATCCAATACAGTTCTTCAGGATGATATTTTTTCTTGCCGTAATCGGATTTTCCAAATTCCTCTTCTATATCATCAAGAACAGAGCTTGTGTTGCTTGCTTCAAACAAAAAGCCTGTTTTATCCATTCTTTCAGCAACAGAGGAATACATAAATCTGCGAAGAAAAATCGGCGAACTGCACTCCGTTTTTACAACTGATGTTTCAAATAATTCTGCCTGAAATTTACACAATTTCAAACCAATTTCATCAATCTGCTTCATTCAAGTATCTCCTCTATATATTTTCCCTGACCTCTGTATTGCTTTCTGGCAATTTTCACTTTATCGTTGCTTACTCTTGAATCTTCATATCTGACAGAAATATACGATTGCTTTTCAGCTTCACACAAATAGCAGTGACGCAGAATTTTAACCTGTGATAAAGCTTTCTGAGTAACAAAAACATATTGATTACCCAAATTAGTTGCAGAAAGACAATGCTGACATTGAATATCTGTTATCTCTCCGTCTATAAAGCTATCTATAATTTCAAACATTCTGTTGTCTGCAATGGGTGCAACAATATAATCAACACCCTCCAAACGTGAGAGCAGCTCTTTGATTATGGGGTGTTTCGAATATTCATTCAACCTGTTACGAAAATATGCTATCATAAGCATCCAATCACGGTTTACCCCAAGCTGAACTCCTTTTAAATTTGTTTTATCAAACTCCGCAATATATAAAGATGAATTTGGGTAATTTGAAACAAACATTGCAGACTGCTCTAAACTTTCTCCGGAATAAAATCCTTTTCCAAAATCATTTGTATCCTTTGATTTTTCGATTGACAAATCCCCGTCTATATATGTTTTTGCCCCGTGGAAGAGAATAACATTGCCTTTTTTGCACTCTTCTCTGAAAAGCTGCTCTTTTATTTTGTTCAGTCGTATTCCTTTGTTGAATGCAAAATTATACACAGCTTCAAGATTTGCGCGAGAAATGGATTTTTCATCTTTTTTCCAACGATATATAGTTGAGGGGGCAATACCAATTTGTATAGAAAGCTCAGTTGTATTTATATCCAATAACTCTTTTATAATTTCAATATCATCTGTTATCTCAAATTTTTTCATAAACACCACGCCCCTCTAATTTAATTTTATTATAGCATATGCAACAAACAAGTTCAAGTGCGAATTTTAACTATGTTATTGCATATGCAATAAACAAGTTTTGTTGTATAAAAAGAGCTGTAAAAATGATAAGTTTTTACAGCTCTTTTTTGTTTGTGCTCTCATTTAACCAACAAACTCGTGGTAAATAGCGTTGAGAGTTTTAATATAATCCTCTTCAGAAATACCAACGATAATGTTAAGCTCGCTGGAGCCCTGGTCAATCATTTTAATGTTGATATCGTTTTCTGCAATTGCTTTGAAAAGTCTGCCTGCAGTACCCTTAGCACCCGCCATACCTCTGCCAACAACTGCCACAAGAGCAATACCGCCGTTGACTGTCACGGAGTCTGCTTTTGTTCTTCTGTAAATGTCGTTTACGACATTATCCTTAACAGGAAGGAAATCGTTATCGTTAACAACAACGGACATTGTATCAATTCCCGAGGGGAGATGCTCAAAGCAAAGATTGTAGTTTTCGAGAACCTCAAGAACAGTTCTGCCGAAGCCTACCTCTGCATTCATCATATCCTTTTCAATAGCAATAACAGAGAAGCCTTTTTTACCTGCAACACCTGTAATAACTGTGTCAACCTTGTTGCTTTCAACAGATGAAACAATCATTGTGCCTGCATCATCGGGAGCATTTGTGTTTCTGATATTTATCGGAATACCCATTTCACGAACAGGGAAAATTGCATCCTCATGCATAACAGTTGCGCCCATATATGAAAGCTCACGAAGCTCGCTGTATGTGATTGTTGAAATAACCTGAGGATTTTCAACGCATCTGGGGTCTGCCATAAGCATACCTGAAACGTCTGTCCAGTTTTCGTAGATGTCTGCTTTAATAGCTCGTGCAACGATTGAGCCTGTAATATCGCTACCGCCACGGGAGAAGGTTTTGATTGTGCCGTTGGGCATAACACCATAGAAGCCGGGGATAACTGCGTGCTCGTGCTTGGCAAGTATTGCAGTAAGCTCTTCGTTTGTTTTTTCTGTGTCAAGAGTGCCGTTTTCCTTAAAGAAAATACCGTCCTCTGCATCAATGAAATCATATTCAAGATAAGCAGCAAGAACCATTGAGTTAAGGTATTCGCCGCGGCTTGCAATATAGTCACGACCTGCGTGGTGAACAATTGCGTTTTTGATTCTGTCAAATTCAGGCTGAAGCCAGAGGTGGATGCCCAAATCCTTGATAATACCATTGTAGCGGTCCTCAATAAGCTTGAAGGCATCGTCAATAGGCTGGTTTGCTTTAACGAGCTTGTAGCAATCATAAAGCATATCTGTTACCTTGATATCCTCAGAATATCTTTTACCGGGAGCAGAAGCAACAACATATCTTCTTTCGGGCTCTGCCTTGATTATTGCGGCAACCTTTCTGAACTGCTCTGCATCTGCAAGAGAGCTGCCGCCAAACTTAACAACTTTTACCATAATACATTCTCCTATATAATAAATAAGTAATCGGGGAATTTCATCATTTTATTTCCAATATATATTATCATTGGTTTTCTTGCTTGGCAACAAAAAAATTGTTCCGATATAAAAGTTCTATCTATCATATAAAATTTACAAAATCGAAGCCGTTCTCTTGTGCAAAAACACAATATTTCCTACCATAAATTTCTTGCAATATTATTGAATTATCTTCGAATAATAAAAATGCAAACGCAAGAATTGATTGCGAAGGAGTGTAAAGAAATGGCATCAAGAAGCAATAATATGCCCGCAGACAACAAAACAAATGCTAAGCAGATTCTTAATCAGGTAAAGATGGAGGCTGCTCAGGAGGTTGGCGTTGATCTTAAGCAGGGTTATAACGGCGATCTCACATCCCGTCAGGCCGGCAGCATCGGCGGTCAGATGGTAAAAAAGATGATTAAGGCTTACGAAGAAGGCAACGTTTAATCGTAGCTCAGAATAGCTTTTGATTCGCGAAAGGGAGAAGCACTCATTGGAGCTGTTTCTCCTTTTTGATTTATTTAATTATTTACTGATGATTTATTGTATTTATAAGCTTGTTGTGGTAAAATTACAATGAATAAATATATTTGCTTTTGAGAGGTTTTTTTATGAACAAGACAATGCAAAAAAAATATGCCCGTCTTATTGCAAGAGTGGGTGCGAATATAAAAAAGGGTCAGCCTGTGAGAATTTATGCAGAGGCAGACCAACACGAATTTGTTACAATTCTTGTGGGAGAATGCTACAAGGCAGGTGCTTCAAGAGTTGAGGTTGATTTCTCATTTCAGGCTATTACAAAGCTTAACTACAAGCACAGGTCTCTTAAATCCTTAAGTGAGGTTCCCGCCTGGCAGGAGGAAAGACTTAAATTAATGGTTGAAGAGGTGCCCTGCAGAATTTACATTGAAAGCGAAGACCCTGACGGGCTTAAGGGTGTCAATCGTGAAAAAATGCAGAAATCTCAGATGGCTCGCTACAAGGTTACCAAAAAATACAGCGATGCTCTTGAAAACAAGGACCAATGGTGTATTGCGGCTGTTCCTTCTTACGCCTGGGCGAAAAAGGTTTTCCCCAATGAAACCAAAAACAAGGCTTACAATATGCTCTGGGATGCAATTCTTAAAACGGTTTATGTTACAAAGGATAATGACCCTGAGGAAGCCTGGAAAAATCACAATGCAGATTTAAAATCAAGAACAGCATACCTTAATGAGAAAAAATTTGATTATCTTGAATATAAAAGCTCAAACGGAACAGATTTCAAAGCGGGCCTTATTCCTGATAGTCATTGGTGTGGCGGTGGTGAAAATACCCTTTCGGGTAATTTCTTCAATCCCAATTTACCCACAGAAGAGGTTTTTATTTCACCCAAAAAGGGCATTGCAGAGGGTAAGCTTGTTTCAACAAAGCCTCTTTCCTATCAGGGTCAGATTATAAATGATTTTTCAATTACCTTTAAAGACGGTAAGGCAGTTGAATGGGAAGCAGAAGAGGGTAAGGATTTGCTTGATAAAATGCTTTCAATGGATGAGGGCGCAAAATATCTCGGTGAGCTTGCTCTTATTCCCTATAACAGCCCCATTGCAGATACAGGTATTCTTTTCTACAACACTCTTTTTGATGAAAATGCAAGCTGCCACGTGGCTCTCGGAAGAGGCTTCTGCGATACAATTGACGGCTTCGAGGAAAAAAGCCTTGAGGAATGTCAGGCTCTTGGAGTTAATGACAGTATGATTCACGTTGACTTTATGATTGGCGCACCTGATTTGGAAATTACAGGGTATAAGGATGGCGTTGCTTATCCCATATTCAGGGATGGTAATTGGTCATTCTAAAAACGCAAAGTGCAAAACGCAAAATGCAAAGTGAATTTATTTGAAAGGTTTGATTTATTATGGCAATGGGATATCCTAAAAAATGGAAGACTGACAGATTTAGAAGAGAAGCACCTGCACCGCTTAAATTCGGTGCAGACGGCAAATTCAGAATTTTACATATTACAGATATTCACGATGTTGAGCCTATAATGGATGATGACGAGGACCGTTCAATCCCTGAGAGAAGAGATATTGAAACTCTCAATGTAATTGAAAGCCTTGTTGCTAAAACAAATCCTGACTTGGTTGTTTTCGGCGGTGACAACATAAGCGGATATTGGGAGGAGTTCACATACGACCTTGTTCAGAGCACAATTCAGAAAATTACCAAGCCTATAAGAGACAGAAATATTCCTCTTTGCCTTGTTTTCGGTAACCACGATGGTGAGGTCGGCTTCCACACAGAATTTCAGATGCTTATGTATATGGAATATCCTAACTGCCGTTCAAATCTTAATGATGCAGATGTTTACGGAACAGGTAACTGCTGTGTAACTATCAAGAGCAGTAAAGAGGATAAGGATGCTTTTGCTATCTGGCTTGTTGATTCCAATGATTATGACGAAAAGCCCGGTGAGGATAATGGCTATGACCATGTTCACGAGGACCAGATTGCATGGTATGAAAAGCGCTCTGCTGAATTAAGAGAAGCTAACGGAGGAGAGCCTCTTCCTGCAATTCTTTTCCAGCATATCCCCGTTCAGCAGGAAATGATTGGCTTTAAAGAGGTTACAAAGGATGATGAATACACATTTGAGCGTGACGGAAGATATTTCTATCTTCAGAATAAAATTCTTGAAGGCAGAGTAAGAGAAACTCCTTGTCCCCCTAATATGAACAAGGATTATACTCAGCAGCTTGAATCCTGGAAGAAAACGGGCGATGTTTTTGCCGCCTTCTTCGGTCACGACCACGTTAACGATTTTAAAATGACTGTTGACGGAATTGACCTTTATCAGACTCTCGGTGCAGGCTACTTTACCTATGGTAAGGAGCGTGGAGGCAGACTTATTGTTCTTGATGAAAATAATCCGAGAGAGCTTTATACAGAATCAATCGAAATTCCTCAGATTACGGATTTGAAGAAATAATGGAGAAAGAGTGATAATTCTTGGGCGAAAGAATTAAAAAAGCAATTGGTATTGAGGGTAAATTCAAGGACACTGTTCTGCCTATGATACAGTATTGCTATGCAAATATTTTTATGGGTGGCGGTGGCTACATAATAAGTATGTATTTTACCGCTTTCCTCACAGATGTTGTGGGAATGGATATAAAACATGCTACCTTTATTGTTATGATAGCAACAATATGGGATGGCGTAAATGACCCCATTATGGGTATCATAACAGACCGCACCCGTTCAAAATACGGCAGGCACAGAAGGTATCTTTTATGGAGCATTCCGCCCCTTGCAATATCATACACAATGCTCTGGAATTCCTTCGGGCTTGATGCTGCGGCTCATCCCACTGCCTGCGTGATGTATTATGCAATTGCATATATTATTTATAAAACTGCATATACAATGGTGGCAGTTCCTCATACTGCGATGCTTCCCTCATTGGCACCCGAATACAACAAGAGAACACAATATACCTCAGTAAGCTATATTTTCAACTCTGTCGGTATGGTGCCTTCTTATATAATTCTTCTGATTTTCCTTTTTGTTTTCGGTTCTTCAGGCAATCTTTCAGAGGCTTCAAAGGCTCCCTTTATGCTCACGGGAGTTGTTCTTTCAATTGTTTATGCAATTTCTGTTTTTGCAACCTTCAAAAAAGTTAAGGAGCCCAGCTCCCTGAACGAAAAATTACCGCCCCTAAATATTAAATTTGCAATTGATGAATATGTTCAGGTGTTCAGAAGCAAGGCGTTCAGAGATTATTTTTCAATGACATTCTTCTGGCAGATGGCAAGAAGCTTTTATTCAACAACAACTGTTTATTACATAACCTACCTTGCAAATTTATATAAATATTATCCGCTTTTCAATACTCTGGCAGGTGCATTTGAGGCTTTGGCATTCCCCTTGAACTATGCTATTACTATGAGAAAGGGCAAAAGCAAATGCGGTGCGGTGGTAACGCCATTTATGATTATCGGTCTGGGGATGCTTTTGTTTGTTAAAACAGGCTCTCCTGAGGGGCAGACCTCAATAGTACCCCTTGTTATTATGCTTTTAGGTGGTGCTGTGCTGTACCCTTTTGGTATGAGTGGTCTCGGCTTTGTCGGTAACAACGTTTTCCCCGACCTTACAGATGTTGATGAGCTTATCACAGGCAGACGCCGTGAAGGCGTTATAAGCACCTGCAACACAATGGTCAAGCAGGTTGTCGGCGGTATTATGACGTTTATTGTTGGTGTTGTTCTTGACGGCTTCGGTCTTGTTACAGGCAACAAGGGCGTTTATATTGAGCAGACCACAGGCGCCTTGTGGGGTATCCGCATTTGTGTTGCGCTTCTTCCTATGATAAGTGCAATTGCAGCCTATATTCTGCTTAAGCGCTTTAAAATGAGTAAAGATGACCACACAATGATTCGTGCGGCTATTGCCACAAAGCATAAATACGGCACGGTTACTCTCACAGATTATGAAAGAGAGCGTTGTGAACTGCTTGCAGGCTATAAATTGGAAAAAATCTGGCTCGGCAGGGCTAACAACGAAGAAGAAATTCATACACTTGATAAGGATGAAAACGGTAATTATATAATCCTTGTTGAAATGGATGAGTTAAAAGAAAAAGAACTTTTGGAGGCAGAATAATATGGAAAAAATTGAAAATGTTGATATAACAAAATCTGCGCCTGCACCCAAAGAAAAAAATCTTAAAAACACAATAAAAGCTATTCTTTTTTATGCTGTTCAATGGAGCTGGGGCTTACCTGTAAATATTGTCGGCGGAATAGCTTACCTTATCTGCACTAAAATTTTAAAGAAAAGACATTCAAAATTCGGCTATGCAAATATAGTGTATCTCCCCTGGAATGCAGGGGGACTTTCAATGGGACTTTTCATTTTTATGAAGGACAGAGAGGGAGTTAACCCCTGGAGCTATAACACCCGTATTCACGAATATGGTCATACCTGGCAATGCCTTCTTTTAGGTCCTCTTTACTATGCTGTGGTTGCAATTCCATCAGTTATATGGTGCAATTTCTTTTCGAAATACAGAGAAAAGAACAATGTTTCCTACTATAAGCTTTATTGCGAGGCCTGGGCAAACAACTGGGGTCAGAAGGCAACAAAAATGAAAATGGTTGATACAGGCAAATAAACCACGGGTGTTTATTAAAAAGTGCTCAAAAAGGCTTAATTATTCACAGTGCTTTTTGGTAAAACGGAAGATATGAGGAATTATGAAACAAATTTTGTTGTAAAGGGTATTATTTTATTTAAATATGTGCTATAATTAAGAAAATATATTTAAAATACCCGCAAATTATATTAATGCTTGTTATGATGCATTTTTGTTTTGTTTGATTTATTGAGTACAGAGAAAGAGGCGACAATACTATGACGAGGAAAAAACTTATTACTATAATCGTTACCGCATTGGCAATCATCGGTGTGGTATCGGTGTGTGCTTTTGCGGCAGCCAAGCCTGCAGCACCTGTGGTAAAGGCATATAATATTGAAGCTTCAGGTAAAAATAAAATAAAATGGAACGAGGTTAAAAGAGCTACATATTATCGTGTGTATCGCGCAACATCCAAGGATGGCGAGTTAAAATATGTTAAATCGACTGCTTCATTAAGCTACACAGACCCTGATACAAAGGTTGGTAAAACCTATTACTATGTAGTTAAGTCTGTTAACAAAAGAGATGCTCTTTCCAAGCCCAGCAACAAGGTTAAATTAACACGTAAGCTTGCCCGTACCTCTGTAAAGCTTTCCAATGTTGAAAAAACAGGTAAAATCCAGATTAAATGGGAGGCAGTTAAGGGTGCTAAAAAATATGAGGTTTACCGTGCGGCGAGTAAGGATGGCAAGTATAGCCTCATTAAGACTACAACTGCAACCTCAATGACTAATAAATCCACTAAAGCAGGTCAGAGGTATTACTACAAGGTTCGTGCAGTTGCAAGTAAATCTGCTGCCAACTCAGCATTTTCACCTGTTAAGAGTAAGCTTTGTACCCTGGCTCAGCCCAATCTGTATAACCCCAAGGTAAACTCTTCGGGTAACGTGGTTCTGAATTGGAAGGAACTAAGCGGAACAGATAAATATTTTGTTTACCGGGCAAGTAAAAAAACAGGCGAATATAAGAGAATCGGCGCGGTTAAGGGTAACAAATTTACTGATAAGACTGCTGAATCAGGCAAAACATATTACTACAAAATCCGTGCTACTCATAAAAATACGGATGCAAACTCCATTTGCTCTGTTGTTAAGGATATAAGGGCATTCAAGGGCTCAGGTCTTTCTATTGGTGTAATATTCGGTGATAAAGCATATCCCACATTCACCTGGAACAAGGTGAAGGATGCAGCCTCATATAATGTTTACCGCTCCTTCTATAAGGATAAAAACTTTAAATGGCTTTCAACAGAGGATGGCACAACTTGCAAAAATAAAAATATGCCTCAGGGACTTACCCTTTATTATAAGCTTGAAGCGGTAAGTAAGACAGGAAAGGTTCTGGCAACCTCAAAAACTATCAGTATTACTACAAAATATACTGAAAAAGAAACGTTAAAAACCCGCTATCTGAAAAATTATGTTTCAAAAATATATTCTCTTCCCACAGCAAGCTCAGAAGCCACTCGTGTGCGCTATATGGAAGAGGTGCAGTTGGGTAATTCTGTATTGAGCAGTGATGGCGGAACCTGGTACAGAGCATTCTACCAAGGGAAATTATATTATCTTTTCAGCGAGAAGCTTGCAGATACACTTACCTCTGTGAAGAGCACCTTTAAATATAAGGGTAATACCAAGTATCAGCAGGAGGTAATAGATTTAGCAGTAGATATATCTGAAAACTGGCAAACAAAATATACAGATGCACACACAAGTGATGTTGTGGTTAAAAACGGCGTATATTATTTTAACTGCTCAAGCTTTGTAAAATATGTATTTGATTCAGTTATGAGAAAATACAATCCTGCCTATGGTATATCCGCAGATGTTAAAAGGCTTTATTCAACAACAGTTTTATGCAATGAAGGCTACAAGGGTGAATATACCGTTAAAAAGGTTGGAATTAATGAGCTTCAACCCGGCGATGTAATGTTCTTCAGCAGTCTTGCAGAGGGCTCTAATGAGAGAATTAAGCATATCGGTATTTATCTCGGTAATAATGAATTTGCTCATTGTACGGGAACTTGGGATGATTCCGTTTGTATAGTTTCCTTAACAGGTAATTACCGTCAGGAATTTATGGGAGCCCGTCGTCTTCTTCCCACAAGTGTAAAAGCGGCTAATGAAGAGGCTACAGTTAAAGGCCCCTATAAAAAATATAAGCTCTATGCAGATAAATCTGCAGATGCTACTGTTCTTGCAAACATCAGAAAGGGCAGAACAGTTACCGTTCTTTACACAGGCAGTGAAAAATGGGCGTATGTTGAAACCCAAAACGGTGTAAAGGGCTATATGTTCTTACATTATCTCGAAAAGAAAGATTAAATAGTGATAGCAGGCATCAGCAGATGTCTGCTATTATTTTTTAGTGGGAATTGAAACTTTTTTGATTTTTAAATCGTTATATTATATGAAAGGGGTGTGAGATTTGAAGGAAAAGGAGCTTATTTACAGAGCCAAATGCGGAAATAAAGATGCTCTTGGAGAGATAATAGAAAAATATTATTCCGATATATACAGTTTTTTATGTCGCCGTATTGGCGATAAAAGCTATGCAGAGGATCTCACACAGGAGGTTTTTTTGAAATTTTCCGTAAGCCTTCCTCAATATAAGGAGCAAAATAAACTGAAAAGCTATCTTTTTGCTATTGCAGTTAACAGCTCAAACGATTATTTCAGAAGGAATAAGGAAGAGCTTATTGAAAACAGTTTTGACAATGTATCATATAAAACTGAATTTGAAAAGGCATTAGAAAAAGCACAAGCGGTAAAAAATGCAGTTATGAGCCTTTCACCGAAGCAAAGAGATGTGGTGGTTTTAAGATATTACCACGATATGAAAATTAAAGAGATTGCAGAGGTTTTAGGCATACCGCAGGCTACGGTTAAAACTCAGCTTTACAGAGGCGAAAAAAATCTTAAAAATTTATTGAAGGGAGAGCTTGAGGATTGATTGATAAACAATTAAAGGAAAAATTGCTTTTATATCAGGTGGAAAACCCTCGCAGTGAGCAAATAGAAAAAGCAAAGCAAATAGTTTTAAAAAATGAGCGACCTGTAAAAGTGCCTTATATTTCTGCAAAAAGAGTAGTTTTGAGCCAAATTCAAACAGTGAGCAACTGGTTTTGGTTATTTTCATTGATGTTCGTTTTTGTGGTTGTTTATTTAAGCTTTAAAATTAATAATCAACTTACAACTCTGTTTCTCTGCGGAGCAACTCCCTTGCTAAGTATTGCCTCAGTACCGGTAGTACTCAGCAATATTGATGTAAGCAGAATGGAGCTTGAAGGCACCTGTCTGATAAAGCCACAAACCGTGTTTTCTGCAAAAATGCTTATATGCGGTTGTTTTGATTTGATTGTAATAATTATAACCTTGCTGATTTCTTCTCAGTTGAGCGATATAAATATTATAAGAAGTGCTGTATTAGGTTTGATAAGCTTCACAGCGTCCTCTTTTCTTTGTCTTGGTGCAAGTCTTATATTTAAAACGCAGGTGGCAATTTCTTTGGTATCAGCATTATATGCAGTGGTGGTGGCTTGCTTTATTTCGATGCAGTTTCTTTCGGAAAAGCTTTTAGAAATAAGAATGCCATTTTTAGTATTGGCAGTTGTTATAAACTCATCTATTGTTTATGCAATGTACTCTGTAGCAATAAAAAATTACAGTTTCGAAAAGGTGGCGAAAAGATTTGGAAATAAAATATTCTGAAATCACTAAAAAATATGGTGATAAAAAGGCTGTTGACGGAGTAAATCTTACTTTAACTAATGGTGTTTGCGCTCTTTTAGGTGCAAACGGAAGCGGTAAAACCACTTTAATGAGAATTACTGCAGGAATACTTGATGCTACCGAGGGAAGCGTTTCTCTTGACGGCAGAAATATTAAAGCTCTCGACTCCTCATACAGAAATATTCTTGGTTATTTACCTCAGAATTTTGGTTGCTATAAGGATTTTAAGGCTAAGGATTTTTTAATGTATATGTGCGCCCTTAAGGGTATTGACGGTGATTTTGCTAAAAAAAGATGCAAAGAAATGTTGGAAGAGGTAGGTCTTACAGAGGTTCAGAACAAAAAAATAGGTTCTTTTTCAGGGGGGATGAAGCAACGCTTGGGCATTGCTCAGTCTCTTCTTAACGAACCATCGGTGCTTATTCTTGATGAGCCTACTGCAGGGCTTGACCCAAAGGAAAGAATACGCTTTCGTAATTTGCTTTGTGCCCTTTCAAAGGAGCGGATTATTATTTATGCAACCCATATCGTTTCAGATATTACCTTCCTTGCAGACAGAGTTCTCATTATGAAAAACGGTAAAATTGTTGCAGACGGCTCTCCCGAGGAGCTTATAGAAATTGCAATGGGCAAGGTTTGGTCTGTTGATGTGAAAAGAAGCGAGCTTTCGCGAATACAAGCGCAGTATAGCGTGGGTACAATCAAGGATGGGGATAACGGCTTTGTGAATGTGCGTATAGTCAGTGAAGGTAAGCCATTTGAAGAAGCAGTGAATGTTAAGCCCGAGCTTGACGATGTTTATCTGTACTTTTTCGGGGAGGTGTCGGAGGATGCTGAAGCTGATTAAATATGAGTTTATAAAAATATGGAACAGCAGGATAAGCTCTGTGGTAATTGCTTTAGTTCTCATAATATCCTGTTGCTTTTCAGGTTATCAGATATATAAATGCAAAACAGGGAAAGTGGTTACAAGCATAAACAGAAGCGAATACCCTGGTGGTATTGTTTCAAATAAAAATATAGATAATTTCAGAGATGAGCTTCAGGAGTTTGAAGGCAGAGAGGAAATATATGAAACAGCTTCTGCCATTGAAAATTTTTATGCCGGTTATGTTCTTAAAGGTAAATACGATGTAAAAGAAGATGATTTATTTGAAAAGGCAGTTACCGGTGAAATAACAAATGAGGAATATAACAAGATTATTTCCGGATATAACTCTGCACCTTGCATAAAGGAAGAATATCTTGCGGAATATTTTGCACTTTATTACCCAATAACCGTTTATGAGACTGCCCAAAGGGACAAAAATATATATTTTGAAAATTCCGAAAGAACCGATTATGAACTGAACAAAAGAATTGATTACAGTATGAAAGCTTACAACATAGCAGATAATCTTGAAAAAGGTATTTATTATGGCTATGACTATGGTTGGAATGTAGCTGAAGGTGTTTTTGATAGTGTCGGAATACTTTTAATATTTGTGATAATTTTCGGCTTGTGTGGTGTGTTTTCTGCAGAATACAATTCGGGAACCGATTCATTATTGATGGCGACCAAAAAAGGTAAAAATAAATTGGCAACCGCAAAAATACTTACAGGAATAATTTATAGCTTGATTTGTATCATTGCAGGCGCCTTGGTAAGCTATTTACCCTCGTTGATTGTTTTAGGCTTTGAGGGCGGAAATGTCGGCTATTCTGTTACACATTTTCAACATCTTTCAGCTAAAGCTGCTTCATTGTTTTTGGCTTGTTGCGTTATTTCTCTCATAACCCTTTGTTTTTCTGCTATTTTCAGAAAGGTCACAAGCATCATTTTCTGCACTGTTTTGGTTAGTGTTGCACCTATCGGTCTCACAATGTTTTTGACCTCAGCGAACAATATGCCCTTTGATGCAGGTGTGCTTTTAAATACCTTACCTGCCAATATGATTGTTAACAGCCATCAGGTTTTTCAGCAGTATGCAACCATATTTCAAGGCTTGCTTACTATAAGAACATTATACATATCTCTGGTGGTATCGGTGCTTCTTATAATTCTGTTAAGCCTTTTGGTTAAAATAACCTATCTTAAGCACAAAATCAGGAATTGAGGTGATTTGATGTGCACTCTCGTAAAATATGAGTTGGTAAAGATTTTTAAAAATAAGCTTTGCTTTGGTGTAATTATTCTTGTTTTTATAGGTAGCCTTGCTCTTTGCGGTTATCAGCTTTCTCAGTATAAAGAGGGAATCAGAGGGGAATATGCCTTAAGTGATATGAATGGCAGAAAAATGTCCGAGGTTACTGTTTCTCGAGATAATATTCAGGAATTGGAGCAAAGGCTTGAAGCCTTTGAAAGCAGAGACGATATTTATACAACAATGGATGAAATACGAGCCTCTCTGCAATATGTGAACGGTGTAGCCAGATTGCCGATGAACAGCACCTATCACGGTAAATACGAAATTGATATGACAGAATTGCAGCACAGGCTTGAAAGAGGAGAAATAACCGAAAAAGAATTTGAGTCTATAATGTACGATTCCTCTGATAAGCCAATAATAAAGCCCGAATATTATTCTGAATATTTTGAGGTTTATGCTCCTGTCAATAGCTATAGGGAACAAGTTGAAGCCGTTGAACATCTTAAATACACAGCTTCAAGGTTTGAGGGAACAAAAGATTATTTCGTGTATCTGAAAAAAGCTGAAGCTATAGAAAATGCTTTGAATGAGGGCTATGTTTACGGTTATGATTACGGTTGGGAATCTGCCTTTGATGCCTTTTCCTCAGGTACATTATCCCTTTTATTGATTGCAGTTGTTTTATTAGGTACCTGCACGGTTTTTTCTTCAGAATATTCTCAGGGAACCGATGCTATTATTATTCATACAAAGCGCGGAAGACGAATGACCGTTTCTGCAAAAATAATAGCCTCGTCTATATATGCGGTTATTTGTGCGGTTGCCTTTACAGCTATTGTGTTTGGGGTGAATTTCGCTTTTCTCGGCATTGAGGGTGCTGATGTGGGTGTGGAAATAAGCAACATTGATAGATTTTTTACAGTGTTCCCGTTTATCATTTTAGGTAGCATATTGCTTTCTTTTATTTCATTGGCTGTTTCTGTTGTTTTCAAAAAGTCCACAGTTGCTTCCTTCGTTTCACTTTTATTAGGGTTTTTACCGATTGTTTTGAATTTTTATGTTTTGGTGGAAGAGCCTCTGGAAACAATGCTCAAGCTTACACCTGCATTAATGCTTTGCGGAAGCTATATAAGCCATTCGGAATTTATTGTTATTAACCAAAGCGTATCAGATATAACAATATTTTTCTTGCCGGTTACTGTTCTCATAGGCGCAATAGCATTACCTGTTATATATGGTGTTTTCTGTAAGCACCAAATTAAAAATTAATAAAAAACGGTGACAGATTATTTCTGTTGCCGTTTTCTATTGCCATAATATAAAATAAGGGTTATAATTTAGAAAAAACCAAGGGATGTGTGGCAATATGGGTGAAATGTATATTTTTAAAGGCAAGTGGATTGGGAGCGATATGAAAATTGAAGACCGCCGTGCGCCTGTATTTAAAAAGACTTTCGGGATTACAAAAGAAATAAAAAAAGCAGAAATTCTTATTTGCGGTCTTGGTCTTTTTGAGCTTAAAATCAACGGAAAATTACCTGATGATTCTGTTCTTAACCCTGCCCATACTCAATACAATAAAACTGTGCTTTACAGAAGCTTTGATGTTTCGGATTTGCTGAATAATGGAAAAAATGAAATTACCGTAGAATTGGGTCACAGCTTTTTCAATGAAACAACGTATGTCTGGGATTGGCATAAAGCCTCATGGCGTTCTTCCCCGAAGCTCATAGCAGATTTGAATATTACTTATGAAAACGGGGAAAGTGAAAGCATATGTACAGATGAAAACTGGGAATACACATTAGACGGACCAATTATTGCCAATAGTGTTTATTATGGTGAAATTCACGATTTGAGAAAAACTGATTTTAAATGGAAAACGGCTTTGTTGGTTGATGCGCCTGAGGGCGATTTAAAGCCACAGAATATGCCACCCATAAGAAGAATAGGTGAATTTAAACCCAAGGAAATTGCCAACAAGGGTAACGGTACATATATTATTACTGCGCCTGAAATGATAACAGGCTGGGCAAAATTCAATCTGTGCCTTCCCGAAAATGCAGAAATAAAGGTGGTTTACAGCGAAAAGCTTAAGGATGACGGATATATTCAGAAAATCGGAAAATACGAGGGGCACGACGGACCCTGGTGGCCCGATGAATATATTCAGCAGGACACCTTTATCGGAAACGGCAAGCTTTGTGAATTAGAGCCTAAGTTCAGCTACAAGGGCTTCCGCTATATTCAGGTTGAAAATTGCCCTGTTGAGATTACAAATGAGAATATAACCATTTATCGTGTGGCAAACGATATGGAAATTATTTCTGAATTTGAATGTTCAGATGAAAGTGTTAATAAGCTTCACGAAATAATGCAGAGAACCTTGTTCAATAATTTCCAGGGAAAACCTACCGATACACCCGTATGGGAGAAAAATGGTTGGTTAGGGGATTTCAGTTGCGGTTTAACCTCAATAATGTTCAATTTCAGGATGGCAGAGTATCTTAAAAACTTTGTTGAGATAATGAATGACTGCTTTGAGGCATACGGAAATGTTCCGATTATGGTTCCTTCTGCAGAGTGGGGAATTGATAATTCACCTGTCTGGAATACGGTTTATGTTTTTTCTTGTGAAGCACTGCTTGATTATTGCAACGAAAAGGAATATGTAAACTCAATATATCCGAATCTTAAGCAATTTGCTTTGAATGATATTGAAGCACTCAGAAATCAAGGCTGGGTATGGGGGCACAAGGGTCTTGCAGACTGGCTTTCACCAATGGGAGAAGCAGATGGAGAAATTGATCCGGGCTCATCCGAGGGTTGTGAAATCTGCGGTACGGCATTTATTTATAAAATGCTTTTGAGCATTATAAAAATTGCAGAAATTCTTGGTGAAACAGATGATATAAGTATTTATAAAAATGCTTGTGAAAATATTTATAAAGCATTTAACGAGAGGTTTTATAATTCAGAAAAGCAGATTTACGAAACAACCTTCTGGGAGCAGAAAGGTCTTCGTACAAAATACAGACAGACCTCAAACCTTTTGCCTTTAGCGTTTGGTATGGTGCCTAAAGAAAATAAAAAAGCCGTTTTAGAAAATCTTGTGAATGACATAATCGCAAAAGATTATCATTTTGACACAGGTTGCACAGGTGTTAAATTTGTTCTTCCTGTTTTGTATGATAACGGCTGTTCTGATGTGGCATATAAGGTGCTCACTCAGAAAACCTACCCAAGCTGGTGCTTCTGGCTTGAAAACGGTGCAGATACCGCATGGGAAAGCTGGGAAACAACAACACGCTCACAGGACCATTATTTTCTCGGTTCTTATGATGAGGTTTTCTTTACCCACTTTGCAGGCGTAAAGGATGTAAAGAATGGCTATGAAAGCTTTACACTTGCACCTCAGCTTGATTGCGGTCTTGAATATGTTAACGTGAGTATTAATACACCCTTTGGGAAATTGGTTTGTGATTGGAAAATAAATGATAATAATACAATAACTGTAAAAATTTCAATACCTGAAGGAACAAAAGCCAAAGTCATATTATCAGCTGAAGAAAGAATTGAAGAAATTCTCGGTGGAGGAGAATATGAATGGACAATAAGTAAATAATAAGTCAACAAGGACATTGGCGATGTGCCGATGTCCTTGTTTTTTCAGCAGAATTTATCTGTTCTGGTCGTTGTTTCTCTGGTTCTGTTTGTTCTGCTGATTTTGTTTGTTGTTCTGCTTGTTCTGGTTATTATTCTGATTGTTTTTGTTGTTCTGGTTCTGCTGATTGTTTCTGTTGTTGTCCATTGTTTTCACCTCCTGGCGAGTGACCTGTCAAACCATTTTGGTTCAAGTCATTCACTCTGAGTATAGTTTGTCTCATTTGCGGAAAACTATTCGCAGATTTAAGACACAACTTGAAAGGAAAATATTATGTTGTTGGTAAAAAATGGTAATTTATATACAATGGAAAGTGAAGAGCCAATAAATGCAGATATGTTCGTTAGTAACGGGAAGATTGCAGAAATAGGAAAAAATATCAAAGTTACAGATGATGTGAAAATTATCGATGCAACGGGAATGAATGTGTTTCCGGGGTTTATTGATGCACATAGTCATTTAGGGATTTGCGAGGAAAAGGCAAGTGCACAGGTGGATGAAAGTAACGAAAACACAAATCCCATAACGCCTGCGGTAAGAGGGCTTGATGGCGTGAATCCTATGGATAGCGCATTTCATAATGCGTTGGCTTCAGGTGTTACAGGGGTGATGGTAGGACCCGGTAGCGCCAATCCCATTGGCGGTCAGTTTGCTTTCATCAAAACATATGGAAGATGCATTGATGATATGGTAGTACTTGCACCTTCGGCTATAAAAATTGCCTTTGGTGAGAATCCGATGACAAATTACGGGCTTAACGGAAACACACCATCTTGCCGTATGGGAACTGCTTCAATGATAAGAGAAGAGCTTTTTCGTGCACAGCAATATTTTGAAAATGGAAATAATAAAGAAAAAGATTTTTTATTGGAAAGCTACAGAGGGTTGTTTGAGGGTAAAATTCCTCTTAAAGCTCATGTTCACAGAGCGGATGATATATTAACCGCCATAAGAATTGCAAAGGAATTCGGGGTTGAGCTTACACTCGACCATTGCACAGAGGGGCATTTAATAGCAGAAAAAATTGCAGAAAGCGGATTCCCTGCAATTGTGGGTCCCTCCTTAGCTTCAAGAAATAAAAAAGAAGTAAGTCAATCGGATTTCAAAACTGCGGGAATTCTCAAAAAAACAGGTGTAAGAGTTGCAATAACAACGGACCATCCGGTTTCGAGAATTCAATATCTTCCCTTGTGTGCAGGCTTGGCGGCAAAGGAGGGCCTAGGGGAATATGATGCTTTGAAGGCTATTACAATTGATGCGGCAAAAATCTGCAGAGTTGACCATAGATTAGGCAGTATTAAGGTGGGAAAGGATGCAGATATGGTTATTTATGAGGGTAGCCCCTTTGATATATTTTCCCGTGTTTTTGTTACAATTATTGATGGAAAAATTGTTTGGCAATAAATAACGGAATTTTATCGGAAATTTGTTGAAGGTTGTTGCTGTGTATGATAAAATAAATTAAATATATTAAAAGGTGACTTGTGTGAAAAAATCTCTCTATGTTGATACTATGATAGGTACTGTTGGTGATGGTCAGATAGAAGAATCCCATGGTGGTGGAAAAACCTACCCGGGTGCTTGTGTTCCCGGGGGAATGGTACAGCTTTCTCCTGATACTGTAAGCGGTGGTGACAATGGCAGTGGTTATAACTATTGCCATAATACAATAGAAGGCTTTAGCTTTAATCACATGAGCGGTATAGGATGGTATGGTGATTTAGGTAATATTCAGATTATGCCGGTAACTGAAGATACAGACCTTCGAAGCGGAAGTAACGAAGAATTACCTTTTAAAAAAGGCACAAAGGGCTGGAAATCTGAATTTTCTCACGAAAACGAAAAAACCCGGGCAGGGTATTATTCTGTCCGGCTTGACAGATACAATGTTTTAGCAGAAGCTACTGTTTCCGAGCATACAGGACTTTTAAGATTTACTTACCCACAAAATGCAGAAAAGAAGCTTATAATTAACTTTTCCCGAAGAATCGGTGGAAAAGCAGATTATCAGGAAGTTAATGTTGTAAATGACAGAAAAATTGACGGTCATATTAAATGCACACCAAAGGGTGGCGGATTCGGTCATGGTCACGGTGGAATTTTCTATGATTTATATTTTGTTATGGAGTTTTCTCAACCCTTCACAAATAAAAGATTTTTCGATGCTGAAGAGTTTGCTGATAGTTGTCAGGGTGAGGATTTAGGCGTTTTCCTCGATTTCTCAAAGGAGAACAAAGAGCCTTTAACTATAAAATGCGCTATTTCTTATGTTGATATTGAAGGCGCAAGAAAAAATTTCACTTCAGAATGTGAAAGCATTGATTTTGATGCTATGGCAGAAAATGCCCTGCAAAAATGGGAGGAAGCATTTTCTTGTATCAATGTGTCAGGTACTGATGAAACTGATTTGAAGCTTTTTTATACCTGTCTTTATCATGTGCTTTTAGACCCTCGGACAATGGCAGATGTTGATGGTAGATATACAATTAATTATGAAATATTTAAGGATTCGGACTATAAGCAGAGAACTGTATTCAGTGGTTGGGATGTTTACAGAAGCGAATTTCCGCTTTTAAGCATTATTCGTCCTGATATGGTTCGCGATGAGGTCAATTCTCTGCTTAAAATCGCAGAGCTTAATAATACATCATTTCCGCGATGGGAGCTTTTGGGCATAAATGCAGGTTGTATGGTAGGTGACCCGGGGCTTATTGTTATTGCAGATGCTTTCATAAAAGGAATAAAGCCTTATAACACAGAAAAAGCATATAAAATATCAAAAGCATCAAGTATTTGTGAAAAAGAGCTTGACGGAAAAGAGTTTAAATCTATAAGACCTGATTGTAAGGCGTATCTGGAAGAATGTTATGTACCCGAAAAATTAAGCGATACTCTTGAATATTTATTGGCAGATTTCACTATGGCAAAATTTGCAGAAGTATTGGGTGAAAAAGACGACGCAGAGTTCTTTATGAATAGAGCTAATCGTTATAAAGAGAATTATAATAAGTTGTTAGGCTTTATGGCGCCGAGAAAAGCTGATGGCGATTTTGTTTTTGAAGAGGACAGATACGATGACGACGGAACTGTTGAAAGTAACATTTTTCAGCAATCCTGGTTTGTACCCTATGATGTGGTTGGTTTGAGTAAGCTTTTCGGTGAAGAAAGAACTATAGAGCTTCTTGAAGAATTCTTCGAAAAAGCAGATTTAAAAAGCCTATGGAATGATGATTACAATCATTCCAATGAGCCTTGCCATAATATAACCCATTACTTTAGCATATTAGGACTTCCCGAAAGAACACAGTATTGGACAAGGCGCGTTCAAAAGGAAGCGTACCGGACAGGTGCTTACGGCTTTTGTGGTAATGAGGATGTGGGTCAGCTTTCTGCTTGGTATGTGCTTTCTGCTTTGGGCTTTGCGCAGGTTTGCCCTGCGGATACCAGATATTATATAAACACACCACTCTTTAAAGAAGTTGAAGTTAAATTAGACAGCAAGTATCATTCTTGCAAGGTTTCAGATGCTTTAAAAATAACTTGTGACAAAAATCCTTTGGAGTTCCCGTTTATAAAGTCCGTTAAATTTAACGGAGAAGAAGTTAAAGATTGTTTCTTGACTTATGAGGAGCTTACATCAGGAGGAGAAATTCTTTTTGAACTCAGGTGAAATTATGAAAACTTACGGTACATATTTTCAAAACGATGAAAAATTACCCATTAAGTATGGTGAAATTAATTTAATAAATCCCGAAAGACAACGCTTGAGAGGAGAACCTTTGTTAAAGGGTGTTGAGGCTCATCCTGTTTTTCAGGGCTTTTGCGGTACAGATTTTGAATTGATGAAAATGGGAAGAGATGGTAAGCTATCTGCAAAATTCCCTGAAGGTGAAAATCGCCTTATAAATGGCCATGAGGGTGTTGTTTGGGTGCCCTCTGAAAATAGGTTTGCTATTGTTTTAATCCGCGGTGGAGATAGCTTTGACCCCACTCGCTATACAGAGGATGAAACATATTTTGAATATGGTTGTGATGGTGCAGACGGGCTTTTCTGCGATAAAAACTATTTCAACCCTGATATGCTTTTGCCTTTGCCCGAAAAGTATAATAATCTTAAAAAATTACCTCTTTCAGTTGCTAAAAAGCTTTCCTTTGCAGACCCTTATGCTTGTGCAATTTTTCAGCTTGAAAGAATGGAGGATTTAGGCGAAGCCCAGAATTTCAGAGTTGAAATGGCAAAAAACAAATGCTCCGAAGAAGAAGCAAGAAAGCTTGCTAAAGAAAATATTTTTTCAAAAACAGTTGTTTTCGGTCTTGGAATGACAGGTCTTTTTATAGCAGACCAGATAAGAAGAAATCATCCTGATGCAGAAATTTTATTTGTGGGAAGAAGCGATGAAAGCAGTAAAAAGGTTGTTTTCTCAAAGGAAATTGTAAATGCAGATTATCTTTGCACTGCAGGGCTTTCCGAAGAGGAAACCGCACAGAGAATTATGGAGAAAATCGGCGGAAGAGCAACAATGTTTGTTGGAACAAGCGGTAGTAATGTTGAACATAGAATTGCTTTTGAACATAAAGTTTTAGGGTGTAACGGCATATATAACTCATTTTCCCTTGGACCAAAGGTGGAATATGACACAATGCCCTTCGGCTTTGAAAATCACCTGATTTTTGCATCAATCAATTTCCGTCAGGCTCATATGGAAAAGGCAATCGGAGTGCTTGTTGATAGCCGTTATGACGAGGTTGTTGAGCTTATAGAAAAAGAAGAGTTTATAAAAGACCCTCTTGATGCTTATGAAAATAAGATTTTCTGCAAGGGCGCACCTCTTAAAACAGGGGTTATATGGAATAAAGAGTTTATTGATGAGGATAGATAATATGAAAGCGATAGTTATACCCAATCCAAATGAAATTGAAATAAGAGAGGTACCTATGCCTGTGGTTAAAGAGGGTGAAGCTCTTTTGAAGGTGCGATATGTTGGTATCTGCGGTGCAGATGTGGCATCCTTTACAGGCAACCAGCCTTTTACTACATATCCGAGAATCCCGGGACATGAGTTTTCTGCAGAAATTGTTGAAATACCCGAAAATGACAAGGGCTTGAAGGCAGGGGACATTGTTACCTGTAATCCATATTTTAACTGCGGTAGTTGTTATTCTTGTGAACGCGGATTCGTAAATTGTTGTACAGATAACCAGACAATGGGTGTTCAGCGTGATGGGGCATTTTGTGAATATATATCAATGCCTGTTGAAAGAATTTATGATGGCAAGGGCTTAAGCGCCCAAGAGCTTGCTCTTATTGAGCCATTTTCGATTTCTCAACATGCAGTTTCCCGTTGTGAAATTAAAGAAAGTGATAATGTTCTTGTTATCGGTGCAGGTCCTATTGGTCTTTTTGCACTTCTTGCAGCAAAGGCTAAGTGTAATAATGTTGTTGTGGCAGATATTCTTGATAATCGTTTGGAGCTTGCTAAAGAATATGGCGCAGCTGCGGTTATAAACACTAAAAATCAATCTCTTCAGGATTTCACTGATGAGTTTACAAATGGCAAAGGCTTTGATGTTTGTGTTGAGGCTTGCGGTGCTCCCGAAACATTTTTAGGCTGCATTGATTCTTGCGCCTTTGCAGGTAATGTTATTCTTATTGGTAATGGCAAAAGAGAAACAAGCTTTGTTCATTCAATTCTCCTGAAAAAAGAGCTTAATGTTTTTGGTAGCAGAAATGCTTTAAAGGATGATTTTATAAATAATATCGAGCTTGTTGCATCAAAAAAATGTGATGTTATGAAAATGGTAAGCAGAGCTTATGATATAGAAAATGCCCTTGATGCTTTCAAGTCTTTAGCAAATAACGATGGAACTCTCGCAAAAATTCTTATAAAAATCGGTGATTGAGATGAAAGAAACAGTAATTCAGTTTGGTGAGGGTAATTTCCTCAGAGGCTTTTTTGATTGGTTTTTAGACGGTCTTAATAAAAAAGGTCTTTATGATGGTAAAGCGGTTATTATTCAGCCAAGAGCAGGGGGTAAAATTGCGTCCCTCAATGAACAGGGCTGCAAATATAATCTCTATTTAAGAGGTGTGGTAAACAGAGAAATCAAAGAGGAGCATTCTTTTATTGAGTGTGTTGCAAGAGGTGTTGACCCCTACAAAAATTATCAGGAATACATAGACCTTGCGAAAAATCCTGATTTCAGATTTATTGTTTCAAACACTACTGAAGCAGGTATTGAGTTTGATGAAAATTGCAAATTCAATGATACGCCATGTAAATCATTCCCCGGAAAATTAACACAGCTTCTTTATGCAAAATATAAAAATGGTTTAAATGGTTTTATAGTTTTACCTTGTGAGCTTATTGATAATAATGGTGATGAGCTGAAAAAATGCGTTCTTAAATATGCAGAGCTCTGGGGCCTTGATGCGGGATTTGTGAAATGGGTTAACGAAGAAAATATCTTTGCAAACACTCTTGTTGACAGAATTGTAACAGGCTACCCTACTGATGAAACTGCAAGGCTTCATCCCGATGACAAGTTTTTAGACACAGGTGAGGTTTTTCACCTTTGGGTTATTGAGGGTGATTTTGAAAATGAATTGCCTCTTAAAAAAGCAGGGTATAATGTTGTGTGGACAGGAGATGCTACACCCTATAAAAAAATAAAAGTAAGAATTCTCAATGGTGCTCATACATCAATGGTTGCAGGAGCTTTGCTTTCAGGAGTGGAAACTGTTGGTGAATGTATGGCGGATGAAACTGTCAGTGCATTTCTCAACAAAGCAATGAATGAAGAAATTTTAAAAACTATCGGTGATAATGAAGAAAGCCGTGCTTTTGCAGAAGCAGTTTTTGACAGATTCAAAAACCCCTTTATAAAGCATCAGTTGCGCTCTATCGCTCTTAATTCAGTAAGTAAATTTTCTGTAAGGGTTCTTCCCACAATTCTTGAATACAAGGAGCAAAATGGTGTTTATCCGAAAGCTCTTTCAATGTCTTTGGCATATTTAATCTATTTCTATAAAAATGATGTACCTGACGATGCAGATGATGTTATTGAATTTATGAAAAACAATAACATTGATGAAATTCTTTGCAACCGCAATCTTTGGGGTGCGGATATTTGTGATATGGCAGAAATAGTAAAGCTTTCTTATGAAAAAATCGAAACTCTTGGTGCAAAAGGTGCAATGGAATGGATACTTTCAGAATAAATGAAAAGGACAATGTTTGTGTTGATTTAAAAACAGGTCACAAAATTGCTCTTGAAAATATATCAAAAGGTGAAGATATAATTAAATACGGGTTTCCTATTGGTGTTGCAACAGATAATATAGCCCTTGGGGAAAAAGTGCATACAGAGAATATGAGAACAAAATTAAGTGATATTCTCCATTATGAATACACGCCAAATAGTAATGAATTAACACCAACACCAGCCTTTGAAATCGAAGCATTTGTCCGAAAAAACGGTGATATAGGAATAAGAAACGATATATGGATTATACCAACAGTTGGTTGTGTAAACGGCGTAGGTAAGGTGTTGGCAGAAAAAACAGGTGCACTTTATTTTTCACACCCTTACGGATGCAGTCAGTTGGGTGACGATATGACCATTACCCAGCTTATTTTAAAAGGTCTTATAACCCACCCCAATGCAGGTGGCGTGCTTGTTCTTGGGTTAGGCTGTGAAAATAATAATATTGCCGAAATGAAAAAAATTCTTGGGTGTTATGATGCGGGAAGAATCCGTTTTCTTAATATTCAGGATGTTGAAAATGAAATGGAAGAGGGCATGAAAATTCTCAATGAATTAAAAGAATCGGCTTCAAAGGATAAAAGAGAAAGGGTTTCTGTAAATCGCCTTAAGGTTGGTCTTAAATGTGGTGGTTCAGATGGCTTTTCAGGTATTACTGCCAATGCAGTTGTGGGTAAGGTAACAGAAGTGCTTTGCTCAATGGGTGCAACCGCCGTTTTAACAGAGGTTCCTGAAATGTTTGGTGCAGAAGCCTTGCTTTTTGAAAGATGTATTAATGAGGATGTTTTTAAAAAGAGCGTTTCTCTTATAAATAATTTTAAAGAGTATTTTAAAAATCACGGGCAACCCGTTTCTGAAAATCCCTCTCCCGGTAATAAAGAGGGTGGAATTACTACCTTGGAGGAAAAATCCCTGGGTTGTGTTCAGAAGGGCGGAACATCACCTGTGGTTGATGTTCTTGATTATGGTGACACTCTTACAAAAACAGGCTTGAATCTTTTGAATGGTCCGGGCAACGATATTGTTTCCACAACAAATCTTTCTGCCTGCGGTTGTCACCTTATACTTTTCACAACGGGAAGAGGCACACCCTTGGGCAGTGCAGTTCCCACGGTAAAAATTGCATCAAACGATGCTCTTGCAAATAAAAAGCCCCATTGGATTGATTTCAATGCTTATGGGTTTAACACAGAAGAAAAAGCAGAAGAACTACTTGAAATTATAAAACAAATTGCAAACGGCAAGGAAGCAAAAAACGAAAAATACGGTTGCCGTGAAATTGCAATATTTAAAGACGGAGTAACCTTATGATTATTGATGCACACGCTCATTTATGGAAAAAACAGAATGGTATTGTAAACGGAAAGCCTGTTTATGATATTGGTGGCGGTAAAAGTGATTTTGGTGGTGAAATCCGCCAGATGACGCCACCATATATGACGGACGGAGAAAACACCGTAGAACGATTTATTGCCAATATGGACTATGCAGGTGTTTCAGGTGCAGTTATAACTCAGGAATATATTGACGGAAATCAGGATTCTTATCTTGCAGAGTGCAAAAAAGCATACCCCGAAAGAATTAAAATCTGCGCTTTATATGAAGAAAAGGAAATGGGCGATGTTGCAGGCTTTGACGGAATTAAAATCTGTGCTTCAAGGCTTAAGGATAAAAACTTATTAAACCACCTCAAGCCCTTTGAAATTGCAAACAAAAACGGAAAATTTATTTCTGTTGACCTTGCAGATGGTGATGAGCAGACTGCAATGATGCAGGAAATTATTTCTATGCTTCCGGATTTGAAAATTGCTATCGGTCATTTCGGAATGGTTACAAGAGAGGGCTGGCAAAAGCAGATTGAGCTTGCCAAAAATAAAAATGTTTTCATTGAAAGTGGCGGAATTACCTGGCTTTTCAATGATGAGTTTTATCCGTACCCCTCAGCGATAAAGGCAATTAATGAAGCGGCGGAAATTGCAGGCTTTGAAAAGCTGATGTGGGGAAGTGATTACCCCAGAACAATGACTGCAATAACCTATAAAATGAGCCTTGATTTTATTGAAAAAACCAATGAAATTTCAGAAGAAAGCAAAGCCTTGCTTTTAGGTGAGAATGCAAGAGAATTTTATGGATTTAAAGATTTGAAAAAGCCAATTAAAATAAAAAATATGGTTGAAGATTAACAACGTTAGAAATATATAAGGACGTGACAAAATGAAACTGAAAAGAGTATTGCTTACATTGGTTATTGCTCTGTTTACTATAACAATTGTGGCAACGGTTTTTACTTCTGCTGCCATAAAGCCGGATGCACCTGTAATAACCGCTTCAAATATTCTTTCTTCAGGTAAAAACAGAATAATATGGGAAAAAGCCTGGGGAGCTTCATATTATCGTGTGTATCGCTCAGAAACCAGAAGTGGCGGATATACAATGGTGAAATCCACAAGCTCCTTGAGCTATACTGATAATGATGCAGATGTTGGCGAGGCGTATTATTACTGTGTTAAATCCGTAAGCTCTGATAAAACCACCTCTGATACAAGTAACAAGGTAAAGCTTACCTGTAAGCTTCCGCGTCCTGCGGTGACACTTTCCAATGTTAAGGAAAGCGGGAAAATATCTGTAAAATGGACTGCGGTAGAAGGCGCTCAGAAATACGAGGTCTATCGTGCAACAAGCAAAACAGGGGAATACCGCCTTATTAAAACAACAACTGCCACCTCGATGAAAAATACATCTACCGAGGCAGGCAGACGATATTATTATAAGGTTCGTGCAGTCGCAAGCAGTACCTCTGCAAGCTCTGCTTTTTCCGGCGCTTGCTCAAGAGTGTGCAAGCTTCCTCAACCTGAAATCACACTTTCCAATATAGCTGAAACAGGCAAAATTCACATCGAGTGGAATAAAATCGAGGGTGCTGTATCCTATTATATTTATCGCTCTGAGGATAAAAGCAACTGGTCATATATCGGTAAAAGCACTACCCTTGAATATACGGATGAAGAGGCTCAGGCAGGCACAAAATATTATTATCGTGTAAAAGCAGTAGCAAGTAATACATCTGCAAACTCAGCAAACTCCGATGGTAAAAGTAAAACCTGCGCTTTATCGCAACCGCAATTTATGATGTCTAAGGTTAATGCAGATGGCGATGTGATATTATCGTGGAAATTAGTGAGCGGTGCAAAAAATTATCGTGTTTATCGCTCTGAGAGAAAAACAAGCGGATACACAAGATTGGCATCAGTAACTGCAAGGACCTTCACAGATACAACTGTAGCAGAAGGCAAAACATACTATTATAAAATTCGTGCAGTCCATTCAGATTCTACCGCAATTTCTGTATATTCAGATGTTGTGAATATGAATGTTGCGGTATCTGCAACAATGGCGGTTTCATTATCAACAGATGATGCAAATATACCACAATTTATATGGAGCTCTGTTAAAGGTGCTTCTGCATATAAGGTGTATCGTTCTTTGTATGCGGATAAAGCATTCAGCTTGCTTTCTACAAGAACTGCTTGTAATTATAAAAATTCAAGCATTCCTAAAGGTCTTACCTTCTACTATAAAATTGTTGCTGTAAACGATTCAGGTACCGAACTGGCAGCATCGGAAATCATCAGCGTTACCACTGAATTGGAAAAAACCGAAGTGGTAAAAATGCGCTATGTTAATGAGCTTATGGTGAATTTATATACGCTTCCCGATATAAATTCGCAGGTGTTGCCTTTAAGATATATGGCGAAATTGGAATTGGGCAGTTGTGTGTTAAGTCGTTCTGACGGTGATTGGTACAGAGTTTTCAGAAATGGTGATTTGTATTATCTGCGTAGTGCAGATATTGATGAGACACTTACTGAGACTAAAAGTAGCTTCAGCTATACAGGTAATACCACTTATCAACAAGAGGTAATTGATTTTGCCGTTGATATAGCACAGAATTGGAAAACCACCTATGCACATGAGCAATCCAATGGCATTCCTGACGATAACGGCGTTTGCGGTTTTGATTGCTCAGGCTTTGTAAAATATATATTTGTTTCGGTTATGCAGAAATATATACCTGTGTATGATATATCCGCAGATGTTGAAACACTTTATGCCACAACGGGCATATATAATTCAGGCTACAAAGGAGAATTTAATGCAATAAGGGTTGATATTGATGAGCTTCAGCCGGGTGACGTGTTGTTTTTCAGAAGCCTTGCGGATGGTAGTGCATCAACAGAAATCGGACATTGTGGTATTTATCTTGGTAATAATGAATTTGCCCATAGCACAAGCTCATGGGAGGATGCGGTTTGCATTGTTCCCTTGTCAGGCAGTTACCTTGAAAACTACGCAGGTGCACTTCGTTTGTTACCTGATGAAATAACTCCTGCAAATACTACAAAATATATGGTGGGAGATTATTATAATTACAATCTTTACAGCGACCATTCTCCCGATTCAGCGGTGATTGACACTCTGACTCTGTATGATATGGTAACAGTTCTTTTTACCGACAATGGCAACTGGGCTTATATAGAAACCGGAACCGGTAAAAAGGGATATGTTCTTGCAGAATATTTAGGCGATTATGTTTACCTCGATTATGTAGAGCTTGAAGGTACACTTAACGAGGATAACAAGCCATACCTTGTATGGAATAAAGTGAAAAATGCGGTAAAATATGATATTTACAGGTCATTAAAGGCGGATTCGGAATATAGCCTTATTTCTTCCACAGAAAAAACCTATTACACAAACACAAGTGCAATAAGCGGATTGGATTTATATTATAAGGTTGTTGCATACGATGCCTCAGGTACAGAGATAGATGCCTCGGATTATGTGAAAATAACAACACTCTGGACGGATAACGAGGAGCTTTTAACCCGTTATGTTAAGCAAAGTCAATTAAAGCTTTATAAATTG
>JAZMZY010000079.1:0-54237 GCA_045586265.1 Acutalibacteraceae bacterium
GTCAAGAGCAGCAATGTTTGAGAAATCAACATTAAGAGCAACAGAAAATGAATCGCGATTCAAAGATGCTTTTGAGCTTACATAATAAGTTGCACTGTCAGCATAAACGGGGGCTTCTTCAGCAAAAACACTGATGCTCATAACTGATGCAATCATAACAATTGCGAGCAAAACGGAAAGAATTCTTTTTGTTTTCATAATAGCGTAGTCCTCCTTAATTAAGAAATGCTAAGGAAAGATTGAATCAGTGAAACAAGAATCATATAGATATAACCGATGATTTCTGATTCAAGTTCTGTTAAGTTTTCGGTATCAAAAGCATTTGTGAATTTTTCTGAACCGGGAATTGTTCTTGTTACTTCAGCGTTACAAACAGAGCAATAACCTGTTTCGGTCTGTAAAACAAAGAAGCCGCCATCATCGTTAGGAATGAATTCGGGAACATCGTGCTCTTCAAACTCATGGAGCTGGCCACAACCTAAACAGAATTTACCGTGACCATTGTCAATTGCGGTAAGCTCACCGAGAATATGGTCAACAGTAACTGAAACAGTGCCGATTTCTTTGTTATCGTAATAAACAACAACATCAGCTGTGTCAACTGTTAAAAGTTCATTGAGAGCGGGAGTGAAACGGAAATTGCTATCACCGGGAGTGTAAGCAATAATTTCGCCATCGTATGAGATTTCAATGCCGATAGGGCTGAAATACTCGGAGTCATTGTACGCTGTTTTAGCGGGTCCTGCAACGATGCCGTTTTCAGTTGCAGCAAATGATGAAACTGCTAAAGGCATTACAAGCATAACCACTGCTAAGATAACAGCGAGAGCTTTTTTTGTTTTCATGATAATTTCCTCCAAAATATCTTTATATATGTACAGATATTATAACACAGTTATTTCCAAATGTAAATACACAAAATACAGTCATTTTATTATATAAATTGTATAAATATTGGGGTCAGGTTTGTTTTAGTGAAAAAATACAACTTTTCTGCCTGAAATAAGGTTGACGAAATATCTTCTGACAGGTATAATTTTGTCGGTGATAAAAATGTTGATTAAAGGCTTTCAGAAGCTTACATTATTAGACTTTCCGGGCAGGACTGCTTGTACTGTTTTCACAGGTGGTTGCAATTTGCGTTGTCCTTTTTGTCACAATGCTTTACTTGTAACGGAAATGGATAATGATTTTTTTGAAGAAAAAGAGATTTTTGAACATTTAAAAAAACGCAAAAACGTTCTTGATGGTATTGCAATTACAGGTGGAGAACCTCTTTTGCAGAAAGATATCGAGCGTTTTTTATATGAGCTCAAGGAAACCGGTATTGCTGTAAAGCTTGATACAAACGGGTGTTACCCTGAAAAGCTTGAAGGTATACTGCAGTTGGGTCTTGTGGACTATGTTGCTATGGATATCAAAAATTGTCCCGAAAAATACGGTGTGACGGTTGGTATTGAAAATTTTGATATTACTCCTATTAAAAAAAGTATTGATTTGCTAAAAAACAGTGGGGTAGAATATGAATTCAGGACGACTATTACAGAAAATTTCCATACTGCTGACGATGTTGAAAAACTTGCAGAATGGATTCGGGGGACAGAGCGCTATTTCCTTCAGAATTTTGTGGATTCAGGTATGCTGATTGATAGCAACTGCAAAGGTGTAAGCAAAGCAACGATGTATGAAATGCTTGAAAAAGCAAAAAAATACATTCCCAATGCTCAAATCAGAGGGATTTAAGAAAATAAAATTTCAATATATACCACAACATATTGTAACCAAATACAATATGTTGTGGTATTATTTTTCTTTTTGGGAATATCGACAAAATATTACACAAAAAGACAGGCAAATAACTGTGTATATTTACTATATTTTCACAAAAAGTCAACCATATCTTGTGTTTTTCTCGGAATGTTCCCGAAAACAAACACAAGATATTGTGTTTTTTCTATTGACAAAATACAAGGTATCTGTTATTATCATTTACGGTCGCTTCAGAATTGATGTGTAGCTCTGAAGCAAACAGAAATATAAAATACGAAAGAGGGAGAATTATGTATCAGGTAATTAAACGTGACGGCAAAATTGCAGATTTTAATATTGAAAAAATCGCAATTGCTATCAAACAGGCCTTTGAAGCTTGCAACAAACAGTATAATGACAATATCATCGATTTCCTTGCACTCAAGGTAACAGCAAACTTTGAACCCAAAATCAGCAACAATCTTGTTGCAGTTGAGGATGTTCAGGATAGTGTTGAGTCTGTTCTTGTTCAGGCCGGCTATGCAGATGTTGCAAAGGCATACATTCTTTACAGAAAAAACCGTGAAAAAATCCGTAATATGAAATCAACAATCCTTGACTATAAGGACCTTGTTGACAGCTATGTTAAGGTTACTGACTGGCGTGTTAAAGAAAATTCCACAGTTACTTATTCAGTAGGTGGTCTTATTCTTTCAAACTCAGGTGCTATTACTGCTAACTATTGGCTTTCTGAGGTTTATGATGAAGAGGTTGCTAACGCACATCGTAGCGGCGACCTTCATATTCACGACCTTTCAATGCTCACAGGCTACTGTGCAGGTTGGTCTCTTAAGCAGCTTATTCAGGAGGGTCTTGGCGGTGTTGCCGGTAAGATTACATCTGCTCCCGCAAGCCACCTTGCAACTCTTTGCAACCAGATGGTAAACTTCCTTGGTATTATGCAGAATGAATGGGCAGGTGCTCAGGCTTTCTCATCCTTTGACACATACCTTGCTCCTTTTGTTAAGGTTGATAACCTTGATTACAAGCAGGTTAAAAAATGCATAGAGTCCTTCATTTTTGGTGTAAATACACCTTCACGTTGGGGTACTCAGGCGCCCTTCTCAAACATCACTCTCGACTGGACAGTTCCTGCTGACCTTAAGGATATGCCCGCTATTGTAGGCGGTAAGGAAATGGATTTCACTTACGGCGATTGTAAGAAGGAAATGGATATGGTCAACAAGGCCTTCATTGAAATTATGATTGAAGGCGATGCTCACGGCCGTGGCTTCCAGTATCCCATTCCCACATATTCAATTACAAGTGATTTTGACTGGTCTGAAACAGAGAACAACAAGCTTCTCTTTGAAATGACTGCAAAATACGGTACTCCCTATTTCTCAAACTATGTTAACTCCGATATGGAGCCCAGCGATGTTCGTTCAATGTGTTGCAGACTTCGTCTTGACCTTCGTGAGCTTCGTAAAAAAAGCGGCGGCTTCTTCGGTAGCGGTGAAAGCACAGGCTCTATCGGTGTTGTAACAATTAACCTTCCCAGAATTGCATATCTTGCAGAGGATGCTGCTGATTTCTATAAGAGACTCGATAAGCTTATGGATATCGCTGCCCGTTCACTTAAGGTTAAGAGAGATATTATCACAAAGCTTCTTGATGAAGGTCTTTATCCTTACACAAAGAGATACCTGGGAACCTTCAACAACCACTTCTCAACTATCGGTCTTATCGGTATGAATGAGGTTGGTCTCAATGCAAAATGGCTCCGTAAGGATATGACAAATAAAGAAACTCAGGATTTTGCAAAAGATGTTCTCAACCATATGAGAGAAAGACTTTCAGATTATCAGGAGCTTTACGGCGACCTTTATAACCTTGAAGCAACTCCCGCTGAATCCACAACATATCGTTTTGCAATGCACGATAAAAAGCACTATCCTGCAATTATCACCGCTAACGAAAACGGTACTCCCTACTACACCAACTCTTCACATCTTCCCGTTGGTTACACTGCAGATATTTTCGAAGCTCTTGATGCACAGGATGAGCTCCATACTCTTTATACATCAGGTACTGTTTTCCACGCATTCCTTGGCGAAAAGCTTCCTGATTGGAAGGCTGCAGCAGATATCGTAAGAAAAATTGCTTCTAACTACAGACTTCCTTATTATTCAATTTCACCCACATATTCCGTATGCTGCAACCACGGTTATATTGCAGGTGAAGAATACACCTGTCCCGATTGCGGTAATGATACAGAGGTTTACAGTCGTATCACAGGCTACTACCGTCCCGTTCAGAACTTCAATGATGGTAAGGCACAGGAATTCAAGGACAGAAAGGTTTACGATGTTTTCAATTCAAGCCTTAAAAAAGAAGACAGAACAGTTGACCACGCACACTGTGCTTGCGGTTGTGAAGAAAAATCAATTGCAACAGATAAGGATGCGAAATTCGTTCTTTTTGCAACAAAGACCTGTCCTAAATGCAAAATAGCTGCTCAGCTTCTTGAAAAAGCAGGCATCGCATACGAAAAGCTTTTCGTTGAAGATAATGTTCAGCTTGCAACAGAATTAGCGCTTAAACAGGCTCCCACACTTGTTATCTACAAGGGTGATGTTGCAGAAAAAATTGCAGACCTTCCTGCAATAAAAACATTTATTGAATCACTTTAAAATTAGAGGGTCTGTAAAAAACATTGTTTTTTACAGACCCTTCGATAAACGGAGTTTTATATTATGTATGATATTATAGTTGTTGGTGCAGGTCCTGCGGGACTTACTGCGGCACTTTATGCTCTCAGAGCATCTAAATCTGTTCTTGTTATTGAACAGTCCACCTTCGGCGGTCAGGTTACTTTTTCTCCTAAAATTGAAAACTATCCAGGCATCCCTGAAATGAGTGGTAACGAATTTGCCGATAAGCTTCTTGACCAGGTGCTTTCTATGGGTGCAGAGGTTGAAATGGAAAAGGTGACCGGTATTGCAGACCAGGGTGCTCATAAAACTGTTTTTGCAGGTAATAAGGCCTTTGAAGCAAAGGCGGTTATTATTGCAGTTGGTGTCCGCCACAGACAGTTGGGTCTTCCAAATGAAAATCAGCTTGTAGGAAACGGCGTTTCTTATTGTGCAGTTTGCGATGGTGCTTTCTTTAAGGGGCAGACTGTTGGTGTTGTTGGTGGAGGTAACTCTGCCTTGCAGGAGGCTGTTCTTCTTTCTGACCTTTGCGAAAAGGTATATGTTCTTCAGAATCTTCCTTACCTTACAGGAGAAAAGAAGCTTGTTGATATTCTTGAGGATAAGGACAATGTTGAGTTTATTATGGAAGCAACAGTTGCTGAGCTTAAGGGCGAAAGCGAGCTTTCAGGTGTTGTTCTTAACACAAGCCAGGGAGAAAAAGAGCTTTCACTTGACGGGCTTTTTGTTGCAATAGGTCTTGAGCCTAAAAATTCTGCATTTTCTGACTGTGCGACACTTGATGGCAATGGTTATTTTGATTCTGATGAATCCTGTGCAACAAAAACCAATGGTGTTTTTGTTGCAGGTGACTGCCGTCAGAAGAGTATTCGTCAGATTACAACTGCATCTGCAGATGGTGCGGTTGCAGCACTTGCAGCTTGCCGTTATATAGACAACAGATAATTATAAACATTTTGTAAAAAGACAGAGAATTGTGGAATTCTCTGTCTTTTTGTGATATAATTCCTTGAACAATAATCAACGGAGGTTATTCTGTGGCAAAAAAAGGCGAATATGAGATCCTGAACTATGATGATATTAAAGTGGATTTCAGCGAAACGCGTTCTCATAAGAATAAATCAAGGAGAAAATTGAGTAAGGGTGTTATAGCACTTTTGGTTTTTGCAATCAGCATTGCTTTGTGTATCATTGGTTATGTAACAGTTGTTTTCGGAAACATTCCTTTTGTTGTTAAATGGAGGAATATCTGGATTGAAACCGCTATGACAACAGACCAGCATAAATGGTTAGCAACCTGGTTTTTCCCCGATTGGCTGATTGATGAGGTTATGTCAGCTCAGGTTGATATAAAGGATATAAGTGTAACCGATATTTACGGAAATCAGAGTGCGGATGTTCTTGGTCAGGAAAATCTTGTTGTAGGCGAAAAGGATAAATTCGGTAACACGGTTTATGCTAATGACCTTAAAGAAAATATTGTTATTTTAGAAATCAAGAAAACAAATTTCAAGGCGAAGCTTGTACTTGTTGATGACCCGTCAAGAGTTTTCTTAGGTGCAACGGATTACAAGGGCTCCCGAGGTGAGTTTATCTGTGATTACCTTGAAAAAGAAAACGCCGTTGTAGGTGTTAATGCCTCGGGCTTTATTGACAGAGGCGGTGTAAGCCTTGGTGGTGAAATTGCAGGTCAATGTGTTTCAAAGGGCGAATATTGGGGCAGATATGATTCCCGATATACTCTTGTAGGCTTTGATGAAAATAACCGCCTTGTTGTAGGTGGTATTGAAAATTGGGAAGAATATAATATCCGTGACGGCTTCCAGTATAAGCCAACTCTTATTCTTAACGGAGAAAAGGTTGTTGAGGATTCAGCAGGCTGGGGTCTTCAGCCCAGAACGGTTGTGGGTCAATGCGAAAATGGAGTTGTTCTGCTTCTTGTTGTAGATGGTCGTCAGGTTGGCTATTCTCTCGGTGCAACTATGGAGGACTGTGCAGATATTCTTTTGCAGTATGGTGCAGTAACCGCAGGTGCATGTGATGGTGGTTCATCATCGGTTATCGGCTATGATGGCGAGGTTATTAATAAGCCCTGTGCAAGAGATATGCCAACAGGCAGATATCTTCCTAATGCCTGGCTTGTTGCAAGGAAAAGCACATCTGAAAAAGATGAAAAATAAGGTGATAAAATGAAAAGACAAGAGGCTTTCGTAAATCAGAAGAAAATGCTTAAGGGCGGTCTTCATTGCCACACAACCCGTTCGGACGGGAAGGGCAATCCTGATGAGGTTATAAGACTTCATAAGGAAAATGATTATGACTTTCTTGCTTTAACCGACCATAAGCTTTATAACTATAAGAATTTTGCTGAGGATGTTCAGATAACGATAATTCCCGGAACAGAGTATGATAATACCTTTGTAAGAGAAAACGGATTCAGAACATATCATACCGTGTTTATAGGTCCTGATGATGAGTCCAATGGCTATAAGCAGGATGAAAGATTACCAAAGGGTGAGGCGGTAAATCAGGAGGAGTTTCAGAAATATCTTGATGAAGCCCACGAAAAAAATAATCTTACAATTTATTGCCACCCTCAATGGAGCTCAACTCCACCAAGATATTTTGATAAATTGAATGGCAACTTTGCTTTTGAAATATGGAACAGCGGTTGTGCTATTGAGGACGATATGGATACCGACAACGGTATGTATTGGGATGAGCTTCTTGGTATGGGAAAAAGACTTTTTGCAGTTGCTACCGATGACGGACATCAGATGTATCAGCATTGCAAGGGCTGGGTTATGGTAAATGCCGAAAATAATGTTAAAGATATTCTTTCTTCTTTGGAAAAAGGAGCTTTTTATGCTTCCTGCGGCCCGGTTATCAAGGATTTTTATGTGGATGATGAAAATATTGTTCACATCGAAACAAGTGAATGTGAAAGAATACTTTTCCAATGTGATAAGCACCCATCAAAGATGTTAGTAGCAGAGGGTGAGCCTCTTGTTGAAGCTCAGGCAGATTTAAAGGGCGAATATGAATATATCCGAGCAACTGTCGTAGATAAAGAGGGCAGAAAGGCCTGGACTAATCCGATATTTCTTAAATAACAAACGACCCTATGAAACAAAATTTTGTTTCATAGGGTCGTAACTTTTACATTGATTCAGGGGCTTCGATTTTGAGCATTGAAAGAACATTTTTCATTGTGCGCTTAACACATTCGCAAAGGAAAATTCTTGCCTGCATAAGTGCTTCATCATCCACCATAACTCTCTGTGCATTGTAGAAGCGGTGGAATTTTGTTGCAAGCTCTGTTGCATAATGTGTAATTCTTGCAGGGTCATAGGAGCTTGCCGCAAAAATAATAACATTTGTAAGTGAAGCAAGGTGAGCAATAAGGTCTGTTTCCTCGTCACTTGTGAGGAGAGTAAGCTCTGCTTTTTCAGGCTTTCTGATTTTAACGCCCTCGTTTTCAAGCTTTCTTAAAATACTGCAGATTCTTGCGTGTGCATACTGGCAGTAGTAAACAGGATTCTGGTTGGACTGCTCAACTGCAAGGTCAAGATCAAAGTCCATAGCTGAGCCTGCTTCTCTCATATTGAAGAGGAAGCGGACTGCATCAATGGGCACCTCATCAAGAAGGTCAACAAGGGTGATAGCCTTACCTGTTCTTTTTGACATTTTAACGGGCTTGCCATCCTTCATAAGATTAACAAGCTGCATAAGAACAACATCAAGTCTGTTGCCGTCAATACCAACTGCTTCCATTGCTCCCTTCATACGAGCAACGTGACCGTGGTGGTCTGCACCCCAAACGTCAATACCTGTATCAAAGCCACGCTTTTCAAATTTATTTCTGTGGTATGCAATATCTGCCGCAAAATATGTGGGGTTGCCGTTCTGACGAACAAGAACATCATCCTTAAGCTCAAGATTATCGATATATTCCTGAGATTTACCCTCTCTTTTAAGAATTGCGGTCTGAACCTCAATATTCTTGTACCATAAAGCACCGTCTTTTTCGTAGGTGTAGCCGTTCTTTTTGAGAATATCAATTGTTTCCTGAAGCTCGCCACCATTGTGAAGAGAAAGCTCAGAGAACCAGGTGTTGTAATCGATGCGGTATTTTGCCATTGCGGCTTTCATTGTTGCAATGTTTTTGGGAAGAGCAAACTCAACAAGTGCTTTTCTTCTTTCTTCCTCAGAAGCATCGAGAAGAATCTCACCATTTTCATCAATATAGCTTTGAGCGAGAACTCTTATATCATCACCATGATAGCTATCCTCGGGAAGCTCAATAAAATCTTCACCCTTGAGAATCTGCTGATAACGAACAGAAAGCGATAGACCGAATTTATCAATCTGGTTACCTGCATCGTTTACATAAAATTCTCTTTCAACATAGTAGCCTGCCCAGTCGAGAACTGCTGCAAGGCAGTCACCAAGAGCACCACCACGGGCGTTACCCATATGCATAGGGCCTGTGGGGTTTGCAGAAACAAATTCAACATTGATTTTCTTGCCCTTACCGAAATCGCTTCTGCCGTAGCTATCGCCACAAGCATCAATATCAAGAAGAATATCTGCGTAGAATTCGGGTTTCAGGAAGAAATTGATGAAGCCGGGACCTGCAACCTCGCATTTCTGGAAAAATGTGTTTTCAAGGTCGATTTTTTCAAGAATGCAATCTGCAATTTTTCTTGGAGGCATACGAAGTGCCTTTGAAAGCATAAATGCACCGTTTGCAGAATAGTCACCATTTTTTCTGTCTGCAGGAATTTCTGTTTTAAAAGCAGGAATTTCTGCCTCAATAAATGTACCGTCTGCAATGTTACTTTTTATTGCCGCTGTAACAGAAGAAATAATCTGCTCTTCTGCAATTTTAACTAATTTTGACATTTTCAAACCTCATTTATTTTCATTAAAAGATTATTTTCACCGATAATTTCTCCCTTGCTTTCAAGTCTGTAGCAAAGAAGAATTTTGCCTGAGCAATCAGGTATCTGAGCATTAACTCTTTGTGCCACAATATCCATTTCCATTTCACCGAAGGGAGTTCTGTAAATGCAGGAATGGGATTTGCCCTCTTCAATAAGGAAGGTGGTTTCATATACGCCACTTCGTCGCATTTCAATAAAGTTATTGTTTATAACCTTAACAATTGTTTCGCATTTACCCATTTCGTCATCGGGCTCTGTGTAAGAAATGACCTTTATACCATCATTTTCTTCCATAGTACCCTTAGCCCTGAGCTTACTGCTTTCTCTATCATCGTGATATTGTTGTTCGCTGACAAACTCTATTTCCACATTTCTCATTTCATTCTTTCCTCAGCATATTCAATGAGCTTATCAATAAGGTCGCTGTAAGCAACTCCAACCTGACCGAAAAGCTTGGGGAACATTGAAATTGATGTGAAGCCGGGGAGAGTGTTGATTTCATTGAGATAAATTGTTCCGTTCTCTGCCAAGAAGAAATCAACTCTTGAAAGACCTGTGCAGCCCATTGTGCGATAGGCATTAACCGCTGCCTGACGAACCTTTTCGCTTACCTCAACAGGCAAATCTGCAGGAATTGCGAGACCGGTCGAATTATCTATGTATTTTGCCTCATAGTCATAAAACTCTGCAGTGGGAAGAATTTCACCGATGCAGGATGCAACGGGCTGGTCGTTACCCATAACCGCACATTCAATTTCTCTGCCTATAAGAGTTTCCTCAAGAACAACCTTATAGTCATTAGCAAAAGCAATATCAAGGGCTTTAAGAAGCTCGAGGTGATTATGTGCCTTTGAAATACCGACAGAGGACCCTGCATTTGCAGGCTTAACAAATATGGGGTAGCCTAATTTCTGCTCAATTACATCGAAATTAACTCTGCCATCCTTATAATCTGTTTCAGTAAATGCAACCCATTTTGCACCATTTATGCCTGCTGCATCTGCAAGAGTGTTGGTAACGGCTTTGTCCATACACATACCGCTTGCAAGAGGTGTGCAGCCAACATAGGGAATACCTGCAAGCTCGAAAATACCTTGAATTGTTCCGTCTTCACCATTTTTGCCGTGAAGAACGGGGAAAATAACATCAATTTTGATTTTTTCGTAAGCACCCATATCATTGAGAATAATAAGCGCCTTATCTTTTTTATCGGGAGAGAGAACGGCAGGTGTTGTGTCTTCATCATTGAACCAGGTGTTGTTTTCTATTGAGTCAATGTCACCTGTATAGAAATACCATTCACCATCTTTGGTAATACCGAGAGTGAGAACATTATATTTCTCTCTGTCGATATTTCTTAAAACAGAGGCAGAGGAGCGAAGAGATACCTCATATTCGCTTGAGCAACCACCAAAAATAACAAGTAAATTTTTCAAGATTATCACCTTATTAAATAATTACATAAAAATACATTATAAATATATCATAATAATTTTATTAAATCAATTATTAAATACTATGATATTTCAATAAACTGTTTACCTTTTTATATAAAAATGCTACAATTACCATATAAAACTGATTTAAGGTGGCTGAAAAATGGAACTCAAAAATATTTTAACTCATGTTGACCATACACTTTTAAAGCAGGAGTCAACCCGGGAGCAGATAAAAGCAATTTGCGATGACGGTATTAAATTCAATACCGCAAGCGTGTGCATACCCCCAAGCTATGTTAAGGAGTGTGCAGAATACTGTGGTGATAAGCTTTCAATTTGCACAGTTATCGGCTTCCCCAATGGCTATAACACAACTGCCTGCAAGGCTTTTGAAGCTGCAGATGCAGTTAAAAACGGCGCTGAAGAAATTGATATGGTTATAAATATCGGTTGGCTTAAGGACAAGAGATATGAAGATATTTTGAATGAAATCAAGGAAATCAAAAAAGCCTGCAACGGCAAAATTTTAAAGGTTATTATTGAAACCTGCCTTTTAACTGATGAAGAAAAAATAAAAATGTGTGAGCTTGTAACAGAAGCAGGTGCAGATTATATCAAAACCTCAACAGGCTTTTCAACTGCAGGCGCAACCTTCGGGGATATTGAGCTTTTCTCAAAAAATATCGGTGAAAACGTGAAAATGAAGGCGGCAGGCGGTATTGCATCACTTGACGATGCAGAAAAATTCCTTTCACTTGGTGCAGAAAGACTCGGCACAAGCCGAATTGTTTCAATAGCAAAAAGTGAAGAGGGAAGCGGATATTAAATAAATGTAGGGTGCGGTCCTGACCGTACCGCTCTGAAGCATAGCAAAAGGTGGTGGACTAATGAAATTCAATATGGAAACGGCATACATTCCATATACATCTGTTTTTGAGAAACGAGATATGATGTTTGACTGGAAGGAAACAAGCAACAGGTCTGCAATTCTCGGTTGGATTTTTGCATTTTTCCCCGTTATGTTAAGCTGTGTTTATTACGACCCGTTAGGTGATTTTTTTGAATTTTCCTTATGGGGCTCATCTGTTGCTCTGGCAGTAGGTGGAGTTTTCTGTAAAAAATGGAAAATATGGGCTTATTACCTGAATATTATTGCATTTTCATATTTTAACACTGTCTTCTTTTGCTTTGTTTCTGAATTCTCTTTTATGTATCTGGTGATGATAGCCATTGCAGATGCTATCGGAATTGCAATGCTATATTTCTGTTTGAGGTGCATTTATAATTACAATTCTGTTTTTAAGGTGCTTCGAAAAGAAAAAGGCTTCCCTAATTTTTTGGTTAACAGTCAGGATTTGTATGCAGATAAAATGTATCTCAAGGATGAAAAATCTGATGTGAAGCAGAATACTGCAAATAAAAAAGATGAACCCATAATAATGAACATAGATGTTAATCCATCGCAACAGGAAATTGAGGAAAGAAAAAATAAAAAGCATAAGCACGGTAAATCCATTCTTGGTATAAATATTATCTTTCCTCACGATGACCCTGAAGATATGGATTTTAACGATAAAAAAGGGTATATGTATGATTGGAACTGTAATATTGAGCTTTTAACAAACGGAATATTTATACCTATAATGCTTATGATTGCAGGTGCATTGTTCTGTGTGGTTGCCGAAATGAAAGAGGCAGGTAACATTATTTCATACATAGTCGGCAATCTGTCGGTTGTTTTGTTGGTATTCGGCACAAATTCAATGAAATTGGGCAAGCTATATGGCGCGGTTTTAACGCTGTTATCGTTGTTTATGTATTTTGGACTTGGCTTTTATATCGGTGCAGGAGGCAACGGAATACCTTGCACCTGGATTACAATAACAAGCCTTTTAAATATAAAGCTCTTTTTAGCAACTGTAAGATTCATAATAAATTACCCTATGTATAAAGAGCTTTCCACCCACGAGGGCTTCCCCTCGTTTGTGCGTAATTATGCGGACCTTTACGGAAGTAAGCTATATATTGTAGAAAAAAGAGAGCCTGTAAAAAGAAGAATTTTAAGCGATAACGAAAAAATTGAAATGAACATCGGCTTTGATGAAGAGCCGAAGAAAGAGGATAAGGCTTGGAATGCCTTTGACTATATGGATGAAGAAAGGGAAGAAAAAGATGAAAATTGAAGCAAAAAGAACAGCAAATGAATTTATTTATCCACCTAAAACAGTTACCGATAGCTGTCACGCGTCAACTGTTTTACCCTTGCCTGACAGCACTGTTGTTGCTGCCTGGTTCGGTGGCACAAAAGAGGGGAACGATGATGTAAAAATATGGGTAAGTGTCCGTGAAAACGAAAAATGGGCAGAGCCATACAGTGTTTCGGTAAATGGTGAAAGCCTTCCCCATTGGAACCCAGTCCTTTTCCTCAGAGAAAACGGAGAAATAATTTTATATTTCAAATATGGTAAACCCATTCCCAAATGGGTAACATATTACTGCATTTCAAAGGATGGAGGCAGAAGCTTTTCGGAGCCCAAAATCCTTGTTGAAGGCGATTTTGACGGTGGCAGAGGTCCTGTTAAGAATAAGGCAATCCGCCTTTCTGACGGAACAGTAATAGCCCCTGCGTCTAAAGAGGATTTTAAAATAAAAAGAAACTGGAAATGCTTTGTAGATATTTCAAAGGATGACGGACTTACCTTTGAGCATTCTAATTTTGTTATAAGACCGAAGAAGAATTTTAAGCCTGTCAGTATGATTCAGCCTACCTTGTGGGAGGATGAAAAGGGTCTTCATATGCTTGTGAGAACAGGTGTGGGCTCTATTTATAAAAGTGACAGTAAGGATGGGGGAAAAACCTGGTGCAAGGCTTATGACACAGGTATGCCCAATCCCAACAGCGGTATTGATGTTGTAAAGCTCGATAATGGAATATTGGTTCTTATAATGAACCCCATATCAGAAAATTGGGGCGACAGAGCTCCCCTTGTGCTTATGTATTCTGAGGATAGCGGCGATACATTTACAGAGTTTTTCTCCTGCGAGCCCACAACAGGCGACCACGAATTCAGCTACCCTGCAATTACCGCAGTGGGCAATACTCTTCATATTACATATACTCACGAACGCGAGGGTATTGTTTACCAAAAAATTGAGTTATCATTCTGAGGCTTTTATGAAGAAAAATGAATTGAAAAATGCAGTTCTTTCTGCTATGTTTTTAGGATTAGGTCTTGTTTTACCATTTTTAACAGGACAGATTCAGCAAATTGGTAATATGCTTCTGCCTATGCATTTTCCCGTTATTCTCTGCGGACTTATCTGCGGTTGGAAATATGGGTTAGGGGTTGGCTTTATATTGCCTGTTTTACGCTCGGCAATATTCGGTATGCCCATAATGTACCCTAACGCAATTGCTATGGCGTTTGAGCTTGCAGCATACGGTTTTTTTGTAGGTTTCTTGTTCACTCACGCAAAATGGCAGTGCATTAAATCTCTTTATCGTTGTCTTATAACATCAATGCTCTTGGGTAGGGCAGTATGGGGAATAGTAATGACAATAATTTTAGGTCTTGGTGCGGATGGCTTTACTCTTACAGCCTTTTTAACAAGTGCATTTTTTAACGCAATACCGGGAATAATTGCACAGCTCATTTTGATTCCCGGAATTATGTTAGCTTTGAACAGAACACATCTGGTGCATTTTAAAAATGCGAAGTGTCAGATGCCAGATACCAGTTACCAGATGCCAGAATAGTAGTGGCAAGTTTCGGGACGTGAAATGCACCGTAGAATAATAAAGTTGATGGTGGTTCATACCTGCCTTCGAAGGCGGGGGGACCACCTTTTGATTTGTTTGTTTTATTAGCAGTGTTACAAACGAGCAGATATTTAAAATTTATAAATAAGGTTGGTCGGGTGGTGGGTGGTTCTCTACGCGACCAAAGGAGCGTAGTTGAAGCATTAGCTTCAATTAACACATCTTACTATTTTGATACATTGAAACAGAACAATATGTTAGTTCCACTTTCAGTGGAATAGTTGCTTCGCAACAAAGAACCTTCCGTCACGAAAAATTAAGATTTTCCGTGACACCTTCCTTTGAAGGAAGGCATAAATAACCACAGTTGTGGTCTGTTTAATATAATAAACTTTTCAATGTTGACTATTACGTTAGATTGTGGTATATTGGTTTTGGGTGATATTATGATTACGTTTAATGAATTTGTAATGCTTTTTTCAAAAAGTTCAGATACCGATTTTTGTATAGAGATAAATTTTTGTGTTGGTAAAGAAGAAAAATACAAAAATTGTTGGATGGGAAAAACAAAAAAAGATAAAAGAGAAACTTTTTGGTTTGGGTTAAAGGTTGATGGCTCTGAAGCTTATGACTTTGAAAGTTTTGATGTTTTTTCATCTGCACAAGTATTTAACAGTAAATCTTTAAAAGAAATATGGTCAGATATTGAATTATTATCAATTGATGGGTGTGAACCCGAAGAAAGAATACAAGAATATTTAAACTAAAAGGAAAATAAAGAAAACACATCGAAACGACGAAAATCGTTTCGGTGTGGTCTTTTATATATCTAAAATTTCTTTATTATCTCCCCAGATAATCTCAACCGTAACAGGTATATTTGATTTTACTGTTACATCGGGTTTTTCATCGGGAGAATTTCTTTTTTCGCACATAAGGGTTAATTCACCCTCTGTGCCGAAGGGGTATTTTTCAATTCCGTGCTTGTCAAGAAGATTTATGTGCCAGGTGATTTTGTTGTTTGCGGCATCGGGCTTAATACCGAAAACATATTCAAACATAACTGAAATGGGGATAAGTCCCGTCCAGCCAACGAAGTCGGGCATTGAGGAGTTACCTTTCATAAATTTGCCGCCCTTCTTTTCGGGCGCGTAGTTTTCAAAAACCGTTCCCGTGTCATTGAATACGCTGACTGCGGCATCAAGGTGAGTGCAGGCAATTTCGTGAGAAAGCCCGTATTTTCCGTAAGCATCAAGACCCTTTAAAACCATATAGTTAGTGGGCGCCCAGACGGAACCGCACCAATAACCGCCTTGATTATCATATTCGGGATGGTCTTTTGAAAGGGTCGGAACTCTGTGCTCTGTTTTAAATTCGTTTTCGTTATTAAGGTGGGCTATAAAGCTTTCCGCTCTCTCATCGGGAACGCATTTTGCAAGAAGTGCCCAGAAAGCACCTATATGCTTAACACCGTTAAAGGTATCATCATTTTTAAGGTCATAATAAAACTGTGTTTTTTCGTCCCAGAGCTTTTCGTTTATCACCTTGAAGAGATGGTTGCTTTCTGCTTCAAGCTCAGGAATGAAATCCTCTCTGCCAAGCTCCTTTGCCATCTTTATAAGAAGGTTACAAGCGTTAAGCTCCTGCATACAAGCATCAACCCAAATCATATGACCGTGACTGTAGCAAACGTGATATTTTTCATCAAGTCTCGGGCAGTTATCCATACCGCAACCATAGCCTGATGAAAAATATGTTCCGTCGCGCCAGGTGAAATGCTCCTGCATCCATTGGTGATATGCCACAAGGCAGGGAAAAACTCTTGCAAGTCTTTCCTTATCTCCGAAATTAAGGTAGTATTCCCATTCGCACCAGGTCATAACCTCGGGACCTGTTGATGCAGGGTCGTGACGGGCAAAAACATCCAAGCCTGTTTCTTCTTCAATTTGCCGGCATATAAAACCGTCCACGTGCTGATGAGAGTAGAAATTATCAAAGGTCTCCTGAAATTTGAAAATTCTGTCCGCATATTTTCCGAACATAAGCATAAATGCAGAGTCCCACATAAAAATGCAATTATTGAAGGCTGCATCGATGTAATTTTTGATGAATCCCGTATTTTCTTTGGGTTGACGGAGATTTCTGAAAGCGATTTCCCAGACCTTCCAATAGCAGTCAAGGTGGTTTCTGTGATTTTCCCAAACGGGTTTGGGAAGCTTTTCCTTTATTTCGTTGAAAATCGGGAGGGGGGAATTATCAACCTCTGCACCTATAAAGGAATTTTCTTCCATTAATTCCTTATCGTCATAAGTTATTTCATTGTTTTGTTTAAAAGCTATCATAGCATCACCTATTATATAAGCCCCACGAAAACTGTGAGGCTTTATTTTTTTATTTTACTCCAAAATATTTAACTGCGTTGTTGTAGGAAACATCCTGAACAACCTTTGAAAGAAATTCAATATCCTCGGGGTACTTACCTTCTTCAACAAGGTCACCTAAAAGCTCACAAAGAATTCTTCTGAAATATTCGTGACGGGGGTAGGAAAGGAAGCTTCTTGAATCGGTAATCATACCAACAAATTTTGAGATAACACCAAGATTCATAAGAGTCTGCATCTGAGTTCTCATACCATCGTAGTTATCGTTGAACCACCATGCAGAGCCGAACTGAATTTTGCTTTCGGCTTCATCACTCTGGAAGTTACCAAGCATTGTTCCGAGAACATAGTTATCCTTGGGGTTAAGGGTAAAGAGCACTGTTTTAGGGAGCTTGTATTCTGTGTTCATTGCATCAAGAAGTCTTGAAAGATTAACTGCAATTTCATAGTCTGCAACAGAATCGTAGCCGGTATCAGCGCCGAGCTTTTTGAACATAACGCCGTTATTGTTTCTCATAGCACCGATGTGAATTTCCATACCCCAGCCAAGCTTTGCATATTCATTTGCAAGGAAGAGCATAAGCTCTGTTTTGTATTGGTCAATTTCCTCAATTGAAAGAGCTTCACCTGCAAGGCGTTTTTTGAATATAACATTCAATTCATCCTCAGTTGCTCTCTTGTAGGGAACATAAGTAAAAGCGTGGTCGGAAGCACGGCATCCCATTTCTGCGAAAAATTCGATTCTTGAAAGGAGAGCTGCTTTAAGCTCTGTGAAAGAGGGAACAGCCTTACCCATAACATTTTCAAGAGCTTTTACCCAAATCTCGTAGCCCTCAAGCTCAATGCCGAGAGCCTTGTCGGGACGGAAAGCAGGAAGAACCTTGCATTTAAAAGATTTATCCTCTGCAAGCAATTTGTGATATTCAAGAGTGTCCGCCGCATCGTCAGTTGTGCAAACATATTTTACATTGCTTTTTTCAATAAGCTCACGGGGAGTGAAGCCCCCTGCCTTGATTTTTGCATTTGCTTTTTCCCAGATTTCATCGCATGTTGCAGGTGAAAGAGGCTCATAAATATCAAAATATCTCTGTAATTCAAGGTGAGTCCAATGATAAAGAGGGTTACCGATAAGGTTGGGCATAGCACAAGCCCACGCCTTGAATTTTTCGTAGGGTGTTTTATCACCTGTGATATATTCTTCACTTATACCGCAGGAGCGCATACCACGCCATTTGTAGTGGTCCCCTGCAAGCCAAAGGTAAGCAATATCCTCGGGAGTTTTATTTTCATAAATTTCCTTGGGCTGTAAATGACAATGCCAGTCGAAAATAGGTGTGTTTTCACAAGCGGCATAAAGCTTTTTTGCAGTTTCGGTGGAAAGAAGAAAATCCTTGTCCATAAATTTTTTCATAAAATCGCCTCCGAAAAATTTCTTTTAATATCTTAACACACAAAAGTAATATTTTCAACGAAAATGCTCAAAAATAATGTTACTTACAGTATTTAACAAGAGGTGATATTTTGTTCATTGAAAGTGAGGGTGTTATTGACGATGCAAGGCTTTTTGAGATTATTAAAAAGTCGGTTGAGGGCAAAAAGCTTAAAAAAATTCTGATTTTGCCACCTGATTACACAAGAATGTATTCGGGTGCAGGTAAAATTACAAATATGTATTATAACCTTTTAAAAGAAGTATGCATTGTTGATATTATGCCTGCTCTGGGAACGCATCGGCCTGTAACAAAAGAAGAAAGTGAAGCATTTTTCGGCAAGGATATTCCGTATGAAAGGCTTATTGTTCATAATTGGCGCAGGGATGTTGTGAAAATCGGTGAAATTCCTGCAGAGCTCGTAAAAACAGTTTCCGATGGATTGGTTGATACAAAAATTGATGTTGAGCTTAATAAAAGGCTTCTTGATAAATCCTATGATTTGATTATTTCAATCGGTCAGGTTGTGCCTCACGAGGTAGTTGGTATGGCAAATTATTCCAAAAATATTTTCGTTGGGTGTGGCGGTAGCAGTATGATTAATTCCTCTCATATGCTTGGGGCTTTTTATGGTCTTGAACGGATTATGGGCAGAGATTTTTCGCCTGTGAGAAGGGTTTTTGACTATGCAGAAGAAAATTTTATAAAAGACATTCCTTTGATGTATGTTTTAACTGTTACTACAACTAATGCAGATGATAAAACCCTTATTCACGGAATATATATCGGGAGAAAACGAGAGCTTTTTGAAAGATCTGTGGGTAAAAGTCAGGAAATGAATATGACAAGGCTCGAAAAGCCTATAAAAAAAGCGGTTGTTTACCTTGACCCGAGGGAGTTCAGAAGCACCTGGCTTGGAAATAAGGCAGTTTACCGAACCCGAATGGCAATGGCAGAGGGTGGTGAGCTTATTGTTCTTGCTCCCAATGTTAAAAAATTCGGGGAAGATGATGAGAATGACAGACTTATAAGAAAATACGGCTATGTGGGAAGAAAAAGGGTGCTTGAGCTTGTGAAAACAGAGGATGAGCTGAAAAATAATTTATCTGTGGCGGCACATCTTATTCACGGCTCATCTGACGGAAAATTTAAGGTCACCTATTGCACAAAGCATCTTACAAAAGAAGAGGTTGAGGGAGTCGGATTTGATTATATGCCTTACGATGAAGCAGTAAAAAAATATAATCCCGAAGCTCTTAAGGATGGCTATAACACAGTTGACAGAGAGGAAATTTATTATATAAGTAATCCTGCACTTGGTTTGTGGACTGTTTGAAAAACTATATTAGGAGAATTATTATCATCCCTGTTTCATCTTTGATGAAATAGGGAGGGGGACCGCGTTAGCGGTGGTGGGTTGCCCCGTTCCCCATTTACTTTGTTGGTGAAAGGAATAATAGAAAAATGAAAAAAGCAGATATAGGACTTATTGGTCTTGCAGTTATGGGTGAAAATCTTGCGATGAATATGGAAAGCAAGGGTTTTACAGTTGCAGTTTTCAACAGAGAAACTGAAATTGTTGATAAATTTATAAAAGGCAGAGGAAAAAACAAAAATTTTATCGGAACTCATACCCTGAAAGAATTAGTTGATGCAACGGAAAAACCGAGAAAAATAATGATGATGATCAGAGCAGGAAGCCCCGTTGATGAAGTTATTGAAAAGCTTATTCCCTTACTGGATAAAGGCGACATTATCATTGATGGTGGTAACTCTCATTTTAAAGATACCGAAAGAAGAACAAAATATGTTGAGAGCAAGGGTTTTCTATATATCGGCACAGGTGTTTCCGGTGGTGAAGAGGGGGCACTCAATGGACCTTCTATGATGCCCGGCGGATCAGAAAAAGTATGGGAAGAGGTGAAGACTATTTTTCAGGCAATCTGCGCTAAAACCGAGGATGGAGCCACCTGCTGTGACTGGGTAGGCTCAGGTGGTGCAGGGCATTTTGTTAAAATGGTGCATAACGGAATTGAATATGGCGATATGCAGTTAATAAGCGAAATCTATCACTTTATGAAGGTGATTTTAGAGCTTTCTGCAGAGGATATGCAAAGAATTTTTTCGGAGTGGAACAAAGGCAGACTGAGTAGCTTTCTCATTGATATTACAAGCAAGATTTTTACAGTAAAGGATGAAGACGGCGCACCACTCGTTGATAAAATACTTGATTCTGCAGGGCAGAAGGGTACGGGCAAATGGACAGGTATTACCGCGCTTGATGAGGGCGTGCCCCTTACTCTTATAACTGAAGCAGTATTCGCCAGATATTTAAGCTCAATGAAAGAGGAAAGAATTGAGGCATCAAAGGAGCTTACAGGTCCCTTTATCGACTTTAAAGGTGTTAAAGAAGAGTATATCGGCAGAATGGAAGAGGCTCTTTACTGTGCAAAAATCATTTCTTATGCACAGGGCTATGCCCTTATGAAAACCGCTTCGGAAAAATATAAATGGGATTTGAATTTCGGTGCAATTGCTCAGCTCTGGCGAGGTGGTTGCATTATAAGAAGTGCTTTTTTAGATAAAATCAAGGAAGCCTTTGATAAAAAGCCTGATTTGAAAAATCTTATGTTGGATAGTTATTTCAAAAATGAAATTGTTAACGGTATGGAAAGCCTTCGCAAAATCTGCGCTATTTGTATGCTTAATGGGGTTTATGCACCTGCATTGACCGCTTCACTCAATTATTTTGACGGCTATCGTTCCGAGAAGCTTCCTGCAAATCTCATTCAGGCGCAAAGGGATTTCTTCGGTGCTCATACCTATGAAAGAACAGATTTTCCGAGAGGCAAATTCTTTCATACTAATTGGAGTGGCAAAGGTGGGAATACGGCATCTACAACGTATGATGCTTAGTTCAAAACGCAAAGCTCAAAATGCAAAGTGTCGGGTCTGCGACGCTATTATATTATGGCGCATTTCTGCGCCCCGAAATTTTCCACTTTCCATTTTCAATTTGCCACTTAATAAAGAAGGTAGAATATGTTAAATATAAAATCTGATTATAAGTATGCTTTAGTTGTCCCCACAAGTATGGGTGTTCGGCTTTTGCCACCTGATAGGCAGACGGTTTTTTCCTCCGATGTTTTTTATATGCAGGCAACCTCTGCGGAAACCAATGTTGCATCAATCTGCTCTTATTTGGGTTTGCCTGTAAAGGTGCTTACAACCTTTGTTAAAGATAGCCCTATTGCTCACTTTATAAAAGCAAATCTTCGCTCCCGCAATATGGAATTTGAGGGCAAAGATGTTGAGCAGGGCGGGCCTTGGGGCTACCGCCATCAATTCAATATTGCTGATAGCGGTTTTGGTCTTCGTGGACCGAGGGTGCATAACGACAGAGCAGGTGAGGTTGGTAAAACCCTTAATATAAAAAATTTTGATTTGGAAAAGCTTTTTAAAGACGATGGTGTCGGAATACTTCACCTTACAGGTCTTATCTGCGCTCTTTCAAAGGAAACAGGAGAATTTTGCCTTGAGCTTGCTAAAACTGCAAAAAAATATGGTACGGTTGTTTCCTTTGATTTTAATTATCGCGCATCCTTCTGGAAAAATCGCGAGAAGGAGTTAAGGCATACATTTCAGAAAATTGCAGATATTTCCGACATTATTATTGCTAATCAATCTGATTTCAGCTTGTGCTTAGGAACAGAGTTTGATTTATCGAAATATAAAAGTGAAATGACACCTGTTGAGCAATTTAAAGAAACCATAAATAAGGTGAAATGCCAATTTCCCAATACCAGTGTTTTTGCAACAAATCTTCGTGAGGTAATGCACGCCAACCGCCATTTATGGGGCGCGGCTATGCTCAATGGTGAAGTGTGGGAGAGCATAGACCCGAAACAGATTGCCGTAATGGATCGTATCGGTGGCGGCGATGCCTTTGTTGGAGGTCTTCTCTACGGGATTTTAAAAGGCTACACCCCCGAAAAGCAATTGCAGTTCGGTTGGGCGTGTGGTGCCCTTGCCTGCACATATATCACCGACTACCTCCAACCCGATAACGAGGAACAGATATGGGACGTTTGGAATGGGAATATGAGAGTGAAGAGGTAAAACAATACCAAAAATTACAAAAAACTGCCCGAAAGTTACATTTTGGGCAATTTTTTTATTGTTTTTGTTATGATACAGACAAAGGAAAGGAGATGTTAAATATGACAAAAAAATATACATCTGAAAAATTAAAAAAATTATACAAAATATTCGGTGGAGTGTTTGGAGTATCGCTTCTTGTAGGCATCGCAAATATTATCTTAAGCAATTACTGGTATATGGATTCTGGTGCATACGAGCTCGCAGAGTTGATTTTCGGCGGAGCAGGACTTTTCTTCGGCTTCCTTAGTGGCTTCGGAATTGTTCCATTGTTCATAATGGCAGCTCTTGTGATTGTGAGCATAGTTTTCGCAGTTAAAGAAAACAACCATAAAAATGTTTTTAACTTCGGTTTATTTGCAACTCTCGGCTTAATTACAGTAAGCGCATTTTTGCAGAATATGATGTTAACAGAAATGTTTTGAGAATAGATGTTAAATAATTAAAGGGGGTGTGTTTATGGAGAAAAAGGAAAATCAACTTATTGAGAACTTTAAAACTTTTTTAGCTGTACCCTATGCCTATTTTGCAGCTCTTTCAGTTTTAGGTGTTTTTATTTTGATTTTTGAAATCTTGATGGACACATCCTTTTATAATATGTTCGAAGGTATCAGAGAGATTGTGTTGTTTTTATTCAGTATGTTATATATTGCAGGTATTATTAATGTAGTCTGGTTGGCAGTCGCAGTTATATGGTGCATAGTTATATGCTACAAAGAGAAAAGCAAAGAAATCTTTTTTAAGCCTTATGTGGCGATAGTACTTATTCTTATGGTGGTTTTCTTGGGTTGTTGGAGACCACATTAAAGAAAGGGGAGGCTTTATATGAAAAAACTTAATCCGATTATTCAGTTTATTATAGGCTTTTTCAGTATAATGTTGTTGTGGGGAATAGGAGCTTTAGTTAACACTTATACAGTAGATATGTGGTTAAGTGAGAATATAGATACAGAAAATTTGCTTTTTTCTTGTATTGTACCTTTCGTAACTGCAATACTTATTCCCTTAGTTTTGCTTGCGTTTACGATTATATGTAAAAGAAAATCATTAAAAGTAATGTATATATCAGCTTTATCAGCTACGGCTATTCCGATATTTGCAAGTATTATATCAGCAATATTCAGTAACGATGGAAGTATTTTAACCTGGATAGTTGGTTTTACTATCGGCTTGGTTTTATATCCTTTCGGAAGAATGGCGTTTGAGCTTTTTGACGGAGTGAATTCATTTTATTTTGTTTATCTGGATAGTTTTATTGAAAACAGTACTATTATCGTATTCTTTGTTGTGGCAATAATAATATCACTTGTGTTGTATAAAAAGATAAAAGCCAAGAAATCAGTAGAAATAACTGAATAAATATGTTATATTAAAACTAACACAAGCTCCGAGGTGGGAATATGCTGAAAATTGCAATATGCGATGATGAAAAAAATGTTTGCGATTACATAGAAAAAAGAGTTATGGATTTTCTTGCTAAAGCTGATGAAGATGGAGAAGCTTCGGTTTTTTATGACTCTGCACCCTTGATTGAATTTTGTCAAGAAAATCCATCATTGCTTGACATAATCTTTCTTGATATAAAAATGAAAACCGTCAATGGGGTTGACTGTGCAAAGCAGCTTCGTGATTTAGGTGTTGAAGCTCTCATTGTTTTTGTTACCTCTTCGGCGGAATATGTTTTCTCAGGCTATGAGGTAAAGGCGTTCAGATATATTCTCAAAACCGACCTTGTTAATGCCTTTGACAGAATTTTCGGTGAATGCTTAAAGGAGCTTTCAAAGTCTGATGACAGCTTTTATACAGTAAAAACCGCATCTGCAGTTAAAAACATTCCTCTTAACGATATTTTATATTTTGAAAGTAACCGCAGAGTTCTTATAGTTCACACCAAAAATGATGAATATTCTTTCTATGGCAAGCTTGACCAGGTTGAAAAAGACCTTGAGGGTAAGGATTTTATAAGAACCCACCAAAGTTATTTTGTTAATGCACGAAAAATCAAAAGCGTTTCTAAAGATAGTGCAGAATTACAGAACGGAGAAGCTCTACCCGTAAGTAAAAGTAAAGCATCCGCAGTTAAAAATGCATATCTCTGGGCGAAAAGGTGATAAAAAATGCTTGAATTTATTGAAACAACCCTGTTCTATCTCATAAGGCTTTTTTCATCAACCCTTGAAATGCTTTTTGCGTTTCTTCTGATGAATGCCTTTTTTGATGAAAAATACAAAAGCAAATTGCCTAAATGGATTGCTTTTGTTGTAAGCTCGGGTGTGCTTCTTGCTTTGCAGGAAACAGGGCAAAGCGGTAATATTAAAACCGGTGTTCAGATGCTTCTGATTTTTGCAGTTGCACTCTTTATATTTGATGGCAAAAAGCGATTGAAGGGTCTTTTCTGTGTTGTTTATTCATTGTTTGTTGCACTTTCAAAGCTTCTTTCCTATTTTGCATTTTCTCTGTTTATAGATAAGATTTTTGAAAGACTTCCATATCTTGAAACCGAAGGCTTCTTCTACAGAATCTTATCAATTGAGCTGCCCAATATCTTTATGCTTGTTATGATTATACTTGTGGGTATGTTCACAAAGTCAAAGAACAAAGCAGTTCCCATAAGATATTGGCTTCTTCTTATGACTGTGCCTGTTACAACCCTTGGTACGCTTACTGTTTATCAGTATTACATAGATTTATTGGCTCCAGGTGAAGAGATTAATATTTATATTATTATTTCAACAGTTGGGCTTGTGTTTATTAATGTTCTTGTTTTCACTCTTTTTTCAAAGCTTCAGAATCAGCTTGAAATAAGAAGAAATGCAGACCTTTTAAATACACAAATGCGACTTGAAAAAGAGTCCTTCAAGAGAATTGAGGAAAGCTACAACAGAACAAGGGAGCTAAGGCACGACCTTAAAAATCATATTTTTGTTCTTAAGGGTATTGCAGAAAACGGCACAAAGGAGGAAATGCTTTCCTACCTTGAAAAAATGACTGACGCGGTTGAGGAAGCAACCTATGTTTCAATGAGCAAAAATTCTGCAGTTGATGCTATTCTTAATGAAAAGCTTTTATACGCCCAGAAAAACGGAATTTCAACTCAGTTTGATGTTACACCATTAGGCGATACAAAAATTCCTGCTATGGATATCTGCACAATTTTAAGTAATGCTCTTGATAATGCAGTTGAGGCTTGCGTGAAATTCGAAAAGCCAAGTGACAGATATATTGATGTTAAAATTGAGGATTCGGAAAATGAAATGATAATTTCAATTAAAAATCCCTCAACAGAAGCACCCAAGAGAAGAGCAGGAGTATATATTTCAAGGAAAAAGGATAAGGATAATCACGGCCTTGGTCTTAAAAGCATTAAAAGAACGGTTGATAAGCACAAGGGCGATATGCTTGTGAAATACGAAAACGAAATATTTAATCTTGTAGTTTGCTTGCCACATTAATAGCAACAACCACCTTAGAATTTTCAAAAAAATCTAAGGTGGTTGTATTTTTTATAATTTTATTTTAAAAACTAATTTATGAGCAAAGTCGGAATTTTCACTTTTTCTGCAGGGTGCGTGAGCATCCTGAGGGAAGAATACCATAAAATAGCCTTTTCTCAATGCAAGGAACTGTCCGTTCAGTGCATCCATAAATGCAATGTCTGAGCCCTCTTTGAAATCCTCGGTTATGTTGCATTCATCAAAGCTTGCCCAACCGATATTTTCTTCGCCCTCAAACATAAGCTGAACATCGGCATATTCCTTGTGAGCTTCATATTTTAAAGGATTATCGGGGTTAACATCATATCTGCAAACATTACACCAGGCATTTTCACCGTCAATTTCGATTTTGCCGTTTTCAAAGGGCGCTTTGCAGAATTCCTTATAAGCCTCTTCAACCTTTTCAAAGCCTTTGAGCCGGTCGAAATAAAGGCTCATATTTTCAACCTTATCGTAAATCATTCTTCATCACCCTCGCCCAACATCAATTTTCTTTCTTTTTTCTCTTTTTCGGGAAGAGTGTAGTTATAAAGAACAGTCCAGATAATTATTGCACCGAAAATTGCGGGAATAAACCAGAAATTTGTTGATAATGAAACTTCGTCAATATTACCCAACAAGCCTGCCCACATACTGTCAAGCAATGTAGAAAGGCTTACTGTGCCTTCAATAACGGGAGCGGAAATATCTTCAAAAATGCAGCTGAGCATAACTGAGAGACCAATACCCACAACAGAGGAATATATAACCTTACGATTGTTTTTTACAACAATTGCGAAAATCGCAGTTACAATAGCACAGATTACAACCATTAATGATACTACTGCAAAAAGAACTACGGGAGTAAATACACCACCAAGAGTTTCCTGGAGAGTTCTGTCGCCACTGCCATCAAATCCGCCAAACATACCATAAAGGTCGTAGAAGGAGAACATATCTGCCAGGCCTGTGGGTGTTTTACCGCCTGTTTGTTCAAGAATTTCAGTTTTGCCTGTTGCCTGTGCAATATATGCGAGAATCTGAAGTGCCATTGATGACATTTCAAAATAGAATATTTTTGTGAAAAATAATACAGGGGCAATTGCCAAAGCACCTAAGGCTGCAACAATTTTATATACATATTTCATTTTTTGTTCATCCTTTCGGAAAATTTACTTCCAAGAAGAGTTAAGCTCAACAGTTCTGTTGAATATGGGGTTCTCGTCAGTTGAATCCTTGTCAACACAGAAATAACCGTTTCTCATAAACTGGAATGCATCAGGATTTTTTGCATCCTTGATGCCCTCTTCAATAAGGCAATCCTTAAGAACAATGAGAGAGTTGGGGTTAATTGCGTTAACAAATTCATCGTCGGGAACGCCTGCAGGGTCTTCAACATTGAAAAGTCTGTCATAAAGGCGAACCTCTGCCTTGAATGCCTTGGGACCTGCCCAATGGATTGTACCTTTAACTTTTCTGCCGTCAGGCGCGTTACCACCCTTTGTTTCGGGGTCGTAGGTACAATGGAGAACTGTTACATTTCCGTTTTCATCAGTTTCATAAGACTGACAGGTGATGAAGTAAGCACCTTTAAGTCTTACCTCGTTACCGGGGTAAAGGCGGAAATATTTTTTAACGGGCTCTGCCATAAAGTCAGTTCTTTCAACATAAATTTCCTTGCCGAAGGTAACTGTTCTTTTGCCCATCTCGGGTTTGTTGGGATGGATTTCAACCTCAATTTCTTCAGTCTGACCCTCGGGGTAGTTATCAATAACAACTTTGATGGGGTCAAGGACTGCCATAGCACGAGGTGCATTTTCGTTAAGCTCATCTCTTACACAAGCCTCAAGAAGACCGTAGTCAACAACGCTGTATGCCTTTGAAACACCAACCTTGTCAATAAATGTGCGAAGAGCCTTTGCAGGATAGCCTCTTCTTCTCATACCGCAGATTGTAGCCATTCGGGGATCATCCCAACCGCTTACAAGGTTATCTGTTACAAGACGGATGTTTCTTCTTTTACTTGTGATGCAGTAGTTAAGGTTAAGGCGGGCAAACTCAATCTGTCTGGGGGGCTCTTCGAAGCCGATCTGCTCAATAAACCAGTTATAAAGAGGTCTGTGGTTTTCAAATTCAAGAGAGCAAAGTGAATAGGTTACACCCTCACAAGCATCAGAAAGGGGATGAGCAAAGTCGTAAATGGGGTAAACGCACCATTTGTCACCTGTCTGGTGGTGGCTGACGTGCATAATTCTGTAAATTGCAGGGTCACGCATATTCATATTGGGTGATGCCATATCAATTTTCGCACGGAGCACCTTTGCACCATCCGGGAATTCGCCATCAGTCATTCTCTTGAACAGGTCAAGATTTTCCTCAACGCTTCTGTCACGATAGGGGCTGTTTTTACCGGGCTCTGTAAGAGTACCGCGATATTCTCTCATTTCCTCTGCGGAAAGGTCGTCAACATAAGCCTTGCCATCTTTAATAAGCTTGATAGCACATTCATAAAGGAAATCAAAGTAGCTTGAAGCATAAAGGCATTTATCCCATTTGAAGCCAAGCCATTCGATGTCCTCCTTAATGGATTCAACATATTCAATATCCTCTTTTGAGGGGTTTGTGTCGTCAAGACGAAGGTTACAAACGCCACCGTATTTCATAGCGGTTGTAAAGTCTATGCAGATAGCCTTGGCGTGACCGATGTGAAGATAGCCGTTGGGCTCAGGGGGGAAACGGGTCTGCACCTTGGTGTTGACGCCACTTGCCAATTCTTCGTCAATTATATCGTGGATAAAATTACCCGCAGTTTCGTTAATAATTTCTTCCATAGTGCATATCTCCTTAAAGTGATGAAATTACTTTATTAATTCTTTCGTTTACCTTGTCCTGACCTAAAAGGCTCATAATTGAGCAAAGGTCGGGAGTGTTTTTTCTTGAGGTTACTGCAAGGCGGATAACTGTTGAAACATCGCCAACGTGACCCTTGAAAAGCTCAGGATTTTTCTTGTATTCCTTAACATTGGGAGTAAATCCTAATGGCTCACACAAATCCTTGATTTTAGAGAACCACACATCCTTGTCGTCCTCAACGCTGTAAACCTTGAGATAATTTTCAAGAATTGCTTTTGCATCCTCTTTTTTGATATTTTCGGGAAGGTCAAAGGAAGCCTCATAATATTCATCAAACATATATGAGAAATATTCCTTAACCTCGCTCCATTTTGCAATATCCTTACGGGGCTTGTTGCTTTCTCTGTCAATGTTTACCATTGCCTTGGATTTTTCGGGATTTGCAGTGAATACCTTGTAGAAATCCTCGTCAAATTTTTCTGCCCAGTCTGCAATGTAGCTATAAACAGTATCTGCATTCATAACAGAAATAACATTTTTGCTTACATCGTTAAGCTTTATAAGGTCGAAAAGGCAACCACTGGGGCTCATTTTCTTAAGATTAAAGGGGAATGAAAATGCATCAGCAGTGGGGTTTGCTCTTCTCCAGTCCTCAAAGTTTGAGTTGAGAAGGGTGAGAAGATATTCAATAAGGCTTTCCTTGGGGAAGCCCTCTTCAACAAAGTAGCTTACTGCTGCTTCAGGGTCCTTACGCTTTGAAAGCTTACGCTTTGTTCCGTCCTCTTCATCAATTTTCATAACCTGAGGGGTATGAGCATATTTGGGAACCTTAAATCCGCAGGCTTTGAAAAGTGCAATATGCTTGGGAACAGATGAAATCCATTCTTCACCACGAATAACGTGGGTTGTTCTCATAAAGTGGTCATCACAGGCGTGAGCGAAGTGGTAAGTAGGAATACCATCGGATTTCAAAAGAACCTCGTCAATAATATTTTCAGGCATTTCGATTTTGCCACGGATAATATCGTCAAAGAAAATTCTTTTATCTTCTTGTCCGTCAGAACAGAAGCGAAGCACATAGGGCTTACCGTTGTTTATATTCTCTTCAATTTCTTCAAAGGAAAGGTCACGGCATTTTGCCCATTTGCCAAAGTAACCCCGGATAAGAGCATCGCCCTTTTCCTGTTCCTGACGGATTTCAGAAAGCTCCTCTGCAGTGCAGAAGCAAGGATAAGCAAGACCTTTTTGCACTAACTCTTTTGCAACGATATGATAAATTTCTGCACGTTGGCTTTGGGTATAAGGTCCGTAAGCACCCTTTTCTGTGTTGAAGCCTGTAACGCCCTCGTCAAAATCAATACCAAAGGAAGCAAAGCCATTGATAATTGCGGAAACGCCATCATCAATTTCACGCTTTTTATCGGTATCCTCAACGCGAAGGAAGGCAACACCACCTGTTGCCTTTGCAGTAAGAACATCAACAAGAGCACCGAAAAGACCGCCAATGTGAAGATAGCCTGTGGGAGAGGGGGCAAATCGTGTAACACGAGCACCTTCCTTTAAATTTCTTTCGGGGTATTTTTTTTCAAGGTCTTCTATAGTTTCCGTAACATTGGGAAAAAGAAGCTCTGCTAATTTGTTGCAGTCGTAATTCATATAAAAAACTCCATTAAATAAGATTGCATATAATAAGACGAAAAACGCCGTGATGTGCCGGAAGATTTGAATTTTAGGCGTACGGGATTCAACTCTTTTCGGCTATTGCATAATTTAACATTTTACATTATCGCAGAAAACAGAAAAAGTATCAATAGTTTTCTATGAATTTTTTATTATTTACCTTGTAATTATACATATTATTTGATAGAATTTTTCTAAAGAAAGCGAAAAGAGGTGCTTTTAATGAATAATAATTTAATCACATTGGGAAAAAGAGAAAATGCGGTGTTTATTTTAGCGCCCTTGTATTTGGTGTTGTTTTATTTTTTCAATGAGGTCAGAAGCGTTGATTTAGGCGGATTGGGATTGCTTTTTACAGTTGTGTATGTTATTGGTCTGATAGTTGCAATTGTTAGTATGCTCAGGTTTTTCAGACGCATTGTTTTACCAAATAAAATTTTAGAGTATGATAATACTTGTTTGTATATAAATAAAGGTTTCAAGGGAACTCGCACAATACCCTGGAAGGATGTAAGAAGTGTGGACAATTTGCATCAAAATGGTGAATTGAGCGCAATTATATACGGCTTGCGAAGCTTTAAGTATACAAGGGCTCGTATGGAAATGTGGCAGAATATTTGGAATTTATCTGAAACAGGAATTATTGTTATTAACTGCAAAGATGAAGTGGTAAGAATTCACGGCATAAAAAACGCAAGAGAAGTGAGAAACGAACTTCATAAAATCATTGTTTCAAAAAGAAGAAGCATCGAAAAGGGATTCAGGGTGTGAGAATATGAAGCTATATATCATCCGTCATGGAGAAACCTTTGGTAATCTTAATGGTGATGGCTTTTCCGAAACTGATTTGACACCGAAGGGTGAAAGGCAGATTGAGCTTTTAGGTGAAAGATTTAAAAATGATAATATTGATAAATTTTATGTGAGTCCTTTAGTCAGAGCAGTTAAAACTGCAAATGCGGTGAGAGAATATCACAAAAACACACCAATTATTATAGATTCTCTGCTTCTTGAAAAAGGGACTGCACCTGATTACATAGGTCTTCCTGATGAAGAAATAAAAAAGCTTTGCCCTGATGCAGTAATCAATTTCCGTTCACCCTTGGGCGAGGAAAATGATGAAAAAGCATATAACAGAGCAAAGAAAATAATAGAAAAAATCAAAGCCGGAAACGACTTCGAAAGCACGGTTGTTATAATCGCTCACGGCACATTTAACAGCTACCTTGTTCTTGCGGCATTGGATTTTCCCTTAAAAGAAAATTTTAATTTTTCCCATGTGAATACAGGAGTCTCCTTGGTTCAGACAATAAAAGAAAATGGTGTAATAAAAACAAAACTCAAATTCCTTAATGATTATTCACATCTGAATGAAAAACCGCAGCTCTAACCAACTAAAAAAGAGATGGCAAAAACCATCTCTTTTTACTATTTTGGTTATATTTAAAATATCACCAAAAGTGGTAAAACTGTAAGCCGGGTTCTGTCGTTTAAGGCAATCATCTATCTACGCCATTTGTTGCCAAATGGCTTTAGCCACCCTTTGGAGCTGCGAATAAAATTCGCGGCACGGCGCCACTCCTGTCGGTGTTGCATCGGGTAGGGTTTACATGGCCATAATGTCTCCACTATGCCGGTGAGCTCTTACCTCGCCTTTCCACCCTTACCGAATAAGTTCGGCGGTATATCTCTGTTGCACTTTCCCTAAGGTTACCCTCGGCTGCCGTTAGCAGTTACCCTGCCGTGAGATGCCCGGACTTTCCTCGTCTACGATAAATCGCATCCGCGACTGCCCATTTTACCGAGGAAGATTCTACAATAGTTTTTTAATAAAGTCAAGAGTAAACGATAAAGTATAAGTAATGTCAATACTATCATCCCTGTTCCATCTTTGATGGAATAGGGAGGGGGACCGCGTTAGCGGTGGTGGGTTGCCCCATAAAGAAAACCCTTTGTAAAAGTATTGCAAGCGACAAAATACAGTTGAAAGTAACAAAGAATTATAGTATAATGTATTCGTATAACTATGCAAAAAACTTGTTAAGAGGTAGTAATTATGAAGCTTGAAGAAAAGATGCTTTCTTCTGAAGAAATTTTTGACGGAGTTGCAATTCATCTTTTCAGAGATGAAATTCTTCTTCCAAACGGCAATAAGGGTGTTCGTGAGGTTATCCGCCACCCCGGTGCAGTTTGCGTTTTGCCCATAACCGAAGATGGTCAGGTCGTTTTTGTGAACCAGTTCAGATATGCTCTCAATAAGGTTACCTTAGAGGTTCCTGCAGGCAAGCTTGAAAAGGGGGAGGACCCTGTGGAAGCTGCTCTTCGTGAGCTTTCTGAGGAAACAGGGCTTACTGCAAACAATATTTTTTCAATCGGTGATTTATATACCACTCCCGCACTTATTGACGAGGTAATCCATATGTATATTGCAACAGATTTGATTCAGGGTGAACAGCATCTTGATGAGGATGAGTTTGTGAACACACTTAAAATGCCCTTAAGTCAGGCAGTCCGAATGGTTATGAATGGTGAAATCAAGGATTCCAAAACCCAGACAATAATTCTTAAGGCAGATAAATATTTTGAAAGGCAGAGTGGCAAAAAATGAAAACAATGAAAAAAACATTATCGGTATTTCTTGCAGTATTATGCCTGATTTCTGTCTTTTCGGTTACAACCTCAGCGGCAACAAAATATAAATCCTATGAGGGTAAATACGGCTTGATGATTCCCGTTAAATCAAACTTTAAAACGCAATGCGAATCATATTCTGTTAAAGAAGATAAAGGCTTGCTTACCTTTAAATTTGACAGTAAGGGTAAAAAGGATAATGTTTATTACGGCTTTACTATTTACTCTGATGCGGAAAGGCAGAATATTCTTATAAACAAAAGCGGTGCATTCCCTACTGTTGACAGTACGGGTAGCCTTAATATTGATTTTTCAAAGCTTGAAAGCGGAACATATTATGGTCTGACCTTCACATATATTCAGAAGGATGAGGATCTTATTATTGATAAGGATAGCATATATCAGTTCGATATTAAGCTTAATAAAATCGCAAATGTCACACCGAAAATATATGAGGCTGAGGCACTCTATACAGGTAACTATATTAAATGGAAAAAGGTTACCTATGCAGATTTTTACAGAGTTTACAGAAAGCAGGATGGTACAGATTACCGGATAATTGCAGATGTAAAGGGGCGCGAATATACTGATACAACTGCAGTGAAGGGTGAAAAATACACCTACACCATCAGGGCATTTGATGGAAAGTGCTACAGTAAGCAAAACAAAATAGGCGTTGATTTGATTTATCTTGCAGCACCTGTGCTTAACGCACCTAAAACACTTGAGGATAATAAAATCCGCATTTCCTGGGAAGCGGTTAATGGTGCAGAAAAATACAGAATATACAGAAAAACCGCAGACGAGAAAAAATATACCCGTATTGCAACAGTTGATGCAGATGCTTTGAAATATACGGATAAATCCTCCAAGTCTGACGGTGAAAAATATATTTATGCAGTCAAGGCTGCAAACGGTACAAGCTCAGGCGTTTTATCAAACAAAAAATCAATAACTCTTTTCGGTGTTAAACAACCCACTGCCTATGGCGCAGGTCAGACTGTAAGAATTGAGTGGAAAAAGGTTAAAAATGCTATAGGCTACAAGCTTTATAAAAAGAACAGTGAAGATGAATGGGATTTGATTTATTCAGGTGCGGATGAGCTTTCTTATGTTGATGCAGAGGTTACTCCGGGGAAAAAATACACCTATTCACTTGTAGTGGAAAAAGAAAACACAAGCAGCAGCTTTGATACAAAGGGCGTTGATGCTCACTGCCTTGCTGAGCCAAAAATCACAACCATAAAGGCAGATGTTGACAACAGCATATTCCTTAAATGGAAAGCGGTTGAGGGTGCAACAAAGTATAAAATTTACAGAGAATCCCCCTTTGAAGACTATAAGCTGGTGGGCACCACTACAAAAACAAGCTTTTATGATACAACCGAAAAAGCCAACAACTATTTCTACACATATTATGTAGCAGCAGCAAATGAATATGGCGAGGGCATTTCAGGTAATAATATGCGAACATATCTGTATATGAGTGCACCTGAGTTGCTTTCTGTTAATTGGAGTGATGGTAACGTTGTTAAATGGAAGCGCGTTGCAGGTGCCACCTCTTATAAGATTTACAGAAGAACACCATCAGGTGATTATAAGGAAATTGCAGAGGTTTCCGATGTTCTTTCCTACAAGGATAAAACTGCCAAAAAGGGCTCGAAATATTATTACACCGTTACGGCAATGAACGGGAAATATGAAGGCTCTTATGAAAACGGAATTGGCATCAATTGCCTGAACGTTCCCGAAAATCAGAGTGTTTCGCTTAACAGCAAAAAGCAACCGCTTGTTAAATGGGACGAGGTAAACGGTGCAGATGGTTACTATGTTTACAGAAAAACCAGGGAAGGTGAATGGAGAAGCATCGGTAAAACAACCTCCCTGAAATTTGCAGATAAAACCGAAAGAAAAGATGGTGTGAAGTATTTTTATACCGTAAGGGCATACAACTCAAATGGTAAGGGTATTTACGATAAATTCGGAAAATCAATATAAGTGAAACGACCTCATCTGCTTTTTAAAAAGCAGATGAGGTCGCATTTTTTATGGTTATTTTACTCTGTCAAGCAAGCCTTTTTTATACATGAACAATGCGCCGCCTACGGAAGCAACAATACCTACGAAAAGGAGTGTGCTTGCGCCCATTGAGCCTGAGAAGATAAGAACAATTATCATAACAATAATGGGGAAGAATGAAATTCTCCAATGCTTGATAAAGTAGCCTGCGCCAAGAGCACCAAAAAGTGCGGGAAGAACCTGAGCAAATGCAGGCTTCAGAAGTGCATTATCTGTAAATGCCTGAAGGAACGGAGCGAAAATAATAACACCGATTGCAAGAATAATTGTTGTTACAATAGATGATGTTGCAATAGCAATTGTTGAAACAACCTCGCCCTCTTCGGAGTTAGCCTTAACATTTGCGCCCTCCATTGCATTGATAGCACAGGGAAGCTTAAGGTTTGCGATATTACCTGTTACGAATGAAAGGTATGTACCACCTGCACCAAGCATGGGGGTATAAACGATAACCTCAACAACTGCAACTGTCCAATAAGTAGGAATAAGCTTGAGAAGACCCTGAAGAACACCGTTTATAGGAGGAAAAACATTAAGATAAAGGCAGATGCCTATGGGGAACATAAGAAGTGCACAAAGTGCAGTAATAGTAGAAATTCTGCCCCAGGAATGAACTCGGTCAAAATATGTTTTGTTTTTGTTTTTAGCCATTTTTAACCCCTCCATTCAAGCATTGCAATTTCTTCGGGAAGAATATTGAAGAAAACGATAGCGGCAACCATTGCGATTATCATACCGATAGGCATAACGAAGGGCTCTAACCAGGTGAGCCTGAGCTTCTTTGCGAGAACCTCAAGTGCAATTGAAACAACAATAGCAACAACAAGTGTGATTATTGAAAGCACGCCTGCTCCGTCACCAAAGGTCTCGGGCTTACCTGAGCCGATAATGGCACGGGCGATAAATGCACCGATAAGACCAATGAAAATAGCGGGAGTTGCAAAATCGTTGATGAAGCCGTTGAGACTTCTCTTTTTCTTTGCGTCTGCAGGAGCATTTTCTGTTGCTTCTGCTTTGGGAGCTTCCTCTTTTTTACCTGCCTGAAGAATTTTCTTATGAAGAGGCTTTGCAAGGAAGGGAAGAATTACGAGAGAGAAGCAGATACCAAGGGTCATAACCCAGGCAACACCTGCATAAACCTCAGGGTCGGAAACTGCAACTGCCATACCGCCCTCGTGACCAAAGGCTTCCATAGCTGCTTCTGCTGCGGTTGTTTCGTACATTAAGTTACCGATAACCGAAAGGCGAACCCAGGGGATAACGGGACCCAATGCAGGAACAAGAGCAATAATTGTTGCAAGAATTGAAAGTGCGGAAGGAATTGTAAAGAGTGCGCTTGATGTAATAGCATTGCGAAGCTTTGATTTGTCCAGGCCGAGAACCTTACCCTGCTTATATGCTTTAACAAGGAAGAAAACAGACTGAGCGAGGACAAAAAGGATAACTGCACCTGCTATAAGGTATAGCGCGGTTGAATACTTGAAATCCATATTTATCACTACCTTTTTAAAATATGACACAATTTTAACAGTATATATTAAAAATGTCAATTAATTACAGCTTTTTATTTATACAAATAACGCCATTTTCTGTGATATCAATAACACCATAGCACCCGTCACGAAGGCTACCGGGATTGAAATAATAAATGCCGTCCTTATAGATGCTCTCGGGCTTGTGAGTGTGTCCAAAAAGCACAATATCACATTTTTCGTTAACTGCTTCAAGCTGCAAATCCTCTAAACCGAATTTAACATTCTGCACATATCCGTGAGTTGCCAGAATTTTTTTGCTGCATATTGTTCTGACATCCTTTTCAGGGAGAAAAGAAGATAAATCGCAGTTGCCTCTTACACCGATAAAGGCCTGCTCCTTACCGTAAATGAGCTGTGCCTCTTCAAATTCTCTTGCACCATCACCTAAGAAATAAACAACCTCTGCGGTTGGCTCCTCTGTAATGGCAGAAAAAAGATTGAAATTGTGCTTGTGTGAATCAGAAAGTACAAGTATGCGCATACATATTCAACTCCTTAATTCATATATTGTATTAATTATATACGATTAGGCAGGGGATTTCAATGAATAAACCAAATAACAAAAAAATAGATGTAAATGACCTTTTGAAAAAGGCATCAAAAACAGAAAATCTCAATACAAATGAGGGGCTGAATGATTTTATAAGGAATAATTTAAGTGAAGAACAGGCAAGTGCAGTTAAAAATCTTCTTGCAGACGAGGAAAAGACAAAAGCGCTTCTTAACAGTGAAGCGGCAAAGGCGATTTTCAATAAATTCTTCGGAGGAAAAAACAATGGCTGATTTTGATTTAGGAGCCATTCTGAATTCTTTAACCCCTGATGATATTGAAAATTTAAAGCAGACCGCCGCCTCGGTTTTAGGTGGTATGGAAGATAACAAACCGCCCATACAAGAACCTGAAATAAAAAATAGTAAGCAAGAACAAAACCAATTCAATCTTGATGATTTGTTAAAGAGTATGGGTGGTTTGGGTAATTTAGGTATGCCTGATTTAAGCCAGCTTTCTGCAATTGTTCCTATTTTACAGGCGTTTAATTCCAAGGATGAACGATTGGATTTTATTTATGCTTTAAAACCGCTTTTATCGGAAGAACGGCAGAAAAAGGCGGATGAAGCAACAAAGCTTGTGAAGCTGATGTCTGTTTTACCTCTTTTGAGGGAAAGGGGAATAATGTAATGGCAGATTATTCATATCAGGACCTTATGAAAATGCAGAATGATGCAATCCGCAGGGCAGAGGATATGCAAAGAAGAGCAAGGCAGAGCGCAGGGCTTGAAAGAGGGAAGCAAGAAAATCAACAAAATCCAACTGCAAAAAAAGAAGAACCCCGACGGGTTCCAATGCCAAATGATTATCTTGAGAATTTAAAGAATTACGGCTCAAATTCTTCAAAAAATGAAAGTGAACCGAGAGAGAAAGAGGAAGCAAAAAAAGAATACAAAAATGAGCAAAGAAGCAATAACCAACCAAAATTTCAGAATAGCTTTGAAGATAAAATCAAAAGTATTTTCGGGGATTTGAATATTGATAGCGATAAAGCACTGCTTTTATCCTTGATTTTGCTTCTGTCGGAAGAAAAGGCGGATGAATTGCTGATTATGGCACTTATTTATATGCTTACTTGAAATAAAAGTGAAGCAAAGCTTATTGTACCTGTCGAAGTATATCAATTTAGAAGAAAAAGTTGCGGTTGGTTGTGCCTGCCTTCGAAGGCGGGGGGACCACCTACAATATGGGTACATATCTGTATTTGTTATAAACGAGCAAATGTGTCTGGTTTGTAATTAAGTTGGTCGGGTGGTGGGTGGTTCTCTACGTGACTTTAGAAGCGTAGGTGAAGCGTTAGCTTCAATTAACACATCTTTCTGTTTTTATATATTCAAAGAGAACAATATGTTAATTCCACCCGTGGTGGAAATGTTGCTTCGCAACAAAGAACCTTCCGACACGAAAAAACAAGATTTTTCGTGCCACCTTCCTTCGAAGGAAGGCACAAAGAGCAACAACTTTGTGCCTTGGAGTATTCTTTATGAAACAATCAACTAAAATGCTCTTTCAAAAAGCTGAAAAATGCCGTATATACTGAAACTGCCGAAAACTATATTCAGAAAAGATGGCAGATAAAACCATTTTTTTACATTTTCAGTATCTGCGAGTCGTGTTATTAAATAAATACTTTGGACTAAAATGACAATACCTGCAAAGGGTACATATATAAACCAGGAAACCATATCCACTAAAAAAAGCCCCATAAAGAATGAGTGTTCAAGCTCACCGTAAGGAGTAATCGTTTCTGTTTCAAAAATAAAAAATAAAAAATGTGCAAAAAAGTAAATTCCTGTGATTAAAAGGGATACACAAGTAAATATTTTAAAGCCTTTATCTTCTTTATCAAATTTTTTCATATTTACCTCTCCTTTCAATTACAGTATATAAAGCTCAAAAGAAAAAAGATGCCCAATGTAACAATTGGACATCTTTTTGTAATTTTTGGAATATTAAAGGTCTAAAAATTCCTTTTTGCACTGGTCTTCAAGAGCAAAGCGTTCAACAATAGCCCAGAGGTTTTCGTCTGTGATAGTGTTGATTCTTTTGCCGCTTGCGGTTGCAAGCATATAAAGCTGAGCTGCTTTCTCAACAGTTTCGATAAGACCGAAGGTTTCGTCCATATCCTTACCTGCACCGTAGATACCGTGAAGACCCCAGATAACAAGTCTGTATTCTTCCATTTTCTTTGCAGTTGCAACACCGATTTCGTTGTTACCGCAAACCATCCAGGGAAGAACGCCGACACCATCGGGGAAAACAACGATACATTCAGTACACATTTCCCAAAGAGTGTGAGTGAATTTCTTTTCATCAAGCTCGTGAATGTGGTTCATTGCAAGAGTGTATGTAGGATGAGAGTGCATAACAACTCTGTTTTCGGGATTTGCTTTAAGTCTTGAAATATGGCTCATAAGGTGAGCGGGAAGCTCGCTTGTGAATCTGCCACCGTCTTTATAACCCCAGAGAAGCTCTGCAGTTGTGCCGTCCTTTGCAATACGGATAATTCCAAGGTTTGTTTCAGGGTCAACCTCAACGTTCTTGAAATATTTACCGGTACCTGTAACGATAAATATTTTACCTGTAAGGTAGGTTGCGTCAAAGCCTGTGGGAATTTCACGGATAACATTGTTAAGGTCAAGGTATTCTGCAACCTCTTCCTCTTCAAGCATATAGCTGATGTTACCGCCGTTTCTTTCGTCCCAACCAAGACGATACATGTTAGCAGTTGCGCGTTTCATTTCTTCCACAAAGGGAGCTGTTAAAATATCCTTCATACTCTTTTCACCAATACCTTTTCTTCATATTCTTTGATTTCTTTAAAGTAATCATTATTAACATTTTCTCTTGCCAGATATTCTGCCCAGATATCACCAAAGGGAGAGGTTTTCATTTCCTCCTGAAGGCACATAAGCTCTGTAAATGAGCTGTTTTCCTGAAGAGCCTTCATTTTATCTGTGGGTAATAAAAGCGCATTGAGAAGTGCCTTCTGCACATTTCTCACACCTGTTACCCAAGCGGAAATTCTGTTGATTGAAGCATCGAAATAGTCCGTTGCAATAAATACTCTGTCAAGAGCATTGTTGGAAACGATTTCCTTTGCAATTTCCTTTGTTTCGTCATCAAAAATAATAACGTGGTCAGAGTCCCAACGAACACCTCTTGTTATGTGAAGTGCAATTTTCTCGTTGAAGAGAAGAAGAGATGAAATTTTATCGGAAACTAATTCTGTGGGGTGATAGTGACCGTTATCCATAAGAGGAGTAATGCCCTTGCTTGCAGAATAGGAAAGGCAGAATTCTGCAGAGCCTACTGTGTAGCTTTCAACACCGATACCGAAAACCTTTGATTCAAGGGTTACATAAACCTTTGATTTATCGTAGTCGGTTGCAAGAATTTCATCAAGAGATTTTTTGAATCTCTGTCTTGGCGCAAATCTGTCTGCAGGAATGTCCTTGTAGCCATCAGGAATCCAGATGTTCATAACACAGGGAATGCCTGTTTCGTTTGCGAAATATTCTGAAATTTTAAGGCAAGCCTTGCCGTGCTCAACCCAGAAGCTTCTAACCTCTTCATCGGGAGAGGAAAGGGTAAGACCGTCCTTAACCATTGAATGAGAGAAATATGTGGGGTTAAAGTCGATACCCATATTTCTTTCCTTTGCGAAGTCAACCCATTTTTTGAAATGCTGGGGCTTCAACTCATTTCTGTCTGCAAATTCACCATTTTCAAAAATAGCATAGCAGGCGTGAAGATTAAGCTTTTTCTTGCCCGGAATAAGAGAAAAAGCCTTGTCCAGGTCTGCCATAAGCTCCTCGGGTGTGGTTGCCTTGCCGGGGTAGTTGCCTGTTGTCTGAATACCGCCGGAAAGACTTTCCTTACTGTCAAACCCACCAACATCGTCACCCTGCCAGCAATGAACGGAAATTGTTACATCCTTAAGAGTGTTGAGGGCTTCTTCCGTATCAACGCCAAAGGAAGAATAAATCCTTTTGGCTTCTTCATATCTTGACATTAGAAAACCTCTTTTCAGTAAAAGATTACATACACAAATAGTATATATTTACTAAGGTGAAAAGTCAATGAAGAGAGTAACAAAAAATGGAAAAAATCATAGTATGTGATATAAGTTTTAGGCGAAATGAGTTGATATTTTGAAAAAAACAGTTCTTCCCGTAGCATTCTTTTTCGGTGCCAATAATAAAGCCGGGTATTGCTCGTTATATGATAGTATTTATGACCCGTACATAGAGGGTAGGCATTTGATTCTTAAGGGCGGTCCCGGCACGGGTAAATCCACTCTTATGAGAAGGGTTGCGGAAAAGGCGGAAAGAAAGGGCTACTATGTTGAGCGAGGGTATTGCAGTGCAGACCCCGGCTCTCTTGATTTGGTGCTGGTGCCCGAAATTAATTTTTCAATCTGCGATGGCACTGCTCCCCATACCTTTGACCCTAAAATGCCCGGTGTCAGTGAGCATATAGTAGATCTGGGCGTTGCCTGGGACAGAAAATATCTTAATTCTCATATTGAAGAAATCGGAAGGCTTATGAGGGAGAATTCGCTCCAGCATAAAAAGACTGTTGAGTTTCTCAGAGTTGCATCTGCAATTGATGTGGAAAGCACTGCGATTTGCGGCAGCTTCATTGATGAAGAAAAGCTGATGCGCTATGTGAAACGCCTTGCAGGCAGATTGATTCCCGAAAAGAAAAGTGACAAGAAGGGAAAAATCCACAAAAGATTTTTAAGTGCAGTTTCCCCTGAGGGAATTGATGTGAAGTATGAAACGGTTGTGGCACTCTCGGAAAAAATCATCACTATTGAGGATGAATTTTCTGCAGCTTCACCCTTTATTGCAGAATATATAAGCTCTGTTGCTTTGGAAAAGGGGTATGATGTATATCAATGCTTTTGTCCCTTGTTCCCCAATATGAAAATCGAGCATATTATTATTCCTCAGCTTAAAACCGCCCTTTTCACACAGAACAGCTACCATTATTCAATTGACGATGGTGAGCGTCTGGTTCACGCCTCGCGGTTTTATGATAAAGAGGCTTTTTACGCCAATAAAGAAAAGCTCGCCCTTCAAAGAAGAGCGAAAAGAGAGCTTGTTGATGAAGCTGTTAAGAAGCTTTCACTTGCAAAGGATATCCACGACCGGCTTGAAGATTATTATATCAAGGCAACGGATTTTGATGTTATTAATGATATAGGTGAAAAAATATTGAGAGCAATATAAATTTTTAAAGCGCAAAATGCAAAGTGCAGAGCGCAAAGTGAAGGGGCGCAAAAATGCGCCGAAAACATATGATTTATTCGGTTGGAAAAAGGAAACAAGGATTCGGAACAATATTTGTTCTGAATCCTTGTTGTAATTAGCTTTGCTCAACCATTTTGCATTCTGCGTTTTGCACTTTGCACTTATAAATTCCTTCTCCAATGGAACAGATATTGCTGAGCTATGCCCTCTGTACCTTTAATGCACTCGGGCAGTCCGTTGGGGTAAAGCTCGGCAACAATTCTTTTTACCCACACATCAACGGGGAAGGCTTCCGTTCTGCCAAATCCGTAAAGAAGGGAGCATTGTGCAACCTTTTCCCCGACACCCTTGATTTTTAAAAGCTCAGCCTTGGCATCCTCAAAGTCCATTCCTTTGACCTTTTCTAAATCTACCTCGCCACTTGAAATTTTTCTTGCGGCATCAATAATATATTTTGCTCTGAAGCCTGAGCGGATAGGTGCTAAATCCTCAACCTGAAGATTTGCAAGCCTTTCAGGTGAGGGGAAGGTATAGCCACCCTCAATTTCTTCACCGAAGCCCTCGCAGAGTCTTTCAATTATACCTTTGATACGGGGAATATTATTGTTAGCAGAAATTATGAAGGAGCAGATTGCTTCCCATTCATCCTGCTTTAAAATTCTTATTCCCGGATATGCTTTGCAGGCGGTTATAAGATTTTCTTCATCGTATGAGGAAAGGATTTTTTCATAATCCCTTTCCAAATCAAAATATTTAATCCAATGGTTTTCGAAATCCTCTTTGGTTGTTTCAAAAAACGTGATTTTATTTTCCTCTTGCTTCAGACAAAGATATTTACCGCCAGCAATGCCCTGCCACATATTATTTTCTGTTTCCTTCCACCTGAACGCCTGACCGCAATCAAGGCAAAGGGGAATATTCAAATGCTGTGTGTTCGTTAAAACTATATTTTTATCAACATATTCAATGTTCATTCAATCACCGGAATAAGATTACCATATTTGAAAAAAACAGTAAAGTTTTTTGTCAACCCAATTTTAGTAAATTTAATTTTTTCTACATTTTCAACAGTATTTTTCAGGTTGTTTTGTACCTTTTTATAATTGTCTATTTTTAACAACGAACATTTATTTCTGTGCTTGAAAAACAGTTTCCATTCTGTATAATACGTAAAGCAAGTACAACAAATCGTATATTTTACATTTTTCTGAAATTTGTCAAAAACAGTGTAAAAAATGTCGAAAACCTATTCAAATATAGGGTTTCAGTGGGTAGTTGTAAACATTTTGAACACAGTTTTGAACAAAAAACAGGGGAAAGTCAAATATACAGATTGTATAATTTGCATATAGTCAATTTTGACAAAAGCGAAAAATATCTGATAAAGCACAAAAAATTTTAAGTTCTTTTTTGCAATTAAAGGTTACAGTTTGTGAAAAAATATACAAAGCTTCGGGCGTATTTCATCAGGGTTAAATTGCGGACTTTTTGTATAAAAGCATCGTTTTTTTCACAACATAAATAAGAACTAAAAAAAGGAGAAAGAAAAATGATAAAAGGCGTTAATAAGCAGGTGCTGGAAATAAATGAAACACAGAACGGATTTTTTGAAAAGGCTATATTTTTTGTTAAGCCCGAATATAGCGGGATGGGTGAGGGCAGATTAAAAGAAAGTGCAAGAAAAGAAATAGAAAACGCAGGCAGACCATCCATAAGAGCATATAGATATAAAAATGATAAAATCAAAAATATTATGAAATTAACTGCTGTTTTTGTTTTGGGTGTAATTATTGGTATTTCCTCAGCAACTCTTTTATGAGTTGCCTTTTTCTTTGTTGTGTGGTAGAATGTTTCAGTATTAAGGCGGTGAAAAAAATGAGATATAAGCACATATTCTGGGATTTTAACGGCACAATTATTGATGACGTTCACAATGCTCTTGCCTGTGTTAATGATATGCTCACAAGAAAGGGAATGAAAACAATTAATCTCAAGGAGTATTATGATTATGTTGAAACTCCCATTGTGAATTTTTATTACAGAATATTACCGCCCGAAGAGGTTGTTTTTGAAGAGATATCCGGGCAATATCATCAGGATTATGCCCGCCATTTAGCTGAAACCACTCTTGCAGACGGTGCAAAGGAAATGCTTGAATATTTAAAAGGAACGGGTGTTCATCAATACATAATCACCTCGAATTTTATTGATGAAACTGTTGATTTAACAAAAAAATTCGGCATACATCATCTTTTTGATGAAATATTAGGTGCAGAAAATACTCTTGCGGAAAGCAAGATTGAAAGGGCAAAAGCCTTTTTTGACCTGAAGGGAATAAGCAGAAATGAAGCAGTTTTTATAGGCGACACTCTTCACGACCTTGAAACTGCAAATGCCTTAGGAATTGATTGTATTCTTGTTGCATACGGTCATCAGGGCAGAAAGCTTCTTGAAGAGCACAATGCCTTTACAGTGGATAATCTGCAAGAGGTGAAAGCAATAATTTTCGATGAAAGAACGGTTGATTTTCATACTCATTCAACCTGCTCGGATGGAACATTAACTCCCTCAGAGCTTGTTGAACACGCAAAAAAGAGCGGGCTTTCTGCCTTTGCACTTACAGACCACGACAGTGTTGACGGAATTGAAGAAGCCCGAAGAAAAGCGGAAGAAATCGGAATGGAATTTATTGCGGGTATTGAGTTTTCCGCAGCAGAAAACACCGAAACACATATTATAGGCCTTTTTATTGACCCTGAAAACCAAGCGTTGTTAAAGACCATAGAAAAGCTTAAGGGAAGCAGAAAAAGGCGGATGGAAGAGGTTTGCAGCAGGCTTCGTAGCTTGGGCTTTGATATTACCCACGATGAAGCCTTAAGCCTTGCAGGCGGTAATTTTGTTGGCAGAGCCCATATCGCAAGGCTTATGGTGGAAAAGGGCTATTGCGAAACTGTTAAAGAATGCTTTGAAAAATATATCGGTCTTGGTAAGCCTGCTTATGCTCCAAAGCACGAGCTTTCCGCAGTTGAGGCGGTAAAAGCCATACGGGCGGCAGGAGGGCTTGCATACCTTGCTCACCTTAATCAGACAGGCTATGATATCAAAGAGCTTGAAAAGCTGTTGCTTCAGCTTAAGGGTGCCGGGCTTAACGGTATAGAGGGCTCTTATCCTGAATATACTCCTGAACAAACTGCGGAATACAGAGCTCTTGCAGAGAAATTATCATTATCACTTTCAGGTGGCTCTGATTTTCACGGCGCAATGAAGCCCCATATTTCCATAGGCAAGGGAAAGGGTGATTTGGTTATTCCGTATTACATTCTGAAAAATATGAAGGGCATTCTTAATCGTCAATGATTAAAAATAAAAAAATCACCCAAAATATATCTGTGCATCAATAGATGTGCAGATATTTTTATTTGGTGATTTTATGATTTCGGATGTTAAATTAAAAAGCAAAGCAATTATAAAGGGCGATACCTTAAGATTATTTTTTATATCCTTGTTCAGCTTTGTAGTCAGACGAGGCACATTTGCCCTTTTGGTTTATTGCGTTGCCTCTCTGTTTAAAAGCGGTATTTTAAATTCTTATCTTGAAAATTACAATGATGCCTTTGTTTATTCCGTAGTTATATTTGATGTGGCTTTTGTATCATTGACCATATTGTTATTTATCTCTTCACTGAAATTAGGAGAGCAGTTTTTATATTTTATTAAAGCATCCGGCGGAAAAGGGCGGTTGGGCTTACTGTTTCACTTTTTTACATTCAAACGAAGCTTCAGGGCACTGTGGCTTTATGCAAGGCTTACTGCATTGAAAATCGGTTGGCTGTTATATTTCCTTTTACCCTGTGCGGTATGCTATGGTATAACCTTTTATTTGTATTCAAACGGAAAGCTTCTGCCTGTGGTTTTCTATGTTTTAATAATCGGTAGCTCTGTTCTTTTATCCTTTTGCATTTTTATGTGGCGTATTGCCTTTTCAAGATATAATGCCGCTCCATATTATGCTTGTCTGAATTCTGATATTACACCTGAAAAGGCGATTAAAAGGAGCGTTGCCTTCACAGACGGTTTTTTGAGGGATGGTGTTTTTTTAGAAAGCTCGTTTTTGGGTTGGTTTTTAAGCTGCCTGACGGTTGTACCTTTTATTTATGTGTTGCCTTATTTCAGAATATCAAAGGCTTTGTTTGTGGTTGAAAGCTTAAGTCTGAAAGCATATCCCCAACGAAAACCACAGTATGCAATAAATTATCTGAGGATGAAATAAACAAACCCCTTAATGCAAACAAGCTTTGCATTAAGGGGTTTGAAATGTATGATAAATTATTTATTCTTTTTTGCTTCGATTTCTGCAACCATTTCTGCCTGACGTTTTTCTGTGATTGTGTAGAAGAACATAGGAACTGCACAAGCAAACATACTGATAACGCCTGAAAGAACAAGCATATTCCACAGAGTTTGCTTGCCTTCCGGAGAAATGAAGCCGGTTTCTGCGTTGATACCTGCAGCTGCGAAGGAAATAACACCGATGAAAGCACCGACTGCCATACCGATTTTGTTGATAAGAGTCTGCATAGCAAAGCAGATACCTTCACCGCGCTCGCCTGTTTTCCACTCGAGGTAGTCAACAGTATCACCAATCATAGCATAGGTAATGATGTTGTTAACACCCTGAGGAATACCAAGAAGAACAAGAGCAATAGCAGCAATAACAAGCTTCCAGGGAGCATCGTAGCCAACGAAATACATAATTGCCATTACAACGCCACCGAAAAGGTGAACTGCGATATATGCCCATTTTTTTGTGAATTTCTTGCTCATCCAGGGAACGAGAACAGATGCTACAAGACCACCGGGAACAACAAGAAGAGTTATGAGGCTATACATACCCTCGTTCTGAAGAACATATTTTGCGAAGTAAAGACCGCCTGTGTATGTATAAACCATTCTTGCACCGCCGAGAATACCTGAAAGAACGATGAGAAGAAGCTCTTTGTTCTTGAAAAGGAGCTTGAGGTTGTGGCCGAGAGAGGGGGGATTGTCGTTAGCTGTGAAGCGTTCCTGAGTATGCTTGAAGCCATAGAAGAACATAGGAACTGCAGCAACAACGAGAATAACTGCAGCAATGAAATATGTCCATTTAAGAGTGTCAGCATTTGCAATTTCCTGACCTGCAATAACAGTACCCACAAAGTTCTTGGCAGCTTCTGCATCAACGCCCTTATCAGCCATAATCTGTGCAATACCTTCTGCTGTGTCAGGGTATTTATATTTAGCTGTAATGGAGCCTGTGATAATGGGAAGGAAAACAGTAACAATACCTGCACCCAATGTGCAAAGAAGACGGGTAACTGTAAGAAGATTACCACGAACAACGGTATCATTTGTCATACAGGTTGAAAGACCCCAATAGGGAACGTCTGCAACTGTATATGCAACAGACCATAAAACATAAATAATTGCTACAACAACAAAGGACCAATGTGCTTTTGCCTGAAAAACGGGAAGGAAGCAGGCAATTGTCATAATTGCAATGGGGAAAGCCATCCATTTAAGATAGGGTCTGCATTTACCCCATTTTGTTCTTGTTCTGTCAACAATTGAGCCCATAATGGGGTCGTTGAATGCGTCAAAAATACGTGTACCGAGCATAAGGTATGCAACAGCCATTGAACCTGCAACAGAGCCGATTGTAACGCCGTCTGCACCGAAAAGAAGCGCATCGGTAAGGAAAATTGTCAGATATGAACCGATGATGGTGCATATAAAGTTCTGACCAAAGCCGGCAATACCATAAGCAAGAGCTTCTTTAGGCTGAAGGCTGCTTGTGTCAGCAGGATTTGTGCCGTAGAGCTTATGCAAAATGTTGTTGAATTTACTCATTTCATTCTCTCCTTTTATTTATAAAACTTCAACAGTTTTCATAACGATGGGTTCAACAGGTGTGGAGCGTTCACCGCCGAAGCTCATTCTGCGGTCAATTTTAAGGAAATTGTCAACTGTTTCCATACCTTCAATTACCTTGCCGAATGCGGCATACTGACCGTCAAGGAAGGTGCAGTCGCCGTAGCAGATAAAGAACTGACTGCTTGCAGAGTTGGGGTTCTGGGAGCGAGCCATTGAAATAACGCCACGGGTGTGAGAAAGAGTATTATTAACACCATTCATTCTGAATTCACCCTTGATGTTTTCATCGCTGCCGCCACAGCCTGTTCCTTCAGGGTCGCCACCCTGTGCCATAAAGCCATCAATTACGCGGTGGAATGTAAGCCCATTATAAAAACCGCTTTTTACAAGCTTTAAAAAGTTTTCACAGGTGATGGGAGCCTGCTCGGGACAAAGCTCAATAACAAAGCTTTCACCGTTTTCCATAGTTACCTTAATGCTTTCCATTTGTTTATATTCTCCTTAGTTCTTTGTTACGGGGTTAATAGTATAGCTTTCTGTGTTGGTTGCTTGGGTTACGGAGTCCATCTGAAGACCTACGTTACCGTCCTTATCAACTGTAGGAATTGTTGAAATATCTGCAACATAAGAATATGAATATTCAACACTTACGGGGATGCCGGAAAGCTTATCAACCTTTGAAATGATAACCCCATCCTTGAAGGTAACCTTATTCAATATTGAGGTTTCCTTAGAGCCTGTAGTTTCGCTGAAGTCCGGCACATTAAACACCTTGGCGTAGGAAACTGTTGCTATTCTGTCCTTATTGCCCTTTGTTCCTGTGGGGAATTCATCGCCGATATAGGTATCGGTATTCATTGTAACCTTTCTTACAATGTAGCCATCCTTTTCGTAGCACTCAATTGATTTGATATCATCTATATTCAACAAGCAGGAATTGATGTTTGCGCTTATGGGGAACTGATATATATGACTGTTGTATTTATTTATTGTTTTGGTGGTTGTTTTCGGCTCGTACATTTCAACGGCTTCCGCTCTTAATTCAGAAATCTGAGCCTTCATTTCTTTATAGTACTCAGGGTTCGTAGCTTGGATAGTAAGACCGGCAAAACTATTAAGAATACCTTCCATATAATCGCAGGATTTATTTGCATAGTCATCAAATTCCATATTAGTAACATTGAGCTCATCTGTAGGTGCATTCTGGGTTGTAACCTTCATTGAATGGCACTGTGTTGTTGCAGTTTTGGTAAAGCCGGGCTTGGTGGTTTTAACGCTGTTAAGCTCAGCCTTGAAAAGCTCAAGGTTAAATTCAGCACATTCGTTAACCTCGGTATCGATACCTGTAACAATGGCAACTATTTTTTTAACATCCTCCATAGTGATGCCGTCACCATTTCCGGTTATGTCGTAGATTAATCCTTCCTTGGGTGCTTCGAGATTTGCTGAAACTCTCAAAACTGTTCTTGCATCGTTAAGGTCAACCTTGCCGTCAGCATTATAGTCGAAATTCAATTTGATTTCATCAGCTGAATAGGATGCATAGGAGCTTACGGAAAGAGCCGATAAAAGAAGACAAACCGCAAGTAAAATACTGATTGTTTTTTTCATAAAATCACCTTTTTATTTAAAGTTAAATGCCGCTTTGAGAAACTTAAGTGTTTGCTGGACGATTAATTCGTCACTTTCTGTTGCCTGCTTACCCGTATAAATGAAAAATCGTTCCTTATAGTAGTCGCAAGCGGTTGCAAATTGCAACATCATAAAAATGTTATCAAGAAGAAAGGCAAAAAATGCAGGGTTTATGTCGTCACGCACATCGCCTGTTTCCTGAGCCTTACTGATTGTAACAGTATAAATTGAAGCGGAAACTGCTTCGATTCGTTGAGAAATACCGTTTAAAAACTCGGATTTATCACTTGTAGTCAGTTGGCAGTAAAGCTTTATCAGCTCGGGATTTTTCTTGGAATATTTCAGCAAAGCCCTGATGATTGTTTCTGCCTTTACAAGAATATCCTCAGAAGAATCCGCAAGGCTCATAAGAAGCTCCTCTAAAGAGGACATACCCTCATGAACTACCATAGAGAACATAGTTTCCTTGTTCTCAAAATATTTATAGATAGAGCCAACGCTGATGCCTGCTTTTTTAGCAATTTGCTGGATTGATGTGTTTTCAAATCCGTTATCGGCAAATTCCTTTATAGCAACATTTAAAATTCTGTCCCGTTTTTCCTTAGGGATTTTATCAAATGTGGCTTTGCATAGCTGCATATTCGGGCTCCGGGTTTCATTTGTAGCCATTTTACACCCCATAATAAACCTAATTATAAAATATAATAACATTTCTGTGTGTAAAAATCAATGAAAATCAAGGATTTGTTCCGCCAAAAATCAAGCCACTTTTTTGGTGAGAGTTGATAAAAGATGTTAATGAGTGATTAATAATGTTAATTATTGATGAACAGAGGGGAAATATGGGTTTTTTAGTAACATTTATTTCACAAATTGTTATTGAAAAGAACGAACTTATATATTATAATACATACCATAATTAATATCATCGGAGGTTATTCCATGAAAAAAATAAGCTCGAAAACAAGGGTGCTTGTGACACTTCTTGTTACTTTACTTGTTATAGGTGCTCTGGCAGTTGTTTCCCTTGCTGCAGATAAAGAAGCCGCCTATGGCAAAAAATATGGTCAGATTGTTCCCACAGATTCAAAGCTTGAAGCCCGTAAAACAAGCTTTTCCTTCTATGGCGATAAAGGAACTCTCTACTTTATGCGAATAAGCGAGGGTAAAAGCAACGCAAACTATGCGGTTGAGATTTATTCCGACAAGGCTTGCACCAAGCTTATCAGAAGCATGTCAGAGGAGTTTGGCGAAAAGGGTAACAGCCCTATGGCTATTCCGTGGACCTTTAAAACAATTTCCAGCGGAACCTATTACGGTAAGTGCTATACATATATCTCAAGAGATGACGGTAATGTTATAGACACAGATTCTGTTCAGACATTTAAAATAAAAATTGACCGTTTAAGTAAGAAAACCGTTGAGCTTAATTCCGTAAAGAGCACAGATGCGGGTGTTAAATTCACCTGGACTCCTTTGGCAACTGCCACAAAGTACAGAGTTTACAGAAAAGCACCCGGCGAAAAAAGCTGGAATTATCTCGCATCTGTGGGTAAGGGTGCTTATTCTTACACAGATAAATCTGCAAAAAGCGGTAAAACATATAAATACACCGTAAGAGCCTACGATGGCGACTATAAAAGCCTTTATAACAAAACAGGTCTTTCACTGACTTATCTTGACACGCCTCAGTTGGTTGGCGTAAAAGGGGCAACCTCCTCAGGCTATGCCAAGTTCACCTGGAAGGCGGTTTCCGGTGCAAAGAGCTATGAAATTTATCGCAAGGGCGGTACTCTGAATGACTCCGAATGGAAGAAGATTGCAACCGTAAAGGGCAACAAAACTGTTTCCTATGTTGATAAGACTGCAACAAAAACCTATTGGCATTACAGCTATACCGTAAGAGCAGTTAACGGCACCTATAAGAGCACATATAATACAGATGGTGTTGATTTCAACTATATTTTAGCACCCAAGTTAGATAAAGCATTTTCCTATAAGGATGGTGTGAAAATCACCTGGAAGGATTCAAGTGACGTTGTAACAAAATATTATGTTTACAGAAAAACCTCTTCAGGCTGGAAGAAAATCGGTTCAACAACAAAGAAATATTTTACAGATACCACTGCTGTGTCAGGTAAAACATATACCTACACAGTTAAGGGCGTTGCTCAGACAAACAGTGGTGCATATAACTCAAAGGGTATAAAGGAAAGCTACCTTTCAATGCCCAAGCTCAGTAAGGTTACCTTTGATGAAAACAATTACGCAAAGGTTACCTGGGCTACTGTTGATGGTGCCTCCTCATATAAGATTCTGAGAAAAGTAAATTCCGCAAAGGAATGGACAGAAATTGCAACAGTAAAGGGAGGCACAAGAAAATCTTATCTCGATAAAGCTACCAAAAAATCAGGCTCTACCTATAAATATACAGTAAGGGCAATTAACGATGATGCTAAGAGCTACTATGACAAAACAGGTATTAAAAATATGTACCTGGCAAAGCCCTCTGTTAAGATTACAAATAAGGTAACATCTGATAATGCAGTGGGCATCAGCCTGAAGTGGAAGGCAATAAATGGTGCAGAGGGATATCAGGTTTTAAGGCAGGCTGCAGGCAAATCAACATGGACTACTCTTGCAGAAAAGGTAACAGAAACATCATTTTATGATGCTACTGTTAAAAACGGCGTTAAATATCGTTATGCCGTGAAAGCGGTTAACGGCTCGGCAATCAGCAGATATACTTCTGTTTATATGGTGGCATTGAACAGACCTGCTATGGAAAGCGTTAAGCTTACCGATAAGGGAGTTGCTCTCAGATGGACTGCCGTTGAAGGAGCGGATACCTATTATGTTCAAAGAAAAGCAGTTGATGGTGAATGGGAGGTAATCGGCTCATATTCACTTAATGAGTTTGTTGACACCTCAAAGGAAGCAAAAACAACACCCTTCAGCTATACTGTTATTGCAGAAGCCAAGGGCTACAAGAGTGATTATGACACAGAGGGTATGAAAAACTTTGTTGAGGCAACAAGGCTCACTGCTGAATTTACCCCCGCAGCTGAAATAGAGAAGCCGTATGCTCTGGTGAAATGGACTCTCGATAAGGATGTTGAAAGCTATAAGCTTTATAAAACCGTTGATGGCGAGAGTGCTTGCATAGGAACATATGATATGGCAAGCGGTATCACTGAATATAAGGATGAGGATATCACTCTTGGCAAGGAATATAAATACACAATCAAAGCAATTAAGGATGGCAAGCTTTCTACCAAAAAAAGCATAACAGTAGAATGTCCCCATCCGCCTGTTGAGGCAGTTGATTTTGATGTTGTTGCCAAGTATAGTGACGAGGGCTCATACATTAAGGTAAATTTCACAACTGTTGAGTTTGCTAAAAAGTATTATATTTACAGAAAAACATCTTCAAAGGGCGAATGGACCAGGATTGAAACAATCAAGTCATCTGATATAACAGGGGGCGAGCACTCTTTTGTTGATAAGGATGTTGATGAAGAAAGAAAATATTATTACACAGTTAAAGGTGTTACCTCTGACAGAGACAGCCTTTATAACGAAAAGGGTAAAACTGTGATTATTTACACACCCTTAGAGCCCGCAACAGGAATTGTTGTGAAGAAGAGCGTTGATGATGAAAAAACAGTTGCTATAATAGTCTGGGATTCAGTTGAAAATGCTGAAAGCTATAAGGTGCTCAGAAAAGTGGGCGATGGCGAATGGGAAGCCTTAGGTCAGGTTGAAAGCGGTAAGGATTTAAGATTTGTTGATGATACAATTGAACAGGGTGTTGAATACACATATACAATTAAAGCAACCTCAGCCTCAAGAGGCGACTCAATTAACAAAACCGGTGCAGACTTTTGCTGGAAGGCTGACTAAGAACTGAAAATATATAGGGGCTGTAAAAAAACGACAAGTTTTTTTACAGCCTCTTTTCGGGGATAGGAAAAAAAGATGCAGAACGGACAAACCGAGTCCCGATAAGGCTTCAGGCTTATCGGGATTTGCCCGAAGGCGTACAAAGGTACGTCGAGT
>JAZMZY010000080.1:0-42184 GCA_045586265.1 Acutalibacteraceae bacterium
CAGATGAAATATGCAAACAAAATCGGCTCTGAATTTACTGTTGTTATCGGTGATAACGAGCTTGAATCCGATGTTGCTCAGCTTAAATGTATGGATGACGGCAGTCAGACTCAGGTTACTCTTTCAGAATTTACAGAGTGCTTTGAAAGAGCATATATGAATCAGGCAGTAGCCGCATTCGGCAATGCGGATTTTTCGAAGCTTACACAGGTTGATATAAATAATCTTTTAAAATAATAAGGAATTATTATGGAATTAATTGATATTTCAAGGGATTTGTTGAAAACTCCCGTTTATCCGGGTGACCCTGAGGGTTATGTTGATAATATAAAAAATATGAGAGCGGGGGATAACTGCAATCTTAATGCAGTTTATACCTGTCTTCACACCGCAACCCATGTTGATGCACCCCTGCATTTTGTTGAGGGCGCAGGCGCTATGGAAAGCTTGCCTCTGGATTTGTTTATAGGTGAATGTCTTGTTGTTGAAACACCTCCCGGACCTGTTACGGGTGCGTTTGCAGAGGAGCATTTCCCTTGGAGAGACTGCGAAAGACTTTTAATAAAGGGCAACGGACTTTCACATTTAATGGATAGTGCCGCATATTATATTGCGGATTCGGGAATAAAGCTTGTAGGTACTGATTCACAGACTATCGGTATCAGTGGCGCAAATGAAACTGTTCATCGTGCGCTTCTTTCTGAAAATATTCCCATAATTGAGGGTCTTGACCTTACAGATGTTGCCCCCGGCAGATATTTTCTTATGGCTCAGCCATTGAAAATTGCAGGGGTAGAGGCAGCACCCTTGAGAGCGGTGCTTGTGAAAGAACACCTGTTCTGGTCAGGACGATAAAATGCGCTGTTATCATCCCTGTTTGCTTTAGCAAATAGGGAGGGGGACCATCGCTTGCGATGGTGGTGGGTTGCCCCGTTGTTGCTTCCCTTCGCAAAGAAAGAACGAGAATAATTTTTATAAGGTTAAGTATATGAGATTAGATAAATATTTAAAGGTATCAAGAATTATAAAACGCCGTACAGTTGCAAACGAGGTTTGCGATGCAAAGCACGTTGAGGTCAACGGTAAAATTGCAAGAGCATCTTATGAAGTGAAAGTGGGAGATGTTATTGCAATTCAGATGGGCAATAACCTTACAAAATACAAGGTGCTTGCAGTAAACGAATTTGCCAAAAAAGACGATGCGGCAAATATGTATGAGGTTGTTAACTGAATAAAAAACGAAAAACTCCTCTGCGTAAGCAGGGGAGCTTTTCTTAGGGGTAAATATGGAAATAAGGAGATAGGAATGAAAACGTGTAATCAACTGAAACGGGTTCCTTTCCCGTTCCGTTGATTACACTATACAGTATATTATTTAATTGCGTATGAAAAAGTTGTGAACAATTTTCGATTTTTAATGAACGTTTTGTGAATTTAAAATCGAATTTTGTTCTTTTATTTTATTTCTTCAGGTATCTGCTGTTGAAGCTTTGCTTCAAGTCAATTGAACCATCATTATGAATTGTTGTGAGGGTTACGCCCTGCTGCCATTCCTCTTCGGGACGGGATGTGCCTCTGAAATCACCAAGGCTATATGCGTTATAGCTTCCCATCTGGTTGTAAACAAGCCATATTCCCTCATATTTTGCCGCCCAGTCATTAACGTGGTCGTGACCACAGAAGATACCCTGAGCACCGTTTCTTTTCATAGCCTCAAAAAGACCACTGTTGAAGGGTGAGCAACCAACGCTTTCAAACATTCTGCCGTAAAGAATTTCTCCCTTGCCTGTGGGTACATATTCGCCATTTTCGTTTAATTGGAAAACCTCCTCATATTCCTTAATCGGAATGTGCATATAAAGAAGGTTGGGGCATTTTCCGTATTGCTCTTTAAGTGCGGTCATTTCCTTTTCATACCAATTAATCTGGTCGGGCTTTATGTAGTCGTAGCCCCCCTCCATTTCTGCAGGAACACCGTCACGAGCCATATATTCGGGAATAATATCTCTTCCTGAATCCATAAACACAAGGCTTTGCTTCAATTCGGTTTCGGAATTCATAATGTTAACGATAAAGTTGCCGTAACCGAAAAGGTTGGGGTCACCGAATTTTGAAAGACAATGGGGTGCATCTGAAAGGCTTTTCATAAGAAGATATTTATGGAATTCCTTTTCCTCTCTTGCCTCGTGATTGCCGAAAACATATACCCAATATACACCAAGCTTTTCCATCATCTGAGCAAAGTGAATTGCCTCAAACTGCTGGTATTTGGACTGAATACAGTCACCTGTGAGAATAACCAAATCAGGCTTTTCGTCACGAATCTGATTAATGAAAAGCTGAAGAGATTTATTGTTGAGGGAATAATCCTCATCTGTGTGCATATCGGTGGTGGCAAGAAGCTTGAAATCACCATTGTCGATAGTTCCGTTATCATTGAATTTTGCAATAAAGGTTGATGTTTCAGTCTCTTTTATAATTTTAACCTTACTGCCAACATAGGGAGCATCAAGGGCAGATAAAAACCTGTTCTGAGCAAGCTTACCCTTGCTTAAATCGTATATTATTTTTTCTGCACCAAGGCAGAGCTTAATGCCGTTTTGTTGAATGAAAGTTCTTAAGGGCTTCATAAAATACCTCTTTTCCGTGATTGTAAAAACATCTTATCACAATAGTTTTTTTATTTCAATATTTTATCAGATATTGAGCATTTGTTAACTACTTATTTCGATGGTTTTAATTGTTTTTTAATATTTTTGGAATTCTGTTTTTTATGTATAAAAACCGACAATAAACTTTGGCTATTTTTACGTTTAATTTAAAGGTTTATTCGTTGACAGAATGAGGGCTTTTATGGTATATTTACTATGTAACATTATATAGTAGGGACGAGTGCGCCTGATTGGCGGAAGGTCGCTTTTTCCCTCTTCAGATTTACAAAAATATAAATGGATTTAATCCATAAAACCGAAAGGAAGAAACTAAAATGAAAAAAAGTATCTCATTGGTGTTATGCCTGGCTATGCTTATTTCGGTATTCTCTTGCTTAGGGCTTACTGCTTCTGCAGCAGGTAATCCAAAGGATTTGTTTACCGTTAAGGAAAGTGGCTTTAAAAACGACAAAATTACATACACCGTTTATCTCAAAAAGGGTGTGAATTTGTCAGGAGCAATTATATATGCAAAGTTTGATGCAGATGTTCTTGCGATTGATAAAGCAAATTCAGGCGCATATATGGTTGACGATGGTGACGGCGGAGTGCGCGAAAACATCAATGGTATGTATGAAGCCGATTTTATGGCAGGCTATGATAACCAGTTCTCCATAGCTCATGCTTATGGTAATACTACAGATTTTAAAAACGGTACCTCCAACAAGCCTTATATTCAGTTTACTTTTAAGGCTATTGACGGAAACCGCCCTGCAACAGAGGTTAAATTCTATTGCTATGAATTCAATAGTGCAAGCAATCCTGAAAACAATATTAAAAACGGAAGCTCTGCACTTGTGTATTCTTATGAGGGTACAACTCTCAGCCAGGCTGTTATCAGCTCTGTTTCATCTGAGAAATCCGGTGTAAGAATCAATTGGAAAAAGGTTACAGGTGCTGATTTCTACAGAGTTTACAGAGTAGAAGATGGTAAAAATACACTTATTAAAAGCACCATTGATGGTGATGAATTAACATATCTTGATAAAAATGTTGAAAACAACAAGGTTTATAAGTATGTAGTAAGAGCTGTTAATGAAGCAAGCTCTGACTTTGCAGCACCCTGCAGCAGCTCTGCTTCCACAAGATATACAGTTGCTCCTTCAAAAATCACTCTTGCAAATGGTGATGGTAAGGTTGATGTGAGCTGGTCAACAGTTGACGGTGCAACAGGCTACAGAGTTTACAGAAGAACAATCGGTGCTGACGGTACAGTTTATGACTGGAACTATTTAAGCGGTAAAATTACCGAGCGTAAATATTCCGACAAAACCGCCAAAAGCGGAAAAACCTATGAATATGCAGTTCGTGTATATTCAGACGGCGGTAACAGCGATTTGTATTCACAGAAGAAAATAGTTTATCTTGATGCTCCTGAGTTTACCGCTTCAGCAACCACAAAGGGTATTAAAATTGCTTGGGATAAGGTTAGCGGTGCATCCTTCTACAGAATTTACAGAAAAACCGGTAGCGGCTCTTTCTCAAGAATTGCTTCTGTTACTGATGCAACATCATATTTAGATAAGGGCGCATCAAGCGGCAAAAAGGTTTATTATCTTATTAAAGCTGTTAAAGGCGATTATATAAGCGGTTACGAAAAGCATTCCGTGAATTACCTTAAAACTCCCGAGGTAAGCGTTAAAAATATCACTACAGGCGTAAATGTTTCCTGGAATAAGGTGAGCGGTGCAACTAAATATTATGTTTACCGTAAAGCAGGCAGTGCAACATCCTGGTCTTATATCGGTAGCTCAACAGGTTCATCCTACACAGATAAAACTGCTAAGAGCGGCACGCTCTATAAATACTGTGTAAGAGCAATAAGCGGTAGTGCTAAATCTGCATTTGGCGGAACAGCTTATAAAACAATTCGTTTCCTCACTTCTCCCGAGCTTAAGAAAATCATAAGCACTGAATATGGTATAACAGTTTATTGGGGCGAGGTAAAGGACGCAACAAAATATATAGTTTACAGAAAAACAGGCTCAGGCAGCTATAAAGAGCTTGCAACCGTAACAGGAAGCGATACAGTTAAATATCGTGATAATACTGCGAAGAAGGGCACAACCTACACATACAAGGTTTGCGCAGGATACGGCTCATATACCAGCAGCTTCAATTCAAGCCTTTCAATAAAGGATAAGTATTGATTTAAAATCTACAATTCCTAAGGAGGAATTAGTTTGAAAAGAGTTTTATCATTATTTCTTTGTTTAGTAATGTGTGCTTCTGTTTTTTCAGTAGCTGCAACAACTGTTTATGCTTCAAGCGTCACAGACAAAATTTTTACAGTTGAAAAAACAGAATTCAGTAATGACAGAATAACCTATACAGTTTCACTTAATGCTAATCAGGAAAAAATTTCAGGTGCTATTATTAAGGTTAAGTTCGACAGTACCGTCTTAGAGGTTTCTTCCGGTAGCGGTGCAGTGGGCTCGGTTAATGATTTGGGTGAATTTGCGGCAAATGTAACAGGTTATTATGAAAAAGGTATTGAATGGGATGATGAGAATACTTATGCAATTGCATATATGAATCCCAACGGCTTCAATATTGGTTCAACAAGTAAGAAATTTGTGAAAATCACTTTTGTTGCAACAGGTGATGTTCGTCCTGTAACTGATGTTGAGCTTTATTGTGAAGAATTCATTACCGATGATGGTGATGATACCAACGATATCAGAAAAAGTGACGGCGCACAGAAATTCTACAGCGACTCATTCCTTACACTTTCTCCTGCAAAAGATGTTGGAGTATCCTCTTCTGAGGCAGGTCTCAAGGTGACGTGGTCAACCGCAGCAGGTGCGGAATGGTATAAGGTTTACCGCAGACAGCTTAAAAACGACGGAAGCCTTTCAAACTGGAAAACTCTTGCAAAGGTTTCTGCAGGAACAACAGAATATGTTGACGAGACCATTGAAAAGGGTATTGAATATTACTACTCTGTTGAAACAGGAAACCAATACGGAACGGTAGAGCACGATGAAGTCGGTGTTGCAGGCTTTTTCTTCGGAACTATCACTAAAATGAGTGTTGCTCTTACTGCCAAGGGTGCTAAAATCAGTTGGGGTGCCCTTACCGGCGCAGAAAGCTATTCTGTTTACAGAAACACAGATGGTGAAACCGATGCAAACGGTGAATTAATCTGGAAAAAGGTCGGTGAGACCGCCGGTGCAACCTCTTATGAGGATGAACCCCTTACAAGTGGTGTGAAATATTACTATACAGTTAAAGCTCATAAGGGTATATATACTGCAGAGACTTCTGTTGCTCCTGAGGCAATCAGCTTTGTTGCAAGCGGAAAAATTATCGGATATAAATTGAATCCCGATAATATTATGCTCAATTGGTCTGTTGTTACAGGTGCGGCACGCTACAGAGTTTACAGAAAAGCTTATGGCGAAAGCAAATATACCTACATAGGCTCAACAAGCAGCAATACCTATACAGATGCTGATGTAACAGATACTACAAAGTATTATTATAAGCTTCGCACTGTTGCAGAAAATGGTGATCTCAGTGTGCTTGGCGAGGCTTATACTGTAATTAAGGTTCCTAACACAGCAAAGGTTACAGCATCAATGGTAAAGGACCATATTACAGTAAGCTGGGAATCATCAGAGCTTGCAGATAATTATATTATCTACAGAAAAACAACAACAGGCAACTGGATGGAGATTGCTACAGTTTCCGGAGCCAAGACAAAATATGTTGATAATGATGTAGAAAGCGGAACTGCATATGTTTACGCACTTGCTACTAAGGCTAAGGGCTTTACAACAGAAATTTCAAAGGCTTCTGCTCAGGTACTTTTCCTTGGTGCTCCTGAGATTGTTGGTGTTGACCTTGTATCTGCAGGATTTGAATTTAAATTCAAAAAGGTTGAGGGCGCAGAAAAATATTATGTTTACAAAAGAAAAGTAGGCGGTAAGTTCGGTGACCCTGTTGCTACTATAACTCAGTCAGGCTCAAGTCAGTATAGCTATACTGATACCAGAGTTGCTTCCGGCACTCAGTATGTTTACGGTGTTAAGGCTATCAGCGGTAAAACAGTCAGTGTTGTTGCGGAATCTAACACAGCTTGTCGTCTTAAGGAGCCGGAAATCGCGCTTTCATCTGTTTACACAGGTGTTTATATCAAGTGGGGCAAGGTTACCGGTGCAGAGAAATATGAGGTATACCATTCAACAAGCAGAAGTGCAGACACTATGGAGCTTCTTACTACTGTAACAGGCACATCTTACGTTCATAAAGAGGCTGAAAGCGGTCGTAAAAACTACTATTGGGTTAAGGCTGTTTGCGGTGATATCACAAGCACTGCTGCGGATGAGAATATTTATCACCTTGCAGCCCCCAAGATTATTGAGTTTAAAAACTATAAATCCTGTGTTCAGCTCAAATGGAATGATGTTTCAGGTGCAGATGAATACATCGTTTATCGTAAGCTTTATGGCGAAACCGAGTGGAAGAAGATAAAGGTTTCATTAGAGACTAAAAAGGTTACAGAAAGTGGCAAAACCGTTACATATATTGTTGCCAAGGATTCAGATGTTACCGCAGGTAAAAAATATGTTTACACGGTTGTAGGCGGTGACGGTGAGGATTATAGCGGAAAATATGAAAAAGGCTGGTCTCACAGATTCCTTAAGAACCCCACAATTAAGAGTGTTTCCAATTACTATGGTGGTCCTAAGATTACCTGGAGCAAAGCTTCCGGTGCATCTAAATATTACGTTTACCGCAAAACCGACTCTGCAAGCTGGACTTATATGGGTTCAACTAAAAACACATATTATGTTGATAAAACAGCAAAGAGTAATACAAAATATTACTATGCAGTAAAATCAGTGGATGGAGATAGTAGCTCATACCACAACACATCCCACTTTAACGATATCTGCAAGACCATAAATTACCTTGCAGCACCTGTTGTTAAGCTTGCAAATAATGTAAGCACATCAATTACTGTTTCATGGGATAAGGTAAGCGGTGCTCAGAGCTACCTGGTTTACCGTAAGGCAGGCTCTGCAACAAAATGGACCAGAGTTGCAAACACCACTTCAAATTCATACACAGACAAGGATGTAAAGGACGGCACAACATATAAATATATGGTTAAGGCTGTTAACGGAAGTAATATTTCCGCAGGTAATTCTGATGGTGATTCTATCAAACGCCTTGCCGCTCCCAAGGCATCAAGCGTTACAAGTGCAAGTAGTGGCGTTACTTTAACGTGGAGCAAGGTTTCAGGTGCGTCCGGTTACTATGTATATCGTAAAACAGGTTCTTCAGGAAGCTACGGAAAAATTGCTACTGTTAAGGGTAGCACAAGTGTAAGCTACCTTGATAAAACTGCAGAAAAGGGTAAAACATACACCTATGTAGTAAAAGCATATTATGATTCATCAATCAGTGCTTATGACGGAACCCTTAAAATTACAGATAAATATTGATAAAATTGTCAGTTCCCTCGGAATCGGGGGAACTGTTATGTGCAAGGAGGTGCGCTTTTGAAAAGAGCGTTATCTTTAATATTATGCCTTATAATGTGCTTTTCCGTGTTCAGCAGTACTGTGCTTCAGGCAGGAGCAACGGGTATGGCGGACAAGCTTTTCACAGTTAAAAGCAGTGTTATAAAAAACGGGAAAATCACTTACACAGTAAGTCTTAACGGTGGTTTTGAAGGCTTTGGCGGAGCAGTTGTATTAATCGGATATGATAGTACCGTGTTAGCACCTGCAACAGATGGCTTCAAGCCTGCATACAAAAGCTCGGGAGCTCAACAATTCAATGGTGTTTATGTCAGTGGAATTACTGCAGCAGACCCCAATGTGTATTCTGTTGCTTACACAAACACAATTCCCGAATCAGTAGAGAGCAATACGGAGTTTTTCAGTATAACCTTTGATGTTATAAATAAAAAAAGGCCATCAACAAAGGTAACCTTCAAATGCAAGGAGTTTTTCTCAACAACAGATTCCGAACAGTCAATTACTGTTGCAGATGGTGCTCAGGTAATTTCAGAAATTAAAAATGTTGTTACAATTGAATCTCCTGAAGCTGTTACTGCGGAGCTTGCAACCGGTAAAATTGTTGTTAAATGGGAAGCATCACAGGGAGCCGTCAATTACCATATTCAAAGAAGGTTAACTGATGGTGCATGGGGTAGCGAATATACTACTGTTTCTGCAGACAAGCTCTACTATAACGATGTTTCAGAGCTTGAAAGCGGAGAAACATATATGTACAGGATTCGGGCGGTTAATGAAGAAGGTGTTACAAGCGTTTATAAATCCATGACTGCCTCCTGCAAATATGTTGCAAAGCCAACAGATGTTACGGCAGTTAACGGCGTTGGCGGTATTGATATAACCTGGTCCGAAACCAAGGGTGCAGATAGATATGTAATAATGCGCCGTGAATCAGGCGAGAAAAAGTGGACTGTTCTTACAGAACGTTCATCCTCACTTTCAACAGCCTATAAGGATACAACCGTTGAAAGCGGAAAAACCTATGAATATGATGTTAACTCAACCTACGGAGAATTTACTACTGAAACTCTCAAGGAGGGAAAAATAGTTGCTTATTTAGCTTCACCTGAGGAGATTATCGGTACAAATATTACCGGAGGAATAGAGTTGAAATGGAAGGCAGTGGAAAACGCTTCCTATTATGTGATTTACAGAAAAGCATTAGCAACTGAAACTAAATTCACAAGTTATGCTACTGTAGCGTCAAACAGCTTCATTGACCCTGATGGTGATGTTGAGGTCAGAAAGGCTTATACATACAAAATCAAAGCAGTAAATGATAATGGCGAAAGTGCAGTTACCAAAACAGGCTGCACAATTACACGAGTTCCTGCAACCACTGTAACAAAGGTAGAGGCTTTATCTGATAGAATTGTTGTTGATTTCAAAGCTGTTGATGATGTTGACGGCTACTATATTTACAGAAAAACCAAATCAACCGATTGGAAAATGGTTGGCACAGCCTCTGCAGATGCCGGAAAATTCGAAGATACCAGGGCTACAAGTGGCGTAAGCTACTACTACTGTGTAGCTCCGTTTATAGGCAATTCGGAAAGTGAGAAAATTTCTACAACTAATAGCTGCTATTACCTTAAGGCACCTCAGAATGTAACAGTTGTAAACACAAAGGACGCTTTAAAGGTTACCTGGGATGCAGTTGGCGGTGCAGAGAAATATTATGTTTTCCGCAGGCTTGGTAAAACAGGCGAATTTACACTTGTAAAAACTGTTAAGGCTGATTCAGCCCTCAAATATATTGACGAGGATGTTAAGGTTAACAGTATTTGTTACTATAAGGTTCAGGCAGTAAGCTCAAGGGGTGAAAGCCTTGAAAGTGAAACCACACCTGCAACAATGCGTATTCTTTGCGTAAAGGGTGTGGCATCAAAAATAACCTCTAAGGGTGTTTTTATTGAATGGAGCAGCCACAAATCCGCTGATAACTATTTTGTTTACAGAAAAGAAAGTGGAGGAGAATGGAAGAAAATCGGTGAAACAGAGGAAAGGAAGTTTACTGATAGTACCGTAAAAAGCGGGAAAACCTATTCTTACGGAATTGTTCCTGTTGTGGATTCCTACAAAGGCGATATGGATGAGGATGAAATTGTTACCATAAAATATATTGCCTCACCCACTATAACTGAAATAACCAATTATAAGGCAACTGTTAAGGTTGAATGGAAAAAGGTTGAGGGTGCAAAAAAATATCGTTTGCAAAGAGTTGTTCTTGATGCCGATTGGAATGCAAGCGGCTCATATAAAACAATAGCAACCGTTTCCGGAACAAGCTTTAAGGATACCGACCTTGTGGCAGGTCGCAGATACAGATACAGAGTTTATGCAGTTGCAGACGATGCGGAAAGTGTTGCGTCAACATCTGTTAAAAATATTTTCCTTGCTACTCCTGAAATTACAAGTCGTGCTAATGCTTATGGCGGTATAAAGCTTGAGTGGAGCAGTGTTAAAAATGCTCAGAATTACAGTATTATGCGTAAGGAAAGTGAGGGAGAATGGAAAACAATAAAAACTCTCTCATCCTCAAAAACTGCATATACAGATAAAACTGCAAAAAATGGCGTTAAATATTACTATGCAGTGAGAGCTCTTGCAAGCGATTGCACAAGCTATTATGCTGCAAGGAGCTTTACCTACTATGCTTCTCCCGAGGTTACACTCGCTAACAAGATTACCGCAATAACTGTAAGTTGGGGTAAAATTTCGGGTACAAAAAGCTATTATGTTTACCGCAAGGCACCTGATGAAAAATCCTGGAAGAAGGTTGCGGTTGCAACAAAAACCTCTTATACGGATAAAAATGTTCAGGATGGTAAAACCTATAAATATACAGTAAAGGCTTATAACGGTAAGATTTTTTCAGGCTACAATACAAGCGGCTGGACAATCAAACGCCTTTCACCGCCTGCACTCAAGGAGGCATCCAACAAAACAAAGGGTGTTTTAGTTGATTGGAGCAAGGTAACAGGTGCATCAGGTTATGTTGTTTACCGAAAAACCTCCTCTACAAGCTGGGTTGAGGTGGGCAGAACCCAGAAGGCAACCTCATTTGTAGATGAAGCTGCGGTTGCAGGCAGGGTTTATACCTATACTGTTGTTGCCACATCGGGCAGCTATCGCTCTACTTATATTGCGGACGGACTTAAGATAAAACGCCTTGAAAGACCTGAGCTTGAAGGCGTAACAAGTTATAAAACCGGTATAAGCTTCAGGTGGAATTCTGTTACAGGTGCATCAGGCTACTATGTTTATCGCAAAACCGGTTCAGGTGATTGGGAACAGCTTGCCAAGGTAACAGATGCTTCAGCTACCTCTTATTTCGATAAAACTGCTAAAAAAGGCAAAACCTATTACTATTCGGTTCGCGCTTACAGCGGTTCTTATAAGAGTGCATATAACACAACAGGACTAAAAATTAAAGATAAATATTAAAAAATATATCCGGGAATCGTAAGGTTCTCGGGTTTTTTTATTGACAACAAGAAAGATTTTATATACAATTTATGTACTTTAGGATGAATGAAAATCCGCCTGTAGAAAATATGGATCGGATAATTCCCTTCACCATAGTTTTTGTGGAGTAAATAAATGAGCAGAATCAAGAAAAAGGAAAGACAGAAGGCGTACATAATCAAAAATACCGCTTTTATGTTAGGGTGTGCATTAAAATGTGCGCCTTTATCCCTTTTTATTATTTATTTTTCTTATATTGCAGAAAATGTTTATTATGCTGTTGTGATTAATGTAATGTTTCTTGAAACAGCACTATCTATTATAGAAAACAACGGAAGCTTTCAGGAGTTTGCCATAAGAATGTGCATTATTGTTATAGGAAAGCTTCTCGTTGATTTAATTGGCTATATTGATGTTTATACCGTAAGAATAAAATTTGAAATCAAATGCGAAAGCTATATAAACGCACTTATTTTCAAAAAAGCCCAGGAGGTAGAATTAGGCTGCTATGAAAATCCTGAGTTTTTTGACAAATATAACAGAGCAACCTGGGTTGTGAATCAGGGTGGCTTTAAAAGAATAATTGAAGGCTCTGCCTGGACATTAGGGTCAGTTGTCAGTATTGTATTCCTTGTCAGCTACCTTATTTCAATTGACCCCTGGCTTCTTGTTTTTATTCTTTGTCCTGTTGTTGTTATGTGGTTCAGAGTGCGTAAAAACAATGTTGAGCTTGAAAAAGAAAAGGAAATGACTCCTTTTGAAAGGGAAAAGGACTATGTAAGAAGAACAATTCTTCTTAAGGATTTCGCAAAAGAAATAAAAACAACAAATATTTTTGTGGTTCTGGAAAAGCGCTTCCGTTCTGCAATTGAGAAGAATATAACCGTAATAAAAAAATATGGTTGGAAAATAGCTCTTTATGAATGTATTTCCGACTATTTTGCGGAAATTATTCCGGTTACAGGTGGCTTTGTTTATGGTTGCTACAGACTTCTTGTGGCGCAAAATATACCCATTTCACAGTTTTCTGTTCTGGTTTCTGCCATCACAACCTGCAGAAATAAAACAAATCAATTGGCAAGGTATTTTGCAATGCAGCAAAAGCATTGCTTATGGGTTCAGAATTTAAGAGAATTTCTTGAATATGAAATTAAAATTCAGGGTGGAGATGCAATTCCCGAGGATTTTCAAAGCCTTGAATTTAAAAATGTTTCCTTCAGATATAAGGATGACAGCGATTATATTTTAAAGGATATATCCTTCAGAATTGAAAAAGGGCAGACCATTGCAGTTGTTGGTCACAATGGTGCGGGTAAAACTACCCTGTCAAAGCTTATAATGCGCCTTTATGACGTAACTGAGGGTGAAATTCTTTATAATGGTATCAATATTAAGGAATATGACCTTTTGAAATATCGAGAGAAATTTGCCTGCGTTTTTCAGGATTACAGAGTTTTCGCAATGACTGTTGCAGAAAATGTTCTGTCAGAAGAGGTTAATGAAGAAAACAGAAAAACCGCTGTTGATGCTCTTAAGAGGGCAGGCGTTTATGAAAAAATAGGTAAGCTACCCAATAAAGAAAATTCGATTCTTACAAAGGAGTTTGATAAGGACGGTATTCTTCTTTCAGGCGGAGAGACTCAAAAGGTTACTATTTCCCGCCTTTTTGCAAGAGATTTTGATATTGCTGTTCTTGATGAGCCTTCATCTGCTCTTGACCCTGTTGCAGAAAGCAAAATGTATGATGCACTCATAGAGGGCACAAAGGGTAAAACCGTAATTTATATTTCCCATCGCCTTTCCAGCGCAACCCGTTCTGATAATATTCTGGTGTTTAACAAAGGTGTTCTTGAAGAGCAGGGTAATCACGAAAGGCTTATGAGCAATAATGGTTATTATCAGGAAATGTTCACCCTTCAGGCTTCCGGTTATAAGGAGGTGGGCATAGATGAGTAAAAACTCAAATGAAAAAACAAATACAATAAAAAACAATATTTATATGCTGAAATTTATTTTTAAGCATACACCATTTATGGTTTGCGGTTATTTGTTTTTTGATGTTCTTGCAAATCTTCCGTGGACACTATCTAATGTTGTTTTATTGAAATATATAATTGACGTTGCAACAGAGGGCAGGGATTATTACAGGGTAGCAGTAGCTCTTGTTTTATTCGTTGTGTTTGTTATTGTAACAAATCTTTTTACTACGCTTTTTTATGAAATCTCAATGCCTAAGCAGAAGGAAAAGCTGTATTTTGCGGTATATAAAACCATTTATGAAAAAGCGGCAAAAATGGATTACGAGGCTTATGATAATCCTGAGTATTACAATGACCTTGTTCTTGCTATGAATTCTATGAACGAAAGAGCCTACACTGTTCTTCAGGATATTCAGGATGTTCTCACAAATGTTATAAGTGTTTTAACTATCGGGGCTGTTATTGTTTCCATTGACCCTGTTTGCCTTCTCTTCGTTATAGTATGTGTTGCAATTATGACACCAATCGGAAGAGTTATTGCAAGGGTCAATGTTGAAAGAACAGAGGCAATGACACCTCTTGACAGAAAAAATCTTTATTTCAGCCGTGTGTTCTATTTGCAGGATTATGCAAAGGAATTAAGGCTTTCCCGCGCAGGCGAAATGGTTGAAAGAAGATATAATCAGAATATTTTTGACAGATTAAAAACAGTTTCACCCTACCTTACTAAGCAGTGGAAATTATATTTCTGTCAGGAATCCCTTCCTATGACTTTGCTGATTTATCTTGGCATAACTCTTCTGATGGGTTATAAAGCTATTGTTACAAAAGAAGTTACAATGGGTGATTTTGCCGCAACCTTTAACGGAGCAGCATCAATCAGCACAAGTGTTTTTGCATTAACAAGCCACCTGGCAATCAATGTCAGAGAAAACGGTCTTTATGTTGAAAAATTCCGCCGATTTATGAATGCAAAGGAAAAAATGATTTCCGGTACCAAAACAACTGTTTTTGAGAAACCACCTGTTATCAGATTTGAAAACGTATCTTTCAAATACCCGGGTACTGAAAAATATGTTCTCAGAAATATAAATCTTGAAATTTCACCTTATAAAAAAATAGCCCTTGTTGGCTATAATGGTGCAGGTAAAACAACTCTTACAAATTTACTTTTAAGGCTTTATGATGTTACCGATGGTGCGATAACCATTGATGGTGTTGATATCAAGGAATGGGATATTAAGCAATATCACAAAAACTTTGCGGCAGTTTTTCAGGATTTTTCACTTTTTGGTGCAACCTTAGGTGAGAATGTTTCAATGGATGCCAAGCCCCATAAGGAAAGGGTTGAAGAGGCTGTTAAGGCGGCAGATTTCAACCGCGCTCTTCCTGAAGGTACTGATAGCATTCTCTTAAGGGAGTTTGATGACGAGGGTGTTTCCTTGTCAGGTGGTGAGGCTCAGAAAATTGCTATTGCCCGAGCCTTTTATAAGAATTGTGCTTTTGCAATTCTTGATGAGCCAAGTGCGAACCTTGACCCTGTTGCAGAATATGCTCTTAATCAATCTATGGCTAAAGCTGCAAATGAAAAAACGGTTTTGTTTATTTCGCATCGCCTTTCAACAACTGTTATGGCAGATGAAATTTATATGCTTGAAAAGGGCGAGATTATTGAGCAGGGCTCTCACGAGGAGCTTATGCGGCTTGATGGCAAATATGCCTATATGTTCCGCTTGCAAGCAGAAAAATACAATTAAAAATGAAAGAACCAAGTGTCAGAGCTGACACCTGGTTCTTTTTGTATTTAATCGAACTGACCCTGCAATTGCTTTTCTGCCATTGCGTCAATTTCTTCTTTGGTAGCAGTTTTCATAAATTCTGCCATTGCAGCTCTTCTTTCCTGAAGGTCTGCATACATCTTTTCACGGGTTTCTGCAGAAAGGGGGTAGAAGAATTTGGGAATGATACCTAAGCTTGAAGAGATAATCGGAATACCTGTGCCAAGTGCGAAAATCCACCATTTTGTTTTGTCGGTCTGAGTGCCGATTTCAAGACCCTGAGTATAACCGATTTTACCCATAACAATGTTATTTACGCTACCCATAACCGCACCCTGAAGCTTTGAAATAAGGCTCATTGAAACGCCTATCATAGCTTCTGAACGGTAGCCGTTCTGCCATTCGCAGTAGTCAAGAGCTTCATTACGGATTTCTGCAGGAATAACCCGGCGAAGACCGTAAACGCACATTTCAAAAATTTCTTCAATAGCCATCATAGGCAGGATGATGGGCTTTTTCATAAAGTTTTTATTAATTGAGCCTATACCGAAAACAATCATCCATAGCATATCGGTCCAGAAATCCTCAAGAATCCAGAGGGTTTTTGTTGCGAATTTTCGTCTTAAGGGCTCAACGAAGCTATAGCTTATAAACTTAATGGGGAATGCAGGGATACCAACAATTGTTTTCCAGGTTACTGAGCCTAAAACATCTATGTAGAAGTTGGTTCTGCTCTTTGAAATACTGAAGCCCGCAAGGAACTCGGAAAGAAGATATGTTCTCATCGGCTTGTTGCTGATAACCGCCTTGAGACAGTGCTTGACCGAGGGCTGTTTAATTGACTGAGAAACACGCTCTCTTGATGTTGTAATAAAGAAAAGTGCCATTGCTGCGGAAGCTGCCGCGCAAGCGATACCAAAGCCCGAGAAGAGTTTTTGCAACGGAAGATTCAGCTTTTTGTTTGCAATAAGGTCATATATAATACCGAATGCCTGCTTGGGTAAGTCCTCAACCAGATGGGAGGATACGTTTGCCAGAGCAATCAGCCTTGAACGCTCCAGAGGCTCAGGGGTTATTGTGGAAAGGAAGCCTGTTTTTGCAACAGAGGTGAATGTTCCCGCAGTTTCGGTAATAATGCTCATTGCAAAATAGAAAATCCATTTTGGTAAATAGTTACCGGGAGTGTCGGGGAAAAGGAAGGGTATTAACCAATACCACATACCAAGGATTGTCAGGGGAATTTCACCAAAAAGCACATAGGGCTTGAATTTACCCCAACGGGTACGGGTTTTGTCAACCATAACACCGATAAAGGTATCATTGAAGGTGTCCCACACAGTTGCAATAACATTCTGAATGGCAAGATAGTTGAAGTCGATTTTAACAACGTCATAAATATAACGCTCTTTATAATCGTCAATGTTAAGACTTGCCGCAACGTCGTTGAGAACATAAGCAAGAGTTTCCTTTTTGCCCACATAACGACGAGGCTCTGCCGTTAAAGTAGAAACTGTTTCTCTGTTTTCCATTCACTTATCTCCTTTCTTTTTTTAGCAGCTCAGGTAATCTAAAATAGCTTTAACACTATTTTCGGCTACATCAATTGTTTGTTGCGGTAGCCGCATATTTTCAAGGTAATGAGCATCCGAATCGGAAAGTATTTTTAATTCCTTCAGATAGGGGTGCTTATCTATGAGCTCATCCTCTTTCGTTATATCATATATCTCTGCACATTTAAAACCGAAATAGTCATCAATAATACCAAGGTTTGAAAGAATACTGAATGAAGAACGGTCAATATGGGCAGGGTAGCATATTCCGTTGTATTCAGAAACCTTTTTTACAACCCTTTCCGTGCTTATACCGCTTGCGGTAACAAGCAAGGTTTCCTCCCGGCCTATGATATTATCGTTCTCATCGCATATTAATTGCTCACCGAAAACTGCGGGCTTGTTTTTTATAGGTGGCATAGTGGATTTTACATAATCGGAAAAGCTCAATGCATCCTCTAAACTATAAAACAAACAAACTATATGTACCTCTTCGGAAGTGCATAATTCCATTCCGGGAATGAATGTTATGCCGTTTTCTTCCGCAAGCTTTGCAACTGCAGGGCAGTTGAGTGCAGTATTGTGGTCGGTAAGAGCGATAGCATCATACCCCATAAGCTTAGCAAAATTAACAATGTTATTGGGGGTCATATCACTGTCGCCACAAGGGCTTAAGCAGGAATGGATGTGGAAATCGTAATGTAATTTCATATCAGCTTTGAAATTTCAACGGCAACCTGATATGCGTTTTTTTCAGTGCCGAGAATAACGACATCATTTTCTTCTGCTCGTTTAATTGCATCTGCATCTGCAGGTGCATTTTCTGTAAGAATAATGCAAGCAACATCAGCAAGAACTGCAACACCTATAGAGGTTACATTCCCCATAACAGTAAGCCATGCATCACCTTCGGTAGCCTTTGACATAACCCAGCTTAGAAGGTCCCCACAGTAGCAGCCTGTAACCTCTTTTTCTTCTGCAAGACCTTCATTGCAGATGTATCGTAAGTTTAATTTTTCTTGTAATTCTTTTACTGTCATATAAATTAATCCTTTTTCTCTCTGAAGGGTGCAGGAATAAAGCGGTCAAGGCTTTCGCCGCTATCCAATTCCTGAAGCTCCTCTCTTGCTCTGAAAACGCAGTCGTGCTCTGTGGTATAACCGCGGACAATATCTTCGGCTAATGCTCTGCAGCTTGGAGCGCCGCAGGTGCCGCAATCAAGACCCGGGAATACCTTGAGAAGCTCCTTCATTCTGTTCATTCTTGCCATAGCCTCCGTAACATTATCTGCAAGCTTCATAACATCATCGCAGGGCTCAACGGGGCTTGTGCAAAGAAGCTCTGTGGGAATAACCCTGTTCCCTAAATGGTTGCAGGAAATAGGACTGTATTTTCTGAGCTTCATTAATCGGGATTTTGCAATAAAGGGGTTTTCAGAGGTGAGGCTACCGCCAACGCAACCACCCTGACAGGCGTTCAGTTCAATGAAATCAACAGAATCAAGAGTGCCTCTGTCAACCTCTTCAAGAATTTTCATACAGTTTTCAATGCCGTCTGCGGCAAGAGCATTATCGTGTAATGTGCCCGATGCCTCGCCACCGCTTGTTGCCCAACCGATTCCGATTACACCGCTTTCGTGCAGGGCTTTAAGCTCATCTGAGCCTTCGGTTTTTTCCATAGCCTTTAAAAGCAGGGGGTAAATATCATTAATTGCAATAGCCCCGTCAACATGGGATTTTTCAATACCGATTGGTTGCTTTATGGCGGTAACCTTTGCAGGACAGGGAGTGATAAAGAAAATACCGATTTCTTCTGGCTTCAGCCCTGTTTTTTGCACCGCCTTTATTCTTGCAAGGCGACCTGCCTCGTCAACGGGGGCAGTTATAGGCATAATGTTATCAACAAGCTCGGGAAAGCACACTCTTATAAGCCTTACAACTGCAGGACATGCAGAGGAAAGCAGAGGTCTTATATGAGTGTTCTGTTGCATATAAATTCTTGTTGCCTCTGAAATAAGCTCTGCCGCCTTTGATACCTCAAAAACACTGTCAAAGCCTAAGGAGGGGAGTGCATTGAGAATTATATTCACATCATCTAAATTATTGAATTGTCCGTAAAGAGCAGGGGCGGGAAGAGCCACCTTGTATTTGTAATCCTCAATCTGAGAAAGCACATCACGGCTTGCATATTTTGCGTGATGGGGGCAAACACGAATACATTCACCGCAGTCAATACAACGCTCTTTTATAATTACAGCCTTGCCGTTTCGCACACGGATTGCTTGTGTGGGGCAACGCTTTATGCAGTTAGTACAGCCTCGGCACTTTTCTCTGTCAAGGCGCACAGAGTGGAAATATGTATCCATAGCAATTCCTTTCAGTCGGATTATTTAACAAAAACCTTAAGCTTGATTGTTGTTCCCTTTCCGACCTCTGTTTCTATAATCATTTCATCAGTATATTTTTTTATGTTGGGAAGACCCATACCTGCACCAAAGCCTAACTGACGAACATTATCAGGTGCAGTTGAATAACCCTCCTGCATAGCAAGAGATACATCGGGAATGCCGGGACCCTGGTCAGCAAGAATTATTGAAATACACTCGGGGGATATTTCAACGTCAATAACGCCACCGCCGCCGTGTATAACTAAATTGATTTCGCCCTCGTAAACGGCAATGGCAACATTTCTTATAACTGATGTGGGGAATCCCAATTCTTTAAGATTTCTCTTGATTTTGCTTGAAGCCTCACCTGCACAGGTGAAGTCTGTTCCACTGACATCATAGTGTAAAGAAAGAAGCTCCATTATATACCGCTGCCTCCTTTAAGACCATTTTTATAAAGAAGACCGCAGGAGGTAAACATTTCAAGCTTTGTTCCCAGAAGAACAATATCACGCTCAATTGCCAGCTCAATTATATCTTCATCAGGCTGCTTGCCACGAACAAAAACGATGCATTTCATATCCATCATTTCTGCAGTTCTTACAACCTGAGGGTTAACAAGACCTGAAAGAAGAACGGCTTGCTCTTTAACATAAGCCAAAACATCACTCATCATATCGCTACCGCAGGCGGTGTGAACCTCGTTTTCAATAAATTCTTCACCGCAGATTAACTCTGCATTGAGAATGGATTTAATTTCACTTATTTTCATATAAGCTCCTCCGAATCAAAGAGATATTTATGCACTATTACATTTTAACATATAAAAGCTTAAAATTATATATAAAAAACCGAAAAAAGTTTCGGCTGTCATTTGTGCAAAACATAAAAATGTTAAAAAATTGTCAAAAAAGGCAAAAAAGTCGAAATTTGGTATAGACATTAAGCCTTTTATTGTGATATAATTCTAACGTATGTAAAGTGGTAAATTGCGATTTTGCATTTACCCGCAACAAACACAATCTGAATGGAGGAAATCTAATGCTCAAGAAAATCAGCACAATACCTTTTAACGGCACACCTGAGCAGAAAGCAAAACTCGATGCAGTAATTGCAGAGTGCAAAGGCGACAAGAGTCAGCTTATGCACGTTATGCAGGAGGCACAAGGTATCTACGGTTACCTTCCTCGCGAAGTGCAGGTAATGATTGCAGAGGGTATGGACATCCCGTTGGAGAAAATTTACGGCGTAGCAACCTTCTATGCTCAGTTCTCACTTTCTCCCAAAGGCGAGTATGACATCTCTGTTTGCCTTGGTACTGCTTGTTACGTTAAAGGTGCTCAGCCCATTATTGACAAAATCAGTGAAATTCTCGGTATTGAACCCGGTGAATGCACTCAGGACGGCAAGTTCTCACTTGAAGAATGCCGTTGTATCGGTGCTTGCGGTCTTGCTCCCGTTTTCACAATCAATGGTGAAGTTTACGGCAAAATCACCGCAGACGATGTTCCCGGAATTCTTGCTAAATATATGAACTAAGCGTTATGCGCGAACTATCATTAAATGTTCTCGATATTGCTCAGAATTCCATTGCTGCAGGTGCATCTCTCACAGAGATACTTGTTAAAGAGAATACAGTTGAGAAAACTCTTCTCATCGGTATTTATGACAATGGCAAGGGAATGACACCCGAGCAGGTTGAAAATGTAAAAGACCCGTTTTTTACAACCCGAACAACAAGAAAGGTTGGTATGGGAATACCACTTTTTAAATTGGCGGCAGAACAGACGGGTGGCAGTTTTACAATAACCTCTCAGGTAGGTGTAGGAACAAGAGTTGATGCTCTGTTTAAAACAGATAGTATCGACTTTACCCCTTTGGGCGATATGGCTTCCACAATAGCAACTATTGTGTCCATGAATGAGGACAAGGATTTCGTTTATACCCGTAGTATTGACGGTAAAGAGTTTACGTTTAAATCTGCCGATATAAAAATAATCCTTGACGGAGTTCCGCTTTCGGAACCATCGGTTATAAGTTGGATTGAAGATTATATCAAAGAAAATAGTGAACAGTTATTTATTGAAAGGAATGAATGATATGAAATCACTTGAAGAGTTACTTGCTATAAAAGAAAAAGCACAGGCTCAGATGGCTGCTCGTGACGCTGACGGTAACGACGGTATCAGAGTTGTTGTTGGTATGGCAACCTGCGGTATCGCAGCAGGAGCTCGTCCTGTTCTTAAAGCGATTACTGAAGAGATTGCAAAAAGAAATGTAAAGAATGTTGCTGTTTCACAGACCGGTTGCATCGGTATGTGTCAGTATGAACCTATTGTTGAAGTTTTTGAACCCGGTAAGGAAAAGGTTACTTACGTTCAGATGACTGCAGAAAAAGCAGTTAAAGTTGTTAACGAGCATATCGTTAACGGTAAGCCCGTAGCAGAATACACTGTTGGCGCAGTTACCGAATAAGGAGGAAAGAATAAATGTATCGTTCTCATGTACTTGTCTGCGGCGGTACCGGATGTACCTCCAGCCACAGCGGTGAGCTTATTGATGCACTTAATGCTAACATTAAGGAAAAAGGACTTGATGAAGAAATTCAGGTTGTAAGAACCGGTTGCTTCGGTCTTTGCGCATTAGGCCCCATTATGATTGTTTATCCCGAAGGCTGTTTCTACAGCGAGGTTAAGCTTGAAGATATTCCCGAAATCGTTGAAGAACACCTTCTCAAAGGTAGAATTGTTAAAAGACTTCTTTACAGTGAGACTGTAACCGAAGATGCAGTTAAACCCTTGAATGAAACTAACTTCTATAAAAAACAGCATCGTGTTGCTCTTCGTAACTGCGGTGTTATTGACCCTGAAAATATCGAAGAATATATTGCTTACGATGGCTACCAGGCTCTTGCTAAAGCTCTTACTCAGATGACCCCTCAGGAGGTTATTCAGACTGTTATTGATTCAGGTCTTCGCGGAAGAGGCGGCGGTGGATTCCCCACAGGCCGTAAATGGAGCTTTACAGCTGCTAATCAGGCAGACCAGAAATATGTTGTATGTAATGCTGACGAAGGTGACCCCGGTGCATTCATGGACCGTTCAGTTCTTGAAGGTGACCCCCACTGTCTCGTTGAAGCTATGACTCTTTGCGGTTATGCAACAGGTGCAACAGAGGGTTATGTATATGTTCGTGCAGAGTACCCCATTGCTGTTCAGCGTTTGCAGAAGGCTATTGACGATGCTCGTGCATACGGTCTTCTCGGTAAAAATATCTTCGGTTCAGGCTTCGACTTCGACCTCTTCATCCGTCTTGGTGCAGGTGCATTCGTTTGCGGTGAAGAAACAGCTCTTATGACATCTATCGAAGGTAACCGTGGTGAGCCTCGTCCCCGTCCTCCCTATCCGGCAGTTAAGGGTCTTTTCGGCAAGCCCACAACAGAAAACAACGTTGAAACCTTCGCAAATATTCCTCAGATTATTCTCCATGGTGCTGAATTCTTCAACACAATGGGTACTGAAACCAGCAAGGGTACAAAGGTATTTGCTCTCGGTGGTAAAATCAACAACACAGGTCTTGTTGAAGTTCCCATGGGTACAACCCTTCGCGAAATCGTTGAAGATATCGGTGGCGGTATCCCCAACGGCAAAAAATTCAAGGCTGCTCAGACAGGTGGTCCCTCAGGCGGATGCCTTCCCGCAAGCCTTCTCGATATTGAAATCGACTATGATAACCTTGTTGCAAAAGGTGCAATGATGGGTTCAGGTGGTCTTATCGTTATGGACGAAGACGACTGTATGGTTGATATTGCTAAATTCTTCCTTAAATTTACTGTTGACGAGTCTTGTGGTAAATGTACTCCCTGCCGTGTTGGTACAAGAAGACTTCTTGAAATTCTTGAAAAAATCACAAGCGGTAAAGGTACAATGGAAGACCTTGACAGAATGGAAAAGCTCTGCCACTACATCAAAGATAACTCTCTTTGCGGTCTTGGTCAGACAGCTCCCAACCCTGTTCTTTCAACATATGAACGCTTCAGAGATGAATATATCACACACGTTGTTGATAAAAAATGTCCTGCAGGCGTATGTAAAGACCTTGTTACATTCTCCATTGATATGGAAAAATGTATCGGTTGCGGTATCTGTGCTAAAAACTGTCCTGTTGATGCTATTACAAGAACTGACTACATCGCTCCCGGTCACAAGCTTGCATCCTTCCAGATTGATGCTGAAAAGTGCGTAAAATGTGGCGTATGTATTGGTAACTGTAAGTTTAAAGCAGTAAATAAATAAGGAGGAACTAAATAATGGAAAATGCAGTAAATATTAAAATTAACGGCTTCGATTATCAGGTTCCTGCCGGTTCCACAATTCTTGAAGCTGCTCATCAGGTAGGTATTGAAATTCCTACTCTTTGCTATCTTAAAGAAATCAACGCTATCGGTGCTTGCCGTATCTGCGTTGTTGAAGTTAAAGGCGCAAGAAGCCTTGTTGCTGCTTGCGTATTCCCCGTTAACGAGGGTATGGAGATTTTCACCAATACTCCTAAGGTTATCGAGGCAAGAAAAACAACTCTTGAGCTTATCCTTTCAACTCATAAGAAGGAATGTCTTTCTTGTGTAAGAAGCGGTAGCTGTGAATTGCAGAAGCTTTGCCATGAATATGGTATCGCTGATGAAAATGCATTCGCAGGTGAATTTGTAAACTATGCTATTGATGCAAGTGCTTCACATATGTATCGCGACAATGAAAAATGTATTCTTTGCCGTCGTTGTGTAGCAGTTTGTGACAAAACCCAGGCTGTTTCCGTTATCGGTGCAAACGCTCGTGGCTTTGATACTCATATCGGCTCTGCTTTTGAATACAACCTTGGTGATGTTGCTTGTATTTCCTGCGGTCAGTGTATCACTGCTTGTCCCACAGGTGCTCTTGCTGAAAGAGATGACACTCAGAAAGTATTTGACGCTCTTAATGACCCCACAAAGCACGTTGTTGTTCAGACTGCTCCTGCAGTTCGTGTAGGTCTTGGTGAAGAGTTCGGCTATGAAATGGGTACTGTTGTTACCGGTAAAATGGTTTCCGCTCTCAAAATGCTCGGCTTTGACGGAGTATTTGATACAAACTTTGCTGCTGACCTTACAATTATGGAAGAAGCAACAGAGTTCCTTGCAAGATTCAAAGAAGGCAAAAACCTTCCTCTTATCACATCTTGCTCACCCGGTTGGGTTAAATATTGCGAACATTATTACCCCGACTTTATTAAGAACCTTTCTTCCTGTAAGTCACCTCAGGGTATGTTCGGTTCTGTAGCAAAAACTTTCTATGCAGAAAAAATGGGTATCGACCCCAAAGATATCTTTGTTGTTTCTGTAATGCCCTGTACTGCTAAGAAATTCGAAGCAGAAAGAACAGATTACAGCGCAGTTAAAGGCCTTGCTGATATTGATGCTTCAATCACAGTAAGAGAGCTTGCAAGAATGATCAAAAAAGCAGGTATCAACTTCAGAGCAATCCCCGATGCAGAGTTTGATGCACCCTTCGGACTTGGTTCAGGTGCAGGTACAATCTTCGGTGCAACCGGTGGTGTTATGGAAGCTGCTCTTCGTACAGCTTACGAGGTTGTTACAGGTAAAGAGCTTACAGACCTTGCAACATTCAAGGCAGTTCGTGGCGTTGAAGGTGTTAAGGAAGCTTCTTATGACCTTGATGGTGTAACAGTTAATGTTGCAGTTGCTTCAGGTCTTGCAAATGCTAAGAAGGTTCTTGAGATGGTTAAATCCGGCGAAAAGAAATATGATTTCATTGAAATTATGGCTTGTCCCGGTGGTTGCGTAAACGGCGGCGGTCAGCCCATCGTTCCCGCATCAATCCGCAACTTTGAGGATGTAAGAGCAATTCGTGCAGCAGGTCTTTACAACGATGATGAAAATCTTCCTGTAAGAAAATCACACCAGAATCCTGACATCAAAGCAATTTATGACGAATTCTTCGGTGAACCCGGCAGCCACAAGGCACACGACATCCTTCATACAGGATATACAGAGAGAAAAGTATATTGATAAAACCGCGCTTTTTGCGCAGAACACCCCCGACTTTTATAGTCGGGGGTGTAATATAAGTTGGAGAGCAAAATTATGGTAGAGTTGATAGCAGGAATTTTAACTTTAGTTATTACTGTAGGTATATTTGTAGGTCCGATTATACTTGTTGTTTTTATTATCAAAAAGTTTTCAAAATCCAAGAAAAACGATAGAACTGCAACACAAAACATAGTTCAACCACAAGTTTTTAATCAACAAGATAATAATATGTTGGACGAAAAAGAGTCTATTGATGAATATTATCAAAATCAATATATACCTTATAGACCAAAATATTTTTTAACCAAAAACGAACTTTATTTTTACAAAGAACTAAAGAAAATTGCAGATGAAAAAAATCTTGTTGTTTTATCAAAAGTTAGAGTTGCGGATTTAGTTGAAGTTGAGCCAATGGATAGAGGTCAATGGCAAACATATTTCAACAAAATAAACAGAAAACATGTGGATTTTGCATTGGCAAATCCTCAAAATTTGAAAATTGAATTGTTAATAGAATTAGACGACTATTCGCACAATGATAAACAATATGAAAGAGACAGATTTTTAGAAGCTGTGTATAAGAAAACCAACTATAAACTATTAAGAGTTAAAGGTATCGTTAATTTAAAAGAAAATATTGAAGGTACTTTGAATAGCAATTAATTTTTAATTTAATAGTGTTAAAATAAAAAGCAACGTCTTTTGCGATATATATTTATACGAAATAATACTGTGAAAGACAGTATTTTTTATAAAATATCTCAGAACATTAGGGTTTGATGTTACAAACGATATTTTTGCAGAAAATGCATGGTATTTCAGAAATGCCTTAGTAGGAGCCAATTATACCAATTTGAAAAAAGATATTCACGAAACAACAGAGTTTTTGGAATCCTTTTTAAGAAATTTGCTTTTAGGCGAAAATAACGAATTGAAAAACAGATATTTGCATATAAAATCTGTTCCAAAGTGCCAAAATGGCACTTTGGACTGCGCTCTAAATGTCACTTTGGAAGAACGTGTTGTTTTGAATTTGTTAAAAGAAAATCCAAAGATAACACAAAAACAAATATCAATAGGGATAAAAAAGTCTGACAGAACGGTAAAAAGAATAATTTTATCCTTGCAAGAAAAAGAAATTATTGTCCGTGAGGGCGGAAAGCGATTTGGTTATTGGAAAATTTTAAAGGATATATAAAGCAATTGTTTTTGCAAAAATGGATGATAAAGCAATAAATCCATATAACGGTAAATATCAGGGTCAGCGCGGTGCAACAGGTTCAAGAGTTTTTATGGATAAAGAAATAAAATGAGTTTTAACCTTTTCTTAACTTTTCTTTAATTTAGTCGTTCTTTTACTGTGGTTAAATACAGTAAAGGGGCGATTTTTTTGAATAAGAATATAAAAAAGAAACGTAAAACCGGCACAAAAATTCTTGTTTTATTATGGATTTTGGTTTTTATTATCATAGGCTTTGAATTGTTTTTCAGAAACGAAATTAAATTTATAACTCTTGATTATCTTTCCCGTGTTTCAACATGTGAAATAAGTAAGGTAAAAGAAACAAAGCTTTCAGAGACGGAATCTATATCACTTGATGAATTTTTGAAATATGAAAATGTAACTGTAAACGAAGCCTTGCTTATGGTAAATGAAAAATATATAATTAGCGAAGATTATATTCCGAAAACTGTTTATCACGATGAACGCGCGGTGGAAATGAACGCTTGTGCTAAAGATTCTTTTGATAATTTAAGTGAAGCTCTTTTTGATGAAACAGGGGAAACACTTTTTATTTCAAGTGCATACAGAGATTATGAAAAGCAAAAGGAAGTAAAAGCAGAAGAGGGCGAAACGGCGCAGGAAGCGGGTTGCAGTGAGCATCAGACAGGACTTGCTCTTGATGTTTTTGTAAAGAATTTTGCAGGTGAAAGCTTTATAAAATCTCCGTCAGGACAGTTCGTAAATGAGAATTGCGGAGACTACGGATTTATAATAAGATACCCGATTTTTGGTGAGAAAAAGACAGGTATTTCCTTTGAACCCTGGCATTTGAGATATGTAGGGCTTCCCCATTCCAAAATAATAAATGAAAGCAAAATCACCCTTGAAGATTATATTGATTTTTTTGAATTAGGTAAGTTCTATTCTTATGAAAATTATCTTATAACAAGGCAGAATACAGAGAATATTTTTATACCGAAAAGCTTCGAAAGTGCAGTTGTTTCCGAGGATAATACAGGTGCGGTAATAATAACATTCAAAATGGAATAAAATTGACGAAAACCGTCTTTTGTGGTATATATTTATACAGTATATATCACGAAGGGCGGTGTTGTTTTTTTGGATAAGAAGGAATCTTTTGTTATTGAACCCATTGCATATATCAGAAATGGCTATAAAGAAAAATTCGGAGTGCCTCGTCAAAGTGGACTTGCACCGTCTGTGAAATCTGTAATTGAGTTTTGCGAAGAATATCGTGACGAGAACTGTATAAGAGATATTGAGCAGTATTCACACCTCTGGCTTATATGGGGCTTTTCTCAAAATAATAAACAATGGTCGCCCACAGTAAGACCGCCTCGTTTAGGTGGCAATAAAAGGGTAGGGGTGTTTGCAACCCGTTCACCCTTTCGTCCTAATTCTTTAGGTCTTTCTTGTGTTAAACTTGAAAGTGTTGAAGAAGGGGGAAACGGAAAAATTCTTATTGTAAGTGGTGGCGATTTAGCAGATAATACCCCCATCTACGACATTAAGCCCTATCTTCCCTATGTTGATTGTATAGAAAATGCAAAAGGCGGTTTTGCAGAGGAGCATAAAAACCATTATTTTCAAGTGGAAATATCTGGCGGATTAAAGGAAAAGCTTACTGAAAGCCAAATTAAAAATATAACAGAATTGCTTTCTCTTGACCCGAGACCGTCATACCAGAATGATGAAGAAAGAGTTTACGGACTTGCTTTTGAAGACTTGCAGATAAAGTTTAAATATAAAGAAGAAAGAATTATAGTTGTTGATGTTGTAAGAGGTTGATATGTTTATTATTAAGCCCGATTTTTATGATAAATTCAAATGTATTGCAGATAAGTGCAGTGATAGCTGTTGCATTGGTTGGGAAATTGATGTGGATGAAAAAGCGTTTGGAAAATATAAAAAAACTTTCACCGCATTTGGTGAGCATATTCGTTCACAAATAACAGAAGCAGAAGATGGTAGTTATTGCTTCAAGCTTGCAGAAAATGAACGATGTCCCTTTCTTAATAAAGACAATCTATGCGATATAATTATCAAATGCGGTGAAAGTTTTTTATGCGACATATGCCGCGAGCATCCTCGTTTTTATGAGTGGTTTATAGGAGTAACGGAATGCGGTCTTGGTCTTTGTTGCGAAGAGGTCTGCAGAATTTTATTGGAAAACGAAGAGCCGTTCTCACTTGTTGAAGAAAGTGACGGAGAAGAAATAGATTTAGAAACCAAGGAAGATGTTGCAGAATCAGATTTTTATATTTTTCTTTCTGCATTTCGTGAGAAATTATTTGAAATTCTTTTTAGAAAAGATATCGGTTTTGAAGATAAGCTTGTGAAAGTGCTTTCAAAAACAGAGTCTTTCTGTGACCGGAAAATTAAAATACGAAATTATAAAAACAGCCTTGAGCTTTATAAGAAAACAGAACCAATTGACGAAAATTGGACTGATTATATAAGAAAATTAAGCGAGAATTTTCAAAGTATTTTAAATGTTGAAACAGAGTTTAAAGAAAAAATAAAAGCTGATATGATATATTCTAAAATTCTCGCTTATGTTTTATATCGTCATTTTACAAAAGCTGTTTTTGATGAAAGCATAAAAGAGAGAATTTGCTTTGCAGTTGAAAGCGTAAGATTTATTTACCTTTGCGATATGAAAACATATTTTGAAAAAGGTGAGCTTACATTAAAGGACAGAATTGAAAATCTGAAAAACTGGTCAAAGCAGATTGAGTATAGCGAAGAAAATACAGAACTTTTAATTTACGGAGAAGAATAATGGCAAAACAAGAAAAAACAAATGTTATGCGACTTTTGGAGCAAAAGAAAATCCCCTACCAAATGCACGACTATACTGAAAGTGGTGCAATAGCAGGGGAGGATGTAGCAAGAGTATTGGGAGAGAATCCTGATGAGGTTTTCAAAACTCTTGTAACTGTGGGTAAATCAAAACAACATTATGTTTTTATTGTGCCTGTTAATAAAGAGCTTAATCTTAAAAAGGCAGCAGGTGCCGTTGGTGAAAAAAGCATAGAAATGATAAAATCAAAGGATTTGTTGCCACTTACAGGCTATGTTCACGGTGGTTGTTCGCCCGTAGGAATGAAAAAACAGTTTCCAACCATTGTTCATAACACTGCCGAAGCTATGGAAAACATACTTTTCAGCGGTGGTAAAATCGGTATTCAGGTTGAGATTAAAACAGAAGATTTTAAAAAGATTGTAAATATAAAATTTGCAGATGTAACCGATTGATATTGATTTTAAAATATTAAATGTTAATATATTGGAGGAGTTTTTCTCCCCTTGGAGCTATTCTGAAACGGTAGGTGGTTAGTCTCTTTAACAGAGAGACTGAACTCTCTGATTACATAGAAATCCTGAAAAGGAAATTTGCAGTCAGTAGAGGTGATAGCTATGAACGAAACAATCGTTGTATTAGCCATCATTTTCTTTACGGTTCTTATTATCAGAACTAAATAAGAAAACAACCGCCTAACTTCCCAATAAGGCGATTGTTTTCAATAATCAAATTATTACGTGGAGGCTAACCGTCTATCGGATAGCTCCTTGTTCGTTTATATTATATTCTATTGTTTTGTAAAAATCAACATTTTTATAATATTTTTTCAATATCTTTTAATTTGTCAATAACATAAGTTGGCTTAATGTCGGCAGGTAATTTATCAGCGTTTTTGTTGAACCACACACAGTCAATGCCATAATTTAAGCCACCCATAATATCTGCAGAAAGGCTGTCGCCAATCAGGATAACATTTTCTTTTTTTGGTTGGTTTAGCTTTTCGAAGCAATAGTCAAAAAATTCTTTTGCAGGCTTTTGTACTCCGATATCTTCCGAAAGGAAAATATCTTTAAAATATTTCCTGAAATCACCGATTTTAAGCCGACTTTCCTGAACAAAACGGAAACCATTTGAAACTATGTATAGCTCGTATTTCGGATAAAGGTAGTCTAATAATTCATAAGCACCCTCAACCGCATAAGCTCCCAGAGCCACACCGTTTTCGAACTCTTCTTCAATAATTGTTCCGTCATAGTCAATTCCCAATTTTCCGAGAATAATGTTCCAACGGTTTGCACGAAGCTCTGCTTTTGTGATTTCACCTTTTTCAAGGCGTTTCCATATTTTAACGTTTTCTGTAATAAAGGTTTTAAAAACATCCTCTGTATATGTAAATCCGTGTTTATTAAAGCTGTTTATAATGGAATGTTTTGCACATTCATTGAAGTCGATTAAAGTGTTATCCAAATCTAAAAGCACAATCTTTTTCATACTAAAACTTTAAATCCTTTAATAAATTTTCTGTTGCGGAAATTAACCGCAATTTTGCATTTTTTATAGCATCCTCGGTGGAATCAGAGGGAAGTCTGCATTTGTAGGCTTTATAAAAATAATCGGATAAATCAACTGCAGCTTCAATATCACCGCTTAATAAAATACAGGGTTTGTTGTGCTTTTTTGAAAGCTTTGCAACACTTACAGGGAGCTTTCCTAATAATGTTGAAGCATCTGTTTTGCCTTCACCGGTTATTACAAAATCACAGTTTTTTATCTTTTCTTCTATGCTTAAAGCGGTGCTTACCGCATCAAAACCCGAGGTAAGCTTACCGCCACAGAAAGCTACAAGAGCAAACCCTAAACCGCCTGCTGCACCTGTTCCCGGAAGAGTTGAACAATCTTTTCCTAACAGTTCATTGGATTTTTTTCCGAAATGTATAAGAGCATTTTCAAGATTTTTAATCTGACTGTCGTCAGCCCCTTTTTGCTTTGCGAAAACTTTTGTTGCTCCATTTTCACCGAAAAGTGGAGAGGTTACGTCGCATGCTATTATAAGCTCTGCAAAATCCGAAACTTTTTTAAAGCTTGTAAGGTCTATGCTTTCAAGCTCCTTAAGTGATGCGCCACCGGGATTGAGAGGTGTGCCGTTTTTGTCTGTGAAAACTGCACCCAAGGCTTCAAGGCAGCCCTTTCCGCCATCGTTTGTGGCACTTCCGCCAATGCCGATTATAATTTTTGTGCAACCGCTTTCAATAGCGTGAAGAATAAGCTCGCCTGTGCCATAGGTAGATGTGATTTCAGGATTGAGCTCATTTTCTTTAAGAAGAGTTATACCCGAGGCAGCAGCCATTTCAATAATTGCAGTGTTTTCTGAAATTGCATACTGAGCAGATATTTCCCTCATAAGCGGGTCGTGTACTGTTACTGTTTTAACCTCGCATTTTAAAGCATTGCGAAAAGCATCAACAGTACCCTCACCACCGTCTGCAAGAGGGCATACGATAGTATCAATATCTGCTTTGTTCAGTATTTCGGAAATTGTTCCGCAAACCTCTGCAGAAGAAAGAGAGCCTTTAAACGAATCGCAAGCTACAAGAATATTCATAACAAAGACCTTTCAAAAAAGACTTGTCCGCGGACAAGTCTTTTTTAGTGTAATTAAAGTGTTTCCAATAATTTGTCTGCAATATTGTCAAGCCAGTCACCGTCGAAAAGCTCAACTGCGCCTGCATCAACTGCAGCAGTAAGCTTATTGTTAATGGGGATTTGTGCAACCGTATCAACATTATACTGCTTTGCAATTTCTTCAATATGGCTTTCACCGAATACCTTGTGCTTTTTGCCACAGTCAGGACATTCAAAATATGCCATATTCTCTGCAAAGGCAAGAACGGGAATGTTCATAAGCCCTGCCATTTTAGCAGCCTTTTCAACAATCATTCCAACAAGCTCCTGAGGTGAGGCAACAATAACAATGCCGTCAACGGGAAGGCTCTGGAAAACTGTGAGAGGAACATCGCCTGTTCCGGGAGGCATATCAACAAACATAAAGTCAACATCATCCCAGATAACATCTGTCCAGAACTGCTTTACCGCGCCTGCAATAACAGGACCGCGCCATACAACAGGGTCAGTATCATTCTCTAAAAGAAGGTTAACGGACATAATCTCAATGCCTGTTTTTGTTTTGCAGGGTATAATACCGCTTTCTGTTCCCTGTGCTTTAGCTTTGATACCAAAAGCCTTGGGGATTGAAGGACCTGTAATATCTGCATCAAGAATAGCGGTTTTGAAACCTCTTCTCTGCATTGTTACTGCAAGCAATGTTGTAACAAGAGATTTACCAACGCCACCCTTACCGCTTACAACACCGATAACCTTTTTGATGCTGGAAAGCTCGTGTGGTTTTTCAAGCAGACTCTGAGGCTCTGTTCTTGAAGAACAATTCTGACCACAGGTACTGCAGTCATGTGTACATTCGCTCATTAAAAATCATCTCCTAAAATATCTTTAATATAATACCATATTACTTTTCAAATATCAACCGAGAAAGATATAAAAATATCCGTTGCGAAACAAATCGCAACGGATAAATAGATGTAATGAGTGTTATTCGATAGGTGCTGTTTCAGTTTCTGCTTCTGCTTCGGGGTCATATCCCATAAGGACAATTTTGAAAATTCTTATACCGGGGTTCTGGAAAGCTATTTTATCAAGCCAGGTTATTAAATCACGAAGGAAGGTTGAGATATCCTTTGTTACGGGGACATCAACTGCATCATACTGAGTGTTTTCTTCGCGGATAACAAATGGCTGTGAATAGCAGATGCCATCTTCACCTGTAATATAGAAGCGAACAAAGTAGTTTATATCAAAATCATTCAGGTCAATTGTTATGCTTTCATTTTCGTTGCAATCATAGGTTCTTTCAATAACATTTCCGTCTGCAACCCAGGTGATTGTGTCAAAATTTTCGCCCCAGATGGTAATTGTGTCATTTTTTTCATCAATTTCTACTCTTGTTACCATTGGAGTGTCGTTAGATTCGTGGTCAACCTCTTCTTCAATATATTCAGGCATTTCTCTCATACCATTAAGCTCAAAACCATTTGAATAATGAGAAACGCTGAAGAATGTTCCGTTTTCCATACTTGTTCTGAGCTCATCGTTAGAAAGCTCAGGCATATAGTGCATTGTATAAGCGAAGTTTATGGATTCAGCATTGTGAGAATCGGAGAATGTAAAGCCCCACGGAACAACATCATTCGGAATAGTTTTCTTGAGGATCTGGTCATAGAGAATTCGGTCGCAACGAGTGTGTGCATCCGTTGCACTGTTAATACCCATACCAACGGCTGAACCGGGATTGTCAAGGAAAAGGCGGGCAAATTTATTTACGTAATATTCATCAATGGGCTTGCCAACGTGGTCCTCGGAATCCTTATCGGGATAAACATATTCGCCTATGTGAGAAAGCATAGTAATACCGCCGGCTTCATTTACTCCTGCCGCAGGGGTTTCATAGTCACCGAAAACACCCATAAGTCCCTGACCATATTCTGCATAATAACCGGTAAGATGACAGTCAGCAATGGGTGTTGCAAAATTAAGCTCTATTCCAAGCGGAACATCAATCATACCATTTTCGCGGATTGTGCCGTTTGTGGTGGCAGCAGTTCCGTTAAGATAGGAGTTATATACATCATCTGCAAGAGGAACAATAGGAGCCATCTGTGTTCTTTCGTATTTTACCAGACGGAGAACGGGTATAAGTTCAGGAGCATTATTCCAGCCTCTGTTAAGGGTTCCGTGGTCGGTAATGGCAAGAATGTCATAGCCTTTGTCATAATGAGCCTGAACTGATTCATCAACCTCAAGATAGCCGTCGCTTGCGGTTGTGTGACAGTGGAGCTGGGCTTTATAAGCCTTCCAGGCATCCCAATCAATAAGCTCATAAGGACTTGTTATTTCATAGCGTTTTTGCGATGCAACAACATTTCCTGCCGCAACACCTAAAGGTGCTGTTATAATAAGAAGGGAAAGGGTGATTGCAACAAGTTTAAACAGTTTTTTCATATAAGTGAACCTCCTCTAAAATATCCCATAATTATAATATACTACAATAAAACGGTTGCAACAATGAGTTGAATTAACGAAAAAACTATGCTATATATGTTGGAAATGACCAAATTCTTGGAGTTTATGAGGATAACAGTTTTCAAAAATATCAAGAATTTTATAAATGCCTTTTTGCTATTGACTTTTTTCGTGATTTTTTATATAATGCTATGTGCTACTGTCGGAATGTATGGTTTCCGGTGGTGATAATACTTAAACAACAGGCTTATTTTTAATACTTCTCATACTTCGTAAAATTGCCTGAATATACAGATAGGAGAAATAAAAATGAAAAGAACTTATCAGCCCAAGAAAAGACACAGAAAGATGGAACACGGCTTCCGCAAAAGAATGGCAGACAGAAACGGCCGCAAGGTGCTTGCTCGTCGTCGTAAAAAAGGCAGAAAACAGCTCACATACTAATCCTGCCAGATAATTCGGGAGAATAATGTGTCAGATTTCGTCACACTTAAATCAAATTCCGACTTTCGTCGGCTATATAATAGAGGCAAGGCTGTAACTGATCCTGCGTTGGTTGTTTATTATTCAAAGAACCGCGCGGGAATTTGCCGTATTGGTATAACTACCAGCAAAAAAATCGGCAATGCAGTTGAGAGAAACCGCTCAAGAAGAGTTATCAGAGAGGCTTTCCGTAAGGTGTGCCCTCAGCTTAATCCCTGCTATGATATAGTTTTGGTTGCCCGTTCAAAGACGAAATATTTAAAAAGCACCTATATTGAAGAGGTTTTGAAAAGAATTTTTGAAAACGAGGGTATGATTAAAACGGAGAGTGACGAGGAATGAAAGAATTTCTCACTAAAGCAATCCGGTTTTATCAGAAGCGTATTTCACCTCTTTTTCCGCCTAAATGCCGTTATTACCCAACCTGCTCTCAATATGCTCTTCAGGCAATTGAGATTCACGGAGCTTTTAAGGGTACGCTTTTGGCAATCGGCAGGCTTATGCGGTGCAACATTTTCTTTCCCGGCGGGGTGGACCCTGTACCACCAAAAAAGGAGAAAAAATAATTCTTCTTTTTGTAAACGACAGAAAGGAATAATATTCTAATGGAATTTATCAGAGATATACTCGCAGTACCTTTCGGATTTGCTCTCAGCTTATTCTATAATCTCACAGACAGCTATATTTTAGCAATCGTTCTGCTTACTGTTATTATCAGAGCGGCTCTTCTGCCCACATCTATCAGTCAGCAAAAAAATAGCGCAAAGCAAGTGCGCCTTAACACAAAGGTTAATAAAATCAAACAGAAATATGCAGGCAATCAGCAGAAAATTCAGGAGGAGACACAGGCTCTTTATCAGAGAGAGGGCTTTGGTGCAGCCAATATGGGCTGTATGCCTCTTATGATTCAGATGATTGTTATGATTGGTCTTTACGGTGTTATTTACACACCTCTTTCAAGTGTTCTTCGTTTCGGCGATGATACAATTGAAAAAATCAAAACAGCAATGAACATTGTTGTTGAAACAGGCAAAAACAACGCCAATAACTCAAGAATGGTTGAGCTTCAGATTCTCGGTAAGGTAGAAGAATTTGCAGATAAGCTTTCAGGTGTTATCGATTCTGAACAGATTACGGAGCTTCTTGACTTTAAAGAGAGATTTACCATATTTGGTCTTGACCTTTCTCTTACACCTAACTATAAAGAGCCCGGTGTAATCTGGATTATTCCGATTCTCGCTTTTGTTACTGCTATGGCATCATCCCTTTATATGTATGTCCGTCAGAAAAAGCAGAATCCTACAATGGCAAAAAATCCCACTATGGGTTGTATGACATTTATGTCACCCATGATGTCCCTTTGGTTTACATTTATGTTCCCTGCAGGTGTTGGCTTTTATTGGATTATCTCCAACATTTTATCATTCATTCAGCAGGTGATTCTTACAAACATTTACAGTCCTAAAAAGGTTTTGGCTCAGCAGATGGTTGACGAAACTGTTGAAAGGCGTTCAAAGGAAAACAATACCAAGATGCGTATTGATAACGAGAAGAAATAAGGTGAAATTATGATAAAAGAAGCAATCGGCGTTGCAGCTACTGTTGACGATGCCAGAAAAATGGCGGTGGAAAATCTCCACGCACCCATTGATGCGGATGTTAAGGTTGAAATTCTTACCTTCCCCAAGAAGAAAATTTTAGGTCTCTTCGGTGGCTCAGATGCCAAGGTAAGAGCATATTATGACGATGGCAAGGAAGAGAGAAAGCAAGCCCCCAAGGCAGAAAAAAAGCCTGCGCCTCAGAAAAAAGATGCTCCCGCTAAGAAAAATGCTGAGAAAAAGCCTCAGCCTAAAAAGGAAGCAAAAAAAGATGCTCCCAAAAAAGAGGCAGTGAAAAAGGAAGCTGCTCCCGCAGTTGATATTTCTGCAATTGAGCCCGTAGAAAATGCTGCAACAGAATATCTTAAATCTATTCTTGTTGGTATGGGCTTTACAGATGTAAGCGTTGTTGCAAGAGAAACAAAGGAAGATGTTTATTTCGAAATCAATTGCAATGAGGATTACGGCAACATCATCGGCAGACGCGGTGAAACTCTTGATGCTTTGCAGTATCTTACAAGACTTTTTGTTAACCGCGCTAACGATAACAACAAGAGGGTTGCTCTCAATGTTGGTGATTACAGAGCTCGCAGAGAGGAAACTCTTCGCGCTCTTGCAAAAAGACAGGCTCAGCGTGTTCTCAAATACGGCAGAAGCTCATCTCTTGAGCCTATGAATCCTTATGAGAGAAGAATTATTCACACTGCTATTCAGGAGATTGAGGGCGTTACCTCTCATTCTGTTGGCGAGGGTGACAGAAGAAGAGTTGTTGTTACTCCCGAGGGTGGCGACAGACGCGGTAATTACAGAAATGACCGTCGCGGTGGCAGAGAAAGAAAAGCCCCCTATGTTCCTCAGGTATCTGCTGAAAGAGAGCAGAAGGTTGATGCTGTTTCTTCTTCAAGATACGGCAAAATTGAACCCAGAAAGCCCGTTGAAACAACAGAAGAATAAGTTGTTGACTTTTTCCCTTAAAAGGTTTATTATTTAAAATATAGAGTAAAAATAAATCTGTGACGAAGAGAGTAAGGAAGAATTTTCTTTTCAGAGAGTGCGCCGGTTGGTGAAAGGCGCAAAAGGAATTTTCCCGAAAACCACTTCCGAGTGCTGTGCGAAGCGAAAGATAAGCATAGCCGCCTGAGTCCCGTTAAGACTTCTCGAGTGGCAACACAAATGTGTTGCAATTTGGGTGGAACCGTGGAGTTAATGCACTTCACCCCAAATGCTTCAGGGCATTTAGGGTGAAGTGCTTGTTTTTTAAAATTTATGAAAGGATGATATATATGGTAAAAATCAAACTTCGTGATGACATTAAGGAGTTCGAAAACGGCATTACTCCTGCAGATGTCTGCAAGGAAATCAGTATGGGTCTTTACAGAAATCTTTGCGCTTGTCTTATAAACGGACAGAGTGCAGATATCCGTACTCCCATTAATGAAGATTGTGAGCTTGAGCTCTTAACCTTTGACAGCGAAGAGGGGAAGCACGCCTTCTGGCATACTGCTTCTCATATTCTTGCTCAGGCAGTTAAACGCCTTTATCCCGAAGCAAAGCTTGCTATCGGTCCTGCTATTGATAATGGATTCTATTATGATATTGACAGTGAAATCTCATTTACTCCCGAAATCCTCACAAAGATTGAAGCGGAAATGAAGAAAATCGTTAAAGAGGATTTGCCCCTTGAAAAGTTCGAGATGGAGCCTCAGGCTGCTATTGAAGAAATGAAAGCAAAGGGCGAAATCTACAAGGTTGAGCTTATTGAAGAACACGCAGGCAAAAACGAGCCTATCAGCTTTTATAAGCAGGGTGAATTTGTTGATGTTTGTGCAGGTCCTCACATTCCCTCAACAGGCAGAGTAAAGGCATTCAAGCTTACTGCCTGCACAGGTGCATATTGGAGAGGCGACCAGAACAACAAAATGCTTCAGCGTGTTTACGGTACTGCTTTCCCCAAGAATGCAGAGCTTGAAGAGCATCTTCAGAGAGTTGAAGAGGCAAAGAAGCGCGACCATAACAAATTAGGCCGTGAGCTCGAAATTTTCACAACTGTTGACACAATCGGTCAGGGACTTCCCATTCTTCTTCCCAAGGGTACATTCATTGTTCAGACTCTTCAGAGATTTGTTGAGGATGAGGAGGCAAGAAGAGGTTGGGTCCGCACAAAAACTCCTCTTATGGCAAAGAGCGACCTTTATAAAATTTCAGGCCACTGGGACCACTATAAAGACGGTATGTTCGTTTTAGGTGACGAGGAAAAGGATGATGAGGTGTTTGCACTTCGTCCTATGACCTGTCCCTTCCAGTATCAGGCATATCTTAACAGAGCCCGTTCATATCGTGACCTTCCTATGCGACTTGCTGAAACATCAACTCTTTTCAGAAACGAGTCCTCAGGCGAAATGCACGGTCTTATCCGTGTTCGTCAGTTCACAATTTCCGAGGGTCACTTAATGTGCCTTCCCGAACAGCTTGCAGATGAATTCAAGAGATGCCTTGACCTTTGCATATTTATGCTTAAAACTCTCGGTCTTTATGAGGATGTTTCTTACCGCTTCTCTCAGTGGGACCCTGATGATACAGAAAAATATATCGGCACAAAAGAGCAGTGGGATGAGGCTCAGGGCATTATGAAGGAAATTCTTGATGATATCGGTCTTTCTTATAAGGTTGGTATCGGTGAGGCTGCCTTCTACGGTCCTAAGCTGGATATTCAGATTAAGAATGTTTACGGTAAAGAAGATACTCTTATTACAATCCAGATTGACCAGATGCTTGCTGAAAAGTTTGGTATGGAATATGTTGACCGTGACGGCACAAAGAAAAACCCCTACATCATTCACAGAACATCAATCGGTTGCTATGAAAGAACTCTCGCTCTTCTTATTGAAAAATATGCAGGTGCATTCCCCATGTGGCTTGCTCCCGAGCAGATGAGAATTCTTCCCATTTCCGAAAGACATCATGACGCTTGCTTTGACCTTTGCAGAAAGCTTGAAGAAAAAGGCTTCCGCGTAACTGTTGATGACAGAGCTGAAAAAACAGGCTATAAGATTCGTGAAGCACAGCTTCAGAAAATTCCTTATATGCTTGTTCTCGGTGATAAGGAAATCGAAAATAATGAAGTTGCAGTCCGTGGCAGAAAAGCGGGCGATATGGGTACAATGAGCGTTGATGCATTCTGCGAAATGGCTCAGAAGGAAGTTGACGATAAGGTTATCAACTAAAAAATATTGTTTATTTATAAAAAATATTTTGACAAAAGTAAAGGCGAGTCCATACCTCTCTTCGATGAGAGGGGGACCGCCTTTTGATTTGTATATGTTTGAATTTAGCTTTAAGCGAGTAGCGAGAAAATAGTTTGAATACAGTTGGTCGGGTGGTGGAGAGTTCTCGACGCGAGTGTTGAGCGTCGTTAAATCGTAAGATTTAATTATAATGCACTAACCGCAACTATTCTCTATGTTCAGGAGCAAGCTTTACTCGATTTGCTAACGCATCACACACATTATTGATTATAACAAAGCTTTTTCTTCGTCAGTTTGGTTTTTTCGCATTTTAACTGCATATTCCTTTAAATCGTGGTTCATTGGTAATGGTTTTCTTTTATCCATTGTTCTTACTTTATATGTAATTGAGGAGAGTGTATTACAGTTTCACCCTTGGTGAAATGACGCTCGGAGTCTCGCGTCAAGAACTCTCCACCGTTCCACTGAACTTTATTTTGTTTGATTTACATTTGGCTCGCTTGGGACTGTATTGGTTAGCTTTATATATCCAAGACGGTCCCCCTCTCTTTGAAGAGAGGTTCACTATACATCAACTTTATTCGTTTTTCTTTACTCATTGCGAAACTTCTGGTGGCTGGGGACTGGCGACTGGTGGCTAATTCCGCACTCCGCACTCAGATACTCGCCTCATAACCTTCTTCAACAATCGCCTTAACAAGCACATCATCTGCAACATCCTTTGAAAGTGTAACTGTTGCGGTGTTTTCTGTGTGACTTGCAACTGCGCTTTCAACTCCGTCAATAGCGGTTAATGCTTTTACAACGTGAGCTTCGCAACGGGGGCACATCATACCCTCAACTTTGATAATCTTTTCCATAGTATTGGTTCCTTTCTCTTCTGTTTCGGGGTTTTTTCCCGAAGCAGTTTTTATTTTTTCTTGTTTAATATATTTTGATTTAAAGAATCTTAATCTTAAAGCGTTTGTTACTACGCATAATGAACTCATACTCATTGCCGCAGAGCCAATCATTGGGGTTAATTTAAGAGCGAAAACAGGGTAGAGAACACCTGCTGCAAGAGGTATTCCCAAAACATTATAGAAAAATGCCCAGAATAAATTCATTTTGATATTACGCATTACCGATTTGCTAAGCTCTACTGCTTTTGCACCGTCTAAAAGTGAGCTTTTTATGAGAACGATATCTGCCGAGTCAATGGCAATATCTGTTCCTGCGCCGATTGCTATACCCACATCCGCTCGTGTGAGGGCAGGGGCATCGTTTATTCCGTCACCTATAAAGGCGATTTTTTCACCTTTTTCCTGAAGAGAATGGATTATCTTTTCTTTGTCGGCAGGGAGTAGCTCTGAATAAATCTCGTCTATACCTGCTTGCTTTCCTATAAATTCTGCGGCGGATTTGTTGTCACCTGTAAGCATAACAGTATTTTTGCCTAGCTTTTTAAAAGTTTCAATAGCTTTTTTGCTATCTTCTCTTATAGTATCAGAAATAGCAACAACACCCAATATATTATTACCTTTGCAGAAAATTAAAGGTGTTTTGCCTTGAGAGGCGAATTCATTTATTATGCTTTCAATGCCTGAATAATCAATATTATTTTCTTTTAAAAATCTTATGTTGCCCGAAATGTAGTTTTCATCATTTATAATACCGCTTATACCTTTTCCCTCAAAGGCTTTAAAATCAGTAACCTCAGGTAAAGCAAGGTTTTTGCCCTTTTTTCTTACGGCATTTGCAAGAGGGTGTTCGCTTCCTTTTTCAAGGGCAGTGCAGATTGCAAGGAATTCATTTTCTGAAAGCGATTTATCATAAACAAAAATATCACTTACGCTCATTTCACCGCTTGTTACAGTGCCGGTTTTATCAAGAACGATTTTATCAACATTACCGAGGGCTTCAAGTGCTTCGGCAGATTTAATTAAAATACCGTTTTCTGCGGCTTTACCTGTACCTGCCATAATAGCAACCGGAGTTGCAAGACCTAATGCACAAGGGCAAGAAATAACAAGAACTGTAATTCCCATTGAAAGTGAGAAATCAGGAGTAGCACCACTTAAAAACCATATGGCAAAAGTAATAATAGAAATAAAGATAACTATTGGTACAAATACACCACTCACTTTGTCGGCAAGTCTTGCAATAGGGGCTTTCGTATTACTTGCATTATCAACTAATTTAATAATTTGTGAAAGGGTAGTATCGTTACCGACTTTAGTGGCAACCA
>JAZMZY010000081.1:0-6524 GCA_045586265.1 Acutalibacteraceae bacterium
CTCCTTGGCTCACAGAACGACATGGCTACGATCCGACTTGTGCCAACAGATTGGAGGTGATATTTATGACCGAGGACGAAAAAAAGCTCATACAAGCCAAGCACAGACTTGAACAGGCAGAAAACCGTAACCGTAAAAAGGAACGCACAGAGCGAAACCACAGACTTATTGTTGAGGGTGCAATATGAGGGTAGCTTTTACCTGAAATCAAGACAATGAACTTTACTGATATTGAGGGGTATTTACGAGGAAGGCTGAATTAAAGGTTGATATATGTCCCTTAAGGGCCCTTAAGGGCGCACTTACTCACCACCGTAAAGGTGGTGTAGTGCGCTCTCTGAGGGCATAAGAAAATCACAAATTTTATTTATGCTTTTTCTTCTTATTTAATAAAGCAAGCAACCTAAGAACAACAAAACCGACCAAAAAAGTTGCGACAAAAAAGCATAATGATACTGTAATTGAACGCTTTAAATCTTCGGTTCTGTTTAAAAGCATAATATAGCAAAAAAATGAAGCAATAGAAGTGATAATAAAACTTGTAAAAGCATCTCTTGCAGGGGTGATTTTCTTCTTTGAAAAAGTATCCCACAATCCGTTTTTTATCGTCATAATAACGCAAGTGCAACCGCCTATCAATAAGGGTAAACTTTCCGCAATAATATATCTGAAATCTACAAGCATAGCAAATTCTATCAGTACAATTATAAACCCTATAAAAAACATCGTCATAAGAGAAAACTTATAAACATTAACTGCCTTTTGTTTTTCATCGTTACTGTAATCTACAATTTTATTCAATGTTTCTTTTACCTCTTTGTCCATAACTCTATCTTTCCTTTCTCCATCAAGAATTTCACCAACTTCAATGTCATAAAATTCTGCAAGCTGAATAAGTACGCTTAAATCAGGCATATTTGAGGCAGTTTCCCATCTTGATACAGTTCTGCCTGCTACACCTAGTTTTTCAGCAAGCTGTTCTTGTGTAAGACCTTTTTCCTTTCGCAAGGCTTTTAAAAAGCTACCTATTTTTTTCATATCCATTGATAGCCCTCCCTTCAGTAAAAGTGTAGTTCGGATAAAGGATAAAGTACACGACATAAAATGAGAATTCTAAAATTATATAAACATTTTAGCACTAATTTCAAATAAAAACAAACCGAAAGGACGTGATACCCGCAATTTATCACCTTGAAGCCAAAGTCATAACCCGTGGTGTTGGTCGCTCAGCTGTAGCCGCAAGTGCATATATGAGCTGCAGTGAAATCACTAACGAATATGACGGCGTAAAACACGATTACACCCGGAAAGGCGGTCTTGTCTATGAGAAAATTTTTCTCCCGTCACACGCTCCGCCCGAATGGTGCGACAGAAGTAAGCTTTGGAACGCAGTTGAAGAAACGGAGAAAACAAGTGACAGCCGTTTGGCAAGAGAATTTATTGTCGCTCTGCCCGTTGAAGTCAGCCGTGAAAGGCAGATTGCAGAGGCAGAAGAATTCGCAAAGGCTCTTGCCCGTGACGGTATGTGTGTTGATGTCTGTATTCACGATACAGGCGAAGGCAATCCCCACGCCCATATTATGGCAACTGTCAGACCGTTAAACCCTGACGGTACTTGGCAGAGAAAAACTGAAAAAGAATATCTATGTATGAGAGACGGTAAGGAGAAAGGCTTTACCGCCTCTGAATTTTTATCTGCCAAAAATGACGGTTGGGAAAAGCAGTATCAGTATTATGTTGACGGCAAGAAAGTATATCTGCCACCGTCAAAGGCTGAGAGTTATGAGAGAGTAAACAAATACCCGAAAAGCACAAAGTACGGCAGACAGAATCCCATAAGCGAGCGTTGGAACAGTGATGAGCAGTTATGTGAATGGAGAAAAATGTGGGCTGATATTGTAAACAGAGATTTAGAAGAAAAGAACATTGAGCCGATTGACCACCGCAGTTATAAGGCAAGAGGAATCTTATTGCAACCGACAATTCACGAGGGTGTTTCAAGTAAGAAGATGAAGAAGAAAGGTAAAGTCACAGAGAGAATGAGAATCAACATTCTTATCCGTAAAGATAACAGTCTGATAATCAGCCTTCGTAAAACTGTTGAGGCACTTACAGAGCTTGTAATTACTGCGGCAAAGTTGCTCATCCCTGCACTTGCAGATGCTCTTGAAGGAATCCGTGTCAGTATGATTATTCTTGAATGTGAAAGAAAGAGCATTAACAAAATGAAGCATCAGGCTATGAATGAAGTCCGTGATGCTGATGAGTTTTATGTGTACTTCCATAAGTTGCAGGAAGATATTAAGACAACCGAAGAAAATCTAAAAGAAGCAAAGAAGAAGCTGAAGCTTACACCCAAGGTTATGAAGCAGAAGTATAACGCAGCAAAATGTGAGATTGGCCACTATGAATTTGAGCTCAAAGAGCTGAATTTTAAAATGCAGAATATTCTCTCACAAAATGAATGTGAAACCGAGCAGGATATTGTTAATGCAAAGTCTTACTTTGAGAAAATGCGTCAGTTTGAAATTCCGAAGCTTGAAGCCGAGGAAAAGAGAATGGAAGCAGAAATTCAAAAGACACTTACTCAGTACCAAGAAACCGAAAAGCAGGCCGATGAAGCAGATGCAGAAGAGCTGAAAACAGAGAGAATAAAAATACGCCCCGAAAAAGAGACCGAGGCAAGGCAAAAGGCAGAAGCAGATTACAACATCAGCGAATATGATTTTAACCGAAGCGTTGATACCGTTTCAAAGCTCATAGGTGAACCGCCACCTAATTATCTTACCAAAGCTGAAATAGCACGGCAGGAGGAATATGCCCGCTATGTTAAGCAGCAGGAAGAAAGACAGCGGCAAATTGAAGAACGGCGTAAGAACCGTAACAACAAAAATATTAAGAATAAAAATGAAAGGAGCCGATAAAATGGCTAATAAAAAGTTAAAAACACCGGTAAATATTCCGGCAGAAAAAATCCATCCCTTTGAGGGACATCCGTATAAGGTTTTAGATAATGATGAAATGAATAATCTCATTGAAAGCATTCAGCAGAAAGGTGTTATCTCGCCTATTGTGGTAAGACCTTTAGAGAATACAATAGATGAATACGAAATCATCTCAGGACACAGACGCCTGAGAGCATCAGTGAAAGCAGGGCTGGAAACAGTGCCTGCTTTAATTTATGCCGTAAGCAGAGATGAAGCGGCTATTATGCTCGTTGACAGTAATCTGCATCGTGAGCATATTCTACCGTCGGAGAAGGCATTTGCTTACAAGCTGAAGCTTGAGGCTTTAAATCATCAGGGACAAAGAACAGATTTAACTTCGTCGCAAGTTGCGACAAAGTTCGACTCTGCAACTGAAATCGGCAATATTACAGGTGAAAGCCGAGATAAAGTTTACAGATATATCCGTCTGACTTATCTCATTCCCGAACTGCTTGAAATGATGGATGAAGATAAAATCGCTTTCTCCGTCGGTGTTGAGCTTTCTTACCTTGATGACCAAATGCAGTATGATTTACTACGCATAATTGAAGAGCAGGAATGTACACCTTCATATTCTCAGGCGTGGCACATGCACAAGGATTTTAATGCAGGCACGCTTACAGTTGAAAGTATTGAGAATGCTCTCACAGCAGAAAAGCCTAATCAGAAACCTATGTGCAAGGTGCCCATTGAAAAACTGCAGAAAGTTGCACCCAAGGTTAAGGATAAAGATTTTGAAGATTTCGTGCTGAAGGCCTGTGAGCATTACTACAGATATCTTCAGCGACAGCGAAACAGAGATGCGAGGTGATGTATATTGGTGAAGTATATAGGTATTCTTAAAGCATATATCCGTTATCTTGATAATGACATCAGAGGTGAATACACCTTCGAGGTTAAAGGGCATGAGGTAATCGCTACTTTTACCGAAAAGCCTAATAATGACATTCTCCCTCGTCTTCGTGAAATATTATTGGGTGATTCACACATTCGACAAAGTGACACCCCTGATATTAAACTAAAGAAAAATATCAAGGAGGCGGTTTAATGTCAAAGCGAGTGTGCTGTCTTTATAGAGTTTCAACAGGTAAGCAGGTTGATTATGACAGCAACAATGAAGCAGATATCCCGATGCAGAGAAAGGCTTGTCACAAATTTGCAAGTGAGATGGGTTGGGAAATTGTTTATGAGGAGCAAGAGGACGGTGTTTCAGGTCATAAGGTGAGAGCTGAAAACCGTGATAAAATTCAAATCATAAAGGACCTTGCAAGAAAGAAAAAGTTTGATATTCTGCTTGTATTTATGTTTGACCGTATCGGCAGAATTGCAGATGAAACACCTTTTGTTGTTGAGTGGTTTGTTAAAAATGGTATTGAAGTTTGGAGCACCCAAGAGGGCGAACAGAGATTTGATAATCACATTGATAAGCTCCTGAACTATATCCGCTTTTGGCAGGCTGACGGTGAAAGTGAGAAAACATCTGTCAGAACAAAAACAAGTCTTGGTCAGTTAGTAGAAGCAGGTCATTTCAAGGGCGGCATTGCCGCCTTTGGATACGACCTTGTAAAAAGCGGCAGATTCAACAAAAGAAAGCACGAGCTTTATGATTTAAAAGTAAATCCCGATGAAGCTATTGTTGTTAGAATTATCTTCGACAAATACACTACTGAGGGTTATGGTGCTCACAGAATTACAACTTGGCTGAACAATAACGGTTACCGAGCAAGAACGGGTAAAATGTGGCACGAGGCAACAATACGAGGCATTCTCTGCAATCTGACATACACAGGTGTTCTCCGTAGCGGTGATTCCCGTTCAGAGGTTATACCCGAACTGCAGATAATTTCACCTGAACAGTTTGAAAGAGCAAGAATGATAATGCAAGAGCGTTCAGACAGGAAGAAAGAAAACCCCACAGTACCACTTAATACCAAAGGCAAGTCACTTATCTCTGGCAAGGTTTACTGTGGGCATTGCGGCTCAAGGCTGAATCTTACAACAAGCGGACGATACCGTAAAAGAAAAGACGGAACTGTTGATACAACGAAGCGAATCAGGTATGCCTGCTACGGCAAAAGCAGAAAGCAGACGGAATGTGATGGTCAGTCGGGTTACACTCTGCACATTCTCGATGATTTGATTGATGAAATTGTCCGTGACATTTTCCGTAAAATGAAAGGTGTATCAAAATCTGATGTAATCAAGCTCCGATATGCCGATGAGCTCGATGTAAGAAAAGCAAGGCTCAATATGTTAAAGAGTGATTACACCAAAGAGTTTGAAAATCTTACTATTCTGAAATCCGAGGTAATTAAGGCTATCAAGGGTGAAAGTTCTTTTTCGGCTGATACACTCTCGGAGCTGATTGCAGAATCAGAGAAAGAGTGCGGCAGACTTTTATCTTTGGTTGCAGATGCTGAAAAAAATGTCGCTGACGGTGAAAGTGTACTCAAGACTTTATCCGACAGTTTTGATGAACTGATTTCTTGGGCGGAGCTTTATGAAAAAGCGAGCTTTGAAAAGAAAAAAATGATTGCGAACTGCTTAATCAAACGAGTTGAGGTTAGCAGAGGGTATAAGCTGAAAGTGGAGTTTAACATTGACTTTGAGCAGTTTATGGTGGGTATTGATAAGGTGGGGTAATAGAAAAGCCGAGCAGAGTTTTTAGGCTCTGCTCGGTTAAATTATTTTATTTTTAAAGATTCTTTAAAATCAGTTGCATTATAACGCAAAAAATGATTTCTCTTTTCTATTATTGTAATATGTTTTCCTTTTTCTAATATCCGAGAATATTTTTCTAATGGATTAAGTAAACCGAATAAATCTTTTGAAACACTGAAAAAAGCCCAGAAAATGAAGGCAAATATTAAAGTTGAAATTACAAGCAACCAATCAAATGCAAAGATAATTCCGCAGGCAGAAATAAAAGTCAAACCACCTGAAACTCCACAAAAAGGAACGGACCAAAGATATAGGAACAACATTAATAATCTTTTAATGTTTTCATTTTCGAAAAAGTTTTCTGTTTTTACATTTTCTTTTGGTATAAACATTCTGCAAACAACCAAATCATGAAGTGAAAAATCATATCCCGTAATATTAAGTTCTTTTATTGTCGAATCAAATACGATTTTATTCGAATAAGCAAAACTGAATCCCGGATGGATATAGTTAACTATTCCCCTAAAATCTTCTTTGCTCTTATGCCAAAATATTTTCAAGCATTCAAAAGCAGAGCATTTAATAACAGGTTTTATTTGTATTGTATTATTGACACAAATAATTTTTATTGTTTCTCCTGCCTTACAACACTGTTTTTCGTTTTCATTAACAATAATTATATCTTCAGAGGTGCAATTTTTTATTCTCATAATCTCATCCTCCTTTTAAATCATTATAACATATATGCAATAATTTTTTCAATTCGAATTGAAAAAGCTTTATGAATAGGCAAAAAAATAATTGTTCGATGTACTGTGGTGGAGACGGAGAGGATCGAACTCTTGACCTCTTGAATGCCATTCAAGCGCTCTCCCA
>JAZMZY010000082.1:0-53002 GCA_045586265.1 Acutalibacteraceae bacterium
ATATCGGCGTATCTTATGCGGAAGGAACACTTTTCTTTAATATGATTAAAACAATTGTTATGCCACAATATCCCGAGTATTTCACAGGTGTAGAAAAATAAGCTCGTTTTTTAGCGAAAATCACTTGTAATATAGTGACAAAAAAACTTTGAAAATTTCTTAAAAAAATACCAAAAAACTCTTGCATTATTGAAATAGTTGTGATATTATGATAGGGCGCGCGAAGGGCGTGTCCCTATCTTTTTATGCCCTGACGCGAGCAGATATGCGATGACGCGGGAGGTGGCTGCCCACTGAGGCAGGGAATTTCCGCCGAGTATGTCCGATTTTAAACCGGGCGATTAAATACCGAATACAAGCTTGTTTGCCGTCCTTAACTGTGGCTACAAGTCTGTGTCGGAGCGTGAGTTCATCCCGGAATGTCCATTCCGGTTTTTAAACGGGGAATGCGATAAGCCCGGGAGAGTTGTTGAAACTTACGCAGCCCGCCAATAATTTTAGGAGGCGTTACAAATGGCAGTTAAGGAAAAAATCAGAATCAGACTCAAAGGTTACGACCACAACCTCGTTGACAAGGCAGCAGAAAAGATTGTTGAAACTGCAAAGCGTACAGGCGCTCAGGTTTCCGGTCCTATTCCGCTCCCCACAGAAAAAGAGGTAATCACTGTGCTTCGTGCAGTTCACAAGTATAAAGATTCTCGTGAGCAGTTCGAACAGCACACACACAAGAGACTCATCGACATTCTCAGACCCTCAAACAAAACAGTTGAGGCTCTCACAGGTCTTGAGCTCCCCGCAGGCGTTGATTTTGAGATTAAGCTTTAATCCGATATAAAGCTTGATTTTGAATATACCTATTATAATATAGGTCGCAGGTCATGTTGAGGAAACTCAACCAATAATCTGAAGGAGGAAAACAAAATGAAAAAAGGTCTTATCGGAAAAAAGATCGGCATGACTCAGATTTTCGATGAAAACGGAAAAATGATTCCCGTAACAGTAGTCGAAGCTGGTCCTTGCGTAGTTGTTCAGAAGAAGACAACTGAAAACGACGGCTATGAAGCTGTTCAGGTTGGCTACGGCGACGTTAAAGCCAACAAAGTGACAAAGCCTATGGGTGGTCACTTCAAGAAAGCGGACGTTGCTCCCAAGAAAGTACTCAAAGAGTTCAGACTCGATGATACTTCCGCTGTAAACGTTGGTGACATTCTTAAAGCAGATATCTTTGCTGCAGGTGAGTATGTTGACGTTGTAGGCAAGAGCAAAGGTAAAGGTACAGCTGGTGTTATCAAGCGCTGGAACTTCGGCAGACTCAGAGAGTCTCACGGTACAGGTCCTGTTGCAAGACACGGCGGTTCTTTAGGTGTTATTGACCCCGCTCGTATTTTCAAAGGCAAAAAGATGGCAGGTCACCTCGGTTCAGAGCGTGTAACTGTTCAAAACCTCAGCGTAGTTAAGGTTGATGCAGAAAACAACCTTATTGCTATCAAAGGCTCCATTCCCGGTCCTAAAGGTGGCATCGTTGTTATCGCTGACAGTGTAAAGAAAGCTTAAGGAAGGAGTGTAACAGATGAGTAAATTATCAGTACTTGATATGACAGGTAAGAAAGCAGGCAGCATCGAGCTTAACGATTCTATCTTCGCTATTGAGCCCAATATGTCCGCTATGCACCTCGTTGTAGTTGGTTACTTAGCAAATCAGCGTCAGGGCACTCAGTCCACAAAAACTCGTTCCGAAGTTAGCGGCGGTGGTAAAAAACCGTGGCGTCAGAAAGGAACAGGTCGTGCAAGACAGGGTTCAACAAGAGCTCCTCAGTGGTATCACGGTGGTATCGCTCTCGGTCCCAAGCCTCGCACATACGGCATCTCCATCAACAAGAAGGTTAGAAGACTCGCTATGAAGTCTGCTCTTTCTTCAAAGGTTGCTGCTGATGAAATGATCGTTCTTGATTCCATCAAGCTTGATGCAATCAAAACAAAAGCAATGGCAGAAATGCTTGCTGCTATTAAAGCAGGTAAGAAGGTTCTCGTAGTTCTTCCCGAAAATAACGAGGTTATCTACAAGAGCATCAGAAACATTGAGGGTGCAAAGGTTGCTACCGTTAATACTCTTAATGTGTATGACATCCTTAACTGCGATTCACTCGTAGTTCTTAAGGACTCCGTTACTAAGATTGAGGAGGTATATGCATAATGAAACTCGCACAGGACATTATCATTAAGCCTATTATCACAGAAGCTTCTATGATGGGCGTTGCTTTCAAGAAATATACCTTTAAAGTTGCAGCAGACGCAAACAAGGTTGAAATTGCAAGAGCAGTTGAAGAGCTTTTCGGCGTTAAGGTTGCTAAGGTAAACACACTTACCGTTAACGGTAAGATGAGAAGATACGGTAGATTCGAAGGCTACAAGGCTTCTTGGAAAAAAGCTATCGTAACTCTTACAGAAGATTCAAAAACAATTGAATTCTTCGATGGCATTATGTAATCTGATTTAAACTATTTATAATTATACCCGATGGTATAGTATGGAGTTGACATTCTCCGCAAAACCATTATAGGAGTGTGAATAATATGTCTATAAAAGTTTTTAAGCCGACAACAAACGCAAGACGTAATATGTCGGTAACAGATTACTCAGAACTTTCAAAGGTTGCACCTGAAAAGAGCCTCTTAAAGTCTCTTAAAAAGAATTCAGGTCGTAATAGCTACGGTAGAATCACTGTTCGTCATCGTGGTGGCGGAAACCGTAGAAAGTACAGAGTAATCGATTTCAAGAGAACAAAGTTCGATGTAAAAGCAACAGTTAAAACTCTTGAATACGATCCCAACCGTTCAGCACACATCGCTCTTCTTGAGTATGCAGACGGCGAGAAGGCTTATATCCTTGCTCCCGTTGGTCTCAAAGTAGGCGATACAGTTGTTGCAGGTCCTTCAGCGGATATCAAGCCCGGTAACGCGCTTCCTCTTACAAACATCCCTGTTGGTACATTCATTCACAACGTAGAACTTTACCCCGGTAAAGGTGGTCAGCTTGCAAGAGCAGCAGGTAACGCAGCTCAGCTTATGGCTAAGGAAGGCATTTACGCTCTTCTCAGACTTCCCTCCGGTGAACTTCGTAACGTTCCCGTACAGTGCATGGCTACTGTAGGTCAGGTTGGTAACCTTGACCACGAAAACGTTAAAATCGGTAAAGCAGGTCGTACACGTCACATGGGTATCCGTCCCACAGTTCGTGGTTCTGTTATGAACCCCAATGACCACCCCCACGGTGGTGGTGAAGGTAAATCACCCATCGGTCGTCCCGGTCCTGTTACTCCTTGGGGTAAACCCGCTCTCGGTTATAAGACAAGAGCTAAGAAGAACCGCTCCGATAAGCTTATCGTGAAGCGTCGTAACGGCAAATAAGCCGGAAAGGAGCATTACTAATGAGCAGAAGCATTAAAAAAGGACCTTACGTACAGCCCAAGCTCTACGAAAGAGTTCAGAAAATGAATGAAAACGGTGAAAAAATCGTTCTCAAAACATGGAGCAGAAGTTCAACAATCTTCCCTGATTTCGTTGGTCACACTTTTGCAGTTCATGATGGCCGTAAGCATGTTCCGGTTTATGTAACTGAGGATATGATTGGTCACAAACTTGGTGAATTCGCTCCCACAAGAACCTACAAAGGTCATGCGGGATCAAAAACTTCAAATAACGGTAAATAATAGGTCGAAAGGAGTGTGTTAAAATGGAGGCAACAGCAAAAGCTACTTATTTAAGAATAGCTCCCCGTAAGGTTCAGATAGTTCTTGACCTTATTCGCAACAAGCCTGCAGACGAAGCAATGGCAATTCTCAAGCACACACCCAAGGCTGCTTGTGAGCCGCTTGAGAAGCTTCTTAAATCCGCTATTGCAAATGCGGAAAACAAAAATATGGACGTAAATTCACTTTACGTTGCACAGTGCTGGGTATGCCAGGGTCCCACTCTCAAGAGAATCAGACCCCGCGCAAGAGGCAGCGCTAACAGAATCAACAAAAAGACATCACACATCACCCTTGTACTCAAGGATGCAGAATAAGCGAGAGGAGGAAATATAATGGGCCAGAAAATCAATCCTACTGGATTAAGAATAGGCGTTATCAAAGATTGGGAATCTCGCTGGTTTGCTAAGAAGGGTGAGTTCGGTGATATTCTTGTTGAAGACAACAAGATTCGTGAATTCCTTCTTGAACTCCTTGCTCCCGCAGGTGTTCCAAAGGTTGAAATCGAGCGCGATCCTAAAAGAGTTCGCATCAACATTCACTGCGCAAAGCCCGGTATCGTAATCGGTCGTGGCGGTGCAGAAATTGAAAAACTTAAAGAAACAGTTAAGAAAATGCTTGGCGGTGACAAGGATGTATTCATCAACATCACTGAAATCAAGCAGCCCGACCTCAACGCTCAGCTCGTTGCAGAAAGCATCGCAGCTCAGCTTGAGAAACGTGTATCTTTCCGTCGTGCTCTCAAGCAGTCAATCGGCCGCACAATGAAAGCAGGCGCAAAGGGTATCAAAGCTCAGGTTTCCGGTAGACTTGGTGGTGCAGAAATCGCTCGTACAGAGCAGTACCATGAAGGAACTATTCCGCTTCAGACAATTCGTGCTGACATCGACTACGGTTTTGCAGAAGCAAAAACAACTTATGGTCGTATCGGCGTTAAGATTTGGATCTACAAAGGCGAAGTTCTCCACGAGTCCCGCAAAACCAAAAGGGAAGGAGGAGCCAAATAATGTTATTACCTAAAAGAGTTAAATACCGTAGAGTTCAGAGAGGCCGTCTTAAAGGCGTTGCTCACAGAGGTAACAAGGTTAACTATGGTGATTTCGGTCTTCAGGCTCTCGAACCCGCATGGATTACATCTAACCAGATTGAAGCAGCCCGTATTGCTATGACAAGATATATCAAGCGTGGCGGTAAAGTTTGGATCAAGATTTTCCCTGATAAGCCCATCACAGAGAAACCTGCTGAAACTCGAATGGGTTCAGGTAAAGGTTCTCCCGAATATTGGGTAGCTGTGGTTAAACCCGGCAGAGTTATGTTTGAAATTGCAGGTGTTGCAGAAGATGTTGCTCGCGAGGCTATGCGTCTTGCAGCTAACAAGCTTCCTATCAAATGCAAATTTGTTACTAAAGCAGAACAGGATGGTGAGGCAGAATGAAAGCAAGTGAATTAAGAACTCTCTCTCAGGCGGAGTTGGATGCTAAGCTCCTTGAATTGAAGAAAGAACTCTTTAACCTCCGCTTCCAACAAGCCATCAATCAGCTTGATAACCCAATGAGAATCAGCGCAGTTAGAAAAGATATCGCTCGTGTTATGACAGTAATTCGCGATATGCAGCTCAACGGCAAAAATTCTTAATCACGGAGGGCAATTAAATGAGTGAAAGAAATTTAAGAAAAACTCGTGTCGGCATCGTTACAAGCGATAAGATGGACAAAACAATCGTTGTTTCCATCAAAGACAAGGTTAAACATCCCCTTTATGGAAAGATTGTTAACCGTACACTTAAGGTTAAAGCTCATGATGAGACAAACCAGTGCGGTATCGGCGACCGTGTAATGATTATGGAAACACGCCCCCTTTCAAAAGATAAAAGATGGCGTGTATGTGAAATAATTGAAAAGGCTAAATAATTTAGCACTTAAAAGGAGGCAAACACTGTGATACAGCAACAGAGTTACCTCAAGGTAGCCGACAACACGGGCGCAAAAGAAATTATGTGCATCCGCGTTTTAGGCGGTACCGGTAAGAGGTATGCCAATATCGGTGATGTTATCGTGGCTTCTGTCAAGAAAGCAGCACCCGGTGGCGTTGTAAAAAAAGGTGAAGTTGTTAAAGCCGTTGTTGTTCGTTCAGCAAGCGGTGTTCGTCGTGAGGATGGTACTTACATCCGTTTCGATGAAAATGCAGCTGTTATAATCAAAGAAGATAAAAACCCGAAGGGTACCCGTATTTTCGGACCCGTTGCAAGAGAACTTCGTGAGAAAGAATATCTCAAGATTCTCTCTCTTGCTCCGGAAGTACTTTAATGGGAGGTACGACTAATGAGTAAAGTTCATGTCAAAACAGGCGACGAGGTTATCGTTATTCAAGGTAAAGACCGCGGCAAAAAAGGCAAGGTACTTCAGGTAGCTCCCTCAGAAGGCAAGGTTATCGTTGAAAACGTTAACATCATCTCAAAACACGTTAAACCCCGTAAGATGGGCGAAGCAGGTGGCATCATCAAAGCTGAAAGCGCTCTCTATGCGGACAAAGTTCAGCTTGTTTGCCCCAAATGTGGCGCTGCTACAAGAGTAGGTCACGAGGGCACAGGCAAAGATAAAAAGCGCGTATGCAAAAAATGCGGCGCTAAGTTTGAATAAGGGAGGGACTTACAATGGCAGCAAGACTTAAAGAGTTTTATAATACCGAAGTTACAGCTCAGCTTATGAAAAAATTCGGTTACAAGAGCGTCATGCAGGTTCCCAAACTTGATAAAATCGTTGTAAGTGTTACATCCGGTGAAATCAAGGACAACTCCAAGATTCTCGGTGCAATCATCAGCGACCTCAAGCAGATTACCGGTCAGACTCCCGTAGTTTGTAAAGCAAGAAAATCAGTTGCTAACTTCAAGCTTCGTGAGGGTATGGACATCGGCGCTAAGGTTACTCTTCGTGGTGACCGTATGTATGAATTCCTTGACAGATTCTTCAATCTCGCTCTTCCCAGAGTTAGAGACTTCAGAGGTATCAACCCAAACTCATTCGATGGCAGAGGTAACTACTCCATCGGTATCAAGGAACAGCTTATTTTCCCCGAAATTGAATACGACAAAATCGACAAGGTTCGCGGTATGGATATCAGCTTTATCACAACCGCTAACACAGACGAAGAAGGCCGCGAGTTGCTTACACTTCTCGGCGCTCCGTTTGCTAAATAAGGAGGGTTATCGTGGCTAAGACATCTATGAAAGTTAAGCAGGCGAGACCTGCTAAATATTCCACAAGACAGTACAACAGATGCAAAATCTGTGGTAGACCCCACGCTTACCTTCGCAAATACGGTGTTTGCCGTATCTGCTTCAGGGAACTTGCTCACGCAGGTCAGATCCCCGGCGTTAAGAAGGCTAGCTGGTAAGGGCAATTGATAAAGGAGGAAACACGGCATGCAGATTACTGATTCAATTGCTGATATGCTTACAAGAATCCGTAATGCTAATTCAGCAAAGCACGATACAGTGCAGATTCCCGCATCTAATATCAAGAAATCAATTGCTCAGATTCTTGTAGATGAGGGTTACATTAAAAGTTTCAAAGTAATCGAAGACGGAAAACAGGGCGTTATTGAGATTGCTCTCAAATATGGTCCTAACAAGTCTCAGGTTATTACAGGACTTCGCAGAGTTTCTAAACCCGGACTCCGCATTTACTCAAATTGTGAGGATATGCCCAAGGTTCAGAACGGCCTCGGCATTGTTATCCTTTCAACATCAAAGGGTATTATGACAGATAAGGACGCTCGCAAAGCTAACGTTGGCGGCGAAGTTCTTGCATACATTTGGTAAGGAGGTACAGTACTATGTCACGTATAGGCAGAATGCCCATTGCAGTTCCTGCAGGCGTAGATGTCAAGATTGACGGCAGCACTGTTACCGTAAAAGGCCCCAAGGGTACTCTTACCAGAACAGTCAGCAGCAACATTACAGTTACTCTTGACAATGGCGTGATTACAGTTACACGCCCCAATGATTTGAAAGAAAATCGTTCACTTCACGGTCTTACCCGCACACTCATTGCCAATATGGTTCAGGGTGTTAACGAAGGCTTCAAGAAAGAGCTTGAAATCAATGGTATTGGTTACCGTGCAGCAAAACAGGGTAAGGACCTTGTTCTCAACATCGGTTATTCTCACGATGTTATTATGCCCGAGAAAGACGGCATTACAGTAGAAGTTCCTGCTCCCAACAAAATCATTATTTCCGGTCCTGACAAGCAAAAGGTTGGTCAGTTTGCAGCAGAAGTCAGAGGAAAGAGACCTCCGGAACCTTACAAGGGTAAAGGTATCAAGTATATTGATGAAGTTATCCGTCGTAAGGAAGGTAAGGCAGGTAAGGGTAAATAATCCCTGAATTCTAACAAAGAGGTGAAGAAATAATGGTACAAAGACCGAACACTAATAAAGCAAGGGTTCAGCGTCATAAAAGAGTACGTGGCAAAATCAGCGGTACAGCTGAATGCCCCCGTCTCGATGTATTCCGTTCTCTTCAGCATATCTATGCTCAGTTGATTGATGACGTTAACGGTGTAACACTCGTTGCAGCATCAACTGTTGAAAAGGACTTCAAGGATTACGGCGGAAACAAAGACGCAGCCTTTAAAGTAGGTAAGTTATTAGCAGAGCGTGCAGCGGCAAAGGACATTAAAGATGTTGTTTTCGACCGCGGCGGTTACATTTATCACGGCCGTGTAGAGAGCTTGGCCGAAGGCGCCCGTGAGGGCGGCCTCAACTTCTAAGAAAGGGAGGAATTAACTTTGGCTAAATTCGATGCAGCTCGCAAAGACTCTGAATTCCAGGAGAGAGTTGTTGCTATTAACCGTGTATCTAAAACGGTTAAGGGTGGTAGAATTATGAAGTTCTCTGCTCTTGTTGTTGTAGGTGACGGCGAAGGCACAATAGGTTTTGGCTTAGGTAAGTCAAACGAAGTTCCCGATGCTATTCGTAAGGGTATCGAGGACGCAAAGAAAAATCTCGTAAAGGTTGCTCTTAAAGGAACAACTATTCCTCACGAGGTTATCGGTAAATTCGGCGCAGGTGAAGTACTTCTCAAGCCCGCAGCACCCGGTACCGGCGTTATCGCAGGTGGCCCCGTTCGTGCAGTTGTTGAGACAGTTGGTATTAAGGACATTCGTGGTAAATCACTTCGTTCTAACAACCCCTGCAACGTAGTAAGAGCTACTATGAACGGACTTATGCAGCTCCGCAATGTTGAAGAAGTTGCTAACATTCGCGGCAAATCCGTTAAACATTTTAAAGATTAAGGAGGGTGGTAAGAATGGCTAACATTAAAGTTAAGCTCGTAAAGAGCCTTATCGGTTCCAAAAAAGATCAGATTGCCACCGCCCATGCGTTAGGTCTTCGTAAAATCGGTGATGTAGCAGTACAGCCCGATAACCCCCAGACCAAAGGCAAAATCAGAAAAATCGCCCATCTTATTGAGGCTACTGAAGAATAAGCAAGGAGGTGCAATTTATGAAGCTTCACGAGCTTTCACCCGCAGCTGGCTCCAAAAAGGAAGTTAAGCGTATCGGTAGAGGTCCCGGTTCAGGCCAGGGTAAAACAGCCGGTAAGGGTCACAAAGGTCAAAAGGCACGTGCCGGCCGTGGTTTACAGGTTGGTTTTGAAGGCGGCCAGATGCCTTTGCAGAGACGTCTCCCCAAAAGAGGTTTCGTTAATATTTTCGGTAAGGAGTTTGCTATTGTTAATGTAGCTGCTCTTGAAGAGAGATTTGAAGATGGTGCAGTTATCGATATCGATGCACTTAAATCTGTAGGTCTCGTTAATAAAACACTTGACGGTGTTAAAGTGCTTGCACACGGTGACATCACAAAGAAATTCACTGTTAAGGTTAATGCTTATTCTGATGCAGCTAAGGCAAAAATTGAAGCTGCCGGAGGAAAGGCAGAGGTGATTTAACATGTTTCAGACATTAGTTAATGCATGGAAAATCCCCGATTTAAGAAAGAAGATTCTCTTCACAGCATTCATTATTGTCATCTACAGAATTGGCGCTAACATTCCCGTTCCCTTCGTTGATATCATTGAAGGCGGTCTTCTTGGTGGCGCACAGGGAACAACATTCCTCAGCTATTTAAGTATGATGACAGGTGATGCTTTCAACTACGGTACAATTTTCGCTCTTTCTATCACACCCTACATCAACAGCTCAATTATTATTCAGCTTTTGACAGTAGCGATTCCCGCTCTTGAGAGACTTTCAAAAGAGGGTGAAGAAGGTAGAAAGAAAATTGCTACCATCACTCGTTATATGACTCTTGCTCTCGGATTTCTCCAGAGTATAGCATACTTTATTTACCTTAATGCAAAGAATTATCTCCTTTACACAGGTGATGGCTTCCCCAAGGTATTTGAAGCAATCGTTGTTATTCTCGTTCTTACCGCAGGTACAACACTTGTTATGTGGCTTGGCGAACAGATTAACGATAAGGGTATTGGTAACGGTATCTCAATAATCCTTTTTGCAGGTATCATTTCTCGTATCCCTACAGAAGCAACAATGCTCTTCGGTACTGCTGAAGGTGCAGAGGGTTACTTCACTCGTGGCGGTATCTACTATTTCCTTGCTCCCTTCGTAGTTGTATGCTATCTTCTTATGATTGCATATATCGTATGGATGGACAATGCAGAACGTAGAATTCCCGTTCAGTATGCAAAAAGAGTTGTAGGTCGTAAAATGTACGGCGGTCAGAGCACACATATTCCGATTAAAGTTAACATGAGCGGCGTTATGCCCGTTATCTTTGCAAGCTCAATTCTTTCTCTTCCCCCCACAATTCAACTTTTTGTGGCTAACAAGATTTCTGATGAGAGCTTCTGGAACACATTCTTTGGTTGGTTTGAGCCTACAAGCGTAGTTTATAATGTGCTCTACTTCCTTATGATAATCTTCTTCGCATATTTCTATGCAGCAATTCAGTACAATCCCACTGAAATGGCTAACAATATCCGTAACAACAGCGGTACAATTCCCGGTATCAGACCCGGTAAGCCCACCGCTAAATATATCGAGAAAATTATCTCCAGAATAATTCTTCTTGGCGCATTGCTTCTCAGTGTAGTTGCATTGTTCCCCACATTATTCACAATGATAACAGGTCTCGTTACAAAAGACGGTATGAATATTTCTCTTGGCGGTACATCACTTATCATTATGGTTGGTGTTGCCCTTGAGACAGTTAAACAGCTTGAAAGCCAGATGATGCTCCGCCATTACAAAGGCTTCCTTGATTAATTCGGGAGGGTAAAGTAATGAAACTTATATTTCTCGGTGCTCCCGGTGCGGGTAAAGGCACCCAGGCAGAGATAATTGCTGGTAAGCTTAATATTCCCACTATTTCCACAGGCAACATCATTCGTGAAGCGCTTGCCAACGGAACAGAAATGGGACTTAAAGCAAAATCATTCATTGAAGCCGGAAAACTTGTTCCTGATGATGTTGTAATCGGCATCATCAAGGAAAGGTTGGCTAACGAGGATTGTAACAACGGATTCATCCTTGATGGTTTCCCCAGAACAATTCCTCAGGCTGAGGCTCTTGATAATATGGGCATCATCATTGACAAGGTTGTTGATATTGATGTTCCTGATGAAAACATTGTAAACAGAATGTCAGGCAGACGCGTTTGTAAGGCTTGTGGTTCTTCTTATCATATTGAAAATAAGAAGCCTAAGGTTGAGGGCGTATGCGATGCTTGTGGCGGTGAGCTTCAGATTCGTAAGGACGATGCTCCCGAAACAGTTCTTGACAGACTCAATGTTTATCACGAACAGACCGAACCGTTAAAGGATTTCTATGCTAAATGCGGTAAGCTCCGTAGCGTTGAGGGCACAGCTCCCATCACAGAGATTACCGAAGCAATCCTTAAGGTATTGGAGGATTAAGCATGATAGTGCTTAAAAGCGAAAAGGAAATTAAGCAGATGCTTGAAGCCTGCAGAATTTCCGCAGAAGCACTTAAAGTAGCAGGCGAGGCAGTTGAACCGGGTGTTTCAACCTGGGAAATTGACCGGGTAGCCAGAAGGTATATTGAAAGCAAGGGCGCAAAACCTACTTTCCTTAACTATAATGGCTTTCCTGCTGCAGCATGCATTTCCATAAATGATGAGGTTATTCACGGTATTCCAAGCAAAAACCGCATTGTGAGAGCAGGCGACATAGTAAGTATCGACCTCGGAGCTTGCATCAATGGTTTTACCGGTGATAATGCCGCTACTTTCGCCTGCGGAGATATTTCTGCAGAAGCGAAGCGGCTGATGGAAACTACCGAACAAAGCCTTTACGAAGGCATCAGTAAGGCAGTTCCCGGCGGCAGACTCGGTGATGTTGGTTTCGCTATTCAAAGCTATTGCGAACAGCGAGGCTACGGTGTTGTTAGAGAATACACAGGGCACGGAATCGGTTCCGCGCTCCATGAAGACCCCTCGGTGCCAAACTACGGCACTCAAGGAAGAGGCGCCCGTTTGGTTCCCGGCATGACAATTGCCATTGAACCCATGATTAATGAGGGTAAGGCATCTGTTAAAACATTGTCTGATGGCTGGACGGTAAAAACAACCGACGGCAAATTATCCGCTCACTTTGAGCATACAATTGCAATAACAAGCAGCGGTCCGTTAATTATGACAAAGATATAAAATTAATATCAGGAAATCAGGAGGTAGTTGTTATGTCTAAAGACGATATGATCGAAGTTGAAGGTACTGTTCTGGAAGCGTTACCCAACACAACTTTCCAGGTAGAACTCGAAAACGGTCACAAAATTCTCGCCCACATTTCCGGTAAGCTCAGAATGAACTACATTCGAATCCTTCCGGGTGATAAGGTTACAGTAGAAATGTCGCCATATGACCTTACACGTGGACGTATTACATGGCGTTCAAAATAAGTAAAAAGGCAAAAGCTGAATTTTAGGAGGTATTCTAATGAAAGTCAGACCTTCTGTCAAGAAAATTTGCGAAAAATGCAAAGTTATTAAACGTAAGGGTAAAATCATGGTAATCTGTGAAAACCCTAAGCACAAACAGCGTCAGGGCTAATCCCTGCGCGGAAACCATATTTGGAGGTGCAACTGACAAATGGCTCGTATTTCAGGTGTTGATTTACCAAGAGATAAGAGAGTAGAAATCGGTCTTACCTATATTTTTGGTATCGGCCGTAAAACTGCTAGCAAAATTATTGCTGCAACAGGTGTAAATCCTGACACAAGAGTTAAGGATCTTACTGAAGACGATGTTGCAAAATTACGTGAGTATATTGATCACAATGTTAAGGTTGAAGGTGACCTTCGTCGTGAAACAGCTTTCGATATCAAGAGACTTGTAGAAATCGGTTGCTATCGTGGCGTTCGCCATCGTAAAGGTCTTCCCGTAAGAGGTCAGCGTTCAAAAACAAACGCTCGTACTCGTAAGGGTCCCAAGAAGACTATAGCTAACAAGAAGAAATAAGTCGGAGGAGGTATTAGAATGGCTACAAAAGCTACCGGCAAAAAAGGTGCCGGAACACGCAAGCGTCGTGAACGTAAAAATATTGAACGCGGTGCGGCTCATATCCAATCCACCTTCAATAACACAATTGTTACTATTACTGATACTCAAGGTAACGCAGTTTCATGGGCAAGTGCTGGTGAAATGGGCTTCAGAGGTTCTCGTAAGTCCACTCCTTTCGCAGCACAGACTGCTGCTGAAACAGCAGCTAAGGTTGCTATTGAGCACGGTATGAAAACTGTTGAAGTTTATGTTAAAGGCCCCGGTTCAGGAAGAGAAGCTGCAATCAGAGCATTACAGGTTGCAGGTCTTGATGTTACACTTATTAAAGATGTAACACCCATTCCTCACAACGGATGCCGTCCGCCTAAAAGAAGACGTGTATAACATTATAGGAGGAAACGAATTATGGCAAGATATACCGGTGCGGTATGTAAGCTTTGCCGCCGCGAGGGTCAGAAGCTCTTTTTAAAGGGTGGCAGATGCTATACCAATAAATGCGCTATTGAGCGCCGTTCCTACGCACCCGGCCAGCATGGTCAGGGTCGTAAAAAGATTTCCGAATACGGAATGCAGCTTCGTGAGAAGCAGAAAGCAAGACGTTATTACGGTGTTCTTGAGGGACAGTTCCACAAATATTTCCTTATGGCTGAAAAAATGCCCGGCCAGGCAGGTGAAAACCTCCTCAAGCTTTGCGAAAGCCGTTTGGATAATATTGTTTACCTTCTCGGTTGGGCAGATTCCCGCGCAGAAGGCAGACAGCTTGTTACACACGGTCACTTCTGTGTTAACGGCAAAAAAGTTGATATTCCTTCCTACCTTTGCAAGGCAGGGGACGTAGTTTCCATTAAGGAAAAATCAGCACAGACCGACGCATTCAAGAATATTATCGAAGCTAACGGCAGTCGTCCTGTTCCCGCTTGGCTCGATATCAATCGTGAAGCTCTCACAGGTAAGGTTATTAACCTTCCCGAAAGAGATCAGATTGAAGCTCCTGTTGCTGAGCATCTTATCGTCGAGTTCTATTCGAAATAATGCTCTTTAGCCTCGAGCCTACAAAGGCTAAACAAAAAACGCAGGTTATCTGTGTAATTTTTAAGGAGGGTTTGGTATGATTGGTATTGAGAAACCCGAAGTAAGATTTACCGGTTCAGCAGAAGATTCAGCATACGGCACATTTGTTGTTGAGCCTCTCGAAAGAGGTTTTGGTACAACACTTGGTAACAGCCTTCGCAGAGTTCTTCTTTCATCGCTCCCCGGTTATGCAATTACTTCTGTAAAGATTGATAATGTTCTTCATGAATTCTCAACAATCCCCAACGTAAAAGAGGATGTAACTGAGATTGTTCTTAACCTTAAGGGCGTTATTCTCAAAATACACGGAGACGGCCCCAAGATTATGTATATTGAGGCAAATGGCTCCGGTGAAATCACCGCAGGTGACATAAAAGCCGATTCTGAGGTTGAAATTCTCAACCCCGACCATCATATTGCTACACTTGATGCTGATGCACATGTAACAATGGAGCTTACTGCAGATAAGGGCAGAGGTTATGTTTCTTCTGACAGAAACAAACAGCTTCTCGAGCCCGCTATCGGCGTAATTGCTATCGACTCTATTTACACACCTGTTTTAAAGGTGAACTACACAGTTGACAACACTCGTGTAGGTCAGATTACCGACTATGACAAGCTCACTATTGATGTTTGGACAGACGGAACAATTTCTGCTAAAGAAGCTGTTTCCTTCGCTGCTAAAATCCTTACTGAGCACCTTAACCTCTTCGTTGAGCTTTCTGATGAAGTTTCCAACACAGAGATTATGGTTGTTAAGGACGATACATCTATGGGCAAGGTTCTTGAAATGACAATTGAAGAGCTTGACCTTTCAGTTCGTTCATTTAACTGTCTCAAGAGAGCCGGTATCAATACTGTTGAAGATTTAATCAATAAAACTGAAGACGATATGATGAAGGTTAGAAACCTTGGCAGAAAATCTCTTGATGAGGTTGTTGCTAAATTGGCTTCTCTCGACCTTTCTCTTCGTGATGAAGACGAATAAGAAATTCGTATTTTCTACAAAGGAGTGATTTAGATGGCCGGAACCAGAAAACTCGGCAGAGCAACTGATCATCGTAACGCAATGCTTCGTAACATGGTAACATCTTTACTTGAAAACGGCAAGATGACAACAACAGTTACAAGAGCTAAAGAAGTTCGCGCTATGACTGAAAAAATGATTACTCTTGCTAAGGTTGACAGTCTCCACAACAAGAGACAGGCAATGGCATATATTACTAAGGAAGATGTCGTTAAAAAGCTTTTTGACGAGATCGCTCCCAAGTACAAAGATGTAAACGGTGGTTACTGCCGTATAATCAAGACTGAAGCTCGCCGCGGTGACGCTGCTGAGATGTGCATTCTTGAATTAGTTTAATTAAGCAAAAAGAGTCTGACTCAAACAAGTCAGGCTCTTTTAAATTTTATGCCCCTATCGGAAAAAATGCAGTTTTTCTGATAGGGGCATATTTATTTTTATATTATTCTTTATCTAAAATAATCTTTGCAATTTTATAAACATCGCCACAACCGAGGGTGAGCACCAAATCGCCTTCTGTGATATTTTCCTTAAGATAATCAGCAACCTTCCGGAAGGTGTCAAACCAAACAGAGCCGTCAATTTCATCTGCAAGGTCTTGAGTTGTGATGCCGTAGGTGTTGATTTCTCTTGAACCCATAATCTCGGTCAAAACAACCTTATCTGCAATAGAAAGTGCTTCAGCGAAAGCATTGAGATGCATCTTTGTGCGACTGAATGTGAATGGCTGGAAAACTGCCCATACACGCTTATAATCCATTCTTTTTGCGGCAGAGAGGGTAACCTCAAGCTCTGCAGGATGGTGGGCATAGTCATCAACAATATCTGCACCATTATATGTGCCTAAAAACTCAAAGCGTCTGCCTGCACCCTTAAAGGTGAGAATACTTAACTTGCATTGTTCCACTGTTGCACCGCAATACATAGCAGAAGCAATAGCAGCAAGGGAATTGAGAACATTGTGTTCACCGGGAACACTTAATTCTATTCGCGTTTTGTATTCTCCGTCAATGTAAAGGTCATAGCAGGGGAATGCACCATTATTGTAGCCAATATTTTTTGCAACATATTTACAAGTGTCATTTGTTCCGAAGGAAATCAATGTTTTTCCATCGCTTATTCCTTTGATACTGTCAAGAGTATTTTTATCATCGCCATTATAAATAACGGCTTTTGTTGACATATCGGCAAATTTTCTGAAGGAGGCTTCGAGATTTTCAAGGGTCTTGAAATATTCCATATGGTCACGGTCAACATTGAGAATAACGCTGATATCGGGTGTTAAATCAAGGAAGGTATCCTTATATTCACAAGCTTCGCAAACAAGAATATCGCTTTTACCAACTCTGCCGTTAGTACCGGTAAGAGGTAATTTACCACCGATAACTGCAGAGGGGTCAAACTCATTATCTATTAAAATATGTGTGAGCATTGATGTAACGGTGGTTTTGCCGTGAGTTCCGCAAACACCGATGCAGTTATCATATTTCCTAGTGAAATAACCGAATAATTTGCTTCGCTCAAAGGTGGGAATGCCGCTTTCCTTTGCCGCAACAAGCTCAGGATTATCGGGGAGAAGAGCGGCAGTGTAAACTACCATATCTGCACCCTCAACATTTTCTGCCCTTTGACCCATTATAACGGGAATACCTAAAGCACGGATACGCTTTAAGGTATCAGATTCATTATTATCTGAGCCTGTAAGGTAATGACCCTGAGCATGTAAAATTTCTGCAAGGGGACACATACCGCTACCGCCGATACCGATAAAATGTATTCTTTTAGCTGATTTTATAACATCATCAATTATCATATCAAAAATCCTTTCGGACTTATTTTAACATTAAAATTATACTCCAATAAATTTGAAAAATAAACCCCTAAAATAGATTTATTTAAATCTGTTGAATAAATTTCTTTTCTCAAGGCTTTTTCTTAAAAGTGTACCTAAAACACCGCAAGAAATAATTTCTCCTAAACAAACAGTCAATGCAAAAAAACAATATGTACCCTCTAAATTATAAACATTCAGAAGAACAAAAGGAACAATAATTGTGTTTGAAATTATTGGGGGAAGTGTTGCAAGGATTTTATACTTCCTGAGGAAATATGTTCCTAAAGCACCGATTAAGGTTGCAAGACTTCCAAAAACTATATCCCACATAGCACACCCTGTAAGGATATTTGCAAGAACACATCCTGCAAAAAGACCGGGGATTGCTGCAGGGGTGAAAATGGGGAGAATTGTTAATGCTTCTGAAAATCTTACCTGTACTGCAAAGCTTGCAAGCCCCATAGCAGAAGCAATGTAGGTTAAAACAACATAGAGAGCAGCTATAATTGCCGCAATAGATAGGTTAATGATTTTCTTTCTGTTCTTTTTCAATTTAATCACTCCATAGTTTTGTTTTTTAGGCGGTAAACCGCTTATGTGAGGATGGTTTCGAACTCACATTTTGTATAAAAAAAGCCAGAATTTTTCGTATAAAAAAACATTGCTTATTTTTAATAAAAGGGCTATTATTAATATATGAATTTTCCCATTGGAAAGGGTGTTTTTAATGATTAATGTAACAATCTGGAACGAAGGCAGACACGAAATAGAAAGCGAATCAGTTGCTAAGGTTTACCCCAAAGGTATTCACGGCTGTATAGCAGAGTTTTTAGGCACTGATGAGGAGCTGAATATTACAACTGCAACTCTTGATGATGCTGATAATGGTCTCCCTGAAAGCGTTCTTGAAAATACTGATGTTCTTCTTTGGTGGGGGCATATGGCTCACGAATGTGTTCCTGATGACCTTGTTGAAAGAATTTATAATCGTGTTATGAGAGGTATGGGCTTTATTGCACTTCACTCTGCACATTTTTCAAAGCCATTCAGAAGATTAATGGGCACAACCTGTTCTCTCAAATGGCGGGATGGTGATAGGGAAAGACTCTGGTGTATCAATCCTGCTCACCCCATAGCAAAGGGTGTTCCCGAGCAGTTCGATATTCCTGTTGAGGAAATGTATGGTGAACGCTTTGATATACCTCAGCCGGATGAGCTTGTTTTCATCGGTTGGTTCAAGGGTGGCGAGGTTTTCCGTTCAGGCTGTTGCTACCAGAGGGGATTGGGAAAGGTTTTCTATTTCCAGCCGGGTCACGAGGAAAATCCCACATATTATATTCCCGAGGTTCAGAAGATTATCAATAACGCTGTTCATTGGGTGGCACCAAATAATATTGTTCCCGAAATAGATTGTCCTTGGGTAGAATCAGTTGAAGAGAACTATAATGGTGACAACAAATAAATAGTATATCACATATTTTAATTTGTATCAATAAAAAGGTCGTGGAATTATGATAAAATTTGTTTTTCAGGGTGATTCAATAACTGATGCTAACCGCAACAGAGATGATATTAATAACTATGGCTATGGTTATCCTAATCTCGTTGCATCAGAGCTTATGTGCAAATACCCGGGTAAATATGAATTTATAAATGAGGGTATAAGCGGTGACAGAATCGTTGATTTGTATGCAAGAATCAAACAGGATTTGATTAATCATAAGCCTGATTATCTTTCAATTCTTATCGGTGTTAATGACGTATGGCACGAATTAAATGAGCAAAATGGCGTTGCCGCACCTAAATTTGAAAAGGTTTATTCAATGCTTATTGAAGAAATAAAAGAGGCACTACCAAATATAAAAATATTCATTTTAGAGCCCTTTGTTCTTAAGGGTTCAGGAACAGAAAGATACTTTGATGAATTTCTCGCAGATATTAAATTACATTCTCAAGCTGCAAAAAATGTTGCGGAAAAATATGGTTTAACATTTATACCGCTTCAGGAAAAATTTGATGAAGCATCACTTCTTATGCCACCAACCTATTGGACTGCAGATGGTGTTCATCCTACTGCAGCAGGTCATGGGCTTATTAAAGAAGAATTAATCAAAGCAATATTATAAGCGAAAAACAGTCCGTTGTGTAAACGGACTGCTTTTTATATTATTATTGGCTTGTTGTGGTTCTCAGGCTCTGCAACCTTGAGAATATAATCTCTGTTTTCCAATGCACCCATTTCACAAAGGGCACCTGTTGCAGTTTTGTAAGCAAGGTCGGGAGTGTTGTTTTCCTGACTTAAATGAGCTAAAACAAAATGTGTTGTACCTTTGTTTACAAGGGCTCTCAGAGTATCTGCACAAGCATCATTTGAAAGGTGACCTATATCCGATAAAATTCTCTTTTGAAGAGTATAGGGGTAAGGGCCGCTTCTGAGCATAGCAATATCGTGATTTGATTCAATATAAACAAGGTTGCAGCCTGTTATTTTAGAAAGAATATCACTTGTTATGTAGCCTGTGTCGGTTGCAACAGCAACCTTGGTTGAACCATCAGTACCTGTAATAACATAGCCTCTTCCGTCTGCACAGTCATGAGAGGTTTTGAAATTCTCAATTTTCAGACCTGCAATTTCAATAGGATAATCGGGGAGTGTGATGTCGATGTGCTTTTCCGAAAGCATTCCTTTTTGTTTTAAAGCTAATAGTGTTCCGTTGGGGGCATAAACGGGTATTTTATGCTTTGCGGCAAAAACACTTAAGCCACCAACGTGGTCTGTATGCTCATGGGTTAAAAGGATTGCCCGCACCTGATTTATATCAATTCCCATATTATTTAACATTTCGTTTGTTTGTTTGGCACTTCTGCCTACATCAACCAAAATACCGCCATCCCGGTCACCGATGTAAACAGAATTGCCCCTGCTCGAAGAGAACAGGGGACAAAACTTAATCATATTCATTATTCCTCTTCAAAATTTACTCTTGCAATTTCTGCACCTACGCCGGTAAGCTTTTCAACGAGATTTTCATAGCCTCTGTCAATAAGCTTGATATTACCGACAGTAGTTTCGCCATCTGCCATAAGACCTGCAATAACCATTGCGGCACCCGCTCTTAAATCGTCCGCCTCAACGGGAGCGGCACGAAGCTTATCTACACCGGTGATAAGAGCAGTATCACCATTTACGATGATATTTGCACCCATTCTTCTTAATTGGTCAATGTATTTAAAGCGATTATCCCAAACATCCTCAACAACAGTGCTTGTGCCGTTGCAAAGGCAGAGCATAGCTGCAAATTGAGGTTGCATATCTGTAGGAAAGCCGGGGTGAGGACTTGTTTTAACTCTGCAAGCCTTTGTTTTTCCGCCATCGGAAATAATTCTTACGCTTTCATCGTATTCAATAACTGTAACACCACAGTCCTCAATTTTATTTGTAATTGATTCAAGATGCTTCGGAATAACACTATCAATGGTAACATCGCCACCAACTGCAGCAACGGCAACCATATAAGTACCGGCTTCAATCTGGTCGGGGATTATGGAATAGGTACAACCATGCATTTCTTCAACACCACGGATTTTGATAACCTCTGTACCTGCACCGCGAACATCCGCACCCATAGAGTTAAGGAAGTTTGCAAGGTCAACAATATGAGGCTCTCTTGCGGCATTTTCAATAACAGTAAGACCCTTTGCCTTAACTGCGGCAAGCATAGCATTAATTGTGGCACCAACAGAAACAACATCAAGATAAATTGATGAACCATAAAGCTCGTCCGCTTTAACATCAACAATCGCATTTTCAACATCAACAGTAGCACCTAATGCTTCAAAGGCCTTAATATGCTGGTCAATGGGGCGTACACCGAAATAACAACCGCCGGGAAGAGCAACGCAGGCTTTACCGAAATTGCTTAAAAGTGCACCTAAAAGATAATAGGAAGCACGAAGCTTGCTTGTCATTTTATCGGGAATTGTAGCAGGTGCTACATTTCTTGCATCTACAAGTATTACATTAGGCTCAGGTTTAGCAACCTCTGCACCCAAAAATTCGAGAATTCTTATCATCATACGGACATCACTGATATCCGGAACATTTTCTATTCTGCAAACATCCCCTGCAAAAACAGATGCTGCAATTATGGGTAAAGCGGCATTTTTTGCACCGCTGATATTTATATTACCATGAAGCTTATTGCCACCATGAATAACAAACTTTTCCACAAACCGCACTCCTTTTTAGAGAGATTTTGTTGCCGTAATGAAACGACAGAAAAAAGTCATACGCATACACATATATTATAACACTTTAAAGAGGAAAAAGAAAGTGTTATTTCCAATAATCATAGATTTATTTTTATATAAAATTTGTGCGTTTTTTTGTAAAAATTTACGAAGAATAAGTAAACTGAAAATCGTTTCCAATATTTATACAATGACTTGCACCAACGCTTTGTGTTAACATATACACATTCATTGTCATTTCCACTCGGTTTACAGTCAATGAAAATATTTATATACGAGGTGTTTTTCTATGAAGAAAGCAATAAGTATTTTAATGGTGTTGGTGTTAAGCCTTACCATTATTCCGTTCACTCAGAAGGTAAGTGCCACGGAAAAAATCTATGGTGCGGGTAAGGTAGCAACTACCTCAACTGCTCTCAATGTACGTTCAAGTGCCTCAGGCACATCCACAGTAAAAATGAAGCTTTCAAAGGATTCCTATGTTACTCTTATTTCAAAAAGCGGGAAATACTGGAGAGTTCAGTATTCTGCAACCGGTTACGGATATTGTCACGCCGATTATATAGAAACCTATTCAACAAAGGTGAGGACAGTTAAAACAACATCGGGCAGACTTCGTGTGAGAAGCTCTGCTTCAAGCACTGCCGATATAAAGGATTACCTTTCGAGCGGAACTCAGGTTACAGTGCTTTCCACAAGCGGAAGCTTTTCAAGAATTCTTTATAACGGAAGGAAACGCGGTTATGTAGCTTCCGCTTATCTTACAACAGAAGCTTCGACATCAGGTTCATCATACAAGGCGATAAGGCTAAGTGTGCCGTCCTTTAAGCAAACAGATTCCCGTTGGGCGAATGTTACTCTCGGTTCATCAGGTCAGACAATAGGCAGAATCGGTTGTGCCACAACGGCAATTGCAATGCTTGAAAGCTATCGCACGGGAACAACCATTTACCCTAATGCAATGGCTAAAAAGCTTTCCTATACCTCGGGCGGTGCGGTTTATTGGCCGTCTTACTACACAATTATAACATCCTCAAGCGGCTATCTTGGTAAGATTTATAATCTGTTAAAGGCGGGTAAGCCTGTTCTTATCGGTGCAAAGAAAAGCAACGGCAGTCAGCATTATGTTGTTATTACAGGTGTTAAAGCCACCAATACTCTTACAACCTCAGCATTCTATATTAACGACCCCGGTTCAAATACAAGAACAACTCTCAATCAGTTCTTTGCAGAATACCCGTATTTCTATAAAATGATGCACTATTGATTAAGTAAAGAGTGAAAAGTGAAGAGGTTAGGGGAAGCTTTGCTTCCAAACAATTATAATTGCTGTGCGCAGCACCCGAAACTATTCACTATTAACTCTTAACTATTAACTGAAAAACTACACTTTCCAAAATGGAAAGTGTAGTTTTTTATCTGTTCTGTTCAATTAATTCAAGTGCGATTTGCTGTAGCTCTTCTATTGAATTTATGAGCCCTATTCTTGACCTGTAATTCGCAGAACCGAAAAGACCTTTGGTATACCATGCGGCATGCTTTCTTGCTTCTCTTATACCAACTCTTTCGCCTTTATATTCACAAAGAGCTTCAATATGCTTAAGCATAACTCTCATTCTTTCAATAACAGGAGGGTCGGGAAGAATAACCTCGTGGTCAAGATAGGCATTGATTTGTGAGAAAACCCAGGGTCTGCCCAAAGCACCTCTGCCTACCATAACCATATCGCAGCCTGTTTCCTCCATAAGCCTTGCAGCACTGATACCATCAATAATATCGCCATTGCCTATGACAGGTATTGAAACCGCTTGCTTTACCTGACGGATTATATCTGTGTTAACAGTGGGGGCATACATCTGCACCTTTGTTCTGCCGTGAACAGTTATAGCGGAAGCGCCTGCCTCCTCACATCTTTTTGCAAGCTCAACTGCATTGATATTGTTATCATCCCAGCCTGAACGCATTTTAACTGTAACGGGCACGGTTGAAACTTCTGCAACCGCCTTAACTATTTCGGCTGCTAAAACAGGGTTCTTCATAAGTAATGCACCGCCACCTGAGGAAGCAACCTTTGGGGCAGGGCAACCCATATTTATATCAATAAAATCGGGGTTGTATTCAAGTGCTTTTTTTGCGGCAATTGCCATTGTTTCAGGGGAATTACCGAAAATCTGTGACCCTGCAGGGCGTTCTGTTGGAGTGATTGAAAGTAATTCTGCACTCTTTTTATCACCGAGGCTTATGCCTTTAGCACTTGCCATTTCGCAAACCGTGTAGGCGGCACCATAGCCTCTGCAAAGCTCTCTGAAGGCTCTGTCTGCAACTCCTGCAAGAGGGGCGAGAGCAGCTTTTTCTGTTATTTCTAAATTACCTGATTTCATCATCTGTTACCGAATTTAATTGCGTGATTTTTAATGGCGTTAAAGGATTCCTCACTGATATGATGCTCAATTTTACAAGCATCCTCAGAAGCGGTTTTCTCATCAACACCAAGGCTTACAAGGAAATTTGTCAGCATTGTGTGGCGTTCAAACATTTTAAGAGCAACAGAATTGCCTTTTTCGGTAAGAGTTATGTAGCCCTTGCCGTCAACATTTATATAGCCACCGTTTTTTAAAAGACCAATAGCACGGCTGACGCTTGGCTTTGAATAACCCATATATTCACAAATATCAATTGAGCGAACACTGTCGCTTTTCCGGGTGAGAATGTAAACTGTTTCAAGATACATTTCGCCTGATTCCTGTAAATGCATTATTTTTGCTCTCCTAAATCAGTTTTCTTTAATTTATAATTTCCGCTTTTGAGCTCTCTTAAAAGGTCATTGTTATTGTTAACGGGATTTTTAAAATATATGCCACCTGCACAGGCATCGCCGATTTCGTGAAAATCCGAGCCTGAGACCACAATGGATTTGTTGTGTTTTTTTGCCCATAATTCAGCTATATCATTGTTGGATTTGTGACGGGGGTTGCCGTTGTAAATTTCATAACCATCAAGAATATTCCAGTCGGTTATTTTCATACCTCTTCTGAAAGGATGCGCCTGAATAAAAAGCATTCCGTTTTCGTGACAAAGCTTTGAAACCTGCTTTGGTGTCATAGCCATAAGGTCACCGTTGGAACGAAGAAAATCTTCTGTTACGCCGTAAATGAGATAATCATTTGATGTGTTGTAAAAATTGATTTCTGCGCCTAAAAGCACTTTGAATCGGTTGCCTGCAGCCTCTTTAACAGCATAAAACCCCTTCATAAAATGGTCGATTTTTTCATCCCAGGAGGCATCCTGAAGCCCTGCTCTTTCAAAGGTTGAGGCGTTGAGATGGTTAGTTAAAACAAAGCCTGCATAGTCGCTATCCTTGTAGCTTTCAATCAAATCCGTAGCATAAGCTACTGCACAGGTGCTTACCTCTTTGGTATGGGTGTGCATTTCAAATAAATATTCCATAGAAAACTCTTTTCGTAATTATATCTTATTATAAAAAATTATAACTCTTTTGCATTTAAATGTCTATATTTATTGTTGCAAAATTCCGCAGAAATGATACAATAGAATTAATAATTTTGTTTAAAAGGTTTGGTAAAAATGCTTGTATTTGTTTTAATATTGGCTTTTTTGATTTGTTCGGGTATAACAGTTGCAAAAAAAGACGAGTTTTTCAGCGATTACTGTTCGCCGAAAAACACCAATACAATCAATGCGATTTTCTCTGTTCTGATTTTTTTAAGCCACGCGGTTACATATATTGAGCTTGACGGAATTCTGGATGCGCCTTATTTTGATTTCAAGGCATTTCACGGTCAGCTTGTTGTGGTTACATACCTTTTCTTTTCAGGCTTCGGTATTATGGAATCCATCAAGAAAAAAGGAACTGCCTATGTTAAAGCAATGCCCGTTAACAGATTTTTTAAGCTGTGGTATCATTTTGCAATAGTTATTGTTTTGTTTACAGTGGTTAATATGGGTATTGCAGGCAAGGAGTATCCTCTTTCCCAATGGCTTCTTTCCTTTACAGGTCTCAAATCCATCGGTAACAGTAATTGGTATATGTTTGTTACCTTTGTTCTGTATATCATAGTAATTGTTTCATTTCTTATATTTAAAAAATCCAATGTTTTAGCTCTTGCTTGTACGGGTATTTTATGTGGCGGATATGTTATTCTGGCAAATAAAGCGGGTCTCAGTGTAGCCTTTTATAATACCGCTCTTTGCTTCCCCTTGGGAATGCTTTTCTCTATGCTGAAGCCCTTTATAGATAAAATCCTTATGAAAAATGATGTCTTATGGTTTACGGGCTTTTCTGTGTGTGTAGCTTTATTTGCTTATTTCTCACAAAACAGAAGTCAGAACTTCTTGTTCTATATTTTGTTTACCTTCTTTGCCTTGGCAGTAATTGTTATGTTTATGATGAAGGTGAATATAAAAAGCTCTGTTCTTGATTGGTTCGGTCAGCATATATTCAGCTTCTTCATTCTGCAAAGAATACCTATGATATTATTAAAAAGCTTCGGCTACAATAAAGATGGTTACTTCTTTGTTATAGTTTGCTTTTTCGCAACTATTTTCCTTTCGGTTATATTTGATGCTTTCACCAATAAGCTTGACAGCATCATTTTCAAAAACAAAAAAATATTGAAACAATAAATTTAAGAGGTGCATATTATGAAAAAGTTAAAAGCAGCAGTTATTGGTGTTGGCGGTATTTCCAATGAGCATATCAATGGCTATATTAAAAATGAAAATGTTGATTTATACGCTTTTTGCGATATAAACGAAAAGCAGCTTAAATATATGTCCGAAAAATACGGTGTTCCTGCAGAGCGTTGCTTTGCAGATAAGGATGAAATGCTCAAAGCACTTCCCGAAATTGATATCGTAAGCGTTTGCACATGGAACTCTGCTCACGCAGAATGCACAATTGCTGCTCTTAATGCAGGCAAGGACGTTATTTGCGAAAAGCCTATGGCAATGAATACAAAAGAGGCAGAGGAAATGCTTGAAGCTGCAAAGAAGAATGGCAGACATCTTCAGATTGGCTTTGTTCGCCGTTATGGTAACGATGCGGATGTTATGCAGGACTTTATAAATGCAGGAAAATTCGGCGAAATTTATTATGCTAAGGCTACATATCTTCGCCGTAATGGTAACCCGGGTGGTTGGTTTGGCGACAAATCCCGTTCAGGCGGTGGTCCTCTCATCGACTTAGGCGTTCACGTTATTGACCTTTCAAGATTCCTTTGCGGTAATCCTAAGCCTGTTTCTGTTTACGGCGCAACCTTCCAGAAGCTTTTCAACCGTCCTGAAATCAAGGATGGAAAGGGCTATACATCTGTTTCTGCAGGTGATAAGGATATCTGTGATGTTGAAGACCTTGCAACCGCACTTATCCGTTTTGACAATGGGCTTGTTCTTTCTGTTGAAGCAAGCTTCTCTCTTAATATTAAAAATGGTGAGGGCAACATTCAGTTCTTCGGCACAAAAGCAGGTGCAAAGCTTGATCCTCAGGTAGAAATTTTTACAGACGAAAACGGATATCTTGTAGATATGAGCTTTAATAAAGACACGTCACTTTCCTTTGACGGACTTTTCTGCAGAGAAATCAACCATTTTGTTGACTGTGTTCTCAATGGAACAACTTGTAAAGCTCCTGCAGAGGACGGCGTTGAAATTATGAAAATTCTTGATGCAATTTATGAATCTGCAAGAACAGGTCATGAGGTTGTAATAAAATAAAATTTTTTACCTTATAAGCCTTCCTTGCGAAGGAAGGGGGACCACACCAAAACAAGTTTTGGTGTGGTGGAAGGTTCTAGTGCCGTAAGGCGCGTATAATAAAATCTTTTACCTTATTCCTATTGTTTATTTAACAATTTATAAGGAGGTATTTCTTATGCGAAAATGTGATAGCTGTGGTAAGCTTTATCAGGAAACCAAGGATGTTTTCTGCCCTCATTGTGGCGCAGTAGCGGTAAAGCAATGTACTCACGGCTCTTCCTTTGACAGCGGAAGATACGACAGAGGTGAAATTTATAAAAACAGCAATACACAGCGTCAGAACACCACATATAATCAAGGCTATGAGCCCCACGCACAAAGAGGTAGCCAACCTTATAAAAAAAATGAAAGTAATGAGGGCTATGGCAATAAGGTGCCTCAGATAAATTTTCCCGATTTAACAAAAATGCTGCCTAAGGTAAATAAAAAAGGTAATCCCAAAATCGGTATTATTGTTTTTGTTTGTGTTCTTGCATTCAATATTATTATCGGTTCTATAGGGTCTGGTGACTATACAGAGAATAATGAGGCTTTTTGGGAAGATGTGTCTGTTCAGGAGGAATATATTGGTGGAGATGCTTCTGCAATTGTAAAAAATGCAAGTGTAGAGCTTGTTGAGGATAATGAAGGCATAAAAACCTTTGATATTTCCATTGAAAATATGTATTTCACCTTTGATTCCGTAGATTACAGAAATCAGGTAAGGGAAGGTATTGTTCAAGGTAATGCTTTCGTTGAGATAGATATGTGCGTCTTTTCAGAGAATCCCGTGTCCGAAGAGGATTTTGATGATGCTCTTTCAGATAGCTATTATATTTCAGGAAATGAATGTGCTGAAACAGGGCGATATCAATTCAAATATGATTTTGATTATGATGAAATAATCTACCTTAACTGCGGTGTGAATTTATCTTTGGAAAACGGGGCTTGCGTTAATGCCGAGCTGCCCTTTGGTGCTTTCAGTATTGCTGAGGATGGCACTGTAACATATTACACATCATACGCAAGTGACGAAACAGATTGGGCAACGGTCTTTACAGAATGTTCAAATGAGGGTAGCACAAGCGGATATAGTGGCTATATCAATTTTAATGAGGAATAATTATGGCAAACAATAATCAAAATAATTCTGATAAGCCCAGATATAAAAATGGCGAAAAATACCCATATAACAGATTTGAGGACACTTTTGGCGATGCAGGCAGATATTCTGACGAAACACCGAGAAGGAAGGTTTTTCTTAACAAAACCCATTGGAAAATAGTTCTTGGAATTGCGGTGTTGTTGTCACTGGGTTCTTTTGCTCTGATAGTGTTAATGTCTTTGGGTTATATTTAATATGAAAAATAAAACAAAAAACACCGCGGTTTGCGGTTTGATGATAGCACTTTCCGTGGTGCTTATGATGCTTACCACCTTAGTTCCGGTTTTTATGTATGTTATTCCTATTGTGACGGGACTTTTGGTACTGTTTGTGGCAGATATATCAGATAAAAAATGGGGAGCAGGAGTGTATTTTTCTACCGCATTTCTGTCGCTTCTTTTAATAACAGATAAAGAGGCGGCATTGACCTATGCACTATTTTTTGGTTATTACCCATTGATAAAAGATATAATAGAAAAACTACCGAAAGCATTGGCATGGCTTTTGAAGCTTGCCCTTTTCAATGCTGCGGCAGTAGGTATAGGTGTTATCAGCTTTTATCTGTTTGGTGTATCAGGAGAGGAGTATAACGAATTTGGAAAATACACTATTCCCATATTACTGATAATGGCAAATGTAGCATTTATTCTGTATGATTTTTGCCTTACCAAAAACAGATTTTTGTTGATAAGATTTTCAGAAAAATTTAAAAAGATAATAAAATAAAAAAATGTGCTTCAGTTTATCAGGGTCTGATAAACTGAAGCACTTGTTAATTAAGAAACCTTTGAGAATATTTTATTGTCGGGTTCTGAGGATTTATCCATAAGAGCGATATAGGTTCTGCCCACATTGAGAGAAAGCTCATCGCCAACCTTATTATAGAACTTAAGCATATCATCGCTTTCGCCCTTTTTCCAGGTTATATCTGTGTAAGAGCCATTGGAAACATAAATACCCTTGCCTTCGGAAAGGTCAAAATCAACTCGGCCTTTACTATCGTTGAGGTCATTTACATCTGTGTAGCAGATGATGATGTTCTTAAAGCTCTGCTGAACACCTTCACTATCTGCAAAGCTCTTACCGTGAAGCTTTGCTTCATAAAGCTTGGTTTCTGTGTTATATGTGTAAACGTAGGTGTAGCCGGAGGAGAATGCAACATAAATTCTTGCGCAGGGTGCGGAAAGAGTTTTATCCTTGCTGTTGAATGTGAAGGGGGATTGGTAATCCTCTTTGATTTCTGTTCTGTATTCTTTGTTAGCAATTGCTTTCTGGATTGCTTCACCGGTTGTATAAGATGTGTGCTCAGTTGCAACATCTCTTGAACTGTCGCGATAGAAATAATTATCAACTAAGCCATTGATGTTATTAACCTTGTGGTTAGCAATCTGGCTTTGTGCCAAGGGGCTGTAACCGAAATGAACAAAAATACCGTCAAAGCCTTCTGCAAGGTCAACAAAATAATGTCTTGCACTTCTGATGGGGCCAACCTTTTCGGGAATTCTTGATGCATCTGCATACATAAGAAGCATTCTTGAAATGCCGCCTTCAACAACCATTTCCCAAACAATGTCGGAAGATGTGAGTCCCCATTGAGGTCTCGCTTCCGGAGTGTTTTCAACAACCATAAAAACAGGTCTGTTTTTGAGAAGTGCTTCATCATAATCAGGCTCACCGGTAAGTGGGTTTCTGATAGCAGTATCCTTAGGTGCTTCTTCTGCCTGGGGAGCTTTTGTGTTTCCCTCTTCTTTATTGTCGTTACCGCCGCAGCCTGAAAAAGCACCAATAATGAATATAAGAGCTAAAGCAAGTGAAAGTATTTTTGTTAAACGTGAATTTTTGAGTTTTTTCATTTGTTTTTCGTCCTTTTATAATTTTTAAGTCCAGAATTCAACTATATGTCGGAGTGTGCCGAATAAGGTCGGATTCGTTATATCTATTGTAACATCTGCAACAGAAAATGCAAGAGCAATTGAGTAAAAAATGCTTGAAAAAGCAGAAATAAATAAAAGATAGTTTAATATATTGGTATTGTTTTTCAAACTTGGTTTTTCATAAAGGGCATATATCACCAAAACTGTACCAAGGAAGAATATATAGCCGAAATCACTGAAATATCTCTGCAAAAGACCGCCTGCCTGAGTATCAGCAATTACAATGGCAAAGCCTATAAGGAAAATGGTTACGGTAAGAGCAAAAAGCTTCTTTTCTTTTAAAATGCTTTTTACTTTGGGAAGAGCTAAGCCGAACCATAACACAGGAAGGCTTGTTATAAGACCGCCAAAGCAGTATTCCGTAATTGTTTTACCAATATAATTTGTTTCAATGCTTACAGCTTCAATAAATGGGAATGTAGCATTAAATGAGGGTGTCTGGAAAAGATAGGTGAAAATTCCGAGACCTGTTCTTCCAATAGAAAAACCTCGTTTTGTAACATCATTGGTTGTAAGGTTATAAGCAGAGCCGAAATCAAAGGGTGAACCGAAGCGGATGTAGTTGTAATACATAATTCCCGAGGCAACTACAACAAATGGAATTGCAAGTGTTACAAGCTGTTTTATGCCTTGCTTTTTGAAAATAAAACTATCGTTAAGGAAATAACCCAGAAACAAGGGGATTGCTACCGCACAGATGATTACTGCTTGAGGACGGCAACCAACGGATAGTGCCATACATAGTGAGCCGAAAAAGAATAAGGGAAGCTTCTTTTTCTCTTGATTTAGCCCCTTAAACCAAAGGTAAATGCCCCATACTACAAATGCCATTGAGGTCATAATAGGAACAGAATAAAAATCAGGGCGCTTTACCAGGAAGGTCATTCCGCAACAATTTACAAAGGTTAATGCGGTTAAAAGATATGTGCCAACAGAAATGCTTTTAAATTTCTTTTTTATTATCAAGTCAAGAAGCTTGAACACGCCAATAGAGAAGATAAAAGCAAAAGCCATAATTCCTACTGCCGAAGGGAACGGCGTATTGAATATCGCTCTGAACGGCAGATACATTAAAAGAAGAGGTACAATACCGAAATAAACATAGTAATGTCCGTTAAAATATGCCACATCCCAACGGTAATAGTCACCTGTGGCATCCTCTTGCTCAGAGCGAGCCTGCGTATCATACGGGTTTTCCATATCCTTCAGAGATTGAGGAACATCGTCATTATCTACATAGGTTTTGCCCTGAAGAAAGGCCTGAGCTAATTCATCATATTGATTATGGGAGTGGAAGTCTATTTCAACAAAATCGATACCGCTACCATCCCATTTATTTGAATTGTAATTTTTTGAGGCTATGCCCATAAAGACAGGGTTAATTGAGCCGAGAATAATGATTATTGCACATTGCAGGCATAATGCAACTATAACCAGAGAATTTTTTGAATATTCGCAAGCTGTTAATTTCTTTTTATAAAGAACTGAGGATGGCTTGAAAAGATAAACAAGGCATAGAATACCGACAATTATGAGTATGCGAAGGAAGGAAAATTCAAATGGTCGTTGAGTATTTATTGAAATTGAGTCAATGTTAATCGTATCCTGATTGCTTTCAAATATTAAGCCTATTTTCTCTGTTTTTCCCGCAGTGTTGATGTTTATATATTGACTATTTTTAACATTGAGATAAATGTCTCTTTCGGGTGTGGTGTAGCCAAATTCATTGGCTTCATCTGTGAGAATAATATTTGCAGTTACAACAGAAGCGTTGTTATCATTGAGCTTAATGTGAATGTTTTTGATTTTTTCATTGACATCAAGAATTTTGATGGATTCACCTGTGGAAAAGGTATAGTATCCCTCGCAGTTTTTGTAATCGGCAAGATGTGTATTAAGATTAATCTCCTCGTTGCTTTTTGAGGTGTAAAAATTAATATTGAAAATTGAAAATTCCAGACCCAAGCTGAAAAGAACAATTGAAGCCAAAGCAAGAGCAAAGGCTTTTTCAATATTCTTTTCAGTTTTTGATTTTTTATAAATCAAAAACGCGCATAAAGAAAAAATTAATAACAATAAAAAGCAAATAAAAGTCATAACAACTCTCCGAAAATAAAATTATATACATATTAAACCACAAAACCCATATTTTGTAAATATTGCTGGCGAAGAGAACATACAATATACGGGTGAGCTTTATGTTAAAAATTGTAAAAAATGAAATTCTTACATATTCGGTTTATGAAAATCTCGTAAAAGAGCTTGGTAGTAAATACAGTAGCCTGAAAATTACAACCTGCGGAAAAAGTCTTTTGGGGAAAGAGCTTTTTGCTTTTGTAATAGGTGAGGGGAGTAAAAATGTTGTTTATGTGGGGGGCACTCACGGAATTGAATGGTTGACCTCACTTTTACTTTTAAAATTTACGGAAAATCTTGCATTTGCCTATGAAAACGAAAAAACAATTTCAGGCTTTGATGTCAGAGAAATTCTGAAAAATAAAAAGCTTATTATAATACCTGAACTTAATCCTGACGGAATTGAAATTTCTCTTAAGGGTGCATCTGCCTGCGGAAAATATAAGGTGCAGAATTTTGAAATCTGTAAGGGCGATTTCAACTTCTGGAGTGCAAATGCAAGAGGCGTGGATATAAACCATAATTTTAATGCGGATTGGTATAAGTTAAGGGAAAAGGAAAGAGAAGAGGGAATAAATTCTCCTTCACCGACCCGTTATGGTGGACTTTTTCCCGAAAGTGAGCCTGAAACCGCTGCAATTACTAAGCTTTGCAGAGGCATTTCTGTTGATATGCTTATAACCTTTCATTCTCAGGGCGAAGAAATTTTTTATGAGTATGGAAAAAACACACCTGAAAAGTCCTTGCAGATTGCAAAAGTTTTTTCCGCATTAACAGATTATACCTTGGTTAAAAATGAGGGGCTTTATGCAAGTGGCGGTCTGAAGGATTGGTTTATTGAAGAGTTCAGACGCCCTGCCTTTACAATTGAAATCGGCAAAGGAAAAAATCCGTTGCCTGTTGATAGTATTAATGCGATTTATGAAAAACTTGAAGCGATGATGGTGGTAGGGTTGATGATTTAGTGCAAGGCGCAAAACGCTAATTGCTATTTGCAAAAATTACCCCTTTACAAAGAACAAATGTTCTGATACAATATGTTTACGAACAAACGTTCTTGTGGTTAGACCGTAAGGTATGGGCTTGCCCATACCACAGAATATCGTGGCTTAGAACAATTGCTCTCGGTAACGGTATTGCAGGGCACAGGCAAGCCGGTGCCTTACGATTAATAGATGTATGTAGAGAAAAAGTGAAGAGGAAGATTAATTTGGAACGAGTAATTCTGCATTGCGACTGCAACTGTTTTTTTGCATCTGTTGAGGCGGCATTAAATCCTGAGCTTAATAAATATGCTTTTGCTGTTTGCGGTGACCCTGAGCAAAGGCACGGCATAATTTTAGCAAAAAATGAAAAGGCGAAAAAATACGGTGTCAAAACAGGGGAAGCAATCTGGCAGGCTAAAAGTAAATGCCCTCAGCTTCTGACAGTACCATCACACTATAAAGAGTATCAGGAGTTTTCTAAAAGAATTTTTGATATTTACTGCCGTTATACCGATTTGGTTGAGCCCTTCGGAATTGATGAATGCTGGCTTGATGTTACAGGTAGCACACATCTTTTCGGTAGTGGCAAGGAAATTGCAGATGAACTGCGAGAGGTTATAAAAAAAGAGGTTGGCGTAACAATTTCCGTTGGGGTTTCCTATAACAAAATTTTTGCCAAAATGGGTAGCGATTATAAAAAGCCCGATGCCACAACGGAAATTACTCCCGAAAACTTCAAAGAACTTTTACACCCTTTGCCAATAGGCGATTTATTTATGGTGGGCAGAAAAACTGCCGAAAGGCTTCGTAATATAGGAATAAGAACAATAGGCGATGTGGCGGAATTTGACGAAAATCAGCTTTATCGTATTTTGGGAGAAAACGGCAGAATCATCTGGAGATATTCTAATGGCTATGATTATTCACCTGTTTTGAGATTTGATTACCGAGAGGCATATAAATCCATTGGCAATGGCGCAACCTTTAAAAGAGATTTAGTGAGCCTTGATGATGTGCGTACCTGTGTTTTTTTCCTTTGTGATAAGGTTGCCGCAAGATTACGAAAGCATAATTATGAATGCTCTGCCTTGCAGGTAGGCATAAAGGACACCCATTTTCAGACAATTCAACGCTCAACACAGCTTTCGTCACCAACGGATTTATCCTATGATTTAAGAAATACCGCACTTTCACTTATAGAAGCCAATGTAGATATAGAAAAAGAGCCCATTCGCTCTTTAACCGTAACGGGAACAAAATTACTTAATGGTGATGAAGTGTGTGAACAAATATCTTTTCTTGATTTGGAATATCACATAAAAAGAGAAAAAGAGCATCGGCTTGAATGTACCAAGGATAATATCCGTCATAAATACGGACTTGGGACAATAACACGATGTTCATTTATAGACAATGACTTCGGATTTTAAAATTGTCCATAGCACCGTTTTTTGCTCGGGGCGGTATCTTTATACAGCACCGCTCGCTTCAAAACGGCACTCTGAACAATTTTACGGAAAGGGGAGATTTAAGGGTGAAATGTACTATAACTGATTTAAGGTCAAAAGAGGTTATAAATGTTGATAACGGTTGCCGTCTGGGTTGTGTTACAGATGTTGAAATTGACACCTGCACAGGCTGTCTTGTAAGTATAACAGTCTTTTGCGGAAGAGGTGTTTTCGGCTTCTGCGGAAAGGGTGAGGAAATTGTTGTTTGCTGGAAGGATATTGTTGTAATAGGTGATGATACAATTTTAGTAAGAAAAGGCGGAACAAAACTCGCATAGCTTGTGGCTATGCGAGTTAGTATAACGTAGGGGGAGGGTCTTGACCCTCCCGCAAGAAAAACGATAATTTGGCGGTACGGTCAAGACCGTACCCTACGATTGTTCTGATTTTACTTGGTTTTTGTATTTTTTTTGCTATTTGCTAATCACTAAACTGGCATCTGGCATCTGGCAACTGGCGACTAAATTATTTTCTCGTTTTATTATAAATCTTGGTGAGAAAGTTGCGGGGCAAAGCCGATTATAATTGTAGGTTGACAAATTGCAAAATGTAAAATGTAATCTATAATGTAAGTACAAAGGAGCTATCCCGTAGACGGTTAGCCCTCTCGTTAACGTAAATAACCGCTAAGTTTCGAGGCTTGGGCGGTTATTTTTTATGCTTATTATGTAACCAGTAGCTACAATAATGATAACATTTTTACAAATCATCTACCGACAGCATATCTGAGATTGATACTTCAAGTGCTTTTGCAAATATTACTAAATCAATATCTGTAACAAACCTTTCACCATTTTCTACTCTGCGAATAAAGTAATGGTCAACGTCAAATCCAAGCAGTTGCATTTTTGTTGCTAATTTGCGTTGTGATATCTTTTTACTTTTTCTTATTTGTGCAATTTTTTTTCCACAAAGGTTGTTTGTACCATCAGCGGCTTTGATTTTGAACATAGAATTCCCTCATTTTTGGTGAATAGTGTTTACTTTTTAATTATTCTATGCTAAAATGAGGGTGGTTTTGGTGAATAGTGTTCAACATATTCATTAGACATAAAAAATGTGAAAAGTGAGGTAATCAAAATGGGATTTGGAGATTTGTTGAAAAAAGCAACAGATACAGCGGTTGCGGTAAAAAATCAGTTTGAGAAGCATCAAGCAGAAATGGAGGCAGCTGTATATATATCTGACGAAACAGAAAAACATGGCTATATTGATGGCGAAATATTACCCAAGGACACAAACAAAAAGCAATTCAGCATTGATAATGATAAAGATAAAATAATTGTGTTTGATGATTTTGCACCTAAACAATTATGTATAACAACCAAAAAAAGATGGCTTTATGAAATACCATTAAGTGACATAGTTTCTTTCAAAATAAAGGAATCAAAAATCACAGAGCACGATAACCACGACTACGCCGAGTACACTTGGGAAATTGGATTGGCTTCAGGCAATGTGCTGACAATAAGCAATAACATTAGCACATATAAAGATGATGCATACTTAAAATACGGGTGGGAGCAAGAAAGTGTTTATGCGGTTCAATATATCATTAACAATTTTATCAGGAAAATAAATGATGATGAAACTAAGTTATGGGTAAATGAATTTTACGGCACCGATATTTTCAAGGAAAATGGCGAATTCCCTGTTGAAAGCTATGATAAAATGATAAATTGGTATAAAGCGAAATCGGATAACTGGATAGAAAGACTTAAAAACTATAATGAAATGAATGGTGATAACTGTGGCTAAAGAAAAAATCAGTGATTGGCGCGGAAAAACTCTTGGTTGGATTGAATGGTTAGGTAATAAAAAGTGGATTAGTGACTTTCACGGTGTTCGCTTGGGTTATTATGATAAATCGCTTAACAAGACCTTTGATTTTCATGGTCATTTGGTAGGTAATGGCGATATTGTAATGTCGTTATTAAGATAAAAAAGTAAAATTATATTTGAAGGAGATAAGATTATGTGGGTAGCAACTAAAAATACAAAATGCTGTGCAACTTGTGCAAACTGGCGCGGAGCAAGAAAAGACAAAGGAAATGCGGTAGAAACCGAAGATACGCACACACATGGTAAATGCACAGAGGGTGTTTATTCATCTGTTAGCGAAGGTCATTGTGCTTGTCAAGGTCGAAGTTGTGCTAAATACATAAGATGGTAAAAAATCCCTTGTAGTAATTTTTATTGCTACAAGGGGTTTTTCTTGCGGTAGATAATTGTTTTGATTGCAGGGTAGGATATGGTTTGTAATAAAATAACCGAGAAAGATAGTCGGGTATGTGCTTGCCTGTACCATTCTGAACATACTTATGAAGAACAATAACTTCATTACAGTTTCACCTTGCGGTTAAAAGACGCTCAGGTGTTCGCGTCAAGAACTCTCCACCACCCGACCAACTAATTCAAATATTTAATTTATTCCTAGTTTAAAACTTAAATTAAATAAATAAAAAATCAAAAGGCGGTCCCCCTCTCTTCGAAGAGAGGTAGGACTGCCTTCAACTTTTTTGTGCTGAATTTACTTAATTGAGAAATCAGACGAGTTAAATTATTCTTATAAAATTAAATTGATAACTGCTAATTGCTATCTGCTATTTGATAACCACTATCTGCTGTACTGGCAACTGGCATCTGGCATCTGGCGACTGGTGACTAATTTATTTCCTCGTCTTATTATAAATCTTCGATTTGATACTATCAATAAAAGAAAGCTTTGTTTTGTCATTTACTTTCAACTCGTCAATTGTATAACCCTTTAAACTGAACTCTGCTTTATCGCTTTCGTAAAGGTCAACAATGCTTCCATCGGAAAGCTCTGTTATGCAGGAATATACATAAGAGAATGGGTTTAAGCTATCAGTAACCTTCTTAATGTATTTCCATTCAACAATATTATCCTCGCCATAAAGACCGATTCTGATAACGCCAAGCTTTCTGGTTTTCTGCTGTGGACAAGCAAGAATAATTGCATCCTTACCGTCAATTTTCTTTGAGTAGTTTATAACAGAGAACATACAGTTTGAGCAATAAGAGAGCCCCTTGTCAATTGTATATTTACTCCAGGTTTCACCACCATCGGTTGAATCGGTATAGCTGATAAAGCCTGCGATATTTCTTGAATACATACGGAGTACGCCATTATTCATAAGTGCAAACTGACTTTCAGAGCTTTTTCCTGCCAAGCCTACCTGATTTGCTTTTTCGGAGCGGTGCCAGTTTTCCCCATCCTCGGTATAAATAACGCTTGTATATTCTCTGCTACCATTGTTATCGTAAATAGAGAAAAGAACTCTCTGCTTACCGTTTTTTTCGATGCAGATACCAACACCGGGGGAAAAGCCTGTGAAGCCATTTGAACCGATTTGCGTGTTGATAATTTTACCATCGGACCAGCTTTCGCCGTTATCAAAGCTTTTTCTTATCCAAAGATAGTAGGTAGGGTAAATTTTAATTGGTGCATAGGCATAGAAGATATTTGCGATAATGTCTTTATCATTCAGGCTTCCGTCTTTGTTCATTTGCTTTATAAGAACAGGGGAGAAAGCTTCGCCGATTTTCTGATAAATATTATAAAATCTGTCAACAAAATAATCGTTGTAGCTTGAATTATCAGAGAATTTTAAAACAGGTGCAAAGCCCGTTCCATCAAACTCGCCTACATAATAGGGATAGTGAGCCTTGTCAAGAGTTGTGCTTTCCGCTTTTTCGTGACTTGTTTTGTCGCAAAGAGCAAGCTTGCCGTCGATGAAGCCACTGCCTTTTCCGTAGGTACCTGCACTCCAGAGACCCATATATGCAGGGCAAGCGTCACAAGCGTGATAAACAACACCATCTTTATCTTCGCACATTGCTGCATCGCAGAATGAAGCGGAGGTTGGAATTGCTTGGTTGTGGTCAGCATCCTCCATATCATTGAAATGGTTTACCCATACAATATCGGACCAGGTCTTGCAGTTGTCATCGGAATAACGAATAACAGTTTCAATATTTGCAGGGTCATCCGTTCCATTACCGTAACGGATGTCGCCACCTGCAAGGACTCTACCATTTTTTAGAGTGAGTATTGATGGAATTCTGAACAATTTACTATTAGCAGTTCCTGCTGAATAAGGATTTGTAAAATTAGTCATTTTTTTCACCTTTTATAAATCAAACTATTCTGAAGGTTTTAACCTCAAAGGGTGTAACATTGAATGTGATTTTGTTGCCCTTTGCAGAAATTTCATTTTCGTCAACTTCCATAAGATTTGTTTCATATACCTTTGAGAAAGGAAGATTAATTGTGAGTGTTCTTTCACCACGGACTCTTCTGCTCTGGTATACACGAACAATAATTCCGTTGCCGTCCTGAGCCTGTTTTACTGCATCAATAACAATATCGTCATTATCGCAGTTGATATAGCTATAGCTTTCAGGAAGTGTACCATTTTTAGCAGTAACAGGGATACCCTTAAGAGCGAAATTGAGTTTGAATGCCTCCTGAACAGTGCCGCCTGTCTGCCAGGTGCCTGCATGGGGGTAGTAGGAGTAGGTAAAGCTATGGTGACCTAAATCACCGTATCTGTCAGGAGTTGTGGGCGCACGAAGAAGAGTAATTCTCATTCTGCTGTTAAGAATATCGTAACCGTATTTGCAATCGTTGAGAATACTAACGCCGTAATCACCTTCGGAAAGGTCTGCCCATTTATGAGCACATTGTTCAAAACGGGCTGCATCAAAGGAGGAGTTGCGATGAGTGGGGCGTTTAATAGCACCGTGAGCCGCCTCGAAGGTTGCTTCTGTGTTAAGCACATTAACATCAAATGCGGCTTTCATAACCTTGTCGCGTTCCTGCCAGTCAACCTCTGTTTCAAAGAGTAACTGTCTGCTACCCGCGTAGAGAATAATGTTCTGTGAAATTGTTGATTTATTGAATTTTCTGACAACCTTAAGAACTGCTCTTACAGGTGAGCACTCTGTAATTTCAACGCTTTCTGCCTTCTCAAGAACCCATTTTTTCTTTTCATAGTTCTGTTCAAGGTTCCAGGCTGTTTCGTGAATACATTTATCAATGAAAACGGAAATAACATTACCCTTACCATCAAGAGTTTCACGATTGTTTTCTTTATCGAAAATAGAAGTAAGAATACCATTTTCGTCATATTGAACCTTAAGAATTTCATTTTCAATAATACCGTTACCGATTTTCACATTTTCTTTTGCTCCAGATTCTTCAAATGCGAAGAATTTGTAACCCATAGCAGGAACATTGTCTGCAATAAATTCGGTGTATTCTTCACCGTTCTTGGTGAACACTCTTGAAAGCGCACCGATTTTTTTATTACCTTTAACGGTAACGGGAGCGGTAACTTCATTTGAAATCAAGTTCCATACAACAACACCATCTTTTTCAGCGGTTATGTTAGCGGTGATTCCCTCAAGAGCAGAGCAGAAGATTTCTGTTCCATCCTTTTCAAGCTTTGCAAAATCAGGACGGCAGTCCTCCATAGCTTCGTGAATGGATGTGCCGGGGAGAATATCGTGGAACTGATTTTTCAGGAATAAGAGCCAGAGATTCTGAAGCTTTTCAATATCATAACCGCCACCGAAAACACCTGCCATTTCACAACGGCTTAAAAGGAATTCGTTTTTGCGATTGCCTTTCTTGATAAAGCCCTGACTTGTGTATGTACCACGATGGTTTTCATAATAAAGCTCGTCGCAGTAGGTGGGAAGCTCTTCGCGGATTTTTTCTGCTTCTGCGAAGAATTCTGCAGGGTGACCCATTCTTGTTTTGGGAAGACCCGGGAAGTTTTTAAGTCTTTTTGCATTTTCAAGCATTCTGTAGGTGCTTCCACCGCCACCGTCACCATAACCGAACATACCGAAGCCTGTTTTGAGAACATGCTTCAAATCATTGTTGAATGAGGCAGCGCAAACCTGCTTTGGGTCATAATCGCCCTGATAATGAGAACGCTGATTTAAGGCAAGAATTTCAGAGCCGTCAGCACCCTTCCATTTGAAAAGAGTGTGAGGGAAGCGGTTGGTATCCTGATTAAGAAGCTTTGTTGTAATAAAATATTTCATACCGCTCTTTTTGATAATCTGCGGTAAAGCGTAAGAGAAACCGAAACAGTCAGGGAGCCAGTATGTATCTGATGAAACACCGAATTCCTTAAGGAAAAATTCTCTTCCGTAAAGAAGCTGACGAATCATACTTTCACCCGATGCAATATTGGTATCACATTCAACCCAGGTGTTACCAACAATATTCCATTGACCGTTTTTAACCTTTTCCTTAATTCTTTCATAAAGCTCGGGATAATTCTTTTTAATCATATCATAGGCAATTGCCTGACTTTGTGTGAATGTGAATTCGGGGTAAACATCCATAAGAGCAAGGTTGTTTGCAAATGTTCTTGCGCTCTTTCTTTCTGTTTCCTGAATTCTCCAGAGCCACGCAATATCAATATGAGAGTGACCGTCAAAAATAACCTCTGATGGAGCAGTATATTCTATTTCTGCGAGCTTTTTATCAAAATGCTCGCAGGCAATTGCAATTGAAGCTCTTGTTTCGCTTTCCTCAAAATCAAAGTCAACAAGGTGAAGAGAATCATCAAGAACCTTATAAACGCTTTCTTTTATGAATTCATCCTTAATGCAGGGGATAGCATCCCAGGCAGTAACGCAGTTGAGGTAGAATTTTTCGCAAATTTCATCAACTACTGCGAAGTTTGCGAATTTAAGAGTGTATTCGCATTCTTTTTTACCTGCCATAGCATCATTGCAGAAGCCTGCAGAGTCAACGCAAGCTTCAAGCTCAATTTCCATAGGCTCGCCAAAGGTGAGGAAGTTTTCTGTTATATTAACAGTTTCTCTGCCAACCCAACCGCTCTTTTCTCTTGAAGAAACAGAGTTTGCAATTTTGCCGTTTATTCTTATGAGAATTTCACCGCCGAAATCAAGGTTAAGGTAAACCTTTTTACCTTCGAAGCTTTCAGGGAGAGTAACAGTTGTTTTGAAAATTCTTGCACAGTCATAGCGTGCAAACCAATGGTCGCCAAGCTTAAGTGTTTCTTTGGTTTCGGGGTAAAATTTGTGTTCGCCCTCGCCAAGATAATCACCATCATAGGTTTCCCATTGGGGCATATCAATTTTTTCTTTGATGCAGTATTTATTCAACTGCCCCAGCATATCGAATAAAACGCCTTGCTTAGGTGTTTTCATAATATCAACTCCTGATTTTCCCAATATATCCTAATCATACCATATAGACAAATATGGGGCAATAAAAGAATTTGAAAAATAGGGGTTAAAATATAACAAAAATTATTGATGTAAATTGGTATTGTTGATATAATACAATATTAGAAAACTATGATAAGAGGTGAGAGCATGGCAGATAAGTTTATTTTGCATAGTAATTATATGCCCACAGGTGATCAGCCTGAAGCTATTGAAAAGCTTGTTGATGGTGTGAATAAAGGTTATATGGAGCAGACCCTTTTAGGTGTTACGGGCTCAGGTAAAACCTTTACAATGGCAAATGTTATTGAAAAGCTTAATCGCCCCACGCTTGTCCTCGTTCATAACAAAACTCTTGCGGCGCAGTTGTGTTCTGAATTTAAAGAGTTTTTCCCCGAAAACGCGGTTGAATATTTTGTTTCTTACTATGATTACTATCAGCCCGAAGCATATATTCCTACAACTGATACCTATATTGAAAAGGATAGTGCGGTAAACGACGAAATTGATAAATTGCGCCATTCTGCAACATCTGCTCTTTCCGAAAGGCGAGATGTAATAATCGTTGCAAGTGTTTCTTGCATCTATACTCTAGGTGACCCTATTGACTATCGCAGTATGGTTATTTCTCTTCGTACGGGTATGCAAAAGGACAGAGATGAGCTCATTGCAAAGCTTGTTGATATTCAGTATGAAAGAAACGATGTCAGCTTTACTCGTAACAAATTCAGAGTAAAAGGAGATACAGTTGAAATTTTCCCAGTTTATTCTTCTGAAACTGCATACAGAATTGAATTTTTCGGTGACGAAATAGACCGAATTTCTGAAATTCATCCTCTTACGGGTGAGGTTAAATGTACCCGCTCCCATGTGGCAATTTACCCTGCATCACACTATGTAGTTGAGCATGATAAAATGGAAAAAGCTCTTGAAAACATTTATAATGAAATGGAAAGCAGGGTGGAAGAATTCAAATCTCAGGGCAAGCTTCTTGAAGCCCAGAGAATTCAGCAGAGAACTCTTTATGATATTGAAATGCTTCGTGAAACAGGCTTCTGCAAGGGCATTGAAAACTATTCTCGCGTTATGTCGGGAAGAAAACCGGGTACAGCACCATTTACTCTTCTTGACTATTTCCCTGATGACTTTGTTCTTTTTGTGGATGAATCTCACGTTACTCTTCCTCAGGTCAGGGGTATGTACGGTGGTGATCGTTCAAGAAAGGAAAGCCTTGTGGAATTCGGTTTCAGGCTTCCATCGGCTTTTGATAACAGGCCCTTGAAATTTAATGAATTTTATGATAAAACCCATCAAAAAATATTTGTGAGTGCAACTCCCGGTGACCTTGAAAAAGAAAAGAGTGCACAGATTGCCGAGCAGGTTATTCGTCCCACAGGTCTTCTTGACCCTGAGGTAAGTGTACGCCCCACAGAAGGACAGATTGATGACCTTATTTCCGAAATCAATATGCGGGTTGCAAAAAAAGAGCGCGTTTTAGTCACCACTCTCACTCGCAAAATGGCAGAGGATTTAACGGACTATTTAACTGATTACGGCATTAAAGTCCGCTATATGCACTTTGATGTTGATACCATTGAACGAATGGAGCTTATTCGCGATTTGCGATTAGGTGAGTTCGATGTGCTTGTAGGAATTAACCTTTTAAGAGAGGGTCTTGATATTCCTGAGGTTTCTCTCGTTGCAATCCTTGATGCAGATAAAGAGGGCTTCCTCAGAAGCGAAACCTCACTTATTCAGACCATAGGTCGTGCCGCCCGAAATGCGGATGGTCAGGTTATTATGTACGCGGATGAGGTAACAGGCTCAATGGAAAGAGCTATAAATGAAACCTACCGCAGACGCGAAAAGCAGATGAAATATAATGAAGAGCACGGCATCGTTCCTCAGACTATCAAAAAGGATGTCCGTGAAATTCTTGAAATCAGCTCAAAAGATAATATTCAGGAAAGAGTTGCAAAGCGCAGACTTTCCGAAAGAGAAAAGAATGAGCTTATTGAAAAGCTTTCAAAAGAAATGCGTGCTGCTGCACAGCTTCTTGAATTTGAACATGCGGCATATTTACGCGATCAGATAGAAAAAATCAGAAACGGAAAATAAAAATATTTATGGAAAAGAATTTAATTGTAAAAGGTGCAAGAGAGCATAATCTGAAAAATGTCAGCGTGGAAATTCCCCGTGATAAGCTTGTTGTTTTCACCGGGCTTTCAGGCTCAGGTAAATCCTCTCTTGCTTTTGACACAATCTATGCCGAAGGGCAAAGAAGATATATGGAAAGCCTTTCTTCATATGCAAGGCAGTTCCTTGGTATTATGGAAAAGCCCGATGTTGATAGCATTGACGGGCTTTCTCCTGCTATTTCTATTGACCAGAAAACTACCTCTAAAAACCCCCGTTCAACTGTTGGTACTGTTACGGAAATTTATGACTATTTAAGACTTCTTTATGCGAGAATTGGTGTTCCTCATTGCCCTGTTTGCGGCAAGGAAATTGCAAAGCAGTCCATTGATCAGATAGTTGATAAGGTTTTGCTTCTGGAAGAGGGTACAAAGTTTCAGATTTTAGCACCCATAGCAAAAGGCAAAAAAGGTGAATTCCAAAAAGAACTTGAAAGTGTAAGGAAATCAGGCTATTCAAGAGTAAGAATAGACGGTATAATGTATGACCTTTCCGAAAAGGTTAAGCTTGAAAAGAATATCAAGCATAATATTGAGGTTATTGTTGACCGTCTTATTATGAAAGACGGTATAAATTCACGTTTAACCGATTCTCTTGAATCTGCATTTTCTCTCACAGAGGGAACGGCAATTGTTGATGTTATCGGTGGAGAAGAAATTCTTTTTTCACAGAATTTTGCTTGCCCTGAGCACGGCTCTTGTATGGATGAATTAGAGCCCAGAATGTTCTCATTCAACAATCCCTTCGGTGCTTGTCCCACTTGCTCAGGATTAAGTGTGTTTATGCGTGTTTCCGAGGATTTGATTGTTCCCAATAAAAAGCTTTCAATCAATGAGGGTGCAATTAATGGTGCAGGCTGGAGCAAAAGTGATTCAAGTACTATTTCGGGTATGTATTACAACGCTCTTGCAGATAAATATAATTTTACTCTCGATACTCCATTTAATAAGATTTCACCCGAGGGTCAGAAAGCAATTTTCTATGGCACAAACGGTGAAAGAATAAAAATGGTCCGTGAAAATGAGTATGGTAGCGGAACATATATGACAGAGTTTGAGGGTATCATCAATAACCTTGAACGCCGTTACAGAGAAACCACAAGCGACTGGTCAAGGCGTGATATTGAGCAGTATATGACAGCTTGTCCTTGTCCCGTTTGTAAAGGCGCAAGATTAAAACCTGCACCCTTAGCCGTTACTGTTGGCGGTATAAACATTAAAGAATTTACCGATATGTCAATCGGAGAGGAACTAAAATTTATAGAAAATCTTGAATTAAGTGAAAAAGAACAGATTATCGGTAAGCAGATTGTAAAAGAAATCAAATCAAGACTCGCTTTCCTTTGCAATGTTGGTCTTGATTATCTGACACTTTCCCGTAATTCAGGCACTCTTTCAGGCGGTGAAAGTCAGCGTATCAGACTTGCGACACAGATAGGCTCTTCTCTTATGGGTGTTTTATATATTCTCGATGAACCAAGCATTGGTCTTCATCAGAGAGATAATGAAAAGCTTCTTACCTCTCTTAAAAATCTTCGTGATTTGGGCAATACACTTATAGTTGTTGAGCACGATGAGGACACAATGAATGCAGCAGATTTCATTGTTGATGTTGGCGTTGGCGCAGGTGTTCACGGCGGTGAAATTGTCTGCGCAGGTACTGTGGAAGATATCAAAAAATGTGAGCGTTCTCTTACAGGTCAATATCTTTCAGGCAAAAAGAAAATTGAGGTACCTGAAAAACGCCGTAAGGGTAACGGCAAGTTTCTTGAAATTAAAGGTGCAAGGCAAAATAATCTTAAAGATATTGATGTGAAAATACCTTTGGGTGAGCTTGTTGTCGTGACAGGTGTTTCAGGCTCGGGCAAATCATCGTTAATTAACGAAATACTTTATAAAAAGTTGGCGGCAGAGCTTAATGGTGCAAAGAAATTTGCAGGTAAGCATGATGAAATTTCAGGTCTTGAAAATTTAGACAAAGTAATTGACATTGACCAGTCGCCAATCGGCAGAACTCCTCGTTCAAATACTGCAACCTATACAGGTGTTTTCAATGATATAAGAGCTCTTTTCGCTTCCACTCAGGATGCAAAGGCAAAGGGCTATGACCAAGGTCGCTTTTCCTTTAATGTCAAGGGCGGACGTTGTGAAGCCTGCGAGGGTGACGGTATTATAAAAATCGAAATGAACTTCCTTTCGGATGTTTATGTGCCATGTGAGGTTTGCCGAGGTGCAAGGTATAACAGAGAAACTCTTGATGTCAAATATAAGGGCAAAAGCATCAGCGATGTTCTTAATATGACAGTTGAAGAGGCTATGAATTTCTTTGAGAATATACCTAAAATCCGAAATAAATTGCAGACTATTTTTGATGTTGGTTTAGGTTATATCACTCTTGGTCAGTCTGCAACAACTCTTTCGGGCGGTGAAGCTCAGAGAGTTAAGCTTGCAACAGAGCTTTCAAAAAAATCAACAGGTAAAACAATTTATATTCTCGATGAGCCAACAACAGGTCTTCATACTGCCGATGTCAAGAAGCTTCTTGAGGTTATCAATAAGCTTGTTGATGCCAATAATTCCGTTGTTGTTATTGAGCATAACCTTGATGTTATAAAAACTGCAGACCATATTATTGACCTTGGGCCAGAGGGCGGTAACGGTGGTGGCGAAATCGTTGCTGAGGGCACACCCGAAGAGGTTGCAAAATGCAAAAAATCTTATACGGGAAAATATTTAAAAGCCTTGTTAAAAGGTTGATATATTTATTAAGGTGTTATATAATAGGTAAGTCACTAAAGTGACATTCGATTATACGCATCTTACGATGCTAGAACTTTCCACCACCGCAAGCGGCGGTCCCCCTTTCTTCGCAAGAAAGGTAGGGTTTGTGGCACTAAGTTAGAAAGAGGTACAGTATGAAAGCAAATGAAAGTATCCCTAATTTTGACATAAAAGTAAGGGAAAATACAAACTATGCAATCAAAAGCATAAAAAATGTGTGTAAAAATTTTGGTCCTCGTCCTGTTGGTAGCGAGGCAGAGAAAAATGCACAGGAATATATGAAGGCAGACCTTGAAAAATTCTGTGATGAGGTTAAGAGAGAGGAATATAAATGTAGCGATAAAGCATTTATGGCTTGGGTTCCGATTGGTGCGGCTCTTCTTATTCTCTCAACAATTATGTTTACATTAGGCATCAGCATTGCAGGTCTTGTTCTTTCTGCGCTCACACTTTTCTTTGTTGCTGCAGAATTCATTTTCTATAAACCCGTACTTGACCCATTCTTCCCTAAGGTTACAAGCGGTAATGTTTATGGTGTGAGAAAAGCAAGTGGCGAAACAAAAAAACGTATTATCTTAAGCGGTCATACCGACTCTGCTTTTGAATGGACCTATACATACAAGGGTGGCAGACCTGTTGTTGCAACTATCATTGTAACTGCAGTTGTTGCTATTCTTTTAGGTCTTGGCGGTAATATTTACGGACTTGTTCACGGTGGTGCAGTAAGCGGTATTGTTTGGGGTGAAAGCGGCAATATTGCTCTTCGCATTATTGCGGTTCTTATGTATATCACAGTTCCCGTTCTTATTATGGCTTTTAAATTCTGTAACTATAAATTACCTGTTATGGGCGCAAACGATGACCTTTCAGGTTGTTTTGTTTCCTGCGCAGCTATGAAATATCTTGCAGATAATGATATCCGCTTTGAAAATACTGAGGTTGCAGTTCTTTGCGCAGGTGGTGAAGAAGCAGGTCTTCGTGGTTCAAAGGCATTCGCAAAAGCAAATAAAGATATGCTTAATGATGGTGTTGAAACTGTGTTTATCAGCTTTGATACAATCCGTGAGCTTGAATTTGCAAAGATTTACGAAAAAGATATGACAGGTATGGTTAAAAATGACCGCAGAGTTGCAGAGCTTTTGCAGACTGCAGCAAAAACTGTTGGTATTGATGTACCCATAGGCACAATTGAGCTCGGCTCAACCGATGCTGCAGCAATGTCTCAGGCAGGCGTTCCCGCAAGCGCATTCACTGCAATGGACCCCACTCCCGCAAGATATTATCACACCCGTCTTGATACTGCAGATAACCTTTCCGCTCAGGCAATTGACACAGGTGTTAAGGTTGCTCTTGAAGCAGTGTTCCTCTATGACGAAAAGGGTATCTGATTATGAATAAAAATCATAAAATTACAGGTAACGGACCGCTTCTTGATAAAAACGGTGTTCTTCGTGAAGCGGGTTGGGCAAACTCCCTTGTTTTTGATTATTCACCCGATATGGTTGCAAAGAGTAAGAAAAATCGTCTTAAGGAGTGGGATTATTTCCTCATAATGAATAGTGAGGGCAAATACGCTCTTTCCTTCACCTTTGCGGATAACAGATATATGGGGCTTGTTTGTTGCTCGGTTTTCGATTTTGAAACAAAGGAAAAATTCGATTGCACCGAAGCACAGATTATGCCAAACGGCAAATTGAAGCTTCCCGTAACAAGCGAAAAGGGTGATATCTCCTTTAAGTCTAAAACCTGCGATTATCATATTGACAGAACAGATGATGGCAGACATATTTACTGCAAATATGAAAGATGCTTCAATCACACAGACCTTGAAGCAGATATATATCTGAAGCAACCGCCAATGGACACAATGGTTATTGCAACTCCTTGGAAAGAAGATAAAAAGGCATTCTATTATAACCAAAAAATAACTTGTATGAATGCAAGTGGCTATGTTAAGGTTAAAGGCAGAACATATACCTTTGACTCCGAAAAGGATTTCGGTATTCTTGACTGGGGCAGAGGTGTGTGGACATATAACAATACCTGGTATTGGGGTATCGGTAGCGGACTTGTTAACGGCAAGCCCTTTGGCTATAACATCGGCTATGGCTTCGGTGATACAAGTAACGCAAGCGAAAATATGCTTTTCTATGACGGAAAATGCCATAAGCTTGATTTGGTTGATTTCGGTATACCAACAGGCAATGTTATGGATGAATGGATTATGACCTCCAACGATAACCGCTTCAATATGAGGTTCAAGCCCTTCTTCAATGACCATACCAATATAAGCGCAGGAGTTATCTGCGAAAAAGCAGAAAAGCTCTTCGGTATGCTTAACGGCACCGCAGTTCTTGATGACGGAACTGTTCTTAATATTGAAAACATACCAGTTTTTCATGAGAAGGTACATCATAAATGGTAAAAAACGACTCACTTTGGTGAGTCGTTTTTTAGATGCCAGCTACCAGTCGCCAGATGCCAGATGCCAGATGCCAGTTTAGGTGTGCGACGCAATTGTAAAGATAGGAGAATAAAGTTGTTGTGTGTGGTGCCTGCCTTCGAAGGCGGGGGGACCGTCTTTAAAAGAATAAAAATTTGGTGTTTTGTACCAAGCGAGCCTGTTGTAAAGGTAAAGAATAAAGTATGGCGGAACGGTGGGTGGTTCTCGATGCGACACAAAGGCGCATCGTTGAAGCGCAAGCTTCAATTATAATGCACTGTAAGGTACTGGCTTGCCTGTACCACAGGGTTTATAAATTTAGAAGAATTAGCTTGTTACAGTTCCAGCTTTGGCGGAATGTTGCTTTGCAACAAAGAACATTCCGGCACGAAAAATCTTTATTTTCCGTGCCACCTTCCTTTAGAGGAAGGCACAAAATACCGCAACCTTATTCTGTAGCAATGCATTTTAGTATTCTTGAAATTCTTGTATTAAATTTGTGTTTCTTTATTGTTGACAAAAGTAGAACTGTATGCTATATTCAAATTGTGCTACTTGCGATAGCACAATTTACAGAAAAGGAGGTCATTTGTTGATACGAATAGATAATCACAGCAGAACGCCCATATTTGAGCAGATAAAAGAGCAGATTCTTAATAAAATCACTCTCGGTGAGCTGAAGCCCGGTGATAAATTGCCACCTATAAGGCAGTTGGCATCAGATTTGAACCTGAATGTTAACACAATTAAACGAGCTTTCAACGAGCTTGAAGATGCAAATGTTATTTATTCCGTTCAGGGTAGCGGTGTTTTTATAAGCGAAAAAGCTATTGCTAATAAAATTATTCTGAAAAATGCAGAGCAGGAGTTTACTGCTTCCGTTCTTTCTGCAAAGGCAAAGGGTTTAACTCTGAATGATGCAATTGACCTTGTTAATAAAATTTACGGAAAGGGTGAGAGTGATGATTGAAATTAAAGGTGTCACAAAAAAATACGGTGATTATACCGCAATAGAAAGTGTGAATATTACTGTTGAGGATTCTTCGGTTTATGGTATTGCAGGCTTTAACGGTTGCGGTAAAACCACTCTTCTCAATGTGTGTGCAGGAGTTTTCAAGGCGGAAGAGGGCGCAGTTTTCCTTGATGGTGCAGATGCTTTCGATAACTCAAAGGAACGAAAAGAGCTGTTCTATCTTACGGATGATACCTGGTTTCCCGTAAAATCATCCGTTAAAGGCTCTGCAAAATATTATTCAGAGTATTTCCCGAATTTCGATTTTGAGGTTTTTCAAGAGGTTTGTGATTTATTCGGGCTTAATTCAAATTCAAACATAAAATCACTTTCAAAGGGTATGAAAAAGCAGGCAGGTCTTGCAATTGCCTTTGCCGCTTCTCCAAAATATCTTTTAATTGATGAAACCTTTGACGGACTTGACCCCCATAAAAGAGAAATTCTCCGTAAGCTTTTGCTTGAATACATAAATACAACAGGTGCATCGGTTATAATCAGCTCTCATAACCTTGCTGATATTTCCGATTTATGCGACCATATTGCAATAATCAACGGTAAGAGCGTTATTCTCAATTGTGCTATTGAGGATATAAGCCGGCATTACAGAAGAGTATATATGACCTTTGAAAATTCAGCAAATGAAGAGCTTTTCAAAGGCGTTAATTACAGAAAATGTGAGCTGACCGAAAAAACCGCAACACTTCTTATTTGCGGTGATGTGGAAAAGGAAATCGAAAAAATAGAAAATCTCGGTGCGACAAGCATTAAAACCGAGCTTCTCACTCTCGAAGAAGTATTTTCAGAAGAAACGGAGGCGATTACTGATGAAGGAAAAATCAAATCAGTCTTTAGGAAAAAGAGGATTTAACTTACCACATGTTTTCGATAGGTCTGTTATTATTTTGTTAATTGTTTATGCTATTGTTCTTGCATATGAGATGTGGGCACTTATAGAGTATAAATCTTTTATTAATTTTACAAATTATTATGAAGAAACTTGCAATTTATCACAGATTACTTTTACTGCAGGACTAATAATATCTCTTGTGCAATTCAGATTTTTGCAGGTTAAAACCAAATGTATCACAATTTTAAGCTTGGGTGAATCGAGAAAATCACTATTCAGAAAGAAATTCTGGTTTCCTCTTTTAGCCATGGTTTTAATGACTATTGGTTTTTATATTGTTCTCTTATGCACAGATAAGAGATTGAAAAACAACTTTTCAATTCTGACAGATGAATATTTTGCTAATATTTTAATTGCTTTGTTACCTTTGATAGTTGGTTGTACAGTGGGTGCATTTGCTCGAATTGTAAGCGGTAAAACAAGTGAATCAATATTTTTCGGAATAAGTATCAGTGCTCTGCCTTTTGCATTTTTTAATTTGATTGATGGTATTTTTGCTTTATCCTTGAGAGGTTATTATACTTCTGCTTCTGAGTGGGAAAGTCTATCGGGCTATATCACCCCTGTCGGACAGACCTTACCAACAATGTTTTCTTTATTTGACCCGCTGTATACCCTTAACACCTATGTTTATGGATTTGAAAATGAAAACCTTTCAACAGGACTTTGGTTTGAAACACCGGCATTTTATATAATAAAAAATCTTATATGGATAGGTGTTTTTGTCGGTCTTGTGTTTGTTGTTGAAAAGTATTTTATCAAGAGGTTTAAGGCTGAAAATTGCGATAAATCGGGCAAAAATAAAATAGTGAGAGTTGTTTGCTCTCTTAGTCCGTCTTTGCTTGCAACAGCACTTATGCTTTTAGCACTTTATCAGGCGACTTGTGCGGACGTCGATAATTTACAAATGGTTTTAATGCTTATATTAACCTTGATAGCCGCATTTATCGGAACTCTTATTGTAACTATGGTGCTTTACAGAAAAAAAGAGCAGCTGAAATATAGTTTTTTAGGTGTTGGTATTACATCAATTTTTTGCTGTATTATTGCTGTAATTTCAGTTACAGGCTGTTTCGGTTATTCAACTTATATGCCGGATACAGATAAAATCAAATCTGTTATGATTAATGATTATGTTGGTCTTACAGGTTTTGTTTCTTTAGGTTATTTTGATACTAATTCTGAAGATTTAAGTGTGGATATATCATTTAAAACAGATGAAGAAATTGAATTGGTAAAAGACATTCATAAATTTATTGCTAATGACAAAAATTATGAAACAACAGAGCAATTTACAATCGTTTATGAGCTTGAAAACGGGAGTTTTATAAATAGAACTTATCCCTATTTAAGCAAAGCCTCCTGCGAGAAAATAAGTTCTTTGTGGAATACTGATACTATTAGAGATTTTTATAAAACAATCTTCAATCAGAATCCTGAAATTAATAGCGAGAGCACAAAAAAAGAGTGGTATAATT
>JAZMZY010000083.1:0-2021 GCA_045586265.1 Acutalibacteraceae bacterium
TTAAAGCAGTTCTTGAAGACGGTCAGAGAGTAAATCCCGACGGCAAAATCACTCTTTATGTCGGTGGCCACCAGCCCGATAAGGTTAGTAACAAGTTGCTTGGTTATGAATGTGAGAGAATTGAATTGTAAATAACAAAACAACAAATCCCCACTGATAGCAAAAACTATCAATGGGGATTATTCTTGTTTTTCGCGAAGCCTATCATCCCTGTGCTTTAGCATAGGGAGGGGGACCATCCTTGAACAGCTTTATTTATCAATATGTTTATTTCGTACCTATTGTACATTTTACAAACAAATTAAATCGGGATGGTGGCGGGTTGCCCCGTAAAGATTACCCTTTGTAAAAGTATAGCAACACCTTTATTTTTTAATATCCGAGTACACCCTCAACAGACTCATCGTTTTCAATCCATTCGGAAACTTTTATAATTCTGTATGTATCTTTATCATCACGAATTATAACATTTTCAATTCCTGCATTTATAACCATTCTCTTGCACATTGAACAGCAACAAGCATTCTTTACATATTCACCCGTCTTAACATCTGTTCCTACAAGAAAAATTGTGCTTCCAATCATATCTTTTCTTGACGCGCTTATGATTGCATTTGCTTCTGCGTGAACACTTCTGCAAAGCTCATACCTTTCGCCTCGGGCAATATTCAGTTTTTCTCTTACACAAACACCTAAATCGGTACAATTCTGTCTGCCTCTTGGTGCACCAACATAACCTGTTGAAATTATTTCATCATCCTTAACAATTACCGCACCATAATGCCTTCTCAAGCAAGTACATCTCTGCGAAACCGTTTGAGCTATATCCAAATAATAATTTATTTTATCTCTTCGCATTGCCTTATCTCCTAAAATCAAATTCTTTTACTTCTGATTTGTTTTTTAACACCAGAAGCCTTGTAAATTTACTATCATCTTTTTCATCCTTCAAAACTTCCCAACAGCCACGTTCTTCATTAAAAAACTCTTCTTTTTCCAATATATACCGATGCTTAACTTTTTCAGATAAAAAACGCACCTTTTTGCCGTAATAATCATTAATATATTTAACAGCTTTACCTGTGCAAATTTCAATATTATCCTCACTTTTTTCATCAAACCATTCTGTTGCATCATCATCGAAGCGTTTAACATAGATATTCAAACCTTTTTCCGACCTATAGCTACGAGGATATATTCTTATTACTAATTCCGGCTTTTCCATAGTTCCTGCAAAAGCAATACCACTATCATTAGGTAAAATTATGTATTTATCCATCCCCAGCTTTTCAGCTTTTTCAATAATACGATTATACTGCTCTGTTATTCTTTTGGTTACATCCTTTGTATATTTGTTATTCAAAACATACCACATTTCTATTGAAAACAATACAACAAAGAGTATTACAAAAAACAATAAAACTCCACAGACCGCCATAGCTCCCGTACCCATTTCGTTAAAAGGAACATTTTCTTTTACAAGAGTGATCAAAAAACAAAAAAGAGCAATCAAGAAGCCATATTGAAGCACGCATATAATTATATTTCTTTTTTTACACCTACAACGGTCAACAGAATCGAAAATTACCTCACCCAGAACCTCAAATATAAACTCAAAAATAAATTGCGCCACAATCTCACCTCAACAAAAAAAGTTCTAGCTACGCCCTGCCTCTCTTCGAAGAGAGGGGGACCGCCTTTTGATTTGTAGTTATCACGAATTAATTTCCAAACGAGCCTAAAATAAAAATTTAAATAAAGTTGGACGGGCGGTGGAGAGTTCTCTACGCGAGCCCTCGAGCGTAGTTGAATCGCAAGATTCAATTGTAATAAACTGACCGAGAACAAAAGCTTTATTACAGTTTCACCTATGGTGAAATGACGCTTACGCGTCAAGAACCTTCCACCACCCGACCAACATATTCATATAAAAAAACTAACCACACGTTTATAACAAAATTGCATACATAAAGATATACAAGGTGGTCCCCCTTCCTTCGAAGGAAGGTCAAAACACACCT
>JAZMZY010000084.1:0-9477 GCA_045586265.1 Acutalibacteraceae bacterium
CCGCCAATAGCATCATTACTTTCATATCAGTGATAATTACAATCATTTTTTCAATTATATCTGAATAGGTGTTCGTTAGATTTAAAAATAATTTTTCTCTATTATTTATCAGTTTTTATATGATTTTCAGTATTATTTTTAAAAAGTAAATCTTACTTGATTATTAATTGAAAATATAGTAAAATATCTTCATAATTTTTTTGGAGTTTTTTACTATGTTAAAAGAAAAAATTGAAAGAATTCTGCCATTGGTTCAAAAGCCTGCAAGATACACAGGTGGTGAATTGAACTCAGTTGTAAAGGATAAGGAAGCAGTTGATATCCGCTTTGCCTTTTGCTTTCCTGATACCTATGAAATTGGTATGTCCCACCTCGGAATGAAGATTTTATACAGTCTTATAAATTCCCGTGAGAATTATTGGTGTGAGAGAGTTTTTGCTCCTGATACCGATATGGAAAAAATAATGCGTGAGCGTGATATTCCGCTTTTCGGTCTTGAAAGCAGAGATGCATTGACCGACTTTGATGCAGTCGGCTTCACTCTCCAATATGAATTATCCTTTACAAATGTTCTCAATATGCTCAATCTGGGTAAAATTCCTCTTCGTTCTGAGGACAGGGGAGATACACTTGATTTGCCTATTATTGTTGCAGGCGGACCCTGTGTTTGTAACCCCGAGCCTTTAGCAGACTTTATAGATGCTTTTCAGATAGGCGAGGGCGAGGAAATGATGCTTGAATTTCTTGATTTGCTTAATGATTATAAAAAACGGGGCAAATCAAGAAAAGAGTTTTTAATTGCCGCTTCAAAAATAGAGGGGATTTATGTCCCTTCTTTATATGATGTTGAATATAACGATGACGGAACAATAAAATCGGTTACTGCCCGGTGTGGCGCACCTGAAAGAGTCAACAAAAGGGTAGTTTCTGATTTGGATAATATATTCTATCCCGAAAATTTTGTTGTTCCCTTTGTTGAGGTTGTTCACGACAGAGTTGTTCACGAAATATTCAGAGGCTGTATAAGAGGCTGCAGGTTCTGTCAGGCAGGCTTCTGGTACAGACCGATTCGTGAAAAAAGCGTTGATACCATAAGTAAGCAAAGCCAACGCCTTGCCTGCACAACAGGCTACGATGAGCTTTCACTCTGCTCTCTTTCAAGTAGTGATTACACTAAAATAACCGAGCTTCTTGAAGAATTATTAGGTTGGGCAACACCTCAGAAAATCAATATTGCATTACCATCATTGAGAATTGATAATTTTTCGGACGAGCTTAAAGAAAAGCTTGCTCTTGTCCGCCGTTCAGGTCTTACCTTTGCCGCAGAAGCGGGCACACAAAGAATGAGAAATGTTATCAACAAAAATATTACCGAAGAGGAAATTCTTTCCACCTGCAGAAAAGCCTTTACAGGCGGATGGACTGCAGTTAAACTGTATTTTATGGTTGGTCTGCCAACAGAAACTGATGCAGATGTTATCGGTATTAATGAGCTTTCTCAGAAGGTGGTTAATGAATTTTATAATAACCCTGATAAGCCAAAGGGCAAGGGTGTAAGTGTCAGTGCGGGCGTTTCATCATTCGTTCCCAAGCCCTGCACACCTTTCCAATGGGAGCCTCAGGACACTAAAGAAGAGCTTCACAGAAAGCAACAGCTTCTTCTTGAAACCTGTACCACCAAGAAAATTACCTTCCGCTTCCACAATACTGATTTAACCTTCCTGGAGGGTGTTTTTGCCCGAGGTGACAGAAGGCTTTGTAATGTTATTGAGGCTGCATATAAGAACGGTTGTACCTTTGACAGCTGGGATGACAAATTCAATTATGACGGTTGGATGAAAGCATTTGATGATTGTGGAATTTCAACTGCCTTTTATGCTAACCGCAGAAGAAGCTATGAGGAAATCTTACCTTGGGACCATATCAACTCAGGTATCAAAAAATCCTTCCTGATTGCAGAGAATGAAAAGGCAAAGCAAGCCCGGACAACAGGTCATTGTCGTCAGCAATGTGCTTCATGCGGTTCAAATTCATTGAATGGAGGTAAATGCGATGCGCTCAATAAGAATATGGTTCACTAAAAAAGACGCTTCAAAATATATTTCTCATCTTGATTTAACCCGTTGCCTTATCAGAGCCTTCCGCAGAACTGATATACCTCTTTGGTACACCGAGGGCTTCAACCCTCATCCTTATCTTGTTTTTGGTTTGCCTCTTCCTTTAGGTGTTGAGGGATTACGAGAGGTACTTGATATCCGATTAACCGACGACAGCTACACAAACGAAAGAGTTTTATCTGAGTTAAATCGTGTAACAGTTCCGGGTATTGAGTTTTTAGAGGTTGCAGAACCGGTTGAAAAAAATCTTGCTATAAATAAAGCCAAATATACTGTTTGTGTTCCTGATATTGAAGATTCAAAGATATTTTATTCAAAAATCAAGAAAGCAGTTGAATCAGGGCAGATTATTATTGAAAAGAAAACAAAAAAAGGCGGTATAAAAGAAATTAATGTTTGTGAGCATTTAACCGATTTTAATTGCTCCTTTGATAATAATACAATAAATATGTCTTTTATTCTGGCTGCAGGCAACGATTTTACTGTGAATCCTGTTTCATTTTGTAACGCTTTATTCAGTATGGCAGGGGAGGATGCACCTCTTCACAGAATAGTAAGGCACAAATTACTTACTAAAAATTTGCAGGAATTCAGATAATTTCTTGTATGTTTTAATGATTGTTATTTGTTGACATAAGTCGAATATTATGTTATATTGTATTCGTTAAACTCTGTATTTAACTAAAATGATTTTAGGAGAAATTTTTATGGAAAAACTTTTAGAAATTCTTAAATCTGTCAGAGGTGATATCGATTTCGAAAATGAGGACAAGCTCATTGATGATGAAATTCTTGATAGCTTTGATATCGTTTCAATCGTTGGCGAGTTGTGTGATGCTTATGAAATCACAATTACTGTTGATGATATGGAGCCCGAAAACTTTAACAGTGCTAAGGCTATTCTTGCATTAGTTGAACGCCTTATTGACGAAATGTAATTTTAAGAGTGCAAAGCTTAACCGGCTGACTGTCGGATAAGCTTTGTTATTCTGTAATACGTCCGTATTGTTGACTGTTATTTGAGGAGATTTATATGCCATTTACATCATTCAGATTTTTTTTCTTTTTGGCATTTGTAATATTTGCATATTACATTGTTCCAAAAAAATTCCAATGGTTTGTTCTCTTGGTATCAAGCTATGCTTTTTACCTTTATAGCGGTATAGAAAATCTTGTTTTCATTTTGGGAACAACGTTATTCACTTATTTGTCTGCTTTGTTAATGCAGAGTATGAGAAATAAAAACCAGAAGAAAATTGACGCTTTAGGCAAGGATATTACTGTTGAACAGAAAAGAGAACTAAAAAAAGCAGTTGCCAAGAAGATACACACAGTTCAGGTGTTAACCGTTCTTGTAAATCTTGGTGTTCTTGCCTCACTTAAATATCTCAACCTTTTCATAGGTTCTGCAAACGACCTTTTCACCCTTTTCAGATGGGATGCTTCAATTCCGTTTGTGAATTTAATCGTACCGCTTGGTCTTTCTTATTATACCTTTGACTGTATCGGTTATCTTATCGATATCGGAAGAGGTAAATATCCTGCTGAAAAACATATCGGTAAGTTTGCCTTGTTCGTATCATTCTTCCCGTCAATCGTTCAGGGTCCCTTGAACAGATTCGGCGATGTTGGTACTCAGCTTAAAGAAACTCATAAATTAGAGTATGATAACCTTAAAAACGGTGCTCTTTTAATATTGTGGGGCTTGTTTAAAAAGCTTGTTATTGCTGACAGAGTTTCTGCAATTGCATCAACTATTTTCTCAACAAGCTTCGTATCAGGTGATTACAGCGGCTCACATGTTTTATTCGGTGTTATAGCATATTCATTCCAGATTTATGGTGATTTCTCGGGTGGTACAGATATTACCCGCGGTACTGCTCAGATGCTGGGTATTAATCTTCCTATGAACTTTGAAAGACCTTTCTTCTCAACTTCGTTGGCGGATTTTTGGCGTCGTTGGCATATGTCATTGGGTGCATGGATGAGAGAATACGTTTTCTATCCTGTTATGCTTTGCCGTCCTGTTTCAGCACTAAGCAAGAAAATGCGTAAAAAACACGGTACCTATGCAGGTAAGCTTGTGCCCTCAGTTGCTGCACCACTGGTTGTTTTCTTCCTTATGGGTATCTGGCACGGCATCACCTCTCAATACATTTTAAATGGTCTTTATAACGCATTCCTCATTTCAGGTAGTGTTGCTTTAGTTCCTGTTTATAATTTCCTTATTAAAAAGCTTCACATCAACACAGAAACATTCAGCTATAAAGTATTCCAGATTTTAAGGACAACAGCCTTACTTTTCATATCAAGAATCGTTGTTAAAGCACCAAGTCTTCGCGATGCAGGTTTAATGATTAAAGCGATGTTTACAAGCGTTGATTTTGATTTCCTTTTAGGATTAGATGGAGAGATATATAAATTAGGTGTAGATCACAAGAATATGTCTGTTCTCATTTTTTCTATCCTCATCTTATTGGTAGTTGGTGTTCTTCAGGAAAATGGTATGAAAATCCGCGAAACACTTTCTAAGCAGAATATTATTTTCCGTTGGGCATTAGTTTTAGTATTTATTGCTTTTATTCTTATTTTCGGTATCTATGGTCCCGATTTCAACTCAAGCAGCTTCATTTACGGTAATTTCTAAGAAAGGGGGTTTTCTGTAAATGACTAAAAAACAATTTATACGAAGCATTGCGTTCTTTATTGCAGTTGCAGTAATGGTTTTGGCGTTATGCGATTTGTTTGAAATGGATAACACTTCAAACTATAACCAGCGCCTTCACACTTACAGAAACTTCCCTAAAGATACTGTTGATGCAGTAATATTAGGAACAAGCGGTGTTGACAGATATTGGATTCCCTCACAAGCTTACGAGGAGTACGGAATCACAGTTTATCCGTTTTCTACTGATGCTTTCCCCGCTTGGACTTATAAGTATGCGGTTGACGAAGCTCTGAAATATCAGGATGTTGATTTATTAATCCTGGATATCAGGCCTTTTACTTTAGATTTTTGTGACATTAATGATATGGATGTGCGTGCCCGCAGATTCATTGATGCATTACCGCCATTCTCAATTAACAGAATCAAAAGCTGCTTTGAAACTATGAAGCTCCGTGACGAGGTTGATAAATCTGCTTCACGTCTCGATTTATCATATTTATTCCCAATCATTAAATTCCACGGTCAATGGTCTTCAGAAGATTATTCAATTGCAAACAACTGGAGTAACGTGCCTCACGAATATTTAGGTTATAATATTATTGATAACGCTACTGTACGTCCGAGAGAGCTGGAAGTTTTTCCTTATGATGCAGATTATTATGTTGATTTAAATCCATATATCGAAGAATATTTATACGAATTCTTTGATTATATCAGAGAGTTACAGGCTTCAAGAGAAATTGATGTTTTGTTTATTGATACACCGCAGATTCGTCTCGATGTTGAAATGGGTATATCAAACAAAATCTACAAAATCTTGGAAGAAGAGGGCTTTGAGTATGTTCATTACTATGATGAAAGCTCCGAAAACACCTTCTCAATTGATTTGGATGTAAAGAAAGACTTCTACAACGAAGGTCACACCAATTTCTATGGCGGTCAGAAATTCACAACTGTTTTTTCTGAGTATCTTATGGAAAACTACGATTTAAAAGACCGTAGAGACGACCCCAATGTGCAAAAGCATTGGGATGGTGTTCACGATAAGCTTCTCAGCAAAATTGCAGAATTGGAAGCAGCAAGAAAAAACAAAATAGAAGCGGCTAAAAGCTAATATATTTTAGAGGTTATATTATGAAATCAATTGCATTAAAAATTCAGGAATTTGCAAAGGCTACCCCTGAACAGATTGCTTTAATTATCAATGATGAAAAATGCAACTATAAGGACCTTGCAGAATACAACAGAAAAACTGCAAAGTTTTTAGAAGCAAAAGGCATCAAGGCAGGGGACAGAATCGTTGTTGAAGCAGACCATATTATGTCTTATGTATATTTTTGGTATGGTATTCAGCTTCTTGGTGCAACCTTTGTCCCCGTTGAAAAAAGCTCACCCAGTAAAAGAATTATTGAAATTGCAGAAGAGCTTGATGCAGTAAAGATGGTTACCCTTGAAGCAAGAGAAGACCTTCAGGAAGCATGGAGCCTTGAAGAAATCATCAAGGAAATTGAAGCAACAGATGATAATTATGTTGCTGCTGACCCTGAAGAAAACAGCCTTGCAGAAATTCTTTTCACAACCGGAACAACCGGTAAGTCAAAGGGTGTTATGGTTTCCTTCGGTAACCAGGTTAATATTGCTCTTGCCGGTATTGAAACAACAAATATCAAGTCTGACAATATATGGCTTATTCCCACACCAATGAACCACGCTGCTGCTTTGAGAAAGGTTCATATAGCTATGGCAGTTGGTAGCACAACCTGCCTTCTTGACGGCTTCAGAAATTTCAAGCAGTATTTCCAGACAATTGAAGACCATAAGGTTACTTCACTTTATTTACCCCCATCAGCAATTCACCTTCTTCTTGCATTTGCAAGCAAGAACTTTGCTGCTCTCAATGACCAGTTAAGATTTGTTTATTCAAGCTCAACTGCATATCCCGAAACAGATAAAGAAAAAATGCGCAAATTAATGCCCGATGTATATATGTATAACTGTTTCGGATGCTCTGAAGCTGGTGTTGTTTGCACAGATGAATTCTGTGTTTCAGGTGGATCTCAGTATGCTTCAAGTGTTGGTAAGCCCAACTCTTACAGTGAAATCGTTATTCTTGATGAAGACGGCAACGAAATGAAGGATGCTTCTGCAGAAAAGCCCGGTCTTATTGCAATCCGCAGTAAATCTGTTATGCAGGGCTATTGGAACGAACCGGAATTAACTGCTCAGGCTATCAAAAATGGTATGCTTGTTATGAGTGACCTCTGTTATTTTGCTCCCAACGGTGAAATTATCCTCGTTGGTCGTAGCAACGATACAATTAACCTCGGTGGCTTGAAGGTTGCTCCTGTTGAGGTTGAAGAGGTTGTTATGCGCGCAGAATGCGTTGATGAATGCCTTCTTATTCCCACTATCAAGGGCGATAACATTTCATTGAAATTATTAGTTGTTCTTGAAGAGGGTAAGGAGCTTGACGAGGCAGAAATCCGTAAGCTGATTACAGAAAATCTGGAGCCCTACAAGCTTCCCAAAAAGATTGAGGTTATTGATGAAATCATTAAGACCTTCAACGGCAAAATCGACAGAAAACAAATGATTTCAAAATACGCATAATTAATTATTAAACACCTTTAATCGTACTTGATTAGAGGTGTTTATTTTATTTCTGTATTGAAAAAAGTTTTGCTTTAGAATATAATAATTGAGTAATTTCATATAATTAAGCGGTGATTATTATGAAAAAGCTTCTGATTGTTTTAATACCGCTTTTTATCTGTTCGATAATTTTTATTTTTTCCTTTTCTATAAAAAAAGATGTTTTCGCAAGTAAAAATTCAACCGATAATCAACCCATTATAATTATAGATGCGGGTCACGGTGGTTTTGATGGTGGAGCAGTTGCCGAAGATGGCACAATTGAAAAGGATATTAATCTTACTATCTCCAAACATCTTCAGGAATACCTGACGTTTTTCGGGTTTAAGACTATTATGACCCGGGAAAATGATACTTCAATTGAGGATGACGGGCTTCAGACAATAAGAGAAAGAAAATCATCCGATTTACATAACAGAATGAAGATAATGAAAGAAACTGAAAACGCACTGTTTATCAGTATTCATCAGAATAAATATTCAATAGAAAAATATAGTGGCACACAGGTGTTTTATTCTCCTAAAACCAAGGAGGAAAGCTCGTTACTTGCCCAATCTATTCAGGATACCGTTATAAATACGCTTCAAAAGGATAACACAAGGCAAATAAAGGAATGCGGAACATCGGTGTTTTTGATGTATAACGCAGTTAAGCCTGCAGTATTGGTTGAATGTGGCTTTTTATCAAATTATGAGGAGACAAGGCTATTGAACACTCCCGAATATCAAAAGAAAATTGCATTTTGCATAGCAATGGGAATACAGAATTATATTTGTAAAGGTTGAAAATTATGGCAAAAACAAAAACAGTTTTTATATGTAACCAATGCGGTTATGAATCACCAAAATGGTATGGTAAATGCCCTTCCTGCAACGAATGGGACACAATGAATGAAGAGCAAATCATAACCGAAACCTCTAAAAAAGGGCAGATAAATAAAAACACAAGCTATGCAAATAAGGTGCTTTCATTATCTAAAATTGATTCAAGCACAGAGCTTCGCTACAATACAGGAATAGGGGAGTTAAACAGAGTTTTAGGTGGCGGTCTTGTTAAGGGCTCGCTTGTGTTACTCTCAGGTGACCCCGGTATCGGTAAATCAACCATACTTTTGCAGATTTGTGAAATTCTTGCCAACAAGCTTTCTGTTTTATATGTTTCCGGTGAGGAATCTGCATATCAGATTAAAATGAGAGCTAAAAGGCTTGGCGTAACCAGTGAAGATTTAGCAATAATGTGCGAAACAGACGCAGAGCTTATATGTGAATACATAAAAACCGAAAAGCCCGATATTGTTATGATAGACTCTATTCAGACAATGAGCATTTCTGAAATAAGCTCAACTGCCGGCAGCATTACTCAGGTTCGTGAATGCACCAATTTATTTATGCGTACTGCCAAAAACTATGATGCTTCAATAATTCTTGTTGGCCATGTGAATAAAGACGGTAACATTGCAGGACCAAAGGTTCTTGAGCATATTGTTGATACTGTTTTATATTTTGAGGGTGAAAGGAATCTCTCATACAGAATTCTGAGAGCTGTGAAAAATCGTTTTGGCTCTACCAATGAAATCGGTGTTTTTGAAATGACCAACAAGGGTCTTATAGAAATCGAAAACCCTTCCTTAGCGATGATTTCAGGAAGGCCTTTAAACATATCGGGTACTTGTGTAACTTGCCTTATAGAGGGCTCCAGACCCATTTTAGCAGAGGTTCAGGGTCTCGCCACAAGCTCAGGCTACGGAAATCCGAGAAGAATGGCAACGGGCTTTGATTATAACCGAATGGCAATGCTTATAGCTATTTTAGAAAAACGTGCAGGCTACTTTTTTGCAAATATGGATTGCTATGTTAATATAGTTGGCGGGCTTCGTGCGGACGAGCCTGCAAGCGATTTGGCAGTTGCATTATCACTTATTTCAAGCCTTAAGGATGTTGTAATTGACAGCTCTACAATTGTATTCGGTGAAATTGGTCTTGGTGGCGAAATCAGAACAGTTAATAACTGCGAGCAACGCATAAGAGAATGCCGGAGACT
>JAZMZY010000085.1:0-4081 GCA_045586265.1 Acutalibacteraceae bacterium
GTTTTCATTCTGCCTTCAATTTTGAAGGAGTCAACACCTGCTTCGGCAAGCTTATCAAGGAAGCCGATAGCCTTCATATCGTGGGAGGAAAGCAGGGCGGAATGATCCTGATATTCCTCTAATTTCATATATTCATTGGGGCGGTTTCTTTCAACGAGATAGTATTCCCAACGGCAAGGCTGAGTGCATTCGCCTCTGTTACCGCTTCTGCCGTTCATATACGATGAAATAAGGCATCTGCCTGAATATGCCATACACATAGCACCGTGGACAAAGGCTTCAATTTCAAGCTCCTCAGGGATTTTTGAATGCATTTCCGCAATTTCATCAATAGTCATTTCACGGGCAACAACAATTCTTGATGCGCCCATTTCGTGATATGCCAGAGCAGAAGCATAATTGCAACAATTGGCTTGTGTGCTTATATGCACCTCAAGGTTCGGGGCTGCCTGCTTTATGGTTCTTACCGCACCTAAATCTGCAACAATAACCGCATCAACACCAAGTCCGTAAAGGGTACGGGCGTAGCTTTTGAGAGGCTCGATTTCACAGTTTTTTGTGAAGCTGTTCACAGTTACATAAAGCTTTTTGTTTTTTGAGTGTAAAAACCTTACGGCAGAATCAATATTTTCTTCTGTAAAGGCGGATTTTTCCGCTCTCAGCTGAAGAAGGGGGCCACCGATATATACTGCATCTGCACCGAAGCGGTCGGCAGCAATAAGGCAATTCATATCTCCTGCAGGAGCGAGAAGCTCGGGCTTTTTTGTAGGGTTAATCATATTTTAAATACCTCGTTAATTAAATGCGGAATGTTGTGCTGCTTTTACAAAGGGGAAGCTTTACGGGGCGACCCACCACCAAAAGCTGACGCTTTTGGTCCCCCTCCCTATTTTGCTTTGCAAAACAGGGATGATAATAGTTGCACTATTTTTAGAAATCGTTTTCAATTTTCAACACTTCATTTTACACTATTTTCCCATAAAAAACAAGTCAAAACTATATATAAAACATTATATACATACTTGATTTTTATGAATGCGCTGTGCTATAATAAAATGAATTATTTTTGACCATAGGAAACTATGCTTTATCACATAAGGAGATGTTAAAATGAAGTACGATGTTGCTGTCATTGGTGCAGGTGTTGTTGGTTCTCTCATTACAAGAGAGCTTTCAAAATACAACATCAGGGTTGCACTTTTGGAAAGATGCAACGACTGTGCAATGGGTGCCACAAAAGCAAACTCTGCAATTGTTCACGCAGGCTTTGATGCTGTACCCGGTACACTTAAAGCAAAGCTCAATGTTCGTGGTGTTGAGCTTATGAAAAAGGTTTGTAAGGAGCTTAATGTTCCTCTTAAAAATAATGAGGCTCTTGTTGTGGCTTTTTCTGAGGAGGAAATGCCTCACCTTGAAATGCTTAAGGACAGAGGCGAACAGAATGGCGTTCCCGGTCTTCGCATTGTAAGAAGAGAAGAGCTTGTTGAGCTTGAACCCAATATCGGCGATACTGCAGTTGGTGCACTTGTTGCTCCTACTTCTTCAATTGTTTGTCCTTATGAGCTTACAATTGCAGGTGTTGAAAATGCGGTTACAAATGGCGCAGAGTTTTTAAGAAACTGCCAGGTTACCGCTATTGACTATGCAGACGATGAGTTTAAGCTTACAACCTCTCTTGGTGAAATTACTGCAGAATATGTAATCAATGCCGCGGGTGTTCATTCAGGTGAAATTGCTTCACTTATCGGTGACAATTCTATTGAAATTATTGTTCGTCACGGTGACTATTATCTTCTTGATAAATCTCAGGGCTCACTTGTTTCAAGAACGATTTTCCAGTGTCCTTCAATAATGGGTAAGGGCGTTCTCGTTTCTCCCACAGTTGATGGTAACCTTATTGTTGGTCCTTCTGCTGAAGATATTGATAATGGTGACGATGTTGCTACAACATCAGTTGGTCTTGATAAAATTTATGTTAATGCAATAAAGAGTGTTCCTGCAGTTTCCCTGAGAAACGCCATTACCTCCTTCAGTGGTAACAGAGCACATCCCACAAGCGATGATTTTATTATCGGTTCTTCCGATGTTAATAAGAAATTTATCAATGCGGCAGGTATTGAATCTCCGGGTCTTTCATCTGCTCCTGCTATTGCAGAAATGGTTGACGGAATTATCAATGAGCTTTCAGGCGGATTTGAGAAGAAAGCGGAGTTTAACCCCTGCAGACCAGAGCCTGTTCGCTTCCGTCATATGAGTACAGAAGAAAGAGCAAAGCTCATTGAAAAGAATAAAGCATACGGCAGAATTGTTTGCCGCTGCGAAACAATTACCGAGGGCGAAATCCTTGATGCAATTCACGCTCCTGCAGGCGCTCGTGATGTTGACGGTGTCAAGAGAAGAACAAGAGCAGGTATGGGCAGATGTCAGGGTGGCTTCTGCGGTAGCAAGGTAGTTGAAATTCTTGCAAGAGAATTGAATGTGCCAATGAACGAAATTACAAAATTCGGCGGCGAATCCAAAATTATGTATCATAAAACTAAGTAAGGGGGTAGGGCAGAATGTTGAATTATGATTTAGTTGTAGTCGGCGGAGGCCCTGCCGGTATGGCTGCGGCTCTCAAGGCAAAGGAAGAGGGCGTAGAAAAAATAGTTATACTTGAAAGAGCAGAAACTCTCGGCGGTATTCTTGAACAGTGTATTCACACCGGCTTCGGTCTTCACTATTTCGGTGAAGAGCTTTCAGGTCCTGAATATGCAGGAAGATTTATTGAATTGGTTGAGAAAACAGATATTGATGTCTTCACAGATACAATGGTTCTCAATGTTTCTGATGATAATGTTGTTACTGCGGTAAATAATAATGAAGGTCTTATGCAATTCAAGGCAATTGCAGTTGTTCTTGCGATGGGTTGCCGTGAAAGACCCCGTGGTGCTCTCTCAATTGCAGGTTCAAGACCCGCAGGTATTATGACTGCAGGTACTGCTCAGAAATATGTTAATATCGATGGTTATATGCCCGGTAAAAAGGTTGTTATTCTCGGCTCAGGTGACATTGGTCTTATTATGGCTCGTAGAATGACCCTTGAGGGTGCAGAGGTTAAGGTTGTTTGTGAGCTTATGCCTTACTCAGGCGGTCTTACAAGAAACATTGTTCAGTGCCTTGACGATTTCGGTATTCCGCTTCGTTTAAGCTGTACTGTTGTTAAGACTCACGGTAAAGAAAGACTTGAGGGTGTTACAATCGCTCAGGTTGATGAAAAGCTTCAGCCCATTCCCGGTACTGAAGAATATATCGAATGCGATACTCTTCTTCTCTCGGTTGGCCTTATTCCCGAAAATGAGCTTTCAAAGGATGTTGGCATAGAGCTTGACAGAGTTACAAGCGGTCCTGTGGTTGATGAATACAGAGAAACTCTTCATCCCGGTATTTTCGCTTGCGGTAATGTTCTTCAAGTTCACGACCTTGTTGACTACGTAACAGAAGAAAGCCAGATTGCAGGTAAAGGTGCGGCTGATTATATTTTCGGTAAGAAAAAAGGTGGCACATTTATTAACACAAAGGGTATTAACGGTGTTCGCTACATAGTACCCCAGAGAGTTAATATTGAAGGTGAAGAAAACCTCAAGCTCTATTTTAGAGTTGGTCAGGTTTATAAGGGTGCTAAGGTTGTTGTTGAATGCAACGGTAAAATCCTTTCATCAAAGAAAAAGGTTAAGCTTGCACCCGGTGAAATGGAAAACGTTGTTATTACAACAGAAATGCTCAAAGATATGAACAAAGACAGCGAAATTGTTGTCAGAGTAGAAGAATAAGGAGGACAAGTTGAAATGAAAAAGAATCTTATTTGTGTTGCTTGTCCTTTGGGATGCCCCATTGAGGTTGAATTTGAAAATGGGGAGGTTATTTCTGTTACAGGTAACACCTGTAAACGCGGTGATGCATATGCCCGAACAGAAATCACAAACCCTATGAGAAGCCTTACAACTTCCGTTAAAATTGAGGGTGGTGTTCATCCCGTTGTTCCCGTTAAATCTGCGGGTCCCGTTCCCAAGGATAAAATGTTTGACTGTATGAAAGAAAT
>JAZMZY010000086.1:0-2886 GCA_045586265.1 Acutalibacteraceae bacterium
GCAGCTATCAGGTGATTATCTATATAAAGAACACCATTCTCCCAGTTGTTTTCATCCATATAATAACCGGTATTGTAAAAAGCCAATTCACTTATATTTGTTACACTATCAGGAAGCTTTATTGATTTAAGATTTGTGCAACCCATAAACGCCTTGTAACCTATGGTTGTAACACCTTCAGGAATTTCAATCGAAGTCAGACCTGCACAATTTATAAAAGCTCTGGCACTTATACTTGTTACGGGCTTGCCTTCATATGTGCCCGGAATAACAAGCTTACCTTCGGCTGACTCATTGCAGGAATAAACATAATAGCTTTCGCCATCACTGTTTAACTTGAATGTCAGATCACTTGTGCTTACCGCACTTGCAGTTAACGGCACACTTGTTATTATGCTAATTACCATTAGCAATGATAAAAACAGGCTTAATGTTTTTTTCATAAACGTTCACCTCGAAAAATTTGTAAAATTTCAATCACACCTGAATTTTACCACAAATTCACATATCATTTAAATAGCACTAATAAACAAAAAAGACCTTGTAATTTTGTGCAAGAAAAAGCCACCTATCACTATCGGTTAGCAAATAGAGATTAGCAAAAGCTCATCGGACAGTCACAAATTTCAAATAAATTTGTGACTGTCCGACTTGTTAATCAATATTTATCTGTTATTGTTTTGGTATTTGAATACGCACTATAGGTTTTACTGTAATAAGCTTTAACCTTGTAGGTGTATTTCTTCCCCTTCTTGGCGGTGGTATCTCTGTAAGTAACATTTGAAGCACCCTTTTCCACCTTAAGCCTGCTGTAGCTTCCGCTACCTGTTTTGCGGTAGATAATATAGCCTTCCGCACCTTTAACCTCAGACCATCTGAGACCTATACCCTTTGATGTGCTTGAAGGTGTGTTCAAGGTCGGGTCTGCAAGGTAATATTTTGAAAGTGCGCCTGAACGGGAGGAAGAGCCTGCTTCGTTTATTGCTTTTACTGCATAATAATACTTTGTTCCTGATTTTGCAGTTTTATCTGTGTAGTAGGTATTTGTTGTGTAGCCGATATATTCCCATTCGGTTTTACTTGTTTTGCGATAAATTCTGTATCTGTCTGCTCCTTTTACCTTGCCCCATTTTGTTAAAACACCATATTCGGTATTTTCAATTGATTTCATTGCAGGCTTGGTGCATTTAAGCTGGTCGATTGATACTTTTTTTGCAACATAACCACATACAGAGCACTCCTTCTGCTTTTCACCTTCAGAATAAACTGTTGCTTTTTTTGTTGTAGTCCATACATAGCTATGTGCTAATCTTGTGCCCTTATCCTTTATAACATCCTGCTCTGTGCATCCGTAGTAATCGCAATAAGCAGTTTTAGTACCGTCAGAAGCACAGGTTGCATCGTTATTGGAATAATAATATGAGAATGAATGTGTATGCCCGATAGTTATTTTTTGTGAAACCTCAAAATCCGTGTTGCTTTTTAAGGTTGCGGTTATTTCAGCTGTGCCATCGCCTTTAACGGCACCTGCACCGTTACTGTTTATATCTATAACATCTTCATCTGAGCTTTTAAATGTAAAATCCGAAGAAGAAAGCTCCTGAGTCTGATAAGTAAAACCTACATTTCTGTTAACAATACCAAATTCAACACTATCGCCTGCTTTTGCTACGGAAGCATCTGCAAGGTTATTTACTATGCTGAAATCCAGATTTTTCACCTTTGCGGTAATTGTTCGTGTGATTTTTTCAGAACCGGTTATAATTGCACTATGTGGAGTTGAACCACCTGAAAAGTATTGTACCCAACAAAGCGTTCCGTCTGATGCTTTAAAGCAGCCCACACCAACTGCATTATAACCGGAATTAACCATATTTGCATAATGTCCGCTTGAATTGGTCCAACCATACATAACCGCTTCGGGAGATGTATAGCCACTTGCAATATTTTCACCATATGCGTTTCCCGGTACTGAAAAGCTGAAGCAGGATGTATCATTCGGTCTTGTATGAGAATAGAAAATGGCAATTTCTGCAGCGCGTTGCATTGCAATCTCCATAAGAGTTTTATCCAATGTCAATTCATTCAATCCCAAGGAATCTCTCAAGGAATTAATTTGATTATAAACTGATTTTGCATAGGTATAATTTTCTGTGCCCGTAATATCAAAGCTTATTGTTGCATCGATAAGCTCGTTACTGTCGACTATGCTCAGCAGATAAAAATCTGATAATGTGCCCGAGGTAACATTCCTGACACTACCATCACCATTTATAAAAACTACCACAGGAAGAGTTACAGAACCATTGGAGGCAACTGAATGGGCATAGCTCCACATCACACTATTGGCGGTTGAGCCGGTGTCATAACAAAAATCCACATAAGCTTCCCCGAAAGCTTCCGCAAAAGCCTTTATATCCTCCTTTGAATTACGGTCAATATCAATAAAATTGACCTTAACACCCTTCATTTCATCTATGCCCAATTCAATAATTCTTTGAAGAAGTGATATGGTGTTATAGCAATTATCTCTTCCGAAAACATTTATTGTTACATCATAATCAGTAAAATAGGTTTTTGTTGAACCGCCATTAATAGTGTTGAAAGTGTATTGTTCCCCTGCAGCAATTGCAGTTATACCATTAACACCACTTATTTCAAGCTCGTTCAAAAGTGGCATTGAGCCAATCAACCCGACTGCAAAAACCAAGGACATAAGCAATGATAATATACGCTTCATACAACCACCTCATCAGTTAATTATTATTTATATGATAACAACATTCTTTAAATTCGTCAATGTGTATATTTTTTACCAAAAATAAAAAGAAGGCTCAAAATGAACCTTCTTTTACTTTATTAGTTATACTCTTTCAACTGAAATTG
>JAZMZY010000087.1:0-2214 GCA_045586265.1 Acutalibacteraceae bacterium
TTCTTGCAGGAAAAATTTCTTTTGATGAAGAAGTGTTGTTGCATGATTCTGAAACTATGCGTATTGATTTCAATCTTGGTGAACAAACGGATTATCAGGATAATAGTTATTTTTGTTTTTCTATCTATGGTATGGATTTGAAAAATGCTCAGGATAATGGTATATATGACGGTAGCGATGTTTATTTATTATATAAAAATCCCTGGGATACTTTCGATAACATTAGAGTTTGGAGCTTTATTTCTGAAGAAAATAGCGAGAAAGTTTTTTCATTAATTCAACCATTTACTTCTGAAGAATTTACAAATGTAAGTTCATTGAAAAATTGCAACGTTTTGGGCGATGATGGTTATATTTTCACTTCTGCAAAAGAAGCAGACGCAGCATATGAAAAAATGATAGCTGAGGGCGGTATAAGCACAGAAAAGTATAGAAGTGTAAATTCAGAAGAATAATAAATCCTTTCTCTTGCAGTAACTTCATAGCTTGTTGAAGGAGACCATTTTGAAAAAGGGTCGTCCCTCAAACTCCCTCCCTAAAACTTTTATCTTAATTTTCTCTACAGGGATATATCCCTGTAGAGAAAATTTAAAACTGAAAGTCTTTGGAAAGGGGTCTGGGGAATAACCTTTCCTCAGAAAGGTTTTCCCCAGTAAGTCACGAAAATACTACAGGAGCAAGGGTTTACATCAACAAACGGAAAAATATTAGATTATTTTACCATAAGGGAGTTTTTAGAATAACCCTCATATAACGAAAGGAAACAGTAAGTAAATGAAAAAGAAAATTACAATTATCTCAGCAATAGTTGCAGTTATTGGAGTAGGAGGCTTTCTTTTTTGGGACAATGCCTATAATTACAATGGCGATAAGTCTTTAGGCAATGAAGGTTATTATGCGGATTTTGATTTGTTTAATGGAGATGATGCATTTGAAGTTCAGCTTGAACAGGGCGAAAAGCTCTATGTTGATGCACATATAGACAAAGGAAAGGCAGAAATCACATTTGGTCTGAAAGATGCGGAAGTGTGCGAGAGAATAAGCAATATAGAAAGCGTTGATACAGCTTTTACAGCAGATGAAAAAGGCAGATATGAAGTAACTGTCAAAGCTAAGCACGCTAAAGGCAAAATAGATATTAAGCTTGATGAACAGGTCAAGGACAAAACGATATATCGTAACAAGTGATACAGGAGGTATAGAATGATTATTTTACCTGCAATTGATATAAAAGACGGCAACTGTGTACGTTTATTCAAGGGCGATTTTTCCACGGTTGAAAAGGTAGCAAGTGATTATCTTGAAACTGCGAAAGGCTTTGAGGCGGCAGGCAGCGAATGGATTCACATGGTTGACCTTGACGGAGCGAAAGAGGGCAGACCTGTAAACACAAAGATTTACACAGATGTTGCCGAAAAGACAAATTTAAAAGTAGAGCTGGGCGGCGGTATTCGCTCACTTGAAACAATTGACGAATATCTCAAAATGGGCATAACAAGGGTAATTCTCGGCTCTGTGGCTTTGAAAAATCCTAAGCTTGTAAGCGATGCTGTGGAGAAATTCGGCAGCGAAAAAATCGTTGTTGGGATTGATGCAATGAATGGTATGGTTGCAACTGAGGGTTGGCTTGAAAGCTCCGATGTAAACTATATCGACCTTGCAAACAAGATGATTGAAGTTGGTGTGAAGTATTTTATCTTTACAGATATTTCCAAGGACGGCACACTCAGCGGCGTAAATGTGGAGCAGTTAAAGGCTCTCGCGGACGCTACAGAGGGACGTGCTAACATCGTGGCAAGCGGCGGAGTTCACACAATGGCGGATATCATTGCCTGCAAGGAAATGGGACTTTACGGCACAATTTGCGGTAAGTCAATTTACAAAGGCACTTTAAATCTCAAAGATGCCATAGCTTATGCAACTCAGGATTGATAGTAAGTCCAACACTTACTGGGGAAAACCTTTCTGAGGAAAGGTTATTCCTAAATAAAGCGGTGTATTTACTTTCAATCACGAATTAAATAAACAAAGGAGGCTTAAAATGCTTGCAAAAAGAATAATTCCCTGTCTTGACGTGCGAAACGGCAAGGTAGTAAAGGGAGTAAATTTTGAGGGAATACGTGATGTTGGTGACCCTGTTGAATGTGCGGCAGAGTACAACAAGCAGGGTGCAGATGAAATTGTATTCTACGATATAACAGCGTCATTTGAGGG
>JAZMZY010000088.1:0-5968 GCA_045586265.1 Acutalibacteraceae bacterium
CCATTATTTTCTTGCCTCCTTAACAATTTCAACGCTCTTTTTACAAAGCTCGATAATTTCATCCCATTTCTGATTATCAATAAGCTCTGCAGTAACCATATAAGAACCGCCACAAGCCGCAATAACGGGGCAAGAGAGATAATCCTTAAGGTTGCTAAGACTGATACCACCTGTGGGCATAACCCTGAACATAGGAAATGGAGCGCTCATAGCCTTGATTTTTGCAAGCCCTCCTGACTGCTCTGCAGGGAAGAATTTAAGAACCTCAAGACCGAATTTAAGAGCAGCGTGATAATCTGTGGGAGTTGTGCAACCGGGGTAAATGGGCATATTTTTTTCAACACAGTATTTTACAATTTCAGGGTCAAAGCCGGGAGTAACAATAAACTCTGCGCCTGCGGCAATGGCTTTGTCCACGTGCTCGGTTGTAAGAACAGTGCCTGCACCAACGAGCATATCAGGACAGGCTTCCTTCATAAGCTTAATAGCAGTATCTGCACCTGCTGCGCGGAAGGTTACTTCTGCAACGGGTACGCCACCCTCACAAAGTGCCTTTGCAAGTGGTGCGGCATCTCTTTCGGGATTGTTAAGCTTAATAACAGGAACAACGCCGATAGCGGAAATTTTTGTATTCATTTCGTTCATTATTCTTACTCCTTTTCACAAGCCTCAAAAAGACCATTTATATAAGCGGCACCCAATGCTCTGTCAAAAAGACCATAGCCGGGCTTACCTGTTTCGCCCCATATCATTCTGCCGTGGTCGGGACGAACATAGCCGTCAAAATTATTATCTGTAAGTGCTTTTACAATTTTATACATATCAAGAGAACCGCACTCGGAAAGATGTGCTCTTTCTTCAAAGGAGCCATCCTCCATAATTTTAACATTTCTTATATGCATAAATGCAATTCTGTCTGCTTTTGCATATTTTTCAATCATTGCAGGAATATCGTTACTTTCTGCGCAACCGAGACTGCCTGTGCAAAGGCAAAGGCTGTTTGCAGGACTGTCAACAATGCTGAGCATTCTGTCAAGGTTTTTTTCGTTGGTAATAATACGGGGAAGACCAAAAATGGGATATGGCGGGTCATCGGGATGAATAGCCATTCTCACACCGCATTCCTCTGCAACAGGAATAACCTTTTTAAGAAATTTTTCAAGATTTGCCCACAAGCCCTCTTCACCGATTTCACCATAAGCGGTAATAAGCTCACGAACCTCCTCCTGAGTATAGCTTGAATCCCAACCGGGAAGATGAATATCATCTTTAAGCGGGTCAAGACCCTTCATCTGATCCCAATACATTACAAGGCTTGTTGAACCATCCTTAGCTTCTTTATCAAGCTGAGTACGTGTCCAGTCAAAAACGGGCATAAAGTTATAGGTAATACATTTAACACCGTATTTTGCACATCTTCTGATGTTTTCGCAATACACATCAAGAAGGTGCTCAACATTATTTCTTCCTAATTTAATATCCTCGTGAACGGGAATTGATTCAACAACATCAAAAACAAGACCATGCTTTTCGCACTGTTCTTTCATTTCTTCAAGTGATTCCTCAGGCCATACCTCACCGGGCTTAACATCATAAACCGCAGAAACAATTGAACGCATACCGGGAATCTGTGAAATATATTGGAGGGAAACAGGGTCTGTTTCGCCATACCAACGGAAAGAAAGCTTCATTTTCATTATTTTTTCCTCCGAAATTGACACTATTCAGTTTTTTAAAATCTACAGATAGATTATAAGAAAGCCAAGCCCCATTGTCAAGCAATTAACAAATGTCTGAATATGCAATTTTTGTATATTTTTAGTATTATCTTCAGATTTTCGCCTCTGCTGACCTTACTGTATTTTCAAGAAGCATTGTAATGGTCATAGGACCTACTCCACCGGGGACAGGAGTTATGAAGGAGGCTTTTTTCTCAACCTCTTCAAAGCACACATCACCGCAAAGCTTACCCTCTGCATTTCTGTTCATACCAACATCAATTACAACCGCGCCTTCCTTAACCATATCGGCAGTTACAAAATCCGCAACACCAACCGCCGCAACAAGAATATCTGCCGAAAGAGTTTCTTCCTTAAGATTTGCAGTTCTTGAATGGCAGATTTCAACAGTTCCGTTTTCTTTGAGAAGAAGCATCGCCATCGGCTTACCAACAATGTTGCTTCTTCCGATTACAACGCATTTTTTACCACTTACAGAAATATTATAGAACTTAAGCATTTCCATAATTCCTGCAGGGGTACAAGGCAAAAATGTGAAATCACCTATCATAATATGCCCCACATTTACAGGATGGAATGCATCCACATCTTTTGCAGGATCAATAGAATTCAAAATTACTTTTTCATCAATATGCTTTGGTAAGGGCAACTGACAAAGTATGCCATCTACCCTGCTATCATTATTGAGTTCGTTAATAAGAGAAAGAAGCTCTGCCTCGGTTGTTTCCTCGGGTAATGCATACTCAAAGGATGTTACACCGATTTCCTCGCAACCCTTTTTCTTATTATTCACATAAACTCTTGATGCACTGTTATTTCCTACAATAATAACCGCAAGACCTATGCTTATCCCTTTTTCGTTAAGAGTTTTCACGCGTTCTTTGAGTTCTTCTCGCTTGGCAGCAGAAACCACCTTACCGCTTATAATTTCAGCCATTGTCACTTTCCCCTTTTTCATCAGCAAGCTCAACAGTTTTGATGCTTGACTTTGCTTTTAATTTTTCTTCTTTTATCTCTTTTCTCATTTTTGCAGCATCGGGCGGGAAATAATCAACGCCTTCAATTTTAACAGGATGCTTTCTCACTTTGATAAGCATTGCCACAAGAACTACTGCACAAACTATAACAATACATATTGAAAGAACCTGAGAAACTCTTAAATTAGTGCCAGCAACATAAAGGCTATCAGTTCTCAAGCCCTCAATAAAGGTTCTGCCCAAGCCATACCATATACCATAAGAAAGGAAAAGCTGACCGCTGAATTTACGGAATTTTTTGAGTGTAATATAAAGCACCAGGAAGCCTAACATACACCAAACAAATTCATAAAAAAAAGTGGGATGAACGAAAAGATTATTTTCTTCAATATATGTGCTTACATCGGTTACGCCCTCTAATCCGAATTTGTCAGGATGAGAAGCTATGTAAGCCGCAACCTTTTTGCTCATCATACCGAAATTGCCGTTGGTGAAGGTACCAAACGCTTCCTGATTTGCATAGTTACCCCATCTGCCGATACCCTGACCGATAAGAAGGCTCATACCTACCATATCAAGAAGGTTATAGAAATTAAGCTTTTCCAATTTACAGGTAATAAACGCTGCTAATATACCACCGATTATACCGCCGTAAATAGCAAGACCGCCATTCCAAATCTGGAATATTTCAGCAGGATTCTGACTATAATAATCCCATTGGAAAATTACATAATATGCCCTTGCGCCTATTATACCTCCAAAGGTTCCGTAAATAAGAACATCAACCATTTTACTGAGGTTAATTCGCCAGGTATATGCTATTCTTCCGCCAAATAGCGCTGCAAGAGTAAAGCCGAAAGCTATAATTACTCCGTACCATTTTATCTGAAAGAATTTATCACCTATATTAAATTCACAGAACACAGATGAAACATCGAAAACACTATCAATTCCCCCGAATGTAACTCGGGCAAAATCTGCAAACCATTCCATTTTAATCACTCCAAATGTTATGTAAAGCAACGCCTATGGTTGCTTATGTTTTAATTTTTAACCACTGAAAGTGCCGCTTTATCTTCATTAAAGCATTTTTTAAGTAGCTCATTCACAAATTCAAGCTTTAAATTCTTGATAACCTCAAATTCGGAAAAAAGCTCTTCCTTTTCAAAATGAGAAACCACAAGTCCGTTTGCAATTGTATCAATATCTGTAAATGCTCTTACAGTTTTGCCGTATTGCTTTTTGCGGACTGTTTCAAACTGCTCCTCGGTTATACCTTTTTTCTTCAAATCCTTAATGCAGGAATTTATTTTTCTTGCAACCTCTTTGGGATTTACGGATTCACCTGAAAAAATGCAAGCGGCATAATTATGGCCATTGAAAAATTCTGTACCAAAGGTACCGTTTATAAGACCCTCATCAAGAAGCTCCTTATAAAGAGGTGAAATCTGCCCTGCTATAATATCAAGAATTAAGCTCATTGCAATTTCCTCTTCAAGGGTACAGCTTTCGTTAAAGAAGCTCTCCTTATAGCCCAAAACAAAAACAGGTGTACCAACAGGCAACTTTTCTTCAATATAATTCTTTACTATGCTTTCTTCTTCCTTTTCGAAGGCTCGTTCAACAGTAACATTTTCATCACCTTCCAGAAGCCTGTCTGCAACCTCAAGAACCTCTTCAACAGTTGTTTTTCCTGCAACCGCAAGAGCCATATTTGAAAGATTATAAAAGGTTTCATAGCAGGAGAAAAGCATTTCTGCGGTAATCTGTGCAATAGATTCTTTTGTGCCTGCAATATCAATTTTCACCGGATGCTTATGATATAAGCACTCAAGCAGATTGAAAAGGCATTCCCATTCGGGAGAATCCTTATACATATCAATTTCCTGACCGATAATACCCTGCTCCTTCTGAACAGTTTCCTCAGTAAAATAAGGGTGTCTTACGAAATCAAGAAGTATTTCAAAATTTTCTTTAAAATGCCCCGTGCAAGCAAAAAGATAGCAGGTTCTGTCAAAGCTTGTGTAGGCATTTGCTGATGCACCCGTTTTAGCATATCTCTGAAAAGCATCAAGCTCTTCGCTCTCAAAAAGCTTGTGCTCAAGAAAATGAGCTGTACCTGCAGGAATTTCTGTAAAGCTTTCTCTGTCACTACGTTTAAAACGGGTATCAATTGAGCCGTATTTTGTACCGAAAACGGCATAGGTTGAGGTGAATTCAGGTTTAGGATAAACAAGTATCTTCAAGCCTGATTTATGGTCAATACTGTAATAACCCTCACCAAGAATCTCGTTTTCAATAAATCTGATAACATTCTCACTCATTCTTCAACACCGCCTTCCCCTGTTCCTTCAAGCATAAACACAGTATCAAGGGTTACTGCCTTTGCTGCCTTAATAATATCTTCACGGGTTACCTTTTTAAACTGTTCAATAAAATCTTCGGGATATAAATATTTATTTGAGCAGACCTGCGAGGTAAACCAACCTGCAACAGATTCCGCAGAGTCAGAAACACTTCTGAAGCCATCCTCAAGAGATTTAACGGATGAGGCAATATCATCGTCGGTGAAAATGCCTTTTCTGATGTCTTCAAGTTGTTCTAAAATGGCAGTTTTTGCCTTTTCCTCGTTATAGCTTTCAATACCGCTCTGAACAAGCATAACACCTTTCTGACGGAACATCATAGCAGAACAATAGTAGCAAAGGCTCATTTTTTCCCTGACTACTGTAAAAAGTTTGGAATGAGGGCTTCCACCGAATAAGTCAACCATAACTCTGCGAGCTGCATAGTCATCATCCTCGCCTTTCATACCAAGTCTGAAGCCCATAACAAGCTTACCTTGTTTTACTGCTTCCTGCTCTTTTACATATTTTACATCTTCAGAGGTTTCAACATAAAGTGTTTCATTAAGCTCTGCTTTGCGGTTATCATCTGAAATATATTTTTCCAAAAGCTCTTCAACATTACTGAAGCTTCCACCACTGACACAAACGAGCATCTTGCTCTTTGAAAGCATTTCCTTATATGCTTCATAAAGGCTTTCGGGAGTGATTTTTTCAATATCTCCAACTGTGCCATAGCGGTGAATACCATAAAGCTCGTTTTCAAACATTATTTCATTACAACGGTTTTTGGCATAGGTTCTCTTATCGCTGTTTTCTGCAATAAGCCGTTCTGCCAAAAGACGTTTTTCACTTTCAACATCATCAGAACAAAACGCACCATTTTCAAGGCGTGGCTCAAATACCA
>JAZMZY010000089.1:0-19446 GCA_045586265.1 Acutalibacteraceae bacterium
GCCTGTTGTAAAGTATTGAATAAGGTTTAGCGGAATGGTGGGATATTCTCTACGCGACCACAGGAGCGTAGTTGAAGCGTGAGCTTCAATTATAATGCACCTATCTCCTGAATTTATATATTCTGTGGCACAGGCAAGCCTCTACCTTACGATGTTTACATAAAAACAAAAATGGTCTGCGATTCGTTTGAATCGCAGACCGGTTTTTTAATTAATCATGAAGTCAACACTACGCCTGTTGCTTCTGCAGAGGATGTAAATTTGCAATATTCTGACGGAACAGGATATTCACAATCTTCTCCAATTGCAAAGGTTTTGCCTGACACTTCCTTAGAATCATAACCCATAGCATCATATAAAGCCTGAAGGTCATCGCCTTTTAACTTGTTAGTGCAGCTTGCAGCAAAGGCAACGGGAGCTAAGCCTGCAAGAACAAATGTAGGTTTAATATAATCTTTCATTCTTAATTCCCTCCTTAAGCTATAGTGTTTATACCGAATGCATTTTTAAGAATCTTTTCAATCAACGCAATAATCATTTCAATTATTGAGGAAATGCTGAAGGATTCATTTTCATTATCTTCGGTATTTGTATCATTATTTGTGTCATTGTTTGTGTCGCCACCGGAAACATCCTCATCAACGATAGGAACAACAACACCGTTTTTAACTTCTGCAAGTGTAGGTTCTTCGTTCATAACAAGTTCAATAGCAAGCAGATCCTCCTGAGTAATGGGAAGGAATTTGTTTGTTATTGTCTCAGTGACACCTGTGGAACGAGCCATTGAACGTGGTACAATAACTGTACCATTTGAAGTGCTGCCACCTGAGAACTTGATATGGTTAACAGCAAGCATACCGCTTCCGCCATTGGTTATTGAAACAGTAACTTCACCTGTACCTGTGATAAGGTCACTGATATCATAATACATTTCAGTTGCACTGTTAACCGGTATGAGAGTACCATTAACATTTGCACTTGTGGCACCGTTAACCGCACGAAGACCAAGCATAACCTTTTCGTTTTCGCTACGTTTAAACTTGAAGCTAATGTTTTCATTTGTGCCGGTTTTAAGATAAAGCTCGCCTTTAGGACCTACTTCCTGATATTTTGCAAAGGTAAGGCTTTCACCATCTGCCAGGCTACCTGTAATATATGCAATACCCTCAAGGCTATCATTAGCAGAACCATCTTCTATAGTTGCAAGGTTATCTATAACATTAGCATAAGAAACATTTTTCTCGGAATCAGTATAATCTTCATCATTTGTTCCGAGGGGGTTGTAAACACGGAAGCCATCAATATAGTTAACAAGGTCTGTAACTGGTGTGCCATCTGCACGAGAGCCTTTTTTGGTAGGTGCAACGCCTGTTCCGCCGTTGAAAATTGAGTTATCATCGAACCAGACAAGCTCAATATCTTCTGCAGAAACATCTTCAACACCTGCATCATCAAGCATAGCCTGAAGAGCAGCTACATCAAAGGAAGCAGAGGTATTCATTTCGAGACCTGTGTCAATAATGTTACTCTTCTTGACACTCTTTGTTGCGTTTAATGCGCCTGCTGTTGAAAGGTACAATGCACTGATTTCAACAGTGTAAGTACCGTGAGCACCGGACCAGTTGAAAACAGGTGTCTGGTTGAAGGCGTCTGCTTCGCAGTAGGTATCCACAATGCTTGCAGCAACGGTTTTTCCGTCTTTCTTGATATTAACAAGCATCATACCTGTGTTGGAATCACAACGGGAAACAATATCAACACCTGTACCAACAAAATCGAAGGTTTGTATCTGAGAGTTTCTCTGTGAAGCTGTTACTGTTACTGTAAGAGCTTTACCATTAGAATATGTTGCACCGGCAACATCATAAGCATAGTTGTAGCCAACAACATCGCCTTCTACATCAAGTTCACGCTGAGTATTGGTAGCTGTTCCGGCATCGGTCCAAGCTACTTTTGATGAAAACTTATCATCATCTGTTTTAACATTCAAATCATCCTCTTCAAAATAAACGTTTGAAGCGGGAACAACCTTAATTTCGAACCAGTCATAGGTTCCGTCATCACGCTGAATGAGACAGTAACCGGAGTCTGCAAAGTTTGTTGGAGTTGTGTGATAAAGAAGGTCAAGATTGTTGTTGGTAATTTCAACAAGACCGTTTTCAGATTCAGTCTTGTATGCAAGATTTCCGTTCTTATCTCTCTGTGCGCTCAAGTCTGCACTAACGGATTTAAGTGTACCGTTAACATCAGTGTCAAGCATTTTAAGACCATAGTCAAGAACATAGGTATATTCGGGGATGTTGAAGTATGAAGTGGGCAACTTCTTGAACGCCTTATTGTTATCCATATTGCCCTTTGTTTTGTAAATACCTGTTGTATCGGTATTGTTGATTGATGTGTTCTGAATTTTCTTTGTTTCGTCTGCAAGAAGACCGCTGATTGTAACTCTGAGCTTTCTACCATCTGTCTGTCTGCTTTTAGCAATATATTCTTCTGCATAGTGGTAGTTTGTAACGGTAATTGTTTTATTCGCAACATCTGTGTTACACACAATTTTTGCAGCATCAGTTGCATTTTCAGCAATTTCTGCTTCAGAATCTTTGAATGAGAAACGACCGATTTCGTCAAATGCACCTGTTACAAGGTCCACCTTAACACTATAATTGCCATCTTCAGGGAACTTGAATGCGTCGTTCAATTGCTCACGAAGATAAGCGTTAGCATCAAGGTTATCAAGACCGACACCTGAGTTAGCCTTTACTTCCTCGGTTGTAATAGCACCAAAGTCAAGGAAGTTATTGATAGTAGTAGATGCCAAGCTTAATGAGTAGTTAACACCATCAATGCTCATACCACCAAGAGAATCCATATTTTGAGCTGCAGCATATTTACTTGAAACACCATCAATATAGTTCTTTTTATTGAATCCGCTTACCTCGTTATTACCTAAAAGGGCAGTGTAAACAAATGCACCATTACTTTTAGCGGTCAGAGCCTGACCTATAACTGCATCTGCAGCTGCTTTTGTTGAGCTACCGCCATCCTGACCGGGAATACCGTCAGTAATAAAGATAATAGCAATGTTTCTTGTACTGTCAGCTTTATAGTTAACCCCTGAGTTTGCCATAATGTTGTTAGCACAAATCATCTCTATACCGTTGTTATTAGTCTGTTCGGATGTAGTTAAAGCAGAAACCTTCTCCTTAAGTCCAGAGGCATTGGCTACACTCCAGAAAGCATCAGTATAGCCTGACGTAGCAAGGGTACCGCTTGTGTTGTAATAACCGGTATTGGCATCTGCACCATACTGAACAAGGGCGATTCTGTTTTCAGAGTTCTGTGCGGCAATATCATCGATAAGATCGGTTACTGCTGTTTTTAATGTATCAATACGAACATGCTCGTTAGAATATGTGTCATTGGATTCATCAAATCGATAATGAAGACCTTGGTAAACGTCTTCTTTACGTCTGTTACTATTGCTGGTTTTTGTGCTGTAGTCAGACTCATTTTCACCGCTATCTACCCAGGCTTTCCATTCAGTGTAGGTTCTGCCCACGGGGTTCACAGCATGGTCCTGAATGCAATAATACAAGCCATCATCAGCAACATAATATGCATAATATTTCTGACGCATACTGCTTATAATACCAATAACCTTTTTAAGCTCAGTTGTATTAACAGCCATATAAACCTTGTAATATTTACCATCAGTATGCTTAAGGTAAATATCTTCGTCTGGGTTACTAAAGCCGTAACCACTGACACCCGTGCCGTTATCGTCAGAGGTATTTGCTTCAACACTCAATGAAGAAACGCCAAGACTGCCGGTAAATTCTTTGATACCTGTACTACCTTCAGCAGCCATTGAAGATGATGTATCTGCAACAATAATATAGTCAGTAGGCATTTCGCCTCTGTACTGGTAGTGGTTGGGAGAAATTGCATAGGTTTCAAGTGTTACTTCATAAGTACCGTCTTCCTGAAGCTTTGCATCAAGGTCTGTGTAAACACGGCTTTCATAAGTTGAAGCAACCTCGTCAACAACACGGCGGTAGATGTTAAACAAGCCATCTTCATAGAAGGTATCTGCACCTGTTAAAACGGGTGTACCAATAATATTATTGCCACTTAAGTTAAGGGCATCACAGTGGAAGGTACCGGGAGTTTCAGAAAGGCCTGAACAAATCGGTATGCTGCCACTGCTCATAATGTAATGAGAGTTAATTCTTGTGTTATATAAATCTGTTGTACCGTCATTACACCAGAGGAAATAAGTTTCAGCATTGGAAATCCAGAAGCCACCCTTACCGTCGCCGGATTCCTGAATAGCCATATTATCGAGAACATTTACATTACCGGGTGCCATTGAGATTTTATTCTGGTCGAAATACAAATAGTTACAGTTTGCGAAATATGTTTCGGCATTTTTGAATCTGTATCTTTGATTTGCTGTTTTTGTAAGCTGCCAACGAATTGCTTCAACATCATCCGTTTCAGGATTTTCAAGGTAAAGAATTTCCTTACCGTCAACTTCTTCAAAGGAATAGTAGCTGATGGGGTGACCTATCATACCGTTATAGCCTTTTATTACATCAGTTGTACTCTTTGTAAGCTTATAATCCTTAAAGTTACCGTCAGCATTAAGGGCATAAAGGTAATTTTTCTGAGTAACGGGATCTTTTCTCTGTGATTCGTGAACAATGATATATTCTTGACCGTCTTTGATCTCACTGAGAGAATTCACCTTTTCGTAGTAAATACTTTCTTCAGGCTCAACAACTGTTGTTTCCATAAGCTCATAGGGGTCAAGCTGCCAGATAACGTCAACGGGCTTTTCACAGTTACCGATTGATGTAAGGCCTGAGCTTTCGTTCATATATTTATTGGAAGCACCCTCAAAGGATATGAAAATATTGCCTTCAATAACACAAAGACCCTCAGACATAGGCATCATATTAAAGTCAGTATAGTTGCTGACATCATGAGCCATAACTGTCTTATCTTTTGAGCCTGTGCTGGTTGTACTGATTGTTACGGGTACAGTACCGGGCTGTGAAAGGTCGATGTCAGCAACAGTAAGCTTACTGCTATCACCAAAACCGAAGTTGATGGAGTTACCTGCACCTGAACCGTAGGAACGGCTAAGGTAAAGCTTACCGTTATCAACAGTTGCATACTGAACATCCTTAAGTGTATTGTCAAGAGCAAGAGCATAAGAGGGTGAACCTACATAGCCTTCGTCATGAACGCTTTCAGCATTTGCGTAAGTGTTAGCCTGAGAAACTTTGATATCAGTAATAGCAAATTCTCTTGATTCACCTGCCGCAATAGCATCCTGGTCAAAACGAACTGTATATGTACCGGTATATGTACCGTCTGTGCTCTGGGTTGTGGGCCAGGTTGAGTCTGCACCGGTAGGCTTAAGACCTGCGGTGAAATTCATCTTATAATGGTATCTGCCGTCTTCAAGCTTTGTAATAGTACTCTGAGATGACTGCTTAACATTACAATGTCCACCACTATTAGGTGCAAACATATACATATCAGTGCTTCTGTTTGTTGATGTAAACTCAATTGTATAGTTAACACCCTCGGTTAAATTAAATGAACCGAAGTTACCGATAAATTCACCAACATACGCTGTGGGTGCTGTAATTGTACCGGCAACACCAACACCACCAATGTTCTCGTAAGCATACCATTCAAAAGTAGAGCCGTTTGAAGAGCTTGAACCGGAACCGGCTGTTACATCGAAAAGGTTTTTAAATTTACCCTTAAGGTGATCCCACTCCTCTGCTGAAGAGTTACCTGCAAGCCTGTAACCGAAAACCATTGAGTTATATTGGTCATTGGAGGGAGCGTTATAATCAGCCGCAGCAATTGTAACACCAAGGAGCTTAGCACCAAGGTCATAGAAGTTACCAAGCCAAAGAACGCCTTCGTCGTAACAAACGTATGCTGTATATGCAGTTTTTCCGTCATATTCAATTGAACCAACCTCAACAAAGTCAATTGAATCAACAAGCTGAATCGGGGTATGCTGACCTAAAGGTGCAGTTTCAAGTGCAGAAATAGGTGCATAAGCAATTTTTCTGTCTTTATCACCGCAGGAATAATAGATATTGTGCTCTGAAACCGCGATACCACCACCGTGGTCCATATTCACGGAGCCATCTGTGTTAAGGAAGGAGAACATTGCTACGAATTCACCTGTTGCAGCATCAAGAGCGAAAATCTTACTTGATTCAGTTCCGTCATTATGATATGCAGTAACAAGCATCCAGTCTCTCTTGGGGTAGTATGTAACACCCTGAATAACATAGTCCTGAGCTTCAACAAGACCGGGGATAACAATGTTTGTGGGGCTACTTGCACCGTTAAGATACTGTGCTGCATAGTTATCGTAGGTAGTTGCATAGGAACCATCTGTGCCAACAACACGTTCCTGAGTAACGCCGTCAATTGTTGTAGCAGCATTTGCACCTAATTTCAACATAGGAAGAGCTATGTTGAAGGTGGTTGCAAGCATAAGTGCTGCAAGAACTAATGACAGTACCTTTTTTCCTTTCATTTTTTTAATTACCTTTTTCATTTTTATCAACCTCCATTGATAAAGTGCAAAGTGCAAAGCGCAAAACGCAAAGTGCATAGTCTGCGACGCGATTGAAATGCAGGGTACGGTCTTGACCGTACCGCAAAGTGCAGAGTGCAAAATGCAAAGTGCAAAGTGCAATTTGCTGAAATTTATTTATTTTTTTAGGTCGGTACAGACAAGCCTGCACCTGAATTTATATAAAAAAGCCGAAGCTTTTAATTTTTAAGTGCAAAGTGCAAAGCGCAAAACGCAAAGTGGTTTTTAATTTATTTTGTGTTTAAAGTGCTTTGTGTTGTTTTGCATATAGAAATAAGCATTGCAATTATTTCTTTTAAATCTTTTTCTAAGCTTAAAAATTGTGTTTCATTCATATAATCAGTAGCATTTAATAGGCGCAACCAATAATGTGTTTCATTTGCTTCTTTTAGAGCAATACTCATTTTAGAGTAAAAATCGGCTTTAGATTGCCCTCGTTCACCTTCAGAAACATTTGCACCGATACTCGTGCCACTACGTAAAATCTGTTTTGACAAATCAAACTCTTTTTTCTCTTTCGTCAAGAACCTATACAGATTTACAATTCTAACAGCAAAATCAAAACTTTTTGCTTCTACTGTACTGTTTTCCATAATATTTTATTTCCTTATTTCGTTCTTCGCTTTTCGCTTATAATACGGAGCGCAGTTCCCGACGTTTTGCGTTTTGCACTCTGCGTTTTGCACTTACAAAGCTTGTTCCACAAGCTTTGCATATGCTTTTGCTTTTTCGCAGACGTAAGTGGGAACTCCGTCAAACCTGCCTGTTTCCGCATAGGTAACTGCGGCGCAAACATCACAATTTGCCTTATATTCGCAATCTGTGCATTGGGGCGGGAGAATAATTGCCTCCCTCTCTTTGCGGATTTTTTGCCATGCCTTTGTGAAATCGTCACCGATTTCCGCAACGGGCTCAACCATCATTCCGCAGGGAGTCATTTTACCGTCCCAGGTAACCCAGAAGGTTGTTGAACCTGCTCTGCAACGGATTCTTTCGCCTTCCTTTTCGCAATCATCGAAATAATCGGTTTTTGGTTTTTGTTTATCCTTATACTCAAGGAATTTATTAAAAGCATCGCCTAAACGATGTTTTTGCAAATTAAGCATAACCCTTGCCGCATCCTCGGGAGAAAGCCTATTGGCTTCGCCACAACCGTTACATTGGTTGGCGGTACGGTCAGGACCGTACCCTACATTAGCAGAGTCGCAAGCTCTCAAGGGCGGGAACATATAGGTTACTGTCTGAATAGGTACGCCGATTTCTTCCGCAAATTCTGATGCTTTAATAACATCATCCTTATTGTATGGCGTTACTGTGTAATTAAGCTTCACATTGATTCCGGCTTCTTTAAGAGCTTTGATTGCCCAAACCACCTTATCGTAAGCCTGTGGCACTCCGCAAAGGCTACCGTAGGTTTCCTTTGATGTGCCGTAAAGGGTTATATTCACTCTCTGAGGGGGATTTGCCTTGAAGAGTTGAATTTTCTTTTCGTCAATCAGGGTTGCGTTTGTGTTTATTGTAACAAGCAGTCCCATTTTTTTGCAGGCAAGGTAGATTTCATCAAAATCTTCTCTGAGCATTGGCTCTCCGCCTGTTAACAGCAGCAGTAGCGTTCCTGCTTCCTGTGCTTTTTTTGCAAGGTCAAGCCACCATTCAGTCGGTTTTTCTTTTTCTCGCACAAGCTTATCGTTTGCTCTTTTATGTATATAGCACATCTTGCAATCAAGCGTGCATCGTGAGGTCAACTCAAAGGTTCCCGAGAGAGGTGTACCTGTCTGAGCTGCTTTATCAAAAAGTCGGGAAATGAAGGCATCATATGTAATTTCCATTTTCATTTCCTTTCTTTTTTTCCTTCTGTGGTACAGGCAAGCCTGTACCTTACGGTGATTGTTAGTAAGTGATGTAACTGTAAGATATGGGCTTGCCCATACCGGAGAACACACTATGATAGTGCTTTGTTGTTCTGTCCAAGTCTTACTGTGGTACAGGCAAGCCTGTACCTTACAACACCTTTTCAAGCTCCTCTACTGCTCTTTCATCGGGGGTGCATTCGAGGGAAAGCACCTGAACAGTTTCAAGAAGCCCGATAACAAAATCTATGCACATTTGCTTCTCTGAGGTTGCTAACAAATCGAGGTATATATTGTTTATAACTCCCTGCAGGGCTTCAAACCCTGTAAGGCGTTTAACACGATTTTCTTTGCCCTGGCTCAGAAGCACAATTGCTTTAAGGGGTAAATTTTTGTTTTTGCAGATTTTGCTTGTTCCGCAGAAGGGAACGCCACCTGCAAGGGCTTTGCCGTTTTTAAGGTAAACACCTGCTTTATCGCCATTGATTACCTCGGCATTTCTGTGAACACGCCAAAGCTCTGCCTGCGTGCTTTTACCTGTTCCGCAGGGTGCAGAAAACAACACCGCAGAACCGCCTATATCAATAAAAGAAGAGTGAATCAACGCGACCTTTTTCTGCAACAAAAGCTGAGCCAAGGGAACTGAGCTCCAGAAATACCGTTCATCCGTCATAACAGGGAAGCTATGATGAGTAAACCACACACGGCAATCTGAACCATCCATACAGTTGTATTCTGCAAGCACACCCTCTGATATACCCATACTCCTTTTGCGGAAAATTTTTCCACCTTCAGAAAAAACGGAAAAATCACCTTTTTCACCGCAAAATTTTCCGGGAATTTCAGGAAGCCTTTCTCCTACTTGACAAGTAATTGAAATGTCTGAATCGGTTTCATTTGCTTCAAACAACTGCCAATCCGCGCAATCATTGGGAAAATCAGGCATTTTTATACGTATTTTCTGCTCACAAATTGTGTAGTTTTTAAACATAATGAGACACTCTACCACTTTAAAGATACACAGTATAAATAATACCCCTAAAAAACCAATTTGTCAAGACTCAAAGAGCTTTTTTCGCTGCTTTTTTAATACATTTTTTCGAAAAATTCCGGTGCGTTTTTGGTGAGTTTGTTGAAACGCCCAAAAACACACATTTATTATCAAAATCCACTTGCATTCGACAGCATATTATGATAGTATCTATTATATGTTTAATTAAAATACCGATATTATGTCGTTTAGGAGAGATTTTATGCGAATAATGAGAATTGCCGTAACGGTTCTTTTTATTCTTACTTTAATAGCTTTTTCTGTTGTCTTTTTCTTCCAAAAGAAAACCGCAGATAACACCGTACCTCAAATCGCAATAGAAAATGATTTTATTGAGGTGCGCTGCGATGCCACAAACGAAGATTTTCTCAAGGGTGTTACCGCTACCGATGAAAAGGACGGAGACTTAACAGAGCAGGTTATTGTTGAGTCTGTTTCAGCGTTTATTGAGCCCGGTGTTTGCAGGGTTAAATACGCAGTATGCGACAGCGATAACCATGTGGCACACGCCACAAGAAAGGTGCGTTATACAGATTACGAGGCTCCGAAATTCAAATTAAAGAACAGTCTGTGCTTCTCCCTTTATGAAAACATAAACGTTTCCTCGTATATCAGTGCTGTTGACAGTATTGAAGGCGATATTTCCGAAAACATTGTTATAACAAGTCCTGATTACACCTCGGCAGTAACAGGCATTTTTACCCTGGAGCTTTTCGTTACTAACAGTAAGGGCGATACCTCAACTCTCTCCCTTCCTTTGATTATGGAAGACAGAACCCTCTCTTCCCCGACAATCAAGCTTACAGATTACCTGGTATATGTGGACAAAAATCAAGAAATTGATTTTGAGGATTATATCCTGGAAGCAACCGACAGAAACGAAAGAGATTTAACCGACAGAGTTGAGACAGATGACAATGTGAACCTTAAAAAAAGCGGTACCTACACCGTTCACTATTTCGTTACAGACAGTAACGGGGCAAAGGGTCATTCTGTTCTCAATGTTGTGGTAGGAGAATAAATTTTTATGAACAAAGGCAAAATTTCAATTGATTATTATAGCATCCTGAAGGATTTATTGAGAAACTTCTGGGTGGTTATATTAAGCGTTCTCATAGGCTTTATGGGTGTTTATATTGCCGAGTACAGCGTTTACAAGGCCGAATACACCGCAAGTGCAACCGTTGTTGTTAATGTAAAAGGCTCTTCGGCAAGCAGTACCTCATACCGTGTTTCTTCCGAAATGGCTGAGGTCTTTTCAAAGGTCTTTTCCGAGCCTGCTATGAAAAAGGATGCTGCCGAGCATCTTGGTCTTGAAAAATTTGACGGTCGTGTTTCGGCATCTGTTTTAAAAGAAACAAATTTCATAAATATCAGTGTTGTTTCAGCTAGCCCTCAGAAATCTTATGAGCTTCTTAATGCAATTTTAGAGGTTTATCCCAATATTTCTGAAGAAGTTTTCAAAAATGCGGTTATCACCGTTTTAAAGCATCCCTCTATGCCCTCTTCCCCCTCAAGTGTCGGTCTGCAAAGCAGTAAATTAAAGGTTATGCTGCTTGCTGCCTTCATAAGCCTCGGTGCAATTGTTGCTTTTTCCGTTTTCAGAAGCACCATAAAAACTGAAAAAGAATTCAAAAACAAAATAAACAGTAAGCTTTTAGGCTGTATCCCCTTTGAAATCAAAGCCAATTCAATAAAAGAGTTGCTTTCAAAAAAGAAAAAGGGTCTTCTTATTGACAGCAATGCCTTTATAAGCACAAAATTTGTTGAGTCCTTCAACAGAATTGTGGCAAAAATTGAGCATCACAAATCACGGGACGGCTCCAAGGTTTTTGCTATCACAAGCTTTGCGGAAAACGAAGGTAAATCAACAGTTTCTTCCAATCTTGCTCTTTCACTTGCCCGCAAGGGTAACAAGGTTCTTTTAATGGATATGGATGGAAAAAAACCTGCTATTTATAAGCTTTTCGGTTGCTCATACATTGAAAATGCCGAATTAGGCACCCTTTTAAACGGTGAAATTTCAAGCAGTGATTATAAATTAAGACGCTATAAAAAAACCTCTTTGTATTTAGCGATTAACACCCGTGCTTATGCCAACAGCTACAAATGGATTGAAAACGGCACTGCTAAAAAGACCGTTAAGGCACTGAAGAGTATGGTGGATTATATTATAATCGACACTGCCCCCATTTCTGTTGACTCCTCTGTAAGTGAAATTATCAAGTTAGCAGATAAAACAATCCTGGTAGTTAAAACAGATACTATCGAAGCTGCTACAATAAACGATGCTATTTCAACTGTTACAGATGTGGGCAATAATTTAGCCGGCTGTATTCTGAATCAGACTCCCCCCGATATGCCTTTTGCATCATTTACAGGCGCAGGCGATGATTCCAGACACTCTCGTAAATTCAGAGTGGATTAAGCACTATTAAAACCAATAATTATCTCCAATCAATAAAGGAAGATCACAAGAATGAGTATGAACGATAAGGGATTACAATTTAACAAAGAAGATAACGTATCCTTTTACTTTAGTGACTTTTGTCGCGGTTTGAAAAAATTCTGGTGGGCTATTGCAATTGTGTGCGTATTATGCTGTGCATTCAGTGTTTTCAGATGTCACAAAAGCTATACACCAATGTATAAGGCTACAGCAACCTTCACAGTAAGCACGCAGGATAAGGTTACCGCCGTAAGCGGAATTTCCTCATATAATTTCTATTATGACGCTTCAACTGCCGCCCAGCTTTCTTCAACCTTCCCGGGTATTTTAAGCAGTAATTTGTTGCAGGAGGCTGTGGCAAATGATTTGAACCTGTCTTATCTCCCCGTCAGTCTGACAGCATCATCCGTTTCGGGTTCAACTATGTTTACTTTAACTGCCACAGGCACCGACCCGCAATTAACCTATGATGCACTCGTCAGCACAATGGAAAATTATCCTGATATTGCAAAATATGTTGTGGGCAGTATTAAATTCAATATCATCACAAGCCCTATTTTACCTGCAGAGCCATATAATAAGCCCAACTACTTTAATGAAGTATTCCAGGGTGTTTCATACGGATTGATTATAGGCCTGGTATTTTTGCTTTGCTATACCGCGTTGAGAACTACTGTTCGTACAAAAAAGGATATCAAGGCTAATCTTAATATCAAATGTCTGGGCGTTATTCCGCACATTATTCTTAAGAAAAGCTCAAAAAAAGAAGCTACTCCCCTGCTTATTAGCGGCAATTTAACCGATGGCAGATTTTCCGACAGTATAAGGTCAATCAGAAGTGTTGTTAAAAATGTTTTGAGAGACAATAAAAAGGTTATTGCGGTTACAAGTACTATTGCAAATGAAGGCAAAACCACTGTTTGTGCAAACATAGCAATATCCTTTGCAGCAATGGGCAAAAGGGTTCTCCTTGTGGACTGCGATTTAAAAAATCCCGGCGTATTAAATACACTTGGAATTAACGGGGATGTATTGCAATACTCAATTGTAACAGATAAATACAAAATTGCATATTCTGAAAAGCATAAAATTGATGTTATGGCGTTTGTTACAGATGACGATGAAAATGAAATCCTCAACAGGAGTAACCTTAACGATATTTTCGCAACGGTCAAAAGCGATTATGACGTGATTTTTGTTGATACACCGCCCTGCAGCGTTGTTTCAGATGCTATGTTTGTAGCCCAGGCTTCAGATGGTGTTCTGTATGTAATTTTACAGGATACTGTAAGACTTTCCAAAATCAAGAGTGGCCTGGATGCATTAATGTCAACCGATTCTGAAATTTTAGGCTGTGTTTTAAACGGTGCTCAGACAAGTGTTATGGGTTATGGCTACTATAAGGCTTACAATAAATACGGCTATTACAAGGGCTATGGCAAATATGGTAAGTACGGAAAATACAGCAAATACAATAAATATGGTTATTCTGATGGTGCCGGATACGGTTACGGCTTCCATTTTGATAATGACGATGATGACTCAGCAAATTAATATCGGAAGATAGTGCATAAAAGTAATGGAATTCAGGGGTGCGTTATGGAAACGAAGGTTAAAAATAAATCCAAGCTCGGCTACGAGAGTATTTACAACAGAATATTTAAAAGATGCCTGGATTTCACTATCGCACTCTTTGCAATTATTGTGTTATCTCCAATAATTTTGCTTTTCGCGTTGGCTGTTCTGATTGATGACGGCTTCCCCGTTTTTTACACCCCTCTGAGAGGCGGATATAACGGAAAGCCCTTCAAAATCATTAAATATCGTACTATGGTCAGAGATGCCGATAAAATCGGTGGTGGCACAACAGCTCTTAACGACCCGCGAATCACAAAGGTCGGCTCAATTCTGCGTAAGGTTAAAGCAGATGAAATAGTGCAGATATTCAATGTTTTAACCGGAACAATGAGCTTTGTGGGTCCACGCCCCGAGCTGCTTCAATACACTGAGCAATACACCGAAGAGGAAGGTGTAATTCTCAAGGTAAGACCCGGTATTACTGACTACAGCTCCTTAGAGTTTATAAATCTTGATGAAATAGTGGGCGGCGAAAATGCCGATGAAATGTATGAAAAATATGTTTTAGAAAGAAAAAATCAACTGAGAATTAAATACGCCCAAGAGGTTTCATTCAAAACAGACTTTGTTATTTTATTTAAAACCGTTTGGTTTGTGTTAGAGAAGTTTATAAGATTTTTCAAAAGCAAGAGGGAATCATAAATGGAATATGTAAAGCTTAAAAATACTGATATTTCCGTTTCAAGGCTATGTATGGGCGGTTGTCCCATGGGTGGCTATGGTTGGGGCTTTGTCAGCGAGAATGCAGTTATTGCAACGGTGCATCGTGCTATTGACGGCGGCGTAAACTTCTTTGATACTGCTGATACCTATGGTTTAGGGCAATCCGAAAGAACTCTTGCTAAGGCACTTGAAGGAAGAAGAGAAAATGTAATTATTGCAACTAAATTCGGTGTGCGTACTGAAAAAGGCAAAACCTTCTATGACAACTCTCCCGAGTATATTGAAAAAGCCTTGCACGACAGTCTGAAGAGATTATCAACAGATTACATAGACTTATATCAGGTTCATTACCGCGATAACGCAACACCTGTTGATGCTATTGTAGAAGTGTTGGAACGATTCAGGGAGCAAGGGAAAATACGTTGCTACGGTTTATCCAACATACATGGCGAAGATTTCAAGGAAATTGAGCAATTTTCAGGTAAATTTGTTTCTTGTCAAAATGAATATTCTCTTGTTACCCGTGATAATGAAAATGACCTTTTAGTTAAGTGTAAAGCCCTTCAGCTTACACCTATGACATGGGGTAGCCTGGGACAAGGTGTTTTAACAGGAAAATATAATGTTGACTCCGGGTTTGGTGCTAACGACAGGCGTAGCAGAGAGGTTTACACAAATTTTCACGGGGACAAGCTGAGAAAAAATATTGAAATAGTTGAAAAAATGAAGCCCTTAGCTGAAAAACACAATATTCCTCTGGCAGCTTTAGCGGTACGGTTTATTCTTGACCATATCCCCGATTCAATTTCATTAGTAGGTGCCAAAAACCCAAGTCAGATTGAGGGTACCCTCACCTCTATGGATTTCAGGCTTTCAAACGAAGAATTGGAATTTCTGAAGAAATTATGTGCAACCTGAGATAACAAACCTCATTTTTTTAAAAATTAGCTTTTAGGCTTCAGAGTGGTGAAATGATATGAAGTATAGTAGTGAACAATTAGCCTGGTTAATCCGCAGACATGCGGTAGAGCTTACACATATATCCGGCGGTTCTCACATTGGTGCTATTTTATCTGTTGCAGATATTGTAGCTGTACTCTACACAGATGTACTGAAATACGACATAAACAATACTAAATGGGATGGCAGGGATCGCTTTATACTGAGTAAAGGTCACGCAGGACTGTCTCTGTACACTGCATTGTCTGAAACAGGCTTTTTTGATAAGAGTGAGCTTGATGCTTATTATCAGAACGGAAGCCGACTTTCCGGACATGTTTCCCACTATGTTCCCGGTGTCGATTTTTCTACCGGCTCCTTAGGTCACGGCTTATCCGCCGGTATTGGTATGGCTTATGCTTTAAAAAAGAAAAACAATCCTGCAAGGGTGTACGTTGTTCTTGGTGACGGCGAGTGTGACGAAGGCTCTGTCTGGGAAGCAATGCTTTTTGCCAATCACTACAAATTGGATAATATTGTGGCAATTGTTGACCACAACAAAATGCAGAGTATGGATTTTTGCGAAAAAACAATATCCAAAGAATCCTTAGTTGATAAATGGAAAGCTTTCGGTTGGAATGTTATTGATATTGATGGTAATGACCATCAACAGTTAAAGACAGCTTTTTCTAATACCTCCTCAAACAACAAACCAACGGTAATTATCGCAAACACAGTAAAGGGCTACGGAATTCCCTTTATGGAAAACGATATTTTATGGCATTACAGATTCCCCCACGATGGTTGGGAATATGACACTGCAGTAAATGAGCTTCACAAGAATAAGCCTGAGGGTGTTGAAGATATATATACTCCTGCCGGCATAGAAAATCCTGTTATGCCAACAGAAAATGATGATATTTATACTGACCACACTACCTCGGCTACCTGGAAGCCCACATGGATAAACGAAAGGGAGGAAAACTAAATGCGTGATACATTTGTTAAAGCCCTTTGTTCTATATGTGAAACCAACAAGGATATTGAGCTTATTACCGGTGATTTGGGATTTGGGGTATTAAAGCCATTTTTTGAAAAGTTCCCCAATCAATTCACCAATGCAGGTATAGCCGAACAGAATATGACATCCGTTGCTGCAGGAATGGCTCTTGAAGGCAAAACAGTTTTTACATATTCAATCGGCAATTTTCCCACCTTGCGTTGCCTTGAGCAAATCAGAAATGACTGTGCATATCATAATGCTAATGTTAAGATTGTGTGTGTTGGCGGTGGATTTGTTTACGGCTCTCTCGGTATGAGCCACCACGCAACAGAGGATATTTCTGTAATGCGCTCAATTCCCAATGTTTCTGTTTTTTGCCCCGGTGATGCTTTGGAAGCGGCGGCAGTTACAAAAGCAATCGCCAAATATCCCGGAACCTGTTATTTAAGATTGGGCAGAGGTGGCGAAAAGCCTATTCACAAAAGCCTTGAAAGCTATGAAATAGGTAAGGCTATACCAGTTAAAGAGGGCAGATATGTTGCCATATTAACCACCGGCGCAATATACGAAGAAATTGATAAAGCATTAGATATTTTAGCAGAGAATGGTATAACACCATCAGTTTATTCCTTCCCCACAGTTAAGCCTATAGACAAAGAAACCATTAAAAAATGCGCAGATACACACACAATAATTGTAACCTGTGAAGAAAACAATATTATGGGTGGATTCGGTAGTGCTGTCAGTGAGGTTATGGCAGATAACGGAATAACCGGCAGACTTATAAGAATCGGCATAGACGATACATTCTGCGGTATTGTCGGTGACCAGGCATATCTTCGTGATTTTTACGGAATGAGCGGAAAGAAAATTGCTGAAAAAATAATTGAGGCGATAAAATAAATGAGTAAAAGAATATTGATTACATCTACTGAGCTTATGATGATACAGTTTCTTGTACCACATGTAATTCATCTGTCTGAAAATGGATACAAAGTAGATATCGCTTGTTCAGATGTGGGCGGACGAATGGACGAGGTTCGTGAAAAACTTAAAGGTTATGCTGAAAAAATTCATGTAGTCAGATTAGAAAGAAGCCCTGCATCACCTAAAAATCTTCTTGGCTATCAGGATATGAAAAATGTCATTGACCAAGGAGATTATGACATTATCTGGACAAACGAGCCTGTTATGGGTGTAGTAACACGACTTGCAGCAAGAAAAGCAAGAAAAGCCGGAACCAAAGTGCTGTATATGGTGCACGGATTCCATTTCTATAAAGGTGCACCAAAGAAATATTGGTTGATGTTTTATCCCATTGAAAAAATTGCTTCACGCTGGTGCCATGCAATCATTACAATCAACAAGGAAGACTATGAACGTGCAAAAACATTTCATGCAAAAGAAGTCCGATACATTCACGGAATCGGAGTTGATACCGAGCGTTTGAAGCCCAACGATATTCAATGTGATATAAAAAAAGAATTAGAGCTTGCTGAAGACACCTTTCTTATATTATCTGTTGGAGAATTGTTGCCTCGAAAAAATCAACAGGTGATTATCCGCGCTTTAGGATTATTGAAGGACAAAGACATTCATTATATTTTATGCGGTAAAGGTAACCAATTAGCAGAATTACAGAAATTATCAAAAGAAAATCACGTTGAAAACCAAGTGCATTTTTTAGGTTACAGAAAAGATATATTAAATATTTATGGGCAGACAGATTTATTAGCCTTTCCGTCTATGCGAGAAGGATTGGGTCTTGCAGGGTTAGAGGCAATGTACTGTGGCTTGCCATTAGTAACTTCAAATACAAGCGGACCAAGAGATTATATGGAAAACGGGAAAACAGGATATATGTTTGATCCCTATGATGCAAAAGGATTTGCAGAAGGAATTCAAAAATTACGCCAAAATATAGAATTACGCAAAGCCTGTGGAGAGTATAATCAAAAGGCAGTTGTTCCATATTATATAGAAAGTGTAAAAACAGAAGTGCTAGAGTTGATTAAGGAGTTTTAAGATGCCCGATTCTTTAAAATACAGTGTGATTATTCCGGCATATAATGCAGAAGATACTATTGAGCGATGCTTGCAAAGCTTATTAGTACAGAAAAGGCAAGATGTAGAAATCATAGTAATCAATGATGGTTCGACAGATAAGACCGCGAACATTATTGATAATATTGCCACAACAAACAAAACGGTGGTATGTTTACATCAGGCAAATGGCGGAGTTTCCAATGCACGTAACAACGGGTTATCCCACGCTACCGGAACTTATATTACATTTGTGGATAGCGACGATTGGGTGGCGGAAGAGTATTTTTCAGAATTAGATAAAATGGAGCCGGATACTGACCTTTGTTATTTTCGGTTTGTAGAAAGCAATGAAGATAATGCTACACTTTTTGAACAGATCGATTCATGTGAAGCATGGGTTGATAAAATGAATTTGCTTTTGAGTTCAAGAATTATTATGAAACCATCAAATAAACGGTACAAGCGAGAAATCATTAACAAAAACACTCTTCAATTCATTGAAAACATGCATATATCAGAAGATTTTAATTTTTCTATGCTATATTCGGTTCATTGTAATTCAATAAAAATGTACAATAGTCCAATTTATTGTCTGGATTTAACAAATGATAATTCTCTTTCAAGAAAGGCAAGAAAAAATCTGTCCGAGGATATTATTAAAGGCTTTTCTTGTGTGGAAAGCACCATAAAAAACTCCCCTCGCAATACATTTGAAAAACAACAATTACTGATGACTTTAGATTATTTATTCATAAAAAATGTATGTACATGTATTGCAGAAACCTTTAAATATTGCAAACCACAATATTTGAAGAATCGAAAAATATATAAAGAAATTTGTCAAAAGTTTGTTAAACCTCTGGGTGAAGGCAAAAAATACTATAATAAAGTACATAACATACTCAGATGTATGTTAAGTTGTCATCTGATATACCCATTTTATATCGTCAGTTGGTTGGTTAAAGAACGCGAATTTAAAAAATACAGAGGAAACTGATTATGGAAAAAATCAAGGTATTGGTTGTCACCGCTACTATGAACGCAGGTGGATTAGAAAATCAGTTAATGCATTTATTAAGAAATGCGGACAAAGACCTTTTTCAGATAGATTTCAGCTCTAAGGTGGAAAATTCTTACTACAGAGAAGAAATAGAAGCCTTAGGCGCAAAATAT
>JAZMZY010000090.1:0-20464 GCA_045586265.1 Acutalibacteraceae bacterium
GCAATTTTTGCTTTTACAATAATATGAATTATGCCGATTATGCTGATTATCTAACATACAAAGATTTTCATGACGATGCAACTAATTTTGATACAATAGCAAAAGCAGATTCACTGGTTATTTTTTCAAAGGATGATATTCCTGCTTTCATTACAAATGAACAGGTTTCTAAATCAACAATGGAAAAACTGAAAAAAGCATTTTATGAAGATTACATGAATATGAGTGCCGTGCAGTTTTATGAGTCGGAAAAACAAATTGGTGTTATCAGTTTAGCCTGTTCTGCTGAGTTGATAGAGTATGAAATGCAGTGGTGGTATGAAGAAAACGGCGAAGATAAACCTACATCCCAAAGTGTGCTTGAGAAAAATAGCTATATGTTGTATAAATTTTCTGTAACATCTGATATGGTAAATACTATAAAGGTGTTAAAGGATGCGGATTTATATAGACATTTCTTGGAAAAGAAAAAAATTGAAGAAGCGCATTTGGTGGAATCTCAAAAGCTTTTATCTTGGTTTGTTGAAAACCAAATAACACTTTATCTTGAGCCCAAAGCAAAAGATGATGATCTTTTATCGGCTATGACTTATAGCTGGGAAGATTATAATAATGTAACATATTTGGTGGATGGTTGCGGATATACAGAGTACTCTGATGAAGATGAATGGGATTCTTATCATTATCCTGGTTATGACGATGAAATTGAAAACAAACCCATCCCCGAAAGTGATATTCAAAAAATCACACCCAAAGAGGCGGAGAAGCTTCGTGAAAAAGCCTTTATGACTTATAATGCAGGGAACGATTGCAAATTCCTTGTAATGAAATATACAGACGGAACTGCAAATATGCTGGTTATTCCTGAATGAAAAAAACGACTGCTTCGGCAGTCGTTTTTTAGCTGTCAACTATCAGTTGCCGGATATTAGTGGTTAGCAAATGGCTGATAGTAATTATCAAATGTGAATTTATAATAATATAGTTGCTGCTTGGGGTACCTCTCTTTGAAGAGAGGTAGGACCGCCATAAGCTTTGTTGTTCTCTATTTTTATTTGCTGTAAATATAATTTTATGTGGTTTTTATTTAAGTTTGTGAATAAACAACCCACTCAATAATTTTGGCTCGAACCAGGTTGATTTTGGTGGCATAATCATATTTGCATCGGCGATTGACATAAGGTCGTCAAGAGTGGTGGGGTACATTGAAAATGCAACCGTCATATCATCTTTGCATCTCTTTTCAAGCTCTTTTAAACCACGGATACCACCTATAAAGTCAATTCTTTTATCTGTTCTCGGGTCACCGATATTGAGAATGGGTGTGAGAAGATTTTTCTGAAGGATTGAAACGTCTAACTGGTCAACAGGATTCTTCGGGTCGAATGTACCGTCCTTTGCGGTGAGCTTATACCATTTTTCGCCCAAATACATACCGAAATTGTGTTTCTCTTCGGGGTGATATGCACCATCGCAGGAAGCAAGCTCAACATCAAATTTATCGCTGATTTTCTCAATAAATTCTTCCTCAGTGTTGCCGTTTAAGTCTTTAACAACTCTGTTATAGTCCATAATTTCAAGGCTTTCAGCAGGGAAGAGGACTGCAAGGAAAAAATTGAATTCTTCTGTTCCGTCAAAGTCAGGGTTCTGCTCTCTGCGCATTTTCGCAACATTAACTGCAGAGGCACATCTGTGGTGACCATCTGCAATATAGAAATCCCCAACCTGACCTAAAAGCTCGGAAAGCTCTTTGCAAATTTCAGGATTTTCAATTACCCATACAGTATTACCGATTCCGTTTTCTGTTACAAAATCATAAACTGGAGCACTCTTTTTCTGCTCTTCAATTATAGCATTAACCCTTTCATTATCTCTGTAGCAAAGGAAGATGGGACCTGTGTTTGCATCGCAGGTGTCAACGTGACGGATGCGGTCAGCCTCTTTGTCTGCACGGGTCAATTCGTGCTTTTTAATGCGGTTTTCAATATAATCATCAACCCAGGCACAACCAACAAGACCTGTTTGCTCTCTGCCATTCATAATCTGGCGGTATATATAAAAGCAGGGTGCTTCGTCCATAGCACAGATACCGTCTTTTTCAAGATTTTCGAGGTTTTCTTTTGCTTTTTGATAAACCTCAGGGCTATAAAGGTCTGTGCCCTCGGGCAAATCTATTTCAGCTTTATCAACGTGGAGAAAGGAATAGGGGTTGCCAACAACCATTTCTGCAGCTTCCTTGCTATTCATAACATCATAGGGGAGCGCCGCAACCTTATCGGCATACTCGGGAACAGGTCTTAAAGCTTTAAAGGGTCTGAAAACTGCCATATTTATTACCTCCAAGGGTTAAAGTCTGAATTTATTTTACTGTATTTATTTTGTTCTTGTCAATAATATTATTGCATTTTAAAATTTGGTATGATATTTTATTTTTAGAAAAATTTTCAAAAGGAATAAAAAATGGATTTCAAAAGAATAATGAATTACTGCACTAATCTGCAGTTAAATAACAACAGAACCTGGTTTCACGAAACCCACGATGAATATGAATTGGCGAGAAAGGATTTTCTTGGCTTTATTGACAGGCTTCGTTTTGTTATAAACGATGAAGCTCCCGATATCGGTAAAACAGTAATGTATATGGAGCCGAGGGAGTGGATGTATCGTGTAGCGAGAGATATGCGCTTTCACAAGAACGGACCACCCTATAATCCGTCTTTCAGAGCATATATTTCACCTGATAGAAAATCCTGGTTGCCCATTGGTTATTTCTTGTGTGTTGCCCCGGGTCGCTCTTGCTTCGGAACGGGTTTGTGGTGTGATACAACTGCGAAAATGAACAATATTCGCCACTATATTTCAAAGCACTTTGACGAGTTTCAGGATATTTTAAAAGAAACAAATATTTCAATTAATGGTGATAAGCTCAAATCAATGCCCCGAGGCTTTTCTGCAGATGACCCTGCGGCAGAATATATCAAATTGAAAAATTGGGAAATGATTTATTTCATTCCCGACGAGGATTTTGATACATTTGAAAATACTCTGCAATTGCTCACATTTTATATCAGAAAAATGGAGCCTGTGAGAAAATTTCTTCTCAAAGCCTCAAAGCATATAGAAAATCAAAGACCGGAATTTGAGTGGTGAACATAAAGTCTGATTTGTCTTGACAAATCAGACTTTATTTATGTATAATATAAACTGTATAAATTTTGGAAAGATGGGGTGTTTTTTATGTCTAAAAAAACCGTATTCTTAACCGGTTCATCAGGTACTATGGGATGGGCAGGTTTCAAGGAACTCTATGCAAAGAAGAATCAGTATAATATCGTTCTTCTTAACAGAGGCAGTCAGAAAAACAAGGACAAATTCAAGGATTATGAAAATGATCCCGCAGTTAAGCTTGTTTGGGGTGACCTTACAAACTATGAAGATGTTCTCGAATGTGTAACAGGCGCAGACTATGTTCTTCATGTTGGTGGTATGGTTTCTCCCGCTGCAGACTATTATCCCGTGAAAACTCAGAAAACAAACGTTACTGCGGCTCAGAACATTGTTAACGCTATCAAGGCTCAGCCCAACCCCGATGCAATTAAAGTTGTTTACATAGGCACAGTTGCTGAAACCGGTGACCGTAATATGCCTATTCACTGGGCAAGAACAGGTGACCCCATTAAAATCAGTGTTTATGACCACTATGCAATCAGTAAAGTAAAAGCTGAGGCAGTTTTCGCTGAATCAGGTCTTAAGCATTGGGTATCTCTTCGTCAGTCAGGTATTCTTTATCCTGCAATTCTTAAAAATATGGAACCCATTATGTATCACGTTCCGATTAACGGCGTTCTTGAATGGGCAACTGTTGAAGATTCAGGTCGTCTTCTTGCAAATGTTTGCGGTGACGATATTCCTGAAGAATTCTGGAGAAGATTTTATAACATCGGTTCAGGTGAAGAATACAGAATTACTAACTATGAGTTTGAAGAGCTCCTTCTCGGCACTCTTGGTCTCGGTTCTCCCAAGAAGCTCTTTGACCCCCATTGGTTCACAACTCAGAACTTCCACGGTCAGTGGTATTATGACGGTGACGAGCTTGAAAAATACTGTCATTTCCGTGCTAACATCCCTGTTAAGCAGTATTTCAAACAGATGATGGACAAAGTTGAATTCTTCTATAAATTAGCATTCCTTGCAAAGCCCTTTGCATTTGCAGTTAAGCCCTTTATGAAGAAAATTGCTCAGACTCCTGAGTATGGTACACTCTGGTGGGCAGCAAACAACGTTGATGTGAGAATGACATCTTACTACGGCAGCAAAGAGAATTTTGATAAGCTTCCCAGAAAATGGGCTGATTTTGATATCAAGATTCCTTCAAAGAAAACAACTGCTGATGATGTTATTGTTCTTGACCATGGTTATGACGAAACAAAGGATTTCGATTCACTTACCCTTGAAGACCTTCAGAAAGCAGCTGCTTTCAGAGGCGGTGAATGTCTTGCAACTGAAATCGTTGATATGTACACTCCTGTTAAATGGAAGAGTGCAAGAGGCAACGAATTTGAAATGAGCCCCAACCTCGTTCTTCGTGGCGGTCACTGGTGCCCTGCAGAGCTTCCTTGGCCTTGGGATTATGATACAGAAGCAAAAATCAACCCGTTCTTTGCTCAGGTTTGGTATCCTCTTCACAGTAAAGAACAGAACTATTTCTATGGTCCTGAAATTTTTGATAACTTTAAGGAGAAGGTTACAGAATGAAAGTATTTATGATTGGCGGTACAGGTCTTCTTGGCTGTGAAGCCGCAAGAATATTTATTGAAAGAGGTCACGAAGTAACAAGCGTTGCTCTTCCTCCTCTTCCCGAAGGTGCTCCCATTCCTCAGGAAATGAAGCTTGAATTCTGCAATATCTATGAGAAATCAGATGATGAAATCCGCGAGCTTCTCAAAGGTCACGATTGCTTCGTTTTCGCAGCAGGTATTGATGAAAGAGTTGAATTCCCCGCACCTGTTTATGATGCATACTACAAATACAATATTCAGCCTCTTGAGAGAATACTTCCTCTTTGTAAAGAGGTTGGCGTTAAGAGTGCAGTTATTCTCGGTTCTTACTTTGCATATCTTGCAAAAGAGAGACCCGATATGAAGCTTACTGAAAAGCACCCCTACATCAGAAGCCGTATTGACCAGGAAAATGTTGCATTCTCCTTCGCTGATGAAAACTTTGATGTATCTGTTCTTGAGCTTCCCTATATCTTCGGTACTCAGCCCGGCAGAAAGCCTGTTTGGGTTATCCTTATCGAGCAGATTAAGAGAATGGATAAGCTTCCCTTCACAATGTATCCCGGTGGCGGTACTGCTATGCTTACAGTTCGTCAGGTTGGTGAAGTTATCGTTGGTGCGGCTGAAAAATCAAAAGGCGCAAAGGCTTGGCCCATCAGTATGTATAACCTTACATGGAAGGAATTCCTTAAAATTGTTTATGCCGCAAGAGGTATGGGCGAAGATCGTAAGATTATCAGCGTTGCTCCCTGGATGATGAGAATGGGTCTTGGCGGTGTTAAGAAAGAATATGCTGCAAAGGGTATTGAAAGCGGTATTGATGTTGACGGACTTGCAGATATTATGGGGCTTAACCTCTTCATTCCTGACCGTTTCTCAAAAGAGCTGGGTGCTACTGATGATGATATCAAAGCAGCTATCTTTGATTCAATCAAGGTTTCTCAGGCAGTTTATGACGGAACAGTAGAGCTTCTCGGTATGAAAGGCGAATAATTTTCGTGATTTTATGTGTGTTTGTCATTCATATTTAAGTAATATAAATATTAATCCTCTCATATATTTTGTATAGAAATATATGGGAGGATTTTTATGTTTAATGATTATGACGAAAGAGCGGTAGAGCTTGGAAGATACATAACTGAAAGTAAATCAACAGTAAGAGCAGCGGCTAAGAAGTTCGGTGTTTCAAAGTCCACTGTTCATAGCGATATAACAACAAAGCTCAAAAGAATTGACCCGGCTTTATATGGCGAGGTCAGAAAGGTTCTTGATATAAATAAGGAGGAAAGGCACATCAGAGGAGGTATTGCTACAAGAGAAAAATACAAAAGAGAAGCGGTTGCATTAAAAAGATAACAAGATTGTAATTTGACAAATTACTCCGAAAATTGTATAGTGTCAGTATAAATAATATTATTATTTAAAAATTTCGGAGAAGAACTATGAAAAAATTAATAGCTTTACTTTTGATAATAAGTTGTATTTCTATTTTTGCTTCCTGTGGTAAAAATGACGAATTTATTGATGAAGAAAAGGTTTTTGAAACAGCAGAAACATATGTTGAGCTTACAGGCAACTCAGGCTCACTTTCTTTGAATGAAAGCATTGCAAAAAGTATGTTGGAAATTTTTCCTAAAGAAAACCTGGGCTTATCAAAAGATATTTATGACTATAATCTTAAATTAAGTGCCACCAGATTTATGGATAATGATGCTTGTCTGGTAGAAGCTTTCGATGAGGGCGAAGAGAAGCCCGAGGGTACATTCGTGATTTGGGGTCAGGATTGTTTTGTTTATAACCCTAAAACTCAGAAGTATTTATTGCTTACAGCTGACGGAGTAGCAGAGTTTGACCCTGTTACCACAACTGAAGCAGAGGATAGAAAAACAACAACAGAAAAAACTTTTGAGTATGATGCCGATAATAATAAAATACTTCAGGAGAAATTTTCCTCTTACAGTAAAGAAAAATTGGGTGTTAAAAAGGATTTATCAGAGTATGTTCTGGTTGCCACAGGAACAACCACAACTGCTGAAAACGGTGAAACAGTTTATGTTATAAGGCTATATACCAAAAATGGCGAAGCAACAAACTATACCTTAGCTTTTAATGCAGATAATAATTACACCTTTGATTATGATTTGAATAAGTATGTGAAATTATAAAAAAAATGTCAGTCGGTTGACTGACATTTTTTATGTTGTTTCAGTATAAATCAATAATTTCCTGTGCCTTTTTCTTTACCTCATAAATCAAATCATTAGGGGATTTCACCTTGATTTTTCCACCAAACTGAATGACCCATTTTGTAAGACCGTCGCTTACTATTCCGTTGGTTTTCAAAAGGAAATGCTCATCATCAAATTTCTGGATTTTAACATTTTCACCGAATCGGTCAAGGATAACCTCAAGGATTTCGTTGCTGCAAATCAATTCAATGGGCTTGGGTTCACCACTATACATATTGAAAAGCTTTGTGGCATAGTCAGCAGAATCAAAGTTGTTTCTGTAATCAGAAACCTCGGAAAAATGTCTTGCAGGAGATTTAGTCTTCTGCAATTTTTTTATTTTATCTATTCTCAGGTGCATTAAATTGTCATATTTTTCATTGTTGCAAACCAGATAATAGTGGTCATCGGACCAGATAAGTGCATAAGGACTGACCGTGAAGGCTTTTTCTTCCTTTGCGGTTTTGAATTCCTCTGTGATTTTTCTTCTTGTGTAGTTAAAGCTTACCTTTACGCCCTCGGTGATAGCCTCATCAAGAAGGCTTATAGTGTAATAAATTTCTTCGTTACTGCATTTGGGACGATTATCAACATAAACCTGAGAGTGTAAAATTTTAGCCTGATTTTCACTTGCAAAGCTTTCGATTTTTTCAACTAATTGGTTGGTTTTCTTCTGAGAAATAAAATTTGCCGCCTGAACAGCATCAGAAAGAAGACGGATTTCGGCAAGCTCAAAATCTCTTGCTCCTAAAAAATAACCACCACGATTTTTAGACCCTGAATGAATAATGTCAAAGCCGTATTCCTTCAGAATATCAATATCCTTGTATATGGATTTTCTTTCTGCAGGAATATCTAATTTGTTAAGCTCTTCAACAATTTCTGTTGCAGCAAGAAAATGGTCTTCATCGGTTTTTTTCTTTAAAATATCCGCAAGATAAAGTAATTTTAATTTGGATTTCTGCACGCCTGCCATATTAACACCTCTTGTACGATTTATAGGTCTATAAACATATTATAATATAAATAAAAACATTTGTAAACTTATTTACAAAAAATAATTATAGGTGTATAATTACCCTGTATTTTTGTGATTTAATAAGATGATTCTGAAGAAAAGGGGTGTCGGAATGGTTGGTCTTAAAATCGGGCTTGATATAGGCACGGGCAGTGTTGTTGCTGCAATAGAAAACAAGGGTGTTGTTCTTTCTGAACCTGCCGTTCTTGCACTGGAGCGAGAGACAGGGAGTGTTATTGAAGCAGGCAAAAAAGCCTTTGAGATGACAGGAAGATGCCCTGATGCAATAAAGCTTGTCCGCCCTCTTTTGAGCGGTGGAATTTCTGAGCTTGAGAGTAGCGAAAAGCTTTTGAAATGCTTTTTAGACCGTATTTGTAAAAATAAAATTTTCAAGCCAACAGTTGTTGCAACAATGCCTGCAGGAATAACAAATCTTGAAAAGCGCAACATTTTAGGCTGTATTTTAAGAGCAGGTGCAGGCAGGGCAGCTCTTATTGAAGAGCCACTTGCGGCGGCTTTGGGTATAGGAGTTATGACGGACAAGCCCTATGGCACAATGATTATAAATGTAGGTGCCGGAACAACGGGTGTAGGTGTTGTGACAATGGGCAGTATTGCTGTTGCAAAAAGCGCCGCAGTCGGCGGCGATGATATGGACAGAATTATAAAAACATATCTTAAAAATAATCGCGGTGTCAATGTGGGCAGGCTCACGGCAGAAGAATTAAAAACTCTTATAGGTGGAGCAAAAATGAGGGAAGAAACAATTGCCGCTGTTGCAAAAGGTAAAGATATGTCCGATGGTATGCCTCTGTTTTTTGAGGTTACTGCTCAGGAGATTAATTTCGCAATACGCGATTGTGTTGATGAAATATGCAAAGCTATAACAGATGTTCTTGAGGTTACACCACCCGAGTTGGTTCGCGATATCACCGATGACGGAATTTTCCTTTGTGGTGGAATGGCAAAGCTTTACGGACTTGATAAATATATAGAGGAAGCTACGGGAATAAAGGTTAAAATTCCCGGTAATGCTACAAATGTTGCGGCGTTGGGTTGCCTTCGTGCCTTGAATGAAGAAAATTATCTTTCTTCTAATGGGTATCACTTTGTAACCCTTGAAACTTTGAATGTATGAGGTAAAAATATATAATGAAACTTCTTGTTATTGACGGTAACTCAATATTGAACAGAGCTTTTTACGGTGTTCGTCTTTTAAGTACCAAGGATGGCAGATTTACTAACGGAATATTCGGGTTTATGAATATTTTTCTTCATCTTCTTGAGGAGTATAAGCCTGATAGCGTTGCGGTTGCATTTGATGTGAAAGCACCCACATTCCGCCATAAAATGTATGATGCATATAAAGGGACTCGTAAGCCCGCTCCAAGTGAGCTTGTAGAACAATTTCCCACTCTTAAAGAGTTATTAGGCTATCTTGGTTACACCGTTGTTGAAATGCCGGGTTACGAGGCGGATGATATTCTCGGAACTCTTTCTGCCGTTTGCGGTAAAGATGATTTCTGCTATATTGCAACAGGGGACAGAGACAGCCTTCAGCTTGTAAGAGATAATGTAAATGTTGTTCTTGCAACAACAAGAATGGGCAAATCCGAAACTGTTTTATATAACACAGATAAAATAAAAGAGGTTTACGGAGTAACACCTGAACAGTTAATTGATATAAAAGCAATTCAGGGTGACACATCCGATAACATCCCGGGTGTTGCAGGTATCGGAGAAAAAGGCGCTCAGGATCTTATAGGTCGTTTCGGCTCAATCGAATATATTTACGAAAACCTTGAAACTATTGATGTTAAAGCGGGCATTCGTGCAAAGCTCGAAGCTTCAAAGGAAAACGCCTTTTTAAGTAAGGATTTGGGCAGAATCTGCCTTGAAGCTCCTGTAAGCACTGATTTAAGTGATTATGCAATTAAAACTCCCGATAGTGCTAAAGCAACAAATCTTCTTATGTCTCTGGAAATGAGTAAGCTTTTAGGCAGGCTTAATCTTTCTCAGGACGAAATTGCAGAGCAGGAAAATGCAAAAGAAATAAAGCTTTATGAAATAACAGATACTGATGAATTTCTGAATTTGTTAAAGAAATCGGGTAAAGCATATTTTACAGTTAAATACAATAACGGTGGAATTGAATATATTTTATTTAAAACCGTTGATGGTGTAGCACTTATTGAAAACAGTAATTTTCTGTTTATGTCCTTTGTGGATTGCTTTTTCTCGGATGAAGGTATAGAGAAATACACAGATGATTCAAAGCAACTTTACGGTTTTTGCGATGCAAACGGCATAGAACTTAAAAATATAGCTCTCGACACATCTCTTGCGGCATATCTTCTTAACCCCAACTCATCAGATTATTCTGTCAAGATGCTTGCAGGGTCATATTCTCTTGCACCTGTGAAAATTCAGGCAGGTGATTTATCAGATTTTTACCTTGCTGAAAAGGATTTTGTTGATGGCGGAGCATATATTGAGGCTTTAAGCATCAAGCTTTCAGCAGAAATCAAAGAGAACAATCAGGAAAAGCTTCTTTATGAAATTGAAATACCTCTTGCAAGGGTTCTTGCATCAATGGAGCGTGAAGGCTTCCTTGTTGATAGAGAAGGTATTGAGAATTATAACGATGTTATTTCTTCAAAGTTGGAAGAAAAACTGAAAAATATCTATGATATGGCAGGTTGCGAATTTAACGTTAATTCGCCAAAGCAGTTAAGCGAGGTTCTTTTCGATGGGGATAAATTGAATCTTCCACACGGAAAGAAAACTAAAAGTGGATATTCCACTAATGCAGAGGTGCTCGAGTCCTTAAGAGATAAACACCCCATAATCAATGAAATTCTTGAATACAGAGGTTTAACAAAGCTTAAATCAACCTATTGTGAAGGTCTTTTAAAGGTTATTGATAATGATGGAAGAATTCATTCCACCCTTAACCAGACAGAAACAAGAACAGGTAGAATTTCATCGGCAGAGCCAAATCTTCAGAATATCCCCGTAAGAACTGAGCAGGGTAGAGAATTGAGAAAATTCTTTGTAGCAAAAGATGGTTATGCCCTTGTGGATGCGGACTATTCTCAGATTGAGCTTCGTGTTCTTGCATCTCTTGCCAATGACAAAACAATGATTAACGCTTTCCTAAGTGGTGCGGATATTCACTCTATTACCGCTTCTCAGGTTATGGGAATTCCTCTCGAAAACGTTACACCAAATGACAGAAGAAAGGCGAAAGCGGTTAATTTCGGTATTGTTTACGGTATCGGTGCGTTTTCTCTTTCAAATGATATTGGCACATCTATTGTTGAAGCAGACAGATATATTAAAGGTTATCTTGCAAACTATTCAGGTGTTGCAGAATTTATGGGGAATGCAAAAAATTCTGCCAAAGAAAAGGGCTATGCAGAAACTTATTTTGGAAGAAGACGATATTTGCCTGAGCTTCAGGAGAAAAATGCAATCCGCCGTGGCTTCGGTGAAAGAGTGGCAATGAATATGCCTATTCAGGGTACGGCGGCAGATATAATCAAAATTGCTATGATTAAGGTTTTTGACCGCTTGAAAAATGAGTTTCCTGATTCGAAACTCATTATGCAGGTACATGACGAATTGATTATTGAAGCTCCTGAAAAAGAAGTAGAAAAGGTTGCTGTTCTTCTTAAAGAAACAATGGAAAACGCATGTAAAATGGCAGTTCCTTTTACTGTTGATGTGCAACACGGTAAAACCTGGTACGATACAAAATGATGAGTTTAGAAATTAAAGAAATGACCTCTGCTCATATTGAAGAAATAGCAAAGCTTGAAAAAGAATGCTTTTCTTCCCCATGGAGCGAAGACGGTCTGAAAACTGAATTGAAGAATAATTTTGCCCGTTTTTATGTTGCTTTTTCAGAGGGGAGAATTGTAGGTTATATAGGCTCTCATAATATCATCGGCGAGGTTTATGTAACGAATGTTGCTGTGTCTCCCGATTTTCGCAGAAACGGGGTCGGCAAAACTCTCGTGAAATTTCTTATTGAACAAATGGAAACGGAAAAAGCAGAGTTTGTTACCCTCGAGGTAAGGAAAAGTAATTTGAATGCTATTTCTCTTTATGAAAAATGTGGCTTTGAAAAAGTGGGCGAAAGAAGAAATTTCTATGAAAAACCCATAGAAGACGCAATTTTAATGACAATTCAATTAAATTATTTGGAGAAGGATTTATGAAGATTCTCGGAATTGAAAGCTCTTGTGATGAAACTGCTGCAGCGGTTGTGGAAGATGGCAGAAGGTTGCTTTCGAATGTTATAGCTTCTCAGGTTGAGGAGCATAAGATATACGGTGGCGTTGTGCCTGAAATTGCTTCAAGAAGGCATACAGAAGCCATTTGCGGGGTTGTTGAAAAAGCCTTGGGCGATGCAGGCTGCACTATTGATGATATTGATGCAATAGCAGTAACTTATGCTCCCGGGCTTATAGGCGCATTGCTTGTTGGCGTGAACTATGCAAAGGGTCTTGCTTATTCAACAGGAAAGCCCCTTGTGCCTGTTCACCATTTAAGAGGGCATATTGCCGCCAACTACATATCAAACGAAGAATTGAAGCCACCCTTTATTTCCCTTGTGGCTTCGGGTGGACACAGTCACATTATCAATGTAAAGGATTATACCGATTTTGAAATAATCGGCAGAACCCGTGATGATGCGGCAGGTGAGGCTATGGACAAAGCTGCTCGTACAGTAGGTTTGCCTTACCCGGGTGGCGTAAATCTTGATAAAATATCTGTTAATGGTGACGAGAATAAATACAAATTCCCTGTTCCTAAGATTGCAGATTCTAAATATGATTTCAGCTTTTCAGGTCTTAAAACCTTTGCGGTAAACCTTGTTCACAATGCATCACAGAAGGGTGAAGAGGTTAAAGCAGAGGATTTAGGTGCGTCGTTTATAAAAGCAGTAACCGACCTTCTTGTTTCGCACACAATGGAGGCAGTTGATGATTTTGGCGCAGAAAAAATAGTCCTTGCAGGTGGCGTTTCAGCAAACTCCCGTTTAAGAAGAGTTATGGAAGAAAAATGCACTCGTAAAGGCGTTGAACTTTACAAGCCTGAGCTGAAATACTGTGGTGACAATGCAGCTATGATAGCTTCCCAGGGTTATTATGAATTTCTTGCAGGAAAGAAGGCAGACCTGACACTTAATGCGGTAGCTTCAATGCCCATAACTGAATAATAATGAAATTATCAAAAAGCAGGAAATTTGTGCAAACACTCATTAACTTTAACAGTTTTTTTGCCTTATGTTTGGTGAATATGTTAATATAAATTTCTTGACAAATGTGTTATAATTCATTTGTATAATTATATGTATTGATTTGGAGGAATCACGCTATGAAGAAATACTTCAAAAAATCCTTAGCAGTGTTTATGGCAATGCTTATGCTTTTCTCAGTTATGAGTGTTTCCGTTTTCGCTGCTACATACAAGCTTGAATATTTACCCGGTCGTTATTCAACCGATACTGCTCCCGCAGCTATTATGGTAGAGGGCGGTACAACTGTAACACTTGAAGGTGCACTGTTCACTCGTGAGGGTTATGTTCAGACAGGTTGGTCAACCGCAGCAGCAGGTTCGAGAAAGAACTATGAGCTGGGTGGCTCTCTTAAAATCACTAAAAACACTAAATTGTATCCTTATTGGGAAGCTGCAAAGGTTAAAGTAACTTTTGCCCCCGGTGCTTTTGGTGTCGGTGTTGCAGAAATACTTGAAGCTAATGAAGGTAAAACAGTAAAGGCTCCCGGTGCAATCTTCACTCGTGAAGATTATATTCAGATTGGTTGGTCTTCAGTTGATGGTGGTGCATTAGAATTCAATTTGAATGCAAATACGCCCAATATCACAGCTCCTGTTACCTTCTATCCCGTTTGGGAAAAATGTGATTATACAGTTGAAGCAAGCGTTTCAAATGTAGATTTTGGTAATGTTTGTGAAGGTTATTCCGCTCCTGCAAAGCAGACAGTAGTTATTGAAAACAAAGGTAATATGACTCTTAACTACACATTACCTTCAAACGATAACTACAATATCGTTGTGAAAAGTGGCAGTCTTACACTTGATGCAGGTGATTCTGTAACAATCGAAATTGCTCCCAAAACAGACCTTGCAATTGCAGATTATTCATGCGATTTCCTTTTTGATTGTGATTATGATGGCTCTGATGTAGTTGTTGCATCAAGATTTATTGTTGGTGCACATAGCTTCTCAAGATATGTATCAAACAACGATGCTACTTATGAGCACGATGGCACAAAGAGTGCAGAATGCTTAAAGGGCTGTGGCTTTATTGATACAATTGCAGATCCCGGCACAATGAAGGTTTATTCTGCTGATAACAATACTGTTATTGGTCTTTCGAAAGAATATATTTATCACAGAACCGTTAACTTTACAGCTTATGGTAGCGGTTATGATGATGAAGATGGTGTAGTTCTTAAGAGATTTGTTCCTTATAGCTGGTATGTTAACGAAGATTTTAACGGCGAATTTGTTGATGGTGATTTCGATGTGACCTACACCCATACAGTTTATGGAGATTACATTTTAACCGTAACATACTATGAAGAAGAGGTTGTTTACGACGAGGAAACTGATAGCTATGAATGGATAGCAACAGGTGTAACTGACGAAAAGGTTTTTGAGTATACAGTTGGCACAAATGAATATGAAGAGCAGGAAATTATAATGCCTAACACAATTCTCAGCATCATATTCGGTCTTTTCTCAAAGCTTCTTTCCTTACTCGGTCTTGGTGGTTGATTCCTCAATAAATAGTTTTCGGCATTGCAGGTTACTGCAATGCCGATTTTTTATTGATTTTTTTACATATAATGTGATATATTAAATTGACAGAAATGTGGGAGGTGTATTTGTGAATAAAAAAATAATTGTAGCAGGTGGCGGTCACGGTGGTATTGCAGTGGCTTCAATCCTTTCTCGTAACGGCTATGATGTAACTGTTTACGAGAAAAATTCAAGAGAGAATATGGGTTACGACTGGACTGATATTTTTGACCCTAAGGCACTTGCTAAAGCGGATATACCAATGCCTGACAAAGCTCTTTTTGAATATAAAGAGAATATGACCTTTTATTCACCCAATGAAAAAACTCCCATAAAGCAACAGGTTCCCGAAGCAGAGCTGGAAATTAAAATGGAGCGTAAGGAAATTTATAATTTACTTATAGATACTGCCGAGAAGAATGGGGTTGCGTTCGTTTATAATTGTAATATAGAGGGTGCAATTATTAAAGATAATCGTGTAGTAGGTATTAGCACCTCCAAAGGTGAAATATACGGTGATTTGATTATAGATGCCTGCGGTTGCGAATCACCTGTAAGAATCAGTTTGCCTGAGGAATTTGGTATAGAAAAGCACCCCAATAAAAACGAAAAATTCTATGTTTACAGAGCATTCTATAATAAAGCAACAGAAAATCCCGTTGAGGATAAGTATAAGGTATGCCTTCTCCCTGAAGGAAAGCTCGGTATAGGTTGGGTTGCAACTGAGGACGAATATACAGATTTACTTATAGGCAGATTTGAACCATTTGATATGGCAGAGGTTGAAAGAACTGCAGAATATTTCAGGGGTCGCAACGAAAGTCTTGGTGCTGAGGTTGTTCGTGGCGGTCAGTTTGTTGAAATTCCCGTCCGCCAGTCTCTATCTCTTATGGTTGCCAACGGCTATGCCGCAATAGGCGACAGCGCATTTATGACAGTGCCGATTATCGGCTCGGGTATTGCCAATTCATTAAGAACAGCACCCTTGCTTGCAAAAGCCATAATGGATGACAGAAGCGAAACCTATACCGCAGAAGCTTTATGGCAGTATCAATATAAATTCTATAAGAATTTAGGAGCGGGCTTGGCACCATTGGCGACAGTAAAGCTTTTGTTGACAAGAATAACTCCCGAACAGCTTGACTACATATTTGAAAAAGGCATCCTTACATGGAAAGAGATGACCATTACTGCAGATACTACGAGCATAACAGATTTTGTGCATCCGGCATTAAATATGCCAGCTCGCGCTATGGCTATTGTTAAAGACAAGGACCTTTTAAAGAAGCTTTTAAAGGTTGGTGCAGATATAGGCAAGGTTATGGCAGTCTGTGCATCTATGCCCAAGAACTATAACAGAGAAAAAGCATTGAAATGGTCAGAAAGCTATGACAAATTATTCAAACAGGTGAAAAAATGATTTTATCTCAAAAAAGCAATTGTGCTATAAAATTTGGTGAAAAAAGAGCAATTGAGCTTATAGCCGAAGCAGGCTTCGATGCAGTTGATTATACAATGTCAACTCAGGCAAAGGACGGCAATGTACTTGATAGTGATAATTATAAAAGCTATGTTAACGAGCTTTGCGAAGTGGCAAAAAGGAATAATATAGCTTTCAATCAAGGTCACGCCGTTACAGATGTTGGAATTGATGACCCTGAAATTGCTTATAAAAGGCTGGCAGAGAAGAATATCAGATGCCTTGAAATTGCAGGTCTTATGGGTATGAAAACCCTTGTTGTCCACCCTTACGGAACAGGTATATATATCGGACACGAGGAAGAAGTATTCGAGAGAAATATGAAATATTTTAAACTTCTTCTTCCTTATGCCGAAGAATATGGCGTTAAAATTGCTTGTGAAAATATGTGGTGCAGTGATAGAAAGAGAAAGGTAAGGCGTGGTAGCATCTGCGCAAATCCCTATGAACACGCGCGGTATGTTGATGAAATGAACAGTCCGTTTTTTGTTGCATGTCTTGATTTAGGGCATACCGCTATTGATGGCAGAGAGCCCCAGGATAGTATAAGAGTTCTCGGTAACAGATTAGGTGCTCTTCATGTTCATGATAATGATTATCTTGATGATATGCATACTCTTCCGGGGCTTAGTGAAATGAATTGGAAAGAGATAACCAAAGCATTGGCAGAAATAAACTATCAGGGTGATTTCACCCTTGAAACAAACCATTTCTTTGATTCCTTTGAAACAGAAGAGGAAATGAAATTGGGCTTAAAGCTTTCTGAGGTAATCGGAAGAAAGATGATAAGAAAGATTGAAAACTATAAATAAAAGCAGTGGATGTAAAAAACATAGTTTTTTACATCCACTGAAATTTTTTATTCGGGTAACTTGCAAACATCAACCCATTCAATGAAAGAGCAGGAATATTTCTCTAATTCTTCAGGTGTCAGCTCAATGGCACTATTACTGCTTCCGCAAGCAGGGAAAACAGTATCGAATCGTTTGATGCTATCATCAAGATAAACCTTAACACCATCGTTAATTCCGAAGGGGCAAACACCGCCAACTGCGTGACCGATTTTATCTTCGACCTCGTCAAAGGAAAGCATTTTAGCCTTTGCACCGAAAAAGGCTTTATATTTTTTATTATCTATTTTAGCATCTCCTGCAGTAACTATCAGAATAGGGGAATCGTTAACTGAAAATGAAAGGGTTTTTGCAATTCTGCAACCATCAGTGTTAAGTGCCTGTGCCGCAAGCTCAACCGTTGCACTTGAAACAGCAAATTCCATAACCTTATCTTCAATTCCATAGCCTTTAAAATACTCTCTAACTTTTTCGATAGACATAAGTTTTGCTCCTTTGTAATATATTTCCATTTTTGTATTATAACAAAAAAGAAATGATGTTTCAATGAAAATGTACATCTTCACTATTCACTATTACATCTTACCGAAATTCCGTGCATGAAGTATTTATTAGGGAAGAGTGAATAGTTAATAGTGAATAAGTGAAAATTCCGCACACTTTCGTGCACGGAATTTTCTGGTGGAGTTGATGAAAATAAATCCGAAAATTTATCTAATTCAGTTTTAGTTAAGGTTTTTGCACCACCTTTGTAATTAAAATAGAATTCGATTCTGTCATCGTAAACAATAATTGAATTTACAAAGGTATCAATTAATCTGCGTCTGTCTTCAAGTTTGTTTGGGTTAAGTTTTTTCAGTCTTTCAAACCAAAATTTCAATTGGTTTCGTGTAAGCGTTGGTTGAGTGATGTTTTCTTCAATGATTTGAATTTCAAGCTGTTCCTTACGTGATTCAAGTTCATCAAGGCGTTGTTTGGTTGCTTTTGTAAATATTCCTTGTTCAATAGCGGCAACGATGTTGTTTATTGATTTATCTACTTCAGCCAACTCTTTTTTCAAAATAGGTATAATATTGTTTTCTTGGTTCAAGAGGTTTAATATACCATCAATAAGTTCGTCAATTAAGGTTTGGTCAAGTAATGTTTCTTTTATTTGTTGTACAACAATATTCTCAATCCAGTCCTTTTTGATAGCCTTTTTATCACAAGTCTTTTTTCGCTTTGCAGTTATGCATTTATAGTAGCTATACCTAAGACCGGTTTTAGAAGTACCACTTTCACCAACCATAAACGACATACATTTTCCACAGTATAGTTTAGTTGTGAGTAGATAGTCATCTTCTGCTTTGTGCTTGGCAGGAGCCTTTTTATTTTTTACAAGTATTTCTTGAACATCGTCAAAAAGCTCTCTTGATATAATAGCAGGAATACCATTTGGAATAACTGTGTTACTATAAATGTATTCACCAATATAACGCCTGTTTGATAATATCCTTGCAATACTGTTTATATTAAATTTTGTACCTCGCTGATTCCTGAGTCCTTTGTTGTTTAATGCTTTTGCAATTTCTCCTTGAGTCATTCCTGCTTTGTATCGTTCAAAGATTTCTCGAACAATAGGTGCAGTATCAGGATTGATATGATAGTTTTGCTCTTTATCTGTTGTGTAACCCAAAGCAAGTGAACCACCATTATATTTGCATTTTAAAGCATTTTCAGTTAAGCCACGATTTATCTTTTCAGCAAGTTCAACCGAATAATATTCAGCCATACCTTCCAGAACAGATTCAAGCAAAATGCCTTCAGCACCTTGTGATATTGCTTCGGTTGCAGAAATAACACGAACATTATTTTTCTTTAAAATATTTTTATAATGTGCCGAATCATAACGATTACGAGCAAATCGGTCAAGCTTCCATACAATGATACAATCAAATTCGTGCTTTGAACTGTCCTTAATCATTTTTTGGAAATCAGGACGGTTGTCTGTTTTGGCAGATAATGCACGGTCAATATATGTACCTACAATGTGAATATCATTTCTTTTAGCAAAAGCTCTGCATTCACGAATCTGTCCGTCAATAGACTCTTCACGCTGATTATCACTTGAATATCGTGCATAAATTACACCTGTCAAAAATATCACCTCACTTGCATAGTAACTCTAACCAAAAGGTTTGTCAACCAAGATTAGATATGAAATTTTCGATAAGTGTTGAATTTAGTGGCAAAGCACTTATAATGGTACAACTATAGAAAAACTTAAAGTTGAAGTCCTGGTGTTAAAAATTTTTACTGCATAAATCAAAGATACAATATTTTAATTTCAATATTCACATTTGTGGAGAAGTTGTGAAATGCTTATAATTTGATTTTATTTTTAAACACATAAATGATACAAGAAGCTTTTAAGTGTCATTTTATACTTATAATTACATGTAAGAATATGACCGTTTTTTCCACTTTGGTATAAATCAAAAGTGATTATAGCATAATCTGATCTCTTGATTTCGAATTGTGTTGTTGGAAGGATTTCACCCAAATCGCACCTCATGAAAAGCGTATCCTTTTTTAGATTTGAAAACGTGGATTTTAATTTTTTCTTGTTCAATCGTAAAGTACCGTCTTTGTTTATGTCATAATCTACTTTATAAACATTAATATTACTAATACCGTATTCAGATTCGATAGAAAATTCACAGCCATTAAGGTCAACTATTAATGTGTTATCTTCATCTTCAATATCAATAGTTGAATTATATGGAACTACAGTCAACTTTTCATAAATGGTGTACCTGTTTTTTAACACGACCCAGATATGACCTACCAAATAAAGAATAAAAGCAATGCAAGTAACGATCGATGCAATGTTTGATATTATCTGCCACATATTATATCACTCACTTTCTAGTTATTTATATAATTTTAATTTGATCTTTTGCTTTTCTTCTTTAAATCTTTTTGATAATAGTTTTTTTGAGTTTACAAACATATTTTTAAATTCTTCTTTAACGCGTGAGCGATTTTTAAGCGATAGTATTATTATTGTTATTATTGTTACAATTAACAAGATAGAAGGAGCGATTAAAAGATAGTTTTCATGTTTTTGGAATGATTCAGAAAATTTGTTAGAAATAAAAATCAAAATAAACGCAATTAAAACTGTTAAAAAATGAATAAGGAATTTTTTGGATTTAAATGTGTTTTCAGTATGTTTCTTTTCAGGTACCTTGATACGATGAATAGAAAAACCTATATGGTTACCGATAAAGTAC
>JAZMZY010000091.1:0-86218 GCA_045586265.1 Acutalibacteraceae bacterium
CGAACCGTCGACCTCTAGCGTGACAGGCTAGCGTTCTAACCAACTGAACTACCGGGCCACCTTTTGGTGGGAACAATAGGGCTCGAACCTATGACCCTCTGCTTGTAAGGCAGATGCTCTCCCAGCTGAGCTATGCTCCCATACCGTTGCTCACTCGCAACGTTAGATACTATACACTATTTAAATTAATTTGTCAACACTTTTTTAAAAGTTTTTTTATTTTTTTGAGTTTTTTATTTCAGCAACAATAGCCATCATTTCGTCATACTTTTTCTCAATATCTTCAACAAGTTTGAACTGTGTTCTTGCTCTTACAAGATTATGTTCGGGGTACTCAACCTTGAAATAAACATCACCGTTAATATAGTCTCCGAGAAAGCGCATACCACATTCAAAAGTAAGAAGTTTTGCAGCAAAGGGCAACAATTCAATTTCAGTTTCTGTAAGACTTTCCCCTGCTGCTTCGAGGAAGCCATCAACATAAGCTTTGAAATACTCAAGGCTTAATGAAACCTTCCTTAAATCTGTTTCATCCTCTGCAGCAGTATTTGCACCGAAACGGATACTATCACCGAAGTCATAAAGGGCAGAACCGGGCATAACAGTATCAAGATCAATAACACAAAGTCCTTTCTTAGTTTCTTTATCAAAAAGAACATTGTTAAGCTTAGTATCGTTATGAGTAACTTTAACAGGGATTTTCGCAGTACCAAGCAGATCAGTTATAACAGAGCAATCCTTTTCTCTTGCAAATGCAAATTCAATTTCAGGAAGAGCATTATCTTTTCTGCCTGAAGCGTTATTTTCAACTGCAGTTTTTAAATCGTTGAAACGAGATGGAGTGTTATGAAAATTGGGAATTGTATCATAAAGTGTTTGAATGGGGTAATCTGAAAGAAGATTTGCAAAGTTACCGAAAGCAAGAGCAGCGCTTCTGAAATCCTCGGGTGATGTAATTTCGCTGATAGTAAATGTATTTTCAACAAAATTATATACTCTCCAGCAACCGCCATCCTCTGCCATATAATAATTTTTGCCGTCTTTTGCAGGGTAAACTGTCAATGTTTCTCTTGTGGGGTCGCCACCATTTTCTTTGATTTTGTTTCTTAAGAATGATGTAATACCGCAAACATTTTCCATAACCTCAATAGGCTTCTTGAAAACATTCACATTAATTCTCTGCAAAAGGTAACGAGAAACAGAACCATCTTCCATTTCATATTCAACTATATATGTATCATTTATATGCCCTTCAGACACAGGTTTATAACCAATATATTTACCAAAATCAGGAAATGCCTTAATTATTTCAATTAAATTTGTTTCATTTGTCATACTCATTATATTTTACCTCATTTTTTAAATACTGCAAAACACTCAGGATTATGAAATCCGGGTGGCAAGGTTGTTACGGGTGAAAAAGCAAGATAATGCTGAACCTCGCAGTCGTCACCACATTTATAGAAATTGGCTCTGACTGTTGTAAAGTCTATATTTTCTGTTTTATAAACCTCGCTAAGGAAAGCTTTTGTTAATTTAACAGTAACGCCCCAGAATGCTCCGTTCATATCTTCACCCTTAAAGGCATTAACTATGGGTGCACCCTCTGTTAAAGAGCTTACAAAGACTCTGTCAAACTTACCCTTACCGAACTCACAAAGAAAAGCTCCTTTTGAGTTCATTTCAATATTAATATATTCTTCCTTATCTTCAAAAGGCGCAACAAAGAATTCAAGACAACTATCTCTGTAAATCGGGTCGTCACGATTTTCGAAAACCGCTCTGGGATTTTTTTCATAGCATTGGAGCTTTGCAACTAAATCGTCGCCTACAACACCCATTTTAAAATATGTATTGGGTCTGTATGGCGGGGCACTTTCCCAATGGTAAGAAGTTAATCTGTGCCAGCAATCTTTTTCAAATTCTGCCAAATTTTTGTAAACACAAAGTTTATTATATACTACTAATTCCATAAGAAAACCTTATTTCATATATTCGGTAATACCGTTTGTTTCGTCCATAGAAGCCATAATCATATATAGTCTCGGAATATGGAAGGGACCCTTGAAGATATTGCCCTTAAGGGTTGTTGAAACAGTATTATCATAATGAAGGTAGCCGTACCATTCGCCACATTCATCATCACAGAAATACTTTTCGCAATACTCTTTGATTTCATTATACAAAGCATTGTATTTTTCGTCTTTGAACTGTAAGTATGCAAGACGAAGAGCAATCATAGCTTCGCACTGAGGCCACCAGAGCTTCATATCCCATTCAAGCTGAACGGGAGGCTTGCCCTCTAAATCAGTAAACGCAATAATACCGCCATATTTTTTATCAATACCAAGAGGAAGAGTTATATCAATAATATGCTTTGCAACATTAACTGCTTCTTCGTTACCTGTTACAAGACCCTCTGCCATAATAAACCAGGCAGCTTCGAGAGAGTGACCGGGGTTTACAATTCTGCCGTTGGGGCTATCAATAAACTTCCCTGCTTTTGTTACACTTTCAAGAAGTGCTTTTTCTGTAAGGTAACCACCATAGAGAATCTCATCAAGGCACTCTTTACAAAGAGGGTTATATTTATCCCAGAGACCGTCAATGCTACGAAGCACCTGAGCAGTTGAAAGCATAATCATAACGGGAGAAAGGGCTTTTGAATCAATATTTGCAGGGTTGATTTTAGGCTGATTTTTGCGAACACCTGTAAAGCATTCATAAGCTACATTAAAATACATTTCTGCACTTTCAAGGACTGCCTTGTCACCTGTTGCCTTATAAAGCTCTGCGCAACCGATTGCTGCAAATGTCTCAGAAAAATAATATCTTCTCTTCTGAAGCTCTCTGCCGTCTGCGGTAACTGTGAAGAACATTCTTCCATCAGTATCTGTACATTTGGGCAAGAAAGAATAAATAGACTTTGCTGCTTTGAGATACTCTTCATTTTTATCTATCAGGTTGTATGCCTTACTGAATACCCACAAGGCTCTGCCCTGAAACCAGACGCTTTTATCTGTGCCGTAAATATTACCTTCACGGTCAAGGCAGGTATAAATACCACCATTTTTATAATCAATAGCATTTTCAAGCCAAAATGGCAAAATATTTTCAACTAAATCTTTTCTGAAATCCATAATATCAACTCCAAGAACATTACCTCAAATTTCTTTAAATATAACATATTATGATGTAAAACTCAACACTAATTAACTTAAAATTCTTGTAAATTTACGAACAATATCTTATAATACTTAAAGAAATATGAGGTGTTATGTATGAAATCAATGACCTTTAACATTCTTTGTGCAGGCAGAGGCGAAAATCATTGGGTATTTCGTCAGAAGCTTGTGCGAGATATAATAAAAAAATATGCACCCGATACCTTTGGTCTTCAAGAGGTGCATTATGCATGGATGAGATACATAATCAATCAGTTCAAGGATGATTATGATTTTGTTGGTGTTGGTAAGGATGACGGAAACAAAAAGGGTGAATTCTCCCCTGTTTTTTATAACAAGCATAAATTTGAACTTTTAGAAAAAGAGAATTTCTGGCTTTCCGAAACTCCCGAAAAGGCAAGTCTTGGTTGGGATGGTGCAGAAAACAGAACCTGTTCTTACGCAGTTTTAAAAGAGAAAGAAACTGAAAAAGTTTACGCAGTTTTTAACACTCACCTTGACCATATTGGAGCAACTGCGCAGATTGAGGGTATAAAGCTAATTCTTCAAAAGACAGAAAAATTCAATAATATGCCGATAATAATTACAGGCGATTTCAATGTTACTCCCGATTCCGAGGTTTATGAAATGATGCTTAAAAACGGGTTCTTTGATGCACGAACAATTGCAAAAGAGAAAGACGATATCGACAGTTTTCATTGGTACGGCAAGGGTTCAAAAATGATTGACTTTGTGTTTGTTAAAAATGTAAAATCCGTTACAAAAGTAAAAACTGCCGATGATAAAATCAACGGCAGAATTCCATCAGACCACTACCCCGTTATTGCAGAGGTAGAATAATCAAATATTAAAATATCTTTTAAACTTCCTGACGAGCTTGTTATAAATTCGTTTAGGAAGTTTTCCTTTTATGAAATTAATAAACTTATCAGTTAGAACTGTAATCGGTTTAAACTGATATTCCCGCTCTTCAAAGGGCAAGGCATAAAGCTTTCTGAATTTCATTGTAAGGTAATTTTTGCTTGAAATGTTTCTTTGTCTGTTTATGTTAACTTTATACTTAATTATATTGAAAAATAAGCCGTGAAGATTGATTGTTCTGTAAACAAATTTATAAAGATTTATAAATTCAGGTCTGTTAATTGCAACAGAAGAAACAACCTCTATTTGAACATTTTCGCATTCTGCCTGACCGAAATAATAAAGTGCAGGAAAGCACCCGAAAAGACCGTCTATACCATCGGCAGAAATGTAATGAGCTCTGTCATTAACCGTAATAACAGAATTTTCTGTCAGATCACTTACCTTATATGTATTAACAATCTGAACAATGGCATTACCAATTGAGTTAATTGCTTTTTGGGTGATTTTTTCGGTTATAACATCTTTAATATTACCGTCAACCTTTGGTATATATTGATAACCAAAGGTAAAATCACGAACATATTTTACAGAAAAAGTGATATTATCATCTTTTATTTCAAAGCTTCTTGAGGAATTGGGCGGAATATTCAAGATGCTTTTATCACTGAATACAACCTCTGCGCCTAAATCCTTTGATTTGTTTTCAAAACAGATTTTCATATTTAAAATCCTTTTTAAAAAATCCGCCCAAGTGTAAACTCAGGCGGATTGATTTTACTATAATTTTAAATTACAGCTTCATTGCAACGTCCCAAGCCTTCCAGATAACTGTACGAAGGTTGCCGACCTTGAGAGCATCACCGATAATGTGAACATGCTTGCTCTTTTCAGCAATGGGAGCAGGCTTATAACCAACAGAAAGAATAACGCTATCAGCAGGAATTGTTTCTGTTTTGCCGTCTTTTGTCATAACTGTTACGCTACTGTCTGTGATTTCAGTTGTTTTTGTTTCAAGGTAAACAGGAACTTTGTTTGTCTTGAAGAAGTCACGAAGATAGCTTGTGTTAGCAAGAGCAACACCGGGAGTGGTGATAAGGTCATCCTGCATTTCAACAATTGTGGGGTTCTTGCCCTGAAGATAAAGCTCGTAAGCGATTTCACAGCCTGTAAGACCGCCACCAACAACTGTAACATTCTGACCAACCTCTTTGTTACCGAGAAGGAAGTCAACTGCTTCAATTGCTTTATCTGCGCCCTTAACGGGAATCTTGTTGGCAACAGAGCCTGTTGCAACGATAACTTCATCTGCGCCGAGAGATGCAATATCCTTAACCTCGGTGTTCATATGAATTGTGATTGCATCATATTTCTTAACCTCACGGTTATACCAAGCGATAAGGTCACGGTCCTTTTCTTTATATGAGGGTGCAGCTGCAGCGATAAACACACCACCGAGCTTATCTGTTTTCTCATAAAGGTCAACCTTATGACCACGCTGAGCGCAAACGATAGCAGCTTCCATACCACCGATACCACCACCGATAACAGCAATCTTCTTGCTCTTCTTAGCGGGAACGATTTTATATTTCTTGGACTGCATTGTTTTGGGGTTGATAGCACAACGGGAAAGACCCATTGTATCGAAAAGGTCCTGAGTATTAGCGTGACCCTTTGAGGATGAGAAGTTGAAGCAACCTGCGTGACAACAGATACAGGGCTTGATTTCCTCTACTCTGTCTTCAATAAGCTTTGTAATCCATTCGGGGTCTGCAAGGAACTGACGAGCAACACCGACACCATCGATTTTGCCTTCTGCAACTGCCTGAGCACCAACATCGGGTTCCATTCTACCTGCACAAACAACGGGAATGTCAACGAATTTCTTGATGTGCGCTACATCATCAAGGTTACAGTTCTGAGGCATATACATGGGAGGATGTGCCCAGTACCAAGAGTCGTATGTACCGTTATCGGCATTAAGCATATCATAGCCTGCATCCTGAAGGTATTTAGCAGCCTTTTCGGACTCTTCCATATTACGACCAACTTCTGTATATTCTTCACCGGGCATTGCACCATAGCAGAAGTCTTTCATTTTTGATTCAACTGAATAACGGAGAGAAACAGGGAAATCTTCACCGCAAGCCTCTTTAATAGCCTTAACAACGTCAACTGCGAAGCGATATCTGTTTTCAAAGCTACCACCGTATTCGTCAGTTCTCTTATTGAAATATTCAATTGCAAACTGGTCAAGAAGATAACCCTCGTGAACAGCATGAACCTCAACACCATCAACACCTGCATCACGGCAAAGCTTTGCAGTTTTTGCGAATGCTTCAATAATTTCGTGAATCTGCTCAACTGTCATTTCGGGGCATTCAATATCGTGAGCCCAACGTGATTTCTGAGGGCTGGGAGATGCCAACTCGTGAGATGTATCAATAACAGGCTTGATAAGTGCACGAGTGAATTTGTTTTTATGTAAGGGTGCAATAAGCTCTGTAATAGCCCAGGAACGACCCATACCTGCTGTAAGCTGAATAAATAATTTTGCGCCTGTTTTATGGATTTCATCCATAAACTCTTTGAGCTCCTCGAACATCTTGGGGTTCTGCCAGAGCCATTTGCCCCAGAAGGTATCACGCAAGGGTGCAATACCGGGGATGATAAGACCAACATTGTTATTGGCTCTTTCTAAAAAGAGTTTTGCCGCTTCCTTGTCAAAATGGCAACCACCGAGCTCAAACCAACCGAAAAGAGATGTACCACCCATAGGGCACATAACAATACGGTTTTTGATTTCGACATCGCGAATTTTCCAAGGGGTAAACAATGCTTCGTACTGAGGATTCATTAAAACACTTCCTTCTCATTTTTTCACATCATAAATGTTCCATATTATAATAGTTTATTTAAGGCATTATGTCAAGTTAAAGTTTTGACAAAGTAGCTATCAAAACGAAGTACTGAAATGGTTACAATTTTATTACAAACGATAATTTTTTATTGTTTTTCGATAAATTGTGTGATATATTCGCCCCAAGGAGATGATTAAACTTGAAACAATTTGAAAAATCCCTGAAGCTTACAAAAGCAATAGTAATAATTCTGGCTGGTTTTTTTGCCTTCTTTTTATTAACTGCTCCCATTATATTCAATTGGTACTGCGAGTTAACTGAAAACAGAGAAGGTGTTGCAAATGTTTTGACTGCTGTTTTCTATGCCTGTTCACCATCAGCAGCAGTCACTTTAGTTTATACATTCAAATTTCTCAAAAATCTTGAACGAGGCGAAATCTTCACCAAAAAAACTGTCAAATACCTGAAAATTCTTTCTTATGCCTGTCTTTCGGTTGTTCCTCTTTCAATACCTCTGTGCTTTTTCTTCCTCGCAGGGTTACCCATTCCTGCGGCGGCAGGCTTTATGTGGTTAATTCTCAGAATTATCAAAAGTGCATTTGAATACGGAACACAAATTAAGAATGAAAATGATTTGACGGTGTAAATATGGCAATAATTGTAAATTTAGATGTTATGCTTGCAAAAAGAAAAATGAGCTCGGGTGAGCTTGCAAGCAAAATCGGCTTGACCCAAGCCAACCTTTCAATATTAAAAACAGGCAAGGCAAAGGCAGTGCGCTTCTCTACCCTTTCAGCCATATGCCGTGAATTAGACTGTCAGCCGGGAGATATACTGGAATATATCGAAGGTGAACAGGAGGATTAATTATGAATAAGAAAACTTATCCGATTCTTAAAAATGACTTTGTAGGTTTTATTTTTACTATAATTTCAACCTTTATAACCATAAGAATAGGCGCTCTGAATGGCTTTAATTTTGGTTTTACCATTAGTGGATTTGCACTTATTGCAACAGGGCTTATTTACCTTTCTTCAAAGGAATGTAAAGATAAAGCTTTCTGCGCTTTTTTGACAATCGGTGCATTTGTGCTTTGTTGCAGTTATTCAATAACAAACGACGGACTTAGTAAGTTTTTAACATTCCTTTATCTTATTTTTATTTGTGCAACTTTATTCATAACAATATCAGGTAACAACGATGCCGAAAGTGGTACATATAGCTATGTTTTAAACACAGTTCAAAAATCTGTTTACTCAGTTTTTGATAATTTTATGTTACCATTCAGAAGTCTTAAGGAATCTGCAAAACTTGAAAAATCTAAAAACTCTTTTCATCTTTTAATCGGACTTGGAATATCTATTCCTATTCTTTGTATTATTCTTCCCCTTCTCACAACATCTGATATTGCATTCAGCACTTTAATTTCATCTTTATTTAAAAATACTTTCGTTTTAATTGGTTCAATATTTGCAACGATAGTTGTCACACCTGTTGTTTTTGCATTCTTATTCTCGATGAAGAAAAAGGATTTGACGGAAATTGTTGCTCCAACAATACCTGATAAGGTTTCAAAGGTTATTCTTAACACAATTTTAAGCGTAACTGCAGTTGTTTATTTAGCTTATCTTGTTTCTCAATTAGCTTACATTACAAAAGCTTTCGCTTTTCTTCTCCCCGATGATTACAGCGCAGCAGAATTTGCAAGAAGCGGATTTTTCCAGATGGGTGTTATTGCATTCATCAACTTCGTTATTCTTTTCTTATGCTCAACACTGGTTAAGAAAACTGAAAGCAAGAAAATCCCCGATTCAACAAAATCTCTTCTCATTTTCCTCTGCCTTTTCACAGTTTTTTATATTTCAACCGCATTTGTGAAAATGATGAAATATATCTCTCTTTATGGTCTTACAAGATTAAGAGTCCTCACAAGCGTTTTTATGCTTATGCTGGCGGTTATTTTCATGATAATTCTTTTAAGACTTATCTTCACAAGACTTAAATACATAAAAGCAATTATTCTCGTTTGCACAATTACAATGATTAGCGTTTCAGTAATTGACATAAACACAGTTATTGCAAACTATAACTATAATGCTTATAAACAAGGCAAAATTAATATTGACGTTGAGCAAATTGGTTCATTGGGCGCAAGTGGTCTCCCGGTTCTTGTTAAGCTTTCGGAAGAAAAACCTCTTGAAGAGAATTATGATGTTATATGCGAAATTGAAAATAATTCTTATGAAATTTATAATAACGGCTTTTATTCTATTTACGATATAGAAGAAATTGATTTAAAACAAACAAATATCTTCCAGAAAAATTATGTTTTGAAACAAGGTAAAATTGCATTAAGCAAATTCGTTGAAAACAACCCTGACTTTGATTACAATAAATTTTATGAAGAATACGAAGAAGATGGTTGGTATTAAGTGAGGTACCGAAATGGATTTTCATTTAAAAGGGATTGCAATTTGTATTGTGATTTTTATATTACAATTCATATTCTGTAAAAAAATAAAAAACAAGTTTATTCGATTGGTACCCTTGTTTATAGCCTTAATTTGCTTATTATTTTCTTTCTTGTTGTACCTTGGTTTTCCACCGATTGAAACCACGCCTTTCAGCAGTAACGAATTCACAGGTGCACTTGCTATGGTATGGTGCGGATGTGGAATTTCAGGTGGGTTGTTGGGTATTTTCTTTGCAAACTCACGAAAAATATTAGCAAAATTAAAAATCAAACAAAAACTAAAAAATCTGAAAAATATAAGACCTATAAATAGAAAGTTAATTATAATTATAGTTATATTGATTTTTGTTGAAGCAACCGCATTCAGGTGTTATTTCGGTACTCTTAATCCATACATATCAGACCTGAATATTGTTTATACGCCAACTAAACCTGCTTTCAAATTTTATCGTTGGTATTGGATTGATATATATGACTATTCTGTATTCCGATTAAGTAACAAAGAGGAAAAAATCATCATTCAGGAAGCTGAAGACGGAAAATGGAGTGAGTTGACCCCATATCATATTAATAAACTTGATCATTATGATTATTGTGATGAGTTTTTAGATTATAGCTACAGATACCATAAATGCTACATTTGTATATACGACGAACAGAACAATCAAATCGTCACAGATTCTGACAATGACATTCCTCCCAATAAGATTATATTTTTATATGATACGCAAACCAACAAATATTATTGTGTGTTTCAAACAATGTAAAACACTTGCCTTTTTACTGCTTTCATTGTATAGTGAAAGCAGTAAATTTTTTATGGTGATTTTATGAAACCGAATATTATATTTTATTTTTCTGACCAACAGCGTTGGGATACGCTTAATAGTGAAATAATGCCGAATGTTTGGGAATTAGGTGAAGAAGGAACTATCTTTGAAAATTCTTTCACCTGTCAGCCTGTTTGCGGACCTGCCCGTGCTTGCTTGCAAACCGGGCAATATGCAACGGAAAACGGTTGCTTCTGGAACGGTATTCCACTGCCCGAAAACACAAAAACAATGGCAGATTATTTCAACGAAAACGGCTATGATACTGCTTATATCGGCAAATGGCATCTTGCCTCCGACAGAGCAAAGGGCTTTGGTTTTCATTGCGAAAAAACCGCCGTGCCAAAAGAAAAGCAAGGCGGTTATAAATATTGGAGAGCGGCAGATGTTCTTGAATTCACATCTCACGGCTATGATGGTTATGTATTTGATGAAGATGGTAACCAAATTGATTTTACAGGCTACAGAGCAGACTGCATAAATGATTTTGCGGTTGAATATGTTAATAATCATAATAGCGAAAAGCCGTTTTTTATGTTCATTTCTCAGCTTGAACCCCATCATCAGAATGACAGAGGTCATTTTGAAGGTCCTGTTGAAGCAATTGAAAAATACAAGGATTACCCCATTCCCGAGGATTTAACATTCCTTAAGGGCGATTATAAAGATGAATACCCCGACTACATTGCCGCAATAAACCGACTTGATGAAAATGTTGGTAAATTGGTTGATGCGCTGAAAGAAAAGGGTATTTATGATAATACTGTTATTATTTACACAAGCGACCACGGTTGCCATTTCAAAACCCGAAACTTTGAATACAAACGTTCCTGCCACGAATCAAGCATTCATACTCCCCTTATTTTCGGCGGCGGAGCGATTAATAAAACAGATAGCAAAGATTGTTTAGTCAGCCTTATTGACTTACCGCCTACAATTTTAAGTCTTGCAGGAATTACTGTTCCCGATAGCTATTCCGGTAATGTTTTACCCATCAATGATATTGAAGCACCTGAAAGAGATTGCGTTTTCGTGCAGATAAGTGAATCCCATATCGGCAGATGCGTCAGAACAAAGAATTGGAAATACTCTGCAAAGGCAATAGGCTCAGGTTGGCACAAATCAAAGGCTGTTCATTATTTTGATGATTTTCTTTATGATTTGAAAAACGACCCTTGCGAGAAAAACAACCTTGTTAATGACGAAAACTATTCAAAGGTTTTGCAACAAATGAGAACTTTGCTTTCAAAAGAAATGGTAAATTCAGGTGAGAAAAAGCCGAGGTTTCATAAGGCTATAAAAATGAAATAATCTTAATTCTTTGCGGTTTGATGCTCTCAGATAGTGCAATGCAGGGGCGGTTCTTGACCCGACCTAAAGGTTATTGATGAATTTGGCGGGACGGTCAAGACCATCCCCTACATTATCAAATTGCTATTTGCTATTTTTTTAAACTTTTACTTGAAAACCCCTTGACAAAATGATGTTAATTTAATATAATTCTATCTGTTGCAAATAGGGACCAATAGCTCAGTTGGTTAGAGCAACCGGCTCATAACCGGTTGGTCCGGGGTTCGAGTCCCTGTTGGTCCACCACCTTTTTCAAGTTAATATAGGGGCATAATGTAATGGTAACATTCCGGTCTCCAAAACCGTCCTTGAGGGTTCGAGTCCTTCTGCCCCTGCCAAAAAAATTCCGTACACGTAAGTGTGCGGAATTTTTACTTGTTCACTATTAACTATTCACTCTTCACTAAAATAAAATGCGTGTACGGAATTTCAGTTAAGATGTAAGAGTGAATAGTGAAGCTGTTTCACAACACAAACATACATCAAGCATTTTTTATTCTCCACAAGAAGCATAGCATCTTGCAAGGCAGATAACGGAAGTAATCAACAAAACAAAGAAGAAAAAGAAAGCGCCATAAAGAATGGCACCGATTATACTAATACCCCCAAAATCAACAGCAAGAAGAACTAAAGCACTTAAAATTGCGCCCAATGCACCAAACTGCAAGGATGACAAAGCTCGGCAAATGCACCCTCTTTCTTTTCTATCCTCATCTGTGAAAGCCGCAACCCCGAAAGTTATAATCAGAAGACCAACGGCAATTCCGAAGCCAATCCATAAAAAAAGGGGTAAAACAGTAATTGTGCCTGTAATGTTGAGAACAAGCGTAACAATACCTGAAACAAGACTTACTATAAGTCCTAAGGCAGTGCAACCCGTTTTGCAGTTGCAATTGAAAAAACCCATAATATCACCTCCGATAGCATTATATGCCAAGCAGTTAATTATGTTATTGCAGATAATATCGGGTTATGATAAAATGAAATCAAGGGAATTTCCACGAATAGTAGATATATTCTACGGTTTGTGAGTTTAAATTTTTCTCTATTTATAGCAGAATGGAAGCATAAAGGAGGTTATATTATGGAGAAAAAAACAATAGGCAGTTTTCTTGCTGCCTTAAGAAAAGCAAACGGAATGACCCAACAAGAAGTTGCCGACAGGCTTAATGTCTCCAACAAAACGGTAAGTAAATGGGAACGTGATGAGGGTTGCCCCGAAATTATGATGCTCCCCCTTATTGCTGAATTATATTCGGTTACTGTTGATGAAATTCTGCGTGGTGAAAGAATCACAAAAGAAGAAAATATCGAATCCAAAGAAAATAAAAGCGAAAAACATATAAAATACTTAATTGACAGAGCCACAACAAAATTCAAAAACCTTGCAATTATTTCCATAGTTTTAGGTGTTGCTTCGGTGTTATTGGCATATACGCTGGGTGATATAATAAACTATGACTTTTTGTGGGTTGGTCTTTTAATCACTCTGCTTTTAGCTTCTGCTTCGGTTATTGTTATTGCAATTGCAGTAAATAATTTGCTTTCAGGTTTTAATGATGAAGAAATTATAGATAATGATGATATACAATCAACCAAGAAGACATGTATAAAATATATTTCAACAATAACATTTCTTACTATTTTAGTGTTATGTGGCATAATTTTAAATATCATATTTTCAGGTGTTTCATTTGCCTTTGTTAGTCTTCCTGCATTTTTAGTTGTTGCAGGTATTCCCACATATTTCATCCGCTCTAAGTTAAATAAAAAATGGAATATTGAAGAAGCCGAATTTTCACCTGAGTTAAAGAAATACAGAAAAAAGCACATAAAAATCACCTCAATAATTATAGCAGTTTCTGTTATTCTTTCATTCCTTTTACCGTTTGTTTCAGCTACTATTGAACAGCTTGTACCAAACAGAGAATCCTATTGCTTTCTTAACGGTGTTTATGAAGACTATGAAAATATTGAAGAAGCACAAAATGAATATAACAGATTAAAAGCTTTTGTGGCAGATGATAAAAAGCTTTTTGATGTAATCAGCAACGATTATGAAAACCATATTCTTGTTGTATCAGAAATGAAAGTGGACTTTGTAAAAACGAAGGACGGATATCAAGCTATTCAAGCTACTGATACAACTGAATACGAAACGATGTATTTTGACTCCTTGAAAGAAATGGAAAAATTTGAAAAAGAAAATTGCTGGTATAACAACGTTATAATTCTTCCGCGATTACTACAGAAAAATATAACATTCGATGATAATACTTACACAGTCGAATATTCATATAAACGTCCGTTTGATTTATCACTCGGTTTTGATATTCTCCCTGTATTTTTAATTGGCGGTTCTTGTGTTTGTATTACTGTATTTTGGATTTCAGTAGGAATTTATATAAAAAAGAAAAAGACGATATAAGAGAAAAGGCTTGTAAGTATGAATTAAAACTTACAAGCCTTTCCTTATTAAACTAATTTCATAAACATATCAAGTATTCTCTTAGCGCAAAGCTCAAGGTCTGCTCTTGTTAAATCGCCCTTATCGAATGCAACCTTAAGGTCTTCGGGGTAACCGCAGTGCATTTTCATATCGTTACCTGCCTTAACCTCTTTAACGGGGTCATTTTTTACGCCCCAGTCAGTAACTACCATACCCTTGAAGCCCCATTCATCACGAAGAATGCCTGTGAGAAGCTCATAGCTTTCAGAGGTATGCTGACCGTTAATAAGGTTATATGAGCTCATAATTGTCCATGGGTCGCCCTCTTTAACGGCAATTTCAAAGCCTTTAAGGTAGATTTCACGAAGAGCTCTTTCAGAAAGTCTTGAATCACTTGCAAAACGGTTTGCTTCCTTATTGTTGCAAGCAAAATGCTTGATTGAAACTGCAACCTTCTGGGACTGAACCCCTCTTGTTACAGCACTTGCAAACTTACCTGCAATTAACGGGTCTTCTGAATAATATTCAAAGTTTCTTCCGCACATTGGGTCGCGGTGAATGTTAAGAGCAGGAGAAAGCCAAACACCAAGGTTATTTTCGCGGATTTCAGCACCACCGCCAACGCCAACTTCAAATGCTAATTCGGGATTCCAGCTACAAGCAAGAAGAGTTGCACAGGGCCAGGCAGTTGTGGGAATACCTGTTTCTGTATTAAGTCTTAAGCCTGCAGGACCGTCTGCAGTAGGTACTGCAGGAACAGAAAGCCTTTCAACACCACCGAAGCAACCTGTGTTACAAACACCTGTTGGGCCGTGACCACCTACAAAGTCCATAAGCTCTCCATCAGTAAATTGCTTAACAAATTCATCAAGGGTAATCTCTTCCCCTACTTTATCAAAGGGAACTACTGCTTCGGGAGCTTTTGCATCTGTTGGCTCATTGATGCCGTAAAGATAAGTTTCTTCACCCCGGGGAAGCTCTTCATAAGTTCCGTCTGCTAACATTCTTTTTGCCAGCTTAAAGGGCTTGCACCAATCGGAAAGCTGTTCTACAACAGTATTTTCTTCGACTATGTATTCATAAGCAAGCTTCTCTGCATCTCTTACAGATGTGCCAAGGTAGAAATTATATATACCCTCTTCAAGCACGTATGCGGATTTCTGCACCTTGCCCAAATCATCAAAGCTTGCCATATCGTTGATATTAAAGCTCATAACAAGAGTTTCTGCTTCGTTGGGAGCAAGAAGCTTTGTTTTCTTGAAAGCACAAAGCTCTCTTGAGGGTTTACCTAAAAGACCCTGAGGTGCACTGTAATAAAGCTGAACAACCTCTTTACCTGTCACATCGCCGATGTTCTTAACATTAACAATTGCAACAATATTGCCGTCGCTTTCGCAACAAACCTTACTGCTCAAATCAAATTTTGTATAGGAAAGACCGAAACCGAAGGGATAACGGACATTTTCTTTTGCACCGGGAATTGTTTCAAAATATCTGTAACCCACATAAATATCATCGGAATAATCAACATGGTCGAAGCATTCCCAGAAATCCTCTTTACAAGGGTAGCAATCGTAGGATTTGGCAATAGTATCAACCATTTTACCTGAGGGGTTCACATCACCGCAAAGAAGGTCTGCAATAGCTAAACCACCTTCCATACCACCTTGCCAACCAAAGAGAATGCCCTGAACCTTTTCATTTTCTGCAAAGTATTCGCAGTCAATTGTTGCACCTGAGTTGATTATAACAACAACCTTTTTGAAAAGCTTTACTAATTTATCAAGAAGGTCTTTTTCCAAATCTGAAAGGTAATAGTCATTACCCTGAGGACGTCTGTCAACACCCTCTGCAGAGAAACGGCTTATTGTAAAAATTGCAGTATCTGCCCATTCTGCAGAAGCTTCAATAAGAGAATCAGGAACCTCTGCCTCAACCACATGCATAGCTGCAAAGGTATCGTAGGTCATATCGTCACGCTCTGTGCAGAATTCCATATTATTAACAATATCCCAACGAGCATTAATCTGCTCTTCTGTGAGAACATTAACGCTTTCTTTTTTTACATATTCCTTATAGAAATCAACAAGGGGCATATAAACAGATACTTTATTTTCACTTTCTTTCTGTTCAAATCCTTCAAAAATGTTGCGGATATATGGGCAGTTAACATCACCGCTACCGCCACCGCCTTTGATATATTCAATTGTTGCTTTGCCGAAAAGGGCGATTTTCTCGCCTTTTTTAAGGGGCAAGGCATTATTTTCATTTTTAAGAAGAACCATACCCTCTGTTGCAGCCTTGCGAGAGAGGTCAATGTGCTTTTTAGAAGCAGTAACACATCTGCCATCCTCACCTAAAGGTAAACAGGGTTGGTATCTGAATCGAGCATATTTGTCCATAATTTTCCCGTCCAATCTTGTGATAGTTTTAATTAGTTTAATTATATTACATTTAGAAAAACAGTCAAGGTTATTTTATCTAAAACAAGAAAATCCCCGACAGAACAAAACGAACTGTCGAGAAAGTTTTTTAAATAAAATCGATTGTATCACTATTAAAACAAATCTAAAAATTTGAATAACAAGGAAAAAATCCAAATCATAACACAGGAAACTACAATAACGCTAACGAATGCAAGTATCTTTGCGAATTTATTATCTTTATCATCGTTATCTTTAGTTTTAATTTGCTTTGTTCTTACAATATCTGATAAATTAAGAAACTCAATATTTATGTGACCATATATACCCATTGATATAATGTTAAGATACAATACAAAATATCCAACAAACACGTCATATATTTTGTTATTATCAAACTTTTCGTTAAGTAACATTAAATTTTCAATATAGTTATACATACTACTTGTGCCATTTGCCACCCACATACCCAAAAACAGAAGTGGCAAACCGATCCCCAATATACCAACCAATTGTAACAAGTACTCAGAACAATCTTTTTTTTGAATTATATAAAACAATAAGGCAAAGGCAAGAGAAATTATATGTAATCCTATGGTATTGTTATTGTTGAAGTCGTATTTATAAAAAACAATGCTATCAAGAACTGCGCACAAAATAAATACTGTCCAATAATAAAAATGATAACTTAAATCCTTACTGTTTACCGTTTTAATATTTTTAATTAATCCTGTAAAAAACTTATGATAAAACACACCTAAAAAAATCAGTAAAGCTATTAAAAAAACTGAATACAAAGTATTTACTTTTATAAACACTATATTAAATAAACACAGCAAAGTTTTCACAATGGCAAAGAAAGCAAAAAACATAGGCATAAATTTAGCTTCATTAACAAACTTATCCTCTTTTGCTTCAATTTTGTTTCTGTAATAAACCTCATACGGTGGGAGCTTTTCTTCATTGGGAGCCTCTGAAAGTAAATCTGAATAGGTTATACCAAAGCATTGAGCTATCGCCTGAAGAGTTTTTACTCTCGGCATAGCCTCCCCTGTTTCCCATTTAGATACTGCTTTATTGGAAACCCCAAGATACATAGCCAATTGTTTTTGCGTAAGGTTATTTTGAGATCTCAAATCATATAACCTGTTGCCAAAAGTAAATTTATCCACAAAATCACTCCTTTCAACCAAATTATAAGATTTTAATAGTCTATTTTCAATTCCATCAGACAAATTAACAGTCGAAATAAAGTAGAACTTTTTTAAAGATAAAAAATTATTGACAGAAATATTGTTATATGCTATTTTATACATAGAAACTCTATGTATCGTAATTCTATGTATCGGAGGAGTTATTATGAATATAAAAAAAGAACTTACAAAAGGCAGCAGTGCGTTACTTGTTTTATCAGTTTTAGAAAACGAAGAAATGTACGGCTATCAGATTATCAAAGAAATCGAAAAAAGAAGCGAGGATGTTTTTTCTTTCAAAGAGGGCACCCTCTACCCTATTCTACACGCTTTTGAAAAGGATAACTATGTTGAATCCTATTGGCAAGAAAGCAATCAAGGAAGAAAGAGAAAATATTACAGAATTACCGACAAAGGCAGAAAGCTTCTTGTTAAATCGAAGGAAGAATGGGATGCTTATTCAACCGCTGTAAAGAAGGTTATAAAACCACAGACTTCCCCTGTTACTACTTGATTTGAGGTGGTTTTATGGAAAAACGAATTCAAGAATTTATTGCGGATTACATACCCAAACGCATAACAAAAGAAACAAGGTACAAGCTCCAATATGAGCTTGAAAGCCATATATACGACAGATTAGATTATTACAAGGAAATCGGTTATTCAGAAGAAGAGAGTCTTGAAAAAGCATTAAAGGATTTTGGTGATGATAAGGAAACTAAGGAACAGATAAAAAAGGAATTGGGTGAAATTCACAAACCCGATACATTGGCAGACTTATTTACGTTTGGAATCCCTTTTGTTGTTATTTTAACGTTATCTTTCTATATTTTTTCCCCTGCGCTATACAGAACACATGAGGTTAAATACCTTGCTATAGTACCAATGCTTATGTGGGTTGTTATGCTTTTTTTTAAACACTCAAAAAAAGTACACCATATTTTAAAAAACATTATTGCATTTATTTTGGTCGTGCCATACATTACAGTTGTATTTCCTGCATTTTATATTTGTCAAACCACCTTACATACAACGTTTGAAAAAAATCATAGCATAAAAAGTTATCTCAACTTTATGATTGATGAAGAAACGAAGGAAAGTTACAATTACTTGTTACCACATCCTGACGATATTGGAAAACCTATTGATGCAAATTGTTTTGTAGTTAACTTATACGCATCTATGAGCGACCCAATTTATTATACCTGGATTTTTAGATACACACCCGAAGAATATATAGAGTTAAAAGAGAAATTCAACAAAGACTTCGAGTATATGAAAACTTATTCAGACTATGATTGGGAAAAAGATATTAATATAACACGACAATGCAGTTTTACTGTATATGACTTCCATTTTAAAACAATTAAGGTTCCTGAATACGAATTCGGTAATGAAACTACTGATAATTTTGATTACTGGGCATTAATCGGTACAAATGACGAAACTTGTGAAATCGCTTTTATATATCTTACTCCCGAACGATATTCGCCAACTTTTGATGAAGCCTTCATAAAAGAAGATTGCTGTTGGAAATATTTTTACTATAAGCATTTAATCTATAATTGAGGAATATTTATGGAAGAAAGAATTTCGGAATTTATTGCGGATTACCTACCCAAACGTATTACAAAGGAAACAAGATATAAGCTCCAATATGAACTTGAAAACCATATTTATGACAGAATTGATTATTACAGAGAAATTGGTTACACCGAAGAAGAAAGCCTTGAAAAAGCACTAAAGGATTTTGGGAATGATGAGGAAACTAAGGAACAGATAAAAAAGGAATTAGAAAACATACATATCCCCTGGTCTTTGGCTAATTTTTTCGCTAAATCTATTCCGATAACTGTTGCAATAATTCTTATTGGCGGAACATTATTACATATTTTCTTATTTCAATTTGCCAACATAAGAAATATTGTAATAATACCATTTATTATGTGGTTAATAATAATCGCACTAAAAAGGTCTATAAAAATACATCACATAATTAAATCTATCATTGCTGTTATTCTGGTTGTTCCACATTTTATATTTTCTCTGATTGGGAATTTTTTATGGCTCCCTACTTACCAATTAAAACCATTTAAAGAAAACGTTATCACATTTTATAGCGAATGTTGTGAAATTGATGAGTTAAGTAATTATTTACCGTCACCAAGCGAAATTGGCGAACCAATTGATGCAAATTTTTTCTCAATAGGTGAAGATACAATTTTCGGTAATGACCAACGTTCAACCTGGGTTTTTAAATATTCACCATCAGAATATAAAGAACTAAAAAACAAGTTTAATAAAGACATAGAATATATGAAAACATATTCAGAACACGGTTATTTTATAGATGATGAATACCAAGATGAAGATATAACATATAAATGCGACTTTTCTTTATATAAATTTAATTTCAGAACCATAGAAAAAGTTTATGATGCTGATGAATTTTACGACAGTTGGTATTTAATCGGTACTAACGATGAGACACATGAGATTGCCTTTATTGTGTCAATGGACAGTTCCCCAACCTTTGATGATTATTTTATAAAAGAATCTTGTGGTTGGCGGTATTTCTACTTTTTAACAAAGCTCTGATACAACAAAACAACTGACTGTATTTTCGTACAGTCAGTTGTTTTTTACATTTCTTTCCTCATCCAAGCATGAGGCTTATTTTGCTCGTAATCTATTTCACCTTGTTGGGTGAAGCCACATTTTTCATAAAAAGGCTTTGCGTGGTATTGGGAATGAAGAATTATTGCTTTTCCGTTCTTTTCTTTAACAATTTCCTCTACCCTTTTAAGCATTTCTCTGCCAAGAGCTTTGCCTCTGTATTCCTTTAAAACACAAAGTCTGCCGAACATATAGGTTTCTTTGTCTTCTTTCAGATAAAACCTACAGGTTGCTATTGGCTTTTCATTTTCGTACATAACAAGGTGGGTTGCAACACTATCAAATTCGTCAACCTCATCAACAAAGCCCTGCTCATCAACAAAAACAGTTATTCTCAAAGCCAAAGCATCTTTGGGAAGAGAATCAAAAGCTTTTATAATCATTTAATCACCTTTTCCTAAAAGCAAATCAACAAGCTCCCCAACCTTTTGGGGTCTTGGTTTATTTATTTTGAAAAGCAAATCATCAATATTCTTTTCAACTGCATCAATTTCTCGTTTAAAATCCTGAGCAGATACACGAAGAACACCAAAACGAACCGCAGAAAGCTGAATAAGATTATCTGATGTTACAACGCGCACATTCTCGTTTTTACCAATATCGCTTATAAGCTTCTCAATATAGTTATCGCCAAGCTCTCTTTCTTTGGTATAAACTACATGAATATTGTTATAATTAAACCTTTGCCCATTGTTACCCGATACCTTATAGGCATCAAAAACAACAATTGTTTCGCATTTTGTGAAAGCGGAATAATTGCAAAGAATATCTAAAAGCTTATCACGGGCAAAACCTAAATTATCGTTTGCAATTTCCTTCAGCTCGTCCCAAGCAAAGATTACATTATAACCGTCAACAATAACATATTTCTTGCGGATTTCCGTATTATATTCCGTACTAACGGGCTTTGAAGGTGTTTTATTATGGCTATATCTGTAAAAGGGGTGCTTGTCCTCCCCGAATTCACGGGTCATTATAGCTTCAAGCTCTTTATCGTCTATATGGAAATTACGCTTATTGAGATTGACCTCGTAAGGTGTTTTTTCTTGCTCCAAACAAGAGTCAATGTGCATATATTCAAAAACCTTGTCCCATTTCACATTAAAGCCTGCACCGTGAGCGCAGAAAACTGAATCGGGAGTATTCTCCAAATCACTTTCGGGAGAATAATTTGAATTTTCAATTATTTCATCTGCATTATGACAAACATCATAACCGCACACCTCAAGGAACAAACGACCTTTACCGCTTGTATAGGCTGCAACCTCGGAAGCATAGCCATTCAGAGTTGTAACAGGTGCTTTACCCGTTAAAATACTTATTCCGTTCATATCCTCGGGAGAATCAATTGTACCGTTTTTCATTCTTATATCATTGATGGCTCTACCAATTTGCTCCGTTGGAACTTCAAGGCGGAAGCTATAATAAGGCTCTAAGAGAACGGATTCAGCCTGCATAAGACCTTGTCTCACGGCTCTGTATGTAGATTGCCTGAAATCGCCACCCTCGGTATGCTTCAAATGGGCTCTGCCTGCGGCAAGAGTGATTTTAATGTCTGTTATCGGTGAACCTGTAAGGACGCCCAGATGCTCTTTCTCGCTTAAATGCCCCATAATCAAATTCTGCCAATTGCGGCTTAATGAATCCTCGCTACACTTTGAGGATAACTGAATTCCGCTCCCTCTAGGCAATGGTTCAATTATTAAATGCACCTCTGCATAGTGCCTTAAGGGTTCATAATGACCTACGCCCTCAACCTTGTTTTCAATTGTTTCCTTATAAAGCACCTTACCGCTGTCAATTTCAACATTAACATTAAATCGTGTTAAAATAATACTTTTGAGAATTTCTGTTTGCACATCGCCCATTAAGGAAACATAAATTTCCTGCAAATATGTGTTCCAGGTAATATGCAACTGTGGGTCTTCAGCTTCAAGCTCTTTTAATTTCGGGAAAATGGTTTTCGGGTCGCAGTCCTTGGGAAGAACAATCCTATAATTCATAACAGGTTCTAAAAACGCTTTTCCAAAGGATTTTTCGAAACCTAAGCCATCACCTGTATTAACTGAATTGAGTCCTGTAAGAGCGTATATACCGCCACTCCGGGCTTCTTCTACTGTTGTGAATTTTTCACCCGAATAAACTCTTATATTATTTACTTTTTCATTTTTATCATTTATAGCTACTGTATCTTTAACCTTTAAAGAACCACCGGTTACTTTTATATGGGTGATTCTTTCACCCTTGGAATCGTGGGTTATTTTATAAACCTTTGCGCCAAATTCTACAGGAAAATTATTAACAGAAATATATTTTTCAAGACCACAAACAAACTCGTCAACTCCATCCCCTTTTAAGCCTGAGCCGAAATAACAAGGGGTGCATTTTCGGGCTTTAATAAGCTCTCTTATTTTCTCTTTTTCAATTAATCCACTTTCTAAATATGTTTCTAAAGCTTGTTCATCGCACATTGAAACATTTTCAAAGAAACAATCAGATTTGTCATTTGAAAAATCAATGCAATTATCGGAACAAAGCTCTTTCAAATCTGCAATTAGCGCTTCCTTTGAAAGCCTTGCATAATCCATTTTTGTAACAAAAATAAAAGTTGGTATGTTATATGCGCAAAGAAGCTTCCACAATGTTCTTGTGTGAGCCTGAACACCATCAGTACCACTTATAACAAGGATTGCATAGTCAAGGATTTTAAGGCTTCTTTCCGTTTCTGCAGAAAAGTCAACATGACCCGGTGTATCAAGAAGGTTAATCTCTAATTCCCCGATATTGAAAACCGACTGACCTGCAAAAATTGTAATGCCTCTTTCACGCTCAAGGGTATGGGTATCTAAAGCCGTGTCACCATTGTCAACACGACCTAATTTTCTTATTTTGCCCGATTTATAAAGGAGCGTTTCCGCAAGAGTTGTTTTACCTGCATCAACATGGGCAATGATACCAACTACAACCTTCTTCATACAATACCCATTAATTTTAAAACACCGACAGAACATCGACTGCTCTGTCGGTATTTAATTTATTATTTATGATTTAAAATCAACTGAAATTTTGCCGTCAACGGCAGTAACTGTGATTTCATTTACAAGTGCGCCTGCATTATCAATAAGAATATTAGCGATTTTATCTTCAACTTCTTTTCTTATTGTTCTTCTGATATCACGAGCACCTCTGCCTCCGTCCTCGGACAAATCAGCGATAATTTCATACACACCATCACCGACAACAAGGTCAATGCCCTTATCTTTTAGTGGTGATTTAAGCTCGCCTAAAAGAACCTCTGCAATCTTAACAAGCTCTTCCTTTCCGAGAGTGTTGAAGGTAACAATTTCATCAACTCTGCCTAAGAACTCGGGTCTTAAGAACTCCTTGAGAGCCTTCATTGTTTTATCCTTAGATGCCTGATTCTTATCACGATTGAAGCCGAGAGCATTTTCAGAAATATGGCTACCCGCATTAGAGGTCATAATAATAACAGTATTTTCAAAGCTTACTGTTCTGCCCTGAGCATCGTTGGTTTTGCCTTCATCAAGAATCTGAAGAAGGATATTAAGAACATCAGGATGAGCCTTCTCAATTTCGTCAAAAAGAACAACTGAATAAGGCTTTCTTCTTACCTTTTCTGTAAGCTGACCTGCTTCATCATAGCCAACATAACCGGGAGGTGAGCCAATAAGACGGGAAACACTGTGCTTCTCCATAAACTCGCTCATATCAAGGCGAATGAGAGTTTCGGGTGTTTCAAAAAGCTCATTAGCAAGCTGCTTTACAAGCTCAGTTTTACCAACGCCTGTGGGACCAACAAAGATAAAGGACGCAGGCTTTCTTACTGCGGAAATCTGCACTCTGCTTCGTCTGATAGCGGCGGCAAGGACCTCAATAGCTTCATCCTGACCGATAATTCTCTGTTTAAGCTTACTTTCAAGATTTGAAAGCTTTCTCATATCGTTTTCAATGATTTTTGATGTTGGAATACCTGTCCAGAGATTAATAACTCTTGCGATATCTTCTTCAGTAACATCGTTATCATCGGCTTTGATTTTAACCTGAGCAGCTTCCTTTTCGATAGCAATTTTTTCTGCCTTAAGATTTGAAATTGCTTCATAATCAGGACCTTCCTCTGCAGTTGTATCAAGAAGCTCTTCCTCTCGCTCATTCAAATCCTCAAGCTTAGTCATAAGCTTCTGATAGTCGCTTATAGCTACATTACGGAGATTCGCGCAAGTACAAGCTTCATCAAGAAGGTCAATTGCTTTATCAGGTAAAAATCTGTCATTAATATATCTTTCTGAAAGGTGCACTGCTCTGTAAACAAGTGCATCAGAAATTTTTACCTTATGGAAATCCTCATAGTATTCTTTGATACCAACAAGCATTTTAAAGCATTCTTCAACTGATGGCTCTTCAACCTTGACGGGCTGAAAACGTCTTTCAAGAGCGGCATCCTTTTCAATATGCTTTCTGTATTCATTAAAGGTTGTGGCACCGATAACCTGAATCTGACCTCTTGAAAGAGCGGGTTTCAGGATGTTTGCGGCATTCATAGAGCCTTCCGCATCACCTGTGCCCACAAGGTTATGAACCTCGTCAATAAAGAGGATTATATTCCCCTCTTCCTTAACCTCATCAACAAGACCCTTGATTCTGCTTTCAAACTGACCTCGGAACTGAGTACCTGCAACAAGTGAGGTTAAATCAAGAAGATGAATTTCCTTATCTGCAATTCTTGCAGGAACATCCCCTGCTGCAATTTTAAGAGCAAGCCCCTCTGCAATTGCGGTTTTACCTACACCGGGTTCACCTATAAGGCAAGGGTTGTTTTTGGTTCTTCTGCAAAGAATCTGTGTTACTCTGTAAATCTCGGTTTCTCTGCCGATAATTCTGTCAATTTTACCGTCTCTTGCTCTTGCGGTAAGGTCGGTACAATAAGAATTCAGGAATTTTCTTTTTGTTTTATGTTTTTTCTTTTTCTTCTTAGCCTTATTATCTTCTTTTTCATTCTCATCTTCATCTTCTGTAACTTCATTTTCAGCAGATGAATTATTACCCATCGGGTTATTATTGAGGAAATTCTGCATAAAAGGCATTGTTCCTGCGCCACCAAGCTGAAAATCATCAAGATTTTCCATCATATCACCGAACTGCTCGCTTACAGCATCGATATCGTCCTCAGTAATGCCCATACTCTGCATCATCTGTTTGATGGGACCGATATTAAGCTCGGAAGCACATTTTATACAATAACCCTCCTGAGTGGTTTTATCACCATCAACGCGTGAAACGAAAATCACTGCAGGACGTTTTTTGCATTTACTGCATATCATTTTATTATTCATTTATTTCTCCCGGGAAAAGTATAATTCGTTTTATTTATTTTTTGGCGAAACGTTCCTTAAACTGACGGAATGTTCCGGGAATATAGCTTGCAAAGGCTACAAGAGTTAGTATTGCCGAAATAATAACAAGTATCATCATTATAGCATTGGGAAGAGTAAACACTGTTCTGAAAACACCAACCTCAGGACCGAATGCAATAACTAAAATCATAATTGCATAGAAAGCAAAGGTTGCTACCTTGCCGTAGATTTCTGCTGCGCCGGGACGAATACCGCAAGCGAGCATAACCGCACCGCCTAAAACCATAACAATTTCTTTAACGATGAAAACAAGGAAAACCCAACTGAATGCTTTTAAGGTAGCATCCTGAGCCTTGTTAAATAACACAAACAAAAGCACAGCAAGCGTAACCTGAGTCAATTTATCTGCAACAGGGTCAAGCATTTTACCCAATGCACTGATTTGATTGAATTTTCGAGCAATTTTACCATCAAAGAAGTCAGAAAGACCTGAAAGAACAAGTGTTAAAATAGCCCAACCATATTCCTGCCTGTAAAACAAAACTGCAAAAACAGGAATAAGAAGAATTCTTATAACACTGAGTAAATTCGGAATTGTCCAACAGCCTTTAAATAAATCTTTCATTTTCCTTCTCCTTAACCAATAAGACTAATAATGGGATTGTTTTCAACAATAAATTTATAGATAAATGAATTGTTAACTGCCTCAATTACAGGTGCGGCACCTGATATACCTGCAATAAAATAGAAGGCTGTGCAACCTATGTAAACAATAGCAAGTGCCTTAACAACACCAACAACACCGCCAAGTAAAGCATTGAATTTTCCTAAAAGAGGAATATCGTTTGCTTTTTTGAAAATACCGGCAACAAATTTTAAAGCGAGGGTAATCACAATAAACAAAGCAATAAATGTAACAACCTCGGTTACATTAATCATTATTGTGTGGCCAATTTTATCAACCGCAAGCTTTATAAGCTCATCATCAGAAAGACTACCTGCTGTGTTCATAGAACTGCTTAATGAGGTCATATCAACGCCCATAATCTGTGCAAGCTTAACTGCACCCTGTGGAAGACCATCAATCATAGCATTGATTTTTTCAGTAACACTCAAGGTTGATGAAATATCATCAAGCACTCTTGTAAATCGGGTTTCAACAAGGTCACGAACCAAGAGATTATACGCACTTTCTGCAACGCCCTCAAAAATCTTATGAGAAACTATTGCGGAAATCACAACTGCAAAGGTATCAATAATTGTTGAAAGGAAGCCTTTTTTATAAGCAAGGCTCACCAGAAACACAAACAATACTACAATTAAAATATCAATAATATACGCCATAAAAACAACTCCTTTAAGATTAATTACTCAATTCAACTGTGGCGTTACCGTATGAAAAGCAACGGCTTATTTTATCTAAAGAAACGATATAGATATATTTATCGGTTGCCATAATGCTTTTAGCTTCACCCTTTATATCTATTCTGCTTATTTCTCTTCCACTCAAATTATATACTAATATATAATTTTCGGCAAGAGCAAAAATATATTTATCACTCATTATAACATCTTTTACAGGGCAGGAAACAGAAATCTGTGACTTTTCCTTACCCTTGGGTGAATAAATTGAAATTACGAAATTGTTTGCACTGCCGTATTTTGCTAAAGAAACAATATATTTACCATTAACTGAGCTATCATAAGAATTAAATTCCGATGAATAATATTGGGTTGCGGTTTCGAATTTTCCACCTTTTTTAGTTATCATATAAACACCTGTATCAGAATACAGAGTTAATGTGTTTGTGGCAGTAAATTCCAAATCAAAGGCTGCGGCACCTGAAATTTTCTGACTGTTTAAAGCCTCCTGATAATCGAACCCGAAATACTCAACATTAGTGAATATTTCGCCGTTTTCTGTGCCAAGAGCCGCAACGCCTGCAAATTTGCCGTTAGGCGCCAATGCTATTGAAGCTATATGCTCATAAGCACAATTCCACTGAAAAATAATCTTGTTGGTTGCGGAATAAACAGTCAATTTGCTTGTTGACTCTTCACCCCTGGTGCCGATTGCATAATTCCCGCCTTCACCGTATTCGGCACATATTATAGCGTTGGGGGCTTCACCTGAATAAACCACCTTTTTCTCATTAATTAGAGAATATGATTTATAGCCTCTGTCAAACACAACGGCTTTATCGCCATTAACTGATACCGCCGGTGAAGCATAGCTATGAGGCTGAGAGTATGTAAGCTTACCGCCTTTTGAATAAACGGAGAAATTTTCCGTTGTAAGAATAAGAATACTATCACCTAATATGACAGTATTAATAGTTGAATCAGTGTTAATTGATATCGGCAAATTACTGCCGTCCTGCCGTATAAATGATGAAGCACGGGCAGTAATTGCATCGAATGGCACAATTCCCACAGAGGAAAGTATAAAAACGAAAAAGAAAACAGCAACAAGGACTGCGGCAATAATCATTTTGCTTTTTGTTTTCTGAGAAAATCGTGAAACTCGCCCGTAGCCTGTAAATCCACTGTTCAATTCTGTTAATTTAACCTTCAAGTGCTTCACCTCCGTAATAAACCTTGTTTAAATATAGTCCGTCAGGAATTGCGGTAATTCCTGCTTTAGTGCGATCACCACTTTCAATTATTGCGGGAATATCCTCTGCATTTATTTTACCGTTAGCAACATATAAAAGAGTACCCGCCATTATACGCACCATATTATAAAGAAAACCGTTACCGCAAACTCTGAACTTAATAAAATCGCCTTCACGAACAACACTTGCGCTATATATTGTTCTTACCTTTGAATTAACCTGAGCATCTGCAGCACAAAATGCGGAAAAATCATAAGTTCCCACAAAACTCTGAGCCGCTTTATTGAGCAATTCAACATCTGCATTATATTTATAATGCATCGCCCTTTTATACATAAACGGCGAGGGCACTTCAGTATTTTCGATTATGTATTCATACTCCTTCTTTTCGCAATCAAAACGGGCATTGAATTCATAATCAACCTCTTTGCAGGAATACACCGAAATTTCTTTCGGTAGCTTTGCAGAAGAGAGGGCAACGGGAAAGCTTTGTGCAGGAATGGTTGAAGCAGTTCGCACATTAAAATAATATTCATTGGCGTGAACACCTGCATCGGTACGACTGCAACCGATTATATTGGGTACTTCACCCGTAAGGCTTTCCCAAGCCTTTTTCAACTCACCCTGAACAGTAGCTGCATTATCCTGCTGTTGCCAACCGTGAAAAGCAGAACCGTCAAAGGCGATTTTAAACAGTAAATTTCTCATAAATCAAATCACATTTTTAAAATATATATTCAAGAAAATTATTGCTGAGCAAACAACAGCCATAATAACAAAAGCAACAACATCGCCATGTGTCATTTTCATTTGTCTTAACCTTGTTCTGCCCTCGCCACCTGTGTAGCAACGGCAGGACATAGCATCAGTAAGCTCAATTGCCCTTTTGAACGCAGAAATGAAAAGCGGAATAAAAATCGGGAACAAAGCCTTTATTCTGGCTATTAAATTACCGCTTTCAAAATCTGCACCTCTCGCCTTCTGGGCAGACATAATTCTGTCAATTTCATCAATAAGAGTGGGAATAAACCTCAAGGCAATCGTCATCATCATTGCAAATGTGTGAACATCAACCTTAAGCGCTTTTAAAGGTGATAAAAGCTTTTCGATTGCATCTGTTAAATCCGTTGGTGAGGTTGTGTAGGTTAAAAGAGAGCTCATTAAAAGCAATGCGAAAATTCTTACAACAATAAAAATTGCCATAAAAATGCCACCATCGGTTATGGTGATAAATTTCCATTCCAAAAGAACATTACCCTCTTTAACATAGTAAATCTGCAAAGCAGTTGTAAGCAGAACAATCGGCAAAAGAGGCTTGAAGCTTTTTAAAACAAGCTTTGGTGAAAGCCTTGTCATAAAAAATACAATAACCGAAAATGCACCTAAAAGTCCTAAAGACCAGAAATTCTGACAAACAAAAATAAAAATAATAAATATAAATGTCAGAATAATCTTTGTTCGTGCATCTAATCTATGAATTGGTGAGCTACCGGGGAAAAACTGACCTATTGTAATATCCTTAATCATATTTCTTCCCCCTTACCTAAAAATTTTAAAATAGCATTCTTAGCATTTTCAACTGTATAAGCAGTTGCACCCAAATCGAAGCCATTTTTCTTAAGCTCAAGGAAGATATTTGTAATTTCAGGCACATCAAGACCTAATCCGGCAAGCAATTCACCTTCAGAATAAACCTGTTCAACTGTTCCTGAAACCGCAACCTGCCCCTTATTCATAACTATAACTCTGTCCGCAACGCAAGCAACATCATCCATATTATGAGAAACAAAGATAACTGTATTACCTGTTGAATGGTTATAATCCTTTATAAGCTTCAAAAGTGCATTTTTACCCATAGGGTCAAGTCCTGCAGTAGGCTCATCAAGAATAAGAACCTTGGGCTCCATAGCAATTACGCCTGCAATTGCAACCCTTCTTTTTTCACCACCTGAAAGGTCAAATGGTGATTTCTGAAGATAATCCTCGGAAAGACCGACATACGAAATTGCTGAATAAACCCTGCTTTTGATTTCATCCTCTGAAAGCCCCATATTTTTAGGTCCGAAGGCAATATCCTTATAAACAGTTGATTCAAAAAGCTGTTGCTCGGGATATTGGAAGCAAAGCCCCACATTAAAGCGACATTTGCGAAGCGCTTCTTTTGAAGAATGAATATCAACACCTTCAAAGAGCACCTTACCCGAATCCGCTTTTAAAAGACCGTTCAGGTGTTGTAAAAGTGTGCTTTTACCTGAGCCGGTATGACCGATAAGAGCAACAATTTCACCTTGCTCAAAGTCAATGGTAACACCCCTTAAAGCACCCGTTTCAAAAGGGGTACCCTTGGAATAGCCATATATTAAATTGTCCACTGAAAGAACGGACATAATTTAACCTCTGTTATCAATATAATTTTTAAATAATTCTATAAATTCTTCTGCAGTAAGAGGTGTTTCCTTTAAATCAACACCACTCTCTTTTAAGGAAGCTGCAAGCTCCATTGGTTTAGGAACAGCAAGTCCGATTTTTTTCAAAAGCTCTGAATGAGCGAAAACCTCCTCAGGTGTACCATCAAGGCAAGCCTTACCGTCATTCATTACCACTACCCTGTCAGCCTTAACCGCTTCATCCATAAAGTGAGTAACAAGAATAACAGAAATACCTAAATCGTTTTTCAATTTTAAAAGAGCATTCATTACCTCTTGCCTGCCCTTAGGGTCAAGCATAGCGGTAGGCTCATCAAGAACAATGCAATTTGTTTGCATTGCGATAACACCTGCAATTGCTACTCTTTGCTTCTGACCGCCTGAAAGACGGTGAGGCTCGTGCTTTCTGTAATCATACATATCAACAAGCTTCAACGCTTCATCAACACGCCTTCTGATTTCGTCACGAGGCACACCTAAATTCTCGGGACCAAAGGCAACATCATCCTCGACAATGGTTGCAACAATCTGATTATCGGGATTCTGAAAAACCATTCCGACTTTTCGTCTTATGGGTATTTCATTTTTTTCATCAGAAGTATTATAACCATAGGTTGTAACACTTCCGCTTGTGGGATATTCCAAAGCATTTATAAGCTTTGCCATTGTTGATTTACCCGAGCCGTTATGACCGAGCACGCAAGTGAACTGACCCTCATAAAAATCAAGAGTCAAGCCGTTTAAAGCATCACTTTCTTCATCGGCATAACGAAAACCAACATTTTTGAATTCAATAATTTTATTCATACTCATTTTGTCCACACTGCAGTAGAGCCACAAGGAAGAACAAGACCACTATCGGTTACCTTGAGACCGATTTCATCTGCGGTGGCAAATCCTCCGAATCGCTTAGCTACTGTTGAATTTAATATGTAACTCATAACTGCGGGAGAAACACCTGCAGTATAGGAATTAATAAGCACTGCCAGGGAATTATCAGTCAACAACTCGCAACACTGATTAACAAAGCCATAAATTTCATTTTCAAGCTTCCAGACCTCGCCACCGGGACCTCTGCCATAGGATGGCGGATCCATAATTATTATGTCATATTTATTGCCTCTTCTGATTTCACGGGCAACAAACTTCATACAATCATCAACAATCCAACGGACGCTTCTGTCTGCAACCCCTGATGAAGAGGCATTTTCCTTTGCCCACTGAACCATACCCTTTGAAGCATCAACATGAACAACAGATGCGCCCTTTAAAAGAGCGGAAACTGTTGCAGCACCTGTGTATGCAAAAAGGTTAAGAACCTTAACATCCGTTCTTCCGCTTTTTTCAATAATATCTGCAACCAAATCCCAGTTACAAGCCTGCTCGGGAAAAACACCGGTATGCTTGAAGCCCATTGGCTTAAGATTGAATTTTAAATCTCTGTAACCAATCTGCCACACCTCAGGAATTTGTCTGTAAAACTCCCAGGAGCCACCACCCTGATTTGAGCGGTGATACCTTGCATGAGCTTTTTTCCACATTGGATTTGTTCTGTTAGTGTTCCAAAGTGCCTGAGGGTCGGGTCTTATAAGAAAAATATCTCCCCAACGTTCAAGGCGTTCACCATCGGAACAATCTATAAGCTCGTAATCCTTCCAAAAGTCAGAAACCCGCATTAAAGTAATCTCTCCTTAACAACCTGTGCAATTTCCTGTGCAAGAGTGTTTATCTTTTCTTCATCCTTGCCCTCAAGCATAACACGAACAAGAGGCTCTGTGCCCGATACACGAACAAGAACTCTGCCTTCGTTGCCAAGCTCTTTTTCTGCAGCTGAAATAGCCTTTTTAATTTCTTCATCTCTTGGGAATCTTGCTTTACCGAAATCGGAAACACGAACGTTAACAAGAATCTGTGGGAATACCTGCATAACATCTGCCAATTCAGAAAGCTTTTTACCCGTTGCCTTCATAATGCAAAGAAGCTTCAATGCCGAAAGCTGACCATCACCTGTCGTTGCAAAATCCTTGAAGATAATATGGCCCGATTGTTCACCACCGATTATATAATCATTCTCAAGCATATTTTCAAGAACATATCTGTCGCCAACCTTGGTTTTTTCACAATTAATGCCATTATCCTCACAGAACTTGAAAAAGCCCATATTACTCATAACAGTAACAACTGCAGTATTATTCTTCAAGGTACCCTTATCTTTCATATACTTTGCGAAAATTGCAATTAATTTATCACCATCAACAACATTGCCGTTTTCATCAACTGCTAGGAATCTGTCAGCATCGCCATCAAACGCAAGACCAACATCACATTTGTTTCTCACAACAAAATCCTGAAGAATTTCAAGATGGGTTGAACCGCATTTTTCGTTGATGTTAGTGCCGTTCGGATGAGAGGCTATAAAGAAGCAATCGTCACAAAGATTCATAAAAATCTGAGGTGCGGTAACAGAGGAAGAACCATTAGAACAATCCACTGCAATTCTCAATCCTTCAAAATTCTTATAATTGTTAGATTCCAAATCAGTTTCCGCAACATCAATAAGGTAGTTAATATAATCAGTGCGAGCTGTTTTTGATCGGGTTATTCTACCAACCTCACCACCAACCTTAACAGGTGGCACCTGAGCTTTATCGAGAATTATGCTCTCAATTTCCTCCTCAAGCGCATCAGGAAGCTTAAAGCCTGAACCCTGAAAGATTTTGATGCCGTTATATTCACAGGGGTTATGAGATGCAGAAATCATTACTGCAGCATCATATTCATATTTTCTTACAAGATATGCAACTGCAGGTGTCGGGATTTCACCTAAAAGCATTACATCTGCGCCAACAGAGCAAAGACCTGCAGAAATTGCAGATTCAAGCATCTGTGAAGATGCTCTTGTATCCATACCGATAAGCACTTTATTCTTCTTATGTGAATGTTTTGTGAGCACCATAGCGGCAGCTCTGCCGATTTCCATTGCAAGCTCACAGGTTAATTCTGTGTTAGCAATTCCTCGTGCACCATCTGTACCAAAAAGTCTACCCATAAAAAATCACTCCTGAGTTAAATAAGATAATTAAAATGAATCGAATGTACCTTGTGTATCGTCAGTTATAGGGCTTACCCCTAAATGCCTGTAGCCTAAAGCAGTTACCTTTCTGCCTCTTGGTGTTCTTGTTAAAAAGCCTAACTGCATAAGATAGGGCTCATAAACATCCTCAATTGTTACTGCTTCTTCGCCAATCATAGCAGCAATTGTATCAAGACCAACAGGACCACCGTTATAATTTTCAATCATTGCTCTTAAAAGGTTTCTGTCAACAAGGTCAAGACCTAATTCGTCAATTTCCATTCTTTCAAGTGCATTTTGTGCAGATTCCACCGTAATTATACCATTACCCATAACCTGAGCATAATCTCTTGCACGCTTTAAAAGTCTGTTGGCAATACGTGGCGTTCCTCGGGAGCGGGAAGCAATTTCCAAAGCACCGTCCTGCTCTGCTTCAATATTCAGAATACCTGCACTACGCTTAACAATTTCAGCAAGCTCCTCGGGAGAATAAAGCTCAAGCCTTAAAATAACACCGAAACGGTCTCTTAGTGGTGCGGAAAGCTGACCTGCACGGGTAGTTGCGCCAATAAGCGTGAATTTCTTAAGATCAAGCCTTATGGAACGAGCCGAAGGCCCTTTACCGATAATGATATCAAGAGCAAAATCCTCCATAGCGGGATACAGAACTTCTTCAATGCTTCTTGAAAGGCGATGAATTTCATCAATAAAAAGAATATCGCCATCGTTAAGGCTTGTAAGAAGTGCTGCAAGGTCGCCGGGCTTTTCAATAGCAGGACCTGATGTAACTCTTATCTGCACGCCCATTTCATTAGCAACAATTCCTGCAAGTGTGGTTTTACCTAATCCGGGAGGCCCGTAAAGTAAAACGTGGTCTAAGGACTCGTGCCTGTTTTTTGCAGCCTCAATATATATTTTTAAGTTTTCCTTTGCTTTTTCCTGCCCTATATACTCTTCAAGAGCACGGGGACGAAGGGAGGTTTCAATTTCATTATCGTCAGAAATATATTCGGGAGCGATAACCCTTTCTTCGTCAGCAATAAAAAAATCGTTCATTTTTTTCTCCTGTTTTTATCTCAATTAAAATCTTAAGGTCATATTTTTCAAAGCACCTTTAATAAGCTCCTCAACGGTAAGGCTTGGTGAAAGCTTACTGACCGCAACAGAAGCCTCTGTCTGAGAATAACCTAAAGCGGTAAGTGCTGCAATTGCTTCAGAGGTGTTGCTCATTGAGTTAGCAGTATTGACTGCACTTGAAACAGAGCTGCTTTCCTCTGAAATAAAGCCCACATTCGCAATTTTATCCTTAAGCTCCATTATTACCCTTTGTGCAAGCTTGGGGCCAACACCATTGGCGGCAGTAATTGCCTTTGCATCCCCTGAAGCCACAGCAACTGCAAAGGCATCGGGAGTAAGCTCAGAAAGAATTGCCAGAGCGGCTTTAGGCCCAACGCCCGAAACACTTATTAAAAGCTTGAAAGCATCAAGCTCATCATTTGTTGCAAAGCCGAATAAATCAAGGGCATCCTCACGGACATTGAGATGAGTAAAAACAGTTACCTCGCTACTCTGCAAGGAAAGCTTCGCAAGAGAATTTCGTGTTGTGAAGCATTTGAAGCCAACACCACCGCAAGAAATTGCAACTGTTTGCTCATCCTTATATATTATTTTTCCCGTTAAACTATAGAACATAAAGTCACCTTATATTTTATTTTTTATCATCAGAGAATCACTTGCGTGACCGTGACAGATTGCAAGTGCAAGGGCATCGGCAGCATCATCAGGCTTTGGAATTTTATCAAGGTGAAGAAACATCCTTGTCATTTCCTGAACCTGTTGCTTTTCCGCTCTGCCGTAGCCTACAATACTTTGCTTAACCTGTAAGGGTGTGTATTCAAAAATCGGTATACCTGCTTTTTCAACCGCCAAAATTATAACGCCACGCGACTGCGCAACATCAATAGCGGTTTTCTGGTTAGTGTTGAAATACAGTCTTTCAATACTGACCGCATCAGGCTTGAATTTTTCCAAAAGCTCGGTTATATCGTCATAAATTTTAGTAAGACGCTCATTAAAGGGCATATCCTTGTCGGTTGTAACAGCTCCGTAGCCCATAAGAGAAAAGTTGTTTCTTTCATATCTTACAACACCGCAACCAACAATTGCATAGCCCGGGTCTATACCGAAAATGACCATATTTTCACCGCCTTACACAGAGCACACTACCGCATATTACAATTCGAATAATTATACCATAATAACAAGGAAAATATCAATATATTTATATTATTTTTTAACACAATTAACAATTTTTTTACACTATTGATTTTCCCGATAAAAAATGATATAATGAATTGAATTAAAATGTTTATTAACAATGTTTCCGGGAGAATTTTTATGGATAAATTAAAGAACAAAAACACTATTGTTTTGATAATCTCTGCAGTGCTTATTTTAATTGCTATTATTGTTGCAGTTGTTGCTACTACTTCATCAAATAAAAATGACAAGAAAGAAACCGCAAAACATACCGTTTCCGAACAGGTTTCACTCGACCTTGCTTCTATTGCTGATATGAACAATAATTCCTCAACGAAGAAATCCCAGCAACAGACATCCTATTCTTATAAAACCGGTAAATATAAGGTTGCTACCAAGGATGACCCTCTCGGTCTTCGTCTTGAGCCCAACACCACCTCCGACAGACTTATTTATGTTCCCAAGGATTACGAGGTTGAGGTTCTTGCAGTATGGGAGGACTGGGGCTATGTTGTTTACGAGCAAACAGGCGGATGGCTCTCAATGAACTATCTTGAGCTTGTTTCATCAAGCAAAAAAACTACTTCAGATGCGGAGCAATAAGATGTTTACTTGTAATCTTTGCCCGAGAAAATGCAATATTCAAAGAAAAGCTCTTACCGATGCCGGTAAGGGCTTTTGCAATATGGGTGAAAATCCCGTAATAGCTCGAGCTGCCCTGCATTTCTGGGAAGAGCCCCCCATAAGCGGTACAAGAGGCAGCGGAACAATTTTCTTTTCAGGATGCAATCTGAAGTGTGCATACTGCCAGAACGAAGAAATAAGCAAGGGTTGCTTCGGTAAGGAAATAACTGTTGAGCGATTAAAAGAAATTTACTTTGAATTAATTGAGCAAGGCGCCCACAATATCAACCTTGTTACAGGCACTCACTTCATTAAATCAATTGCAGAATCTCTTAAAGAACCACTCCCCGTTCCCGTTGTATATAATTGTGGTGGCTATGAAACCACAAGCTCGTTAAAGCTATTAGAAAACAAAGTTCAGATATATCTACCTGATTTAAAATATAGTGATGATGAATTAGCTTTAAAATATTCTGAAGCACCTGATTATTTTGAAATTGCAACTAATGCCATTAAGGAAATGTATCGTCAGGTTGGTAAATGCGAGTTTGATGATAACGGGATTATGACTAAAGGCGTTATAATCCGCCATTTAATTTTACCTAACCACCTTGAAAACACCAAAAAGGTTATTGATTGGGTTAAGGAGAATTTCAAGGATAGTGAAGTACTTTTCAGTCTGATGAGCCAATTTACACCTAATAAAACCTGCAATATTCCTGAATTATCAAGAAGACTCACCCAAGAGGAATATAATGAAATTGAGGAATATCTTTTCAATTCAGGCATTGAAGACGGTTTTATGCAGGAATTATCTTCGGCAAAGGAAGAATATATTCCGCCTTTTAATTTAGAGGGTGTATAATTTTGTAACATAAACCGGTTATCCTCATATTATGTAGTGAAGTTAAAGTTATGGCTTCAATACTTATATTAGGAGGAAACGATATGGCTGATAACAAAAATTTCACAGATCTTCACCATATCAAAGAAGCGATTTGCATTGATACCAACAGAGTTTATGACTCCTGTGCCGATAAGGACTGCCTTACGGACTTAAGGGTTTATTTAACTGACAGAGGTCAATGCATTCTTGAAAATGCTTCATCAGTTCGCCCGAGAGCCGCTGAAATACTTAACTGCCTTGTTGAAGTTGAAAAGGTACCCTTCAACAAGGGCTGCTATTCTGTTGACCTTACATTCTTCGTTAAGGTCTGCCTTGATGCCTACACCTGCCCTACTGCTTCACCCACCATTCTTGAAGGACTTGTAACCTTTAACAAAAAGTGTATTCTTTACGGTAGCGAGGGCAATGTAAAAATCTTCTCATCAAGCTTTGTTTGTGATGGCTTTGATGACCAGAATCCTATCGGTAATACCAATCCGAGAGCAAAGGTACAGGTTGTTGACCCCATTATTCTTGATGCCAATATCTGCAGAATCTGTGATTGCTGTAACACAATGGGCAACTGCTGTGATTCTGTTCCCAATCATATCTGCCGTTGCTTTGAGGGTAATTTTGGTTGCTGTGAGGGTGAAAAAGCAGTTAAGGTTACCTTGGGCATTTTCACAATCGTTCAGCTTGAAAGAGATGTGCAGATGCTTATTCCTGCTTATGATTTCTGCGTACCCACAAAGGAATGCTGTTGTGATACGGAAGACCCATGTGATACCTTCAGAAAAATCAGCTTCCCCATTGACGAATTTTTCCCGCCAAGTGCAAATGATTGCTCTTACGAAATGAATTTCAATCCCAAAAGCAACTGCGGATGCAAATAACAAAGAGTGTATTCAATCATTTACGATTGAATACACTCTCTCAATTCATTTCTCAAAAATCAAATTATCCTGCTTCATTTTATCAAGATTTGCTTTATCATACCACTTGGCTTCAATAGTAATTTCGCTCTTGACTTCTTTTCCCTGTATTGAAAAAATGCACTGTTCAACCGCATTATAGCCTAAATTATAGGCATCCTGAGCCACGCCGCCAATGAATTTTGCGGTGTTTTCACTTTCGAGCCATTTTAACTGCTTTGCACCTGAATCGAAACCGCAAAAAACAATATTCTTATACTTTTCTGCATCTGCAGAAACTAAATCGCTAATTTTATCGGCAATATCGGGATGGGTAATAAAAACCGCTTTTATCTTATCTTCTTCAAGCTCTGATAAAGAATTTTCTACTGCGCTTTCAGACTCTGTTTCAATTTTATATTTATCTTTTATTTCAGAATCCGCATCTGCCAATTCACTGAATTTTTCAACAAAGCCCGTTGCTTTTTCTTCATCGGAAGCGCTATCATCCCTTTCAATTACACCAATAACGAAAGTACCTTCTGAATTTTTAATATTTTCTTTAACTCCTTCAAAAAGCTTTTCTGCACAGAGAGCGCCTGCCTCTTTATATTCGGTTGAGACCATTGAAACAACGGGATTTTTCTTGTTACCTTCAATTTTTTCAAAGTCATCCTCTGTTAAAGCATCAATCTGAACAACAGGGATTTTTTCATCATATAATTTACCGAAAATTTCACTGTAGCCCTCGCCCTTGGGTACAATTACAACACCTGAAGCATCACTGCTTACAGCCTTTTCCATACTTGAAATATGGTCACTGACAATATTTTCTGCATTCTCATCAGTCCCCATATATTCAAGAGTAAAGCCATATTTTTTAGCCGCATCCTCTGCCCCTTTTTTCAGATTCTGATAAAAGCCTGAATCTTCATTTTCACCTACCAGAGCAATTGTTTTACCTGTACTCTGACCCGTAATTTCGGTTGTTGTTGAGGGAGTATTTTGCTTATTTTCACCGCAACCGCTGAAAACTGAAAGACACAAAACCACAACTAAAACAAAAGACAACATTTTTTTGAAATTCATATATATACCTCCGTAAATACTATTTCAAAAAGATTATTGCCTATTTTTTACATTTAATACAAAAGGTGCTGTAAAAAAACTCGTCGTTTTTTTACAGCACCTTTAAAGATTTATTCACCTATAAGTCTGTTTATAATATCGGAATAAAGTGCACCCGGGTCATTAAGGAAGCCATCCTTCAACTGCTCTGCCTGCCATTCATCCGCCACATTAAGAGTTAATGAAAGGAGCTTATCACCATTGCTTTCAATAACGAAGGTAATATCGTAGCCATTTTCAACCTTTTTGATATCAACCTTATTTTCTCTTTCGGAACGGGCTCTTGCAATAGTGTTAAGAGCAACCTTAACCGCCTTATCACGAACACCCGGAAGGAGCTGATTTTCAAGCTCTCTTGCACTGTTACCACCCTTTGCGGTAATAATTATATGAGGCTCACCAACATAATCCTCTTCTTTGATAGCCTTGCTTTCAAGAAGCTCATCAAGAGCAGAATTTGCATCAAAAAAATTGACAAGACCTGTTTTCTGAAGAACATCACAAATCTGATTTCTTGTCATTGGTGTTTTTACACTATCAAGTATATAACAAATAAGAATTTTTATTTCAAGCATACTACGAAGACCGCCGATTTCAATTCCACCGGCGAAAGCATCAAACTTAACCATAAAAACATCTCCTTTCGTATTGCTTATTTCTATATTAATATTTTATCATTTTCAAACTGATAAATCAATAAATGTTCTGTGAATTTTCAAAAGATTTCTAATAGCGCTTCCCTTACCTCGCCTGCAAGATACAAGGACCCTACCACACACAAAACATCTTTGTTATTTATTAATTTCTCTGCAAATTTTACTGCTCTTTCAGGTGACTCAACAACAATAACATTTTTACAATATTTTTTACCGATTATTGCCAAATCCTCACCTGCCATAGCACGAGGATTATTGGGGGTTACACAGATAAAACAATCACACTTTTTTATAAGTGGCTTTAAGGACTCTTCAACGGCTTTATCAGCCATCATACCGGCTATTACAACTACCTTATCCTTAGAATCCAAGGTGGTTGAAACTGCCTTATAAAATGCCCTTGCCCCATCCTCATTATGACCGCCATCAAGAATTACAAGGGGCTTTTCTGAAATTATTTCAACCCTTGCAGGAAGACTTGTTTTAGATATTCCGTTTTTGATATTCTCATCAGTAAGATTAAAATAATTCTTTAAAACATTACATGCTTCAATAACACAGGTCATATTTTTAACCTGATGCTCCCCTGCCATTTTAACTGAATATTCTTGATTTTTGTATATGAAATCTGTTCCCAAAACATCACTTTTAAGAACTTTAATATCACTTTCACAAGGAATTGTGAGAGTGTTATTTTTTTCTTTAACAGTTTTTTCAATAACCTTTATAGCACCTCGGGGTTGACCGAAAGAACAAATTACATTTCCGTTTTCTTTTATTGTTCCGCATTTTTCAAAGGCAATTTCTTCAATGGTATCACCTAAAATTGCAGAATGGTCAACAGAAAGGGAGGTAACAACATTTACCAAAGGTGTGTCAATTATGTTTGTAGCATCAAGTCTGCCACCAAGCCCCACTTCAAGAACAACAATGTCACATTGAAGTTCTTTATAACACAAAAATGCAGAAGCAGTTAATGCTTCAAACTCTGTTATTGTAACGCCATCTTTTTCAAGAGCTTCAACAGCAATTTTAACCTTTTCTACATTTTCTGCAAAAAGTCCTTTATCAATGGGCTTGTTCTGAAACTGCACTCTTTCAAGAAAATCTGTTACATAAGGCGAGGTATAAAGACCCACCTTATACCCTGCATCTGTTAAAGCATTTGAAATTGCAGTAGAGGTTGAGCCTTTGCCGTTTGTTCCTGCTACGTGAACATACTTTAAAGTATTCTGAGGATTACCAAGAAAACGCAATAAGGCATCCATCCCGTTAAGACCGGGACGGATACCGAATTTTAATAATGAATGTATATATTTTACTGCTTCAATATAATTCATTTGAGTTTAGAAATACTTTCTTCCAGCATTGCGATTTTTGCTTTATGCTTTGCCTGTGCATCTCTCTGCTGAGCAACAACCTTTTCAGGTGCTTTAGCCATAAAGCCTGCATTATTAAGCTTATTTTCAACGAATTCAAGGTCCTTCTTTGCAGCATCGAGCTCCTTAAGGAGTCTTGCTTTTTCTGCTTCAAAGTCTACAAGCTCGTTGAGAGGAATATAAATTTTTGCGCTTTCTGTGATAACGCTTACACTACCCTCAATTTCAAATTCATCACCGATTTCAACCGCAGAAGCAGATGCAAGTCTGTTCATAAACACACTGCCGTTTGTGAAATCCTCAATGTATTTTGTGGCAATATAGAGCTTTGCCTTCTTTGAGGGAGGAACATTCATTTCTGCACGGCGGTTACGAATTGCTTTAATAGCAGTCATAACACGCTCCATAGCTTCTTCTTCAACAGAGAAATTAAGTGCTTCAACATACTCAGGCCACTGAGAAATCATAATTGATTCACCATCGTGAGGAAGAGCAAGCCAGATTTCTTCTGTAATAAAGGGCATAAAGGGATGAAGAAGCTTAAGAGTGTTGCTCATTACATAAACGAGAACTGCTTTTGCTGTCTTTTTACCCTCTTCATTATCACCGTTAAGACGGATTTTTGCAATTTCAATGTACCAATCGCAGAAAACATCCCAGATAAAGTCATAAAGATTCTGAACTGCAATACCAAGCTCATAATTTTCAAGAGAGTTGGTAACATTCTTAACAAGAGAGTTGAACTGACTAAGAATCCATTTATCTTCTGTTGCAAGATTTTCGGGAATATGAGGTGCGGGCTCGTTTTCATCAAGATTCATAAGGATGAAACGATTTGCATTCCAGAGCTTGTTAGCAAAGTTACGGCTTGCTTCAATCTTTTCAGGCATAAATCTCATATCGTTACCGGGACTGTTACCTGTTGCAAGAGAGAAACGAAGAGCATCTGCGCCATACTGGTCAATAATCTCAAGGGGGTCAATACCGTTACCGAGAGACTTGGACATTTTTCTACCCTGAGCATCACGAACAAGACCGTGAATAAGAACTGTATCAAAGGGAACTCTGCCTGTATATTCAAGAGCAGAGAAAATCATTCTTGATACCCAGAAGCCGATAATATCATAGCCTGTAACAAGAGTGTTTGTAGGATAGTAATGCTCTAAATCCTTAGTTTTTTCGGGCCAACCGAGAGTTGAGAAGGGCCAGAGAGCTGAGCTGAACCAAGTATCAAGTGTATCCTCATCCTGAGTAAGCTTTGCAGAACCGCATTTGCAGCATTTATCGGGCGCATCAACTGAAACAGTAACACCACCGCAATCTGCACAATACCATGCCGGGATTCTGTGACCCCACCAGAGCTGACGGGAAACGCACCAGTCACGAGTGTTATTCATCCAGTTAAGGTAGTTCTTTGTAAATCTTTCGGGAACAAATTTTGTTTCGCCGTTTTCAACCGCTTCAATAGCAGGCTTTGCAAGAGGAACCATACGAACAAACCACTGCTTTGAAACCATAGGCTCAATTGTGCTATGGCAACGGTAGCATGTGCCGACCTCGTGCTTGAGGGGCTCGATTTCCTTAATATAGCCACCTGCTTCAAGGTCTGCAAGAATTGCTTTTCTTGCCTCCATAGTGGTCATACCTGCATATTTACCGCAATCAAGAACCTCGGGCTCATTTTCAGTTGCTCTGCCACTTGCAATAAGCTCGTCTGCAATTCTCTTATCCTCTGCACCTGTAAGGCGACCATCATAAGTGAATGTACGAACAATGGGAAGGTTGCATCTCTGACCAACCTCAAAGTCGTTGGGGTCGTGAGCGGGAGTGATTTTAACAACACCTGTACCCTTGGTCATATCTGCGTGCTCATCGCAAACGATGGGAATTTCTTTATTGAGAAGAGGAAGAATAACGTGGCAACCGTGAAGGTGCTTGTATCTTTCATCCTCTGCATTGATAGCAACTGCGGTATCACCAAGCATTGTTTCAGGACGGGTTGTTGCAAGCTCAAGCTTCTCCCCTGTTTCCTTAACAGTATAGAGAAGATGCCAGAAATTGCCATCCTTTTCCTCGTATTCAACCTCTGCATCGGAAATTGATGTGTTACAGCAGGGGCACCAGTTAACCATTCGGTTGCCTCTGTAAATCAGCTCCTTATCATAAAGAGTTTTGAAAACTGTGTTAACTGCCTTGTTACAGCCCTCATCAAGAGTGAATCTTTCTCTGTCCCAGTCGCATGAGGAGCCAAGCTTTTTGAGCTGCTCAACAATTCTTCCGCCATACTGCTCCTTCCAAGCCCAAGCTCTTTCGAGGAAGCCGTCACGGCCTAAATCCTCTTTAGAAATGCCCTCAGCGCGCATTGACTCAACAATTTTTGCCTCAGTAGCAATTGAAGCGTGGTCTGTACCGGGAAGCCAAAGAGTATCAAAACCTGACATTCTCTTCCAACGGATAAGAATATCCTGAAGAGTGTTGTCAAGAGCGTGTCCCATATGAAGCTGACCTGTAATATTTGGTGGCGGAATAACGATGGTATAGGTGGGCTTACCCTCTTCACACTTAGCGTGGAAATATTTACCATCAAGCCAGGATTTATATATACGCTCCTCAACGTTTTTAGGATCGTATTGCTTTGCGAGTTCTTTAATCACAAAAAACTCCCCCTTAGTAAAAAATCATTCACCGTATATTATCACATAAATTTCAAAGAATGTCAATGATTAACAAGCACTTTTAAGGGTGTTTTTCATACATTTATATACAGTAACTAAATATAGCCGTAAATTTTCTATCGCAGGAATGAAAACCTTAATTGCAAAGCTACAAGCGTTATAATATAATTGAATTATAGGGGTGATAATATGAGCAAGCTATCATTAGGCTACTTTTTTCAAAAAGAACCGAAAGCAGAAGGCTATGTTGCTAACAGAGATATTCTCAATTATGCAGTAGGTCTTTCAGGGCAAAACATTTCCTACGGATATATTTCAGGCTGGATTCGTTATTTCTGCATTAATCTTTTAAAAATTGATCCCAAAAAAGTTGGTAATATATTTTCTCTCACTTATGTGTGGGATGCAATCAACGACCCTATTGTTGGTGCAACTATTGACAGAAGACACCACAAGCCATATAACAAGCTACGACCATATCTGATATATTTCCCACCGATTATCGGCGCACTTTCAAGCTTAATGTTTATGAATGTGCCCTTTGATGAAAACGGAAAAATTGTTTACATATTCCTTATCTATCTGGTTTGGGACTTTTTCTATTCCTTCCAGGATGTTGGTCTTTGGGGTATGATTGCCCTTGCCTCGCCCCATTCCAATGAACGAGCAAGAATTGCACAATGGGTTTCCATCGGTGCAGGCGCAGGCTGTGCCATAGGCGGACTTTTCCAGCAGTTCAGAACAATGCTCAATGGTATGGGCATTGATGATATGCGGGTGTTTATGATATTCGGTGCAGTGTTTGGTCTTGGCGGCGAAATACTTTCAATGCGCGCTCATAAAATCCACGAATTAGTTGATGGTGGCGAGCCTGAAGAAAATGTGTTTAAATCCCTGACAATTCTTCGCCACAACCCCACCCTTTTGCTTATTTCTCTTGCAAGATTTTCTCAGGGCTTCTGCCCTAAAGTGCAGAACGCTTATTTCTTCGAAAACTCAATTACCTTTGACAACGGTAAATCTCTTGAGGTTCTTTTCGGTCTTCTTGCAGGTATTCCCGGTGCGGGTGCAATCTTCTTTGCAAACAAAATTGCAGAAAAGGTTGGAGGAATGAAAAAGCTTCTTATAATTTCTCAGGTTGCTGCAATTGGCATTCGTGTTGTTGCTTATTTTGTCGGCTACAACTCCTGGCCACAGTTTATTATAATGTGCCTTCTTATTTCTCTCGTAAATCTCCCCGGTAGCCTTATGGATATTGCTCACAGAACACTCACAAGCAATTCCATTGACGAGGTTGAGCTGAAAACAGGTGTTCGTACCGAGGGCGTTTCATTCTCAATGCAGAACTTTACAACCAAAATGACAACTGCTGTTACAACCTTTATCGAGGGCAGAATGTTAAGCTACCTTAAATATGACAGCTCACTTTTAGGAACAGGAAAGCCACAGAATGCAAAATTCTTAAAATGGCAATGGCCTATGTTTATGTTAGGTCCTGTTGTTGGCGCCATTCTCTACCTGATAATTATTTCCTTTGTTAAGGACAGTAAGGAGCACAGAGAAGGGGTTGAACGGCAGCTAAAGGAGCAAAAAGAGGCTTTAAATGCTCAGGAAACTGTTCTATCTTCTGAAAATGCTTGATTTTTCTTGAAAAGTATAATATAATTTATTGGTAAATAAAAACTGCTCAAAGGAGTTTTGTAAAAATGAACACTAAAAAAGAAAGAAGCCTTGTTGCTTACTACCTTTTCTCATTCCTCACACTCGGTATTTATGCTCTTGTTTTCTGGGGCAAATATACTAAGGATGTTAATGACCTTTGCGAAGGCGACGGCAAAAAGACAATGAAATTCAAATATGTTGTTCTTTTAAGCATCATCACAGTTGGTATTTTCGGTCTTGTATGGAGAGCAAAGCTTGCTAACAGACTTAAAGAAAATGCAGAACGCTATGACCTTAAGTTCAGCGAGGGCGGCGCACTTGTTGTTATCTTCACTCTCTTCGGTCTTGTTCTTGGTGATTTCATTCTTATCAAGAACTTCAACAAAATGGCTAAGGCTTATAATGACTATAATGGTCTTGCAGACCCCGATGCAGATAAGAAAACATTTTTATTCGCAGACGAGGATTAATTCAAAATCCGATAAATTTAACAGGTTCACAGAAAGTCAATGCTTTTTGTGAACCTGTTTTTATATAATCAATTGATATTTCAGACTGTTTTTCTCGCCTCAATAAATAAATCGAGATCTTCCACTATATAGTTGTCACCGGTAGTATGCAATGCTTCAAAGCAAGAGAATATATATTCGCAAACTCGATACTGCATAAAAAGCTCAACAACCTGTTTACCGCTTAATTTTTTTGCTGATTTATATGTTTCAATACAATGCACCAAAAAATTGCCTGCATTACTCATACCTATACCTCCTCCGGAAATGAAATTTTCCCTATTTTTATTTCTTCATCAAACATATTGAACAAGGTTAATTCACTGAAATGCCATAATTTTGTATCCTCGTTTTCCAATAATTCATATGTTTTTGAAGTATAAAATTTTATTGACGCGCTAATTTCATCCAAATCATAATTTACTGCAATCAAATGAATAATACGAGGAACCAATATCTTCAAAATTGCTTCAAACTTTCTCTGTTCCATCAAAACGCCCCCTCTGTTAATACGCCTTTAAAAGAAAGGTAACCTAAAGCCTTTTCGCTGGCAAAAACCAGTTGATTATACAGTTTTTTAATTCTTAAAGCTTCTAAGGTCTGCTCCTTTGTAAGCACACCTGCGGAATAAAGCGTAAAAGTTGTATAAACATCATCATCTGCAACAGGGCCATAAATTAAGTCATATTTTTCTCCGTTATAAACTCCGGCTCTGTTTTCAGAAACAAAATCCAGGCAAGCCTCATTTGCTTCTTCAAACCGCAAAACATCGCAAGCTTCAAAAGCGGTTTCATCAAGCTCATAAACACTTACGGTTTCAACACCGGTTTTCTTTCTTTTAAAAACTTTCTGTGCAAATGCAACAGCCTGGGTTTTATTTGTGGTTGTATAAAAACCGAAACCCAAATCAAGAAAACGGTTTTGTGGTATTAATTTCGGCTCTGATACCTCAACATTACTACCGTGGTATAGAATCATATTTCTGCCCCCAACATTTTATTTGCTATTTTTAATTCTTTCTTCAAGGATTTAAGCATTATTTCAATATGTTTTCGTCTTTGTAAATATTCTTTAGTCTCCTCCAAATCACCTTGAGGAATATATTTTGACACAATCTTTTTTCCCTCTCGATATTTGAGATAGCAATACACTTTATTTCCACTTTTCTTTTCTGATATTGTTCCTTTAGGAAGCGTTTTGAGTTCGTCAGAATATTTTTCTATCATATATTCTATTCTTGCTTTTTCAGAATCTACCATTGAAATTATAAAGCTCATATTATTCACCACCCTTATTATACACAACATTTCACCAAAAATCAACACTCAGTTGTGTAAGGATGGTAAATAAAAGTATATCGGACGGTTACAAATCATTTTTAGATTTGCAACTGTCCGAATTGGTTTAATACTTATCTTTAATTTTCTTTGCATTTGAATATGCGCTTGTTGTTTTACTCTTATAAGCCTTGATCTTGTAGGTATAGGTCTTACCCTTCTTTGCAGATTTATCTGTGTAGGTTACTTTAGTTGAACCCTTTACAGTTGCAAGCTTTGAATAAGAGCCATCACCTGTTTTACGGTAAACCACATAGCCCTCTGCACCTGTTACCTTAGACCAGGTGAGCTTAACACCACTCTTGGTGCTTGTAGGTGTTTTTAATGTGGAGTCTGCAAGGTACAAGATTGATTTTGAACTTGAAGCGGAAGATAAGCCTGCTTCATTTTTAGCTTTAACGTAATAATAATATTTTTTACCTGACTTTGCCTTTTTATCGGTATAATAAGTATTTTTAGTTGTGCTGATTTTACTGTAAGAGCCACCACTTATTTTACGGTATACCTCATAAGAATCGCCACCCTTTACCTTGCCCCAAGTGATTTTAACGCCACTTGTGGTATTTTCTACCTTTTTCAATGTTACCTTACTGCATTTAAGCTGTTTGATTTTGCCGGTTTTAATAACCTTACCACACTCAGTACATTCTTTATGTTTTTCGCCTGCCTTATAAACAGTGGCTTCTTTATTTACAATCCAATCACTAAGCTTATGGGTATTATGAACAACAAACTCAAAACCATTTTCTTTTGCGTATTTTTCTGCAACCGAACCTTTGGGTCCCATAATTATAAAGCCATCCCACTTTTTCACCTGACCATCATCATAATCTTTATAATAACCAAGTGCAAAATTCCCAATATGTTCAACAGAATTAGGGATTACAACAAAATTAAAACAATCCGAATAAAGCAAAGCATATGGTGAAATGGTTTTGGTTCCCTCTTTAACATACTGCACTTCATCAGCATAACTATAAAACTTGGAACAAATAAGATGGTTACATACATACAAAATGTTTTTATCCCAATTATTTGCGTTATTATAATAACTTGTATTATAAAAGGCGTCCTCACCTATACTTTTTACACTATCTGGTATTGTAATTGATTTAAGTCTTTTACAATCTTCGAAAGAACCCACACCTATATGTGTTACACTATCGGGTATTGTAATTGATTTAATGCTTGTGCAATTTTGAAAAGCAAAATTACATATGTTTGTTACACTATCAGGAATTACAACTGTTTCAAGGTCTTTGCAATTCTCAAAAGCAGAACCGGCAATTGTTTTTGTGCCACTCTTGATAACATAATCACCGGAGACGTTGCCTTTATATGTCCCCTCTCTGCCAGTAACCTTGTTCGCAGCTATAAGGTGGTTGCCTATATATAATACACCATCTTCCCAATTAGCTTCATTATTATAATATGCAGTATCATAGAAAGCCAGTGTACCTATACTTGTCACACTATCAGGTATTGTAATTGAATTAAGTTTTCCGCATCCCTCAAAAGCCCATGGACCTATACTTGTTACACTATCAGGTATAGTAACTGATGTAAGGCTTAAGCAATCAGAGAAAGAACGATAACCGATACTTGTTACACTATTAGGAATTGAAATTGATTTAATGCTTTCGCAATTTTCAAAAGCAGAAAAACCAATACTTGTTACACTATCGGGTATGATAACTGATGTAAGTTCTCCACAACAGTCGAAAGCACTTTCACCTATACTTGTTACAGGTTTATTTTGGTATGTACTTGGAATAACAAGTTCACCTTTTGCTAACTCTTTGCAAGAGTAAACATAATAGCTTTCACCATCACTGTTCAACCTAAATTTTAAATACCTTTCATTTGCCGCAGTTACAGTAACAGGCACACTTGTTAGTATGCTTATTAACATTAACAATGATAAAACCAAGCTTACTGGTTTTTTCATAAACATTCACCTCAAAAACTTATTGAATTTTAATTACATAAATATATTAACATAAATTTATGTAACATTTAAATAGCACTTATCTACAAAAAATGCCCATTCATTTTGTGCAACAAAAAAACAACTCCCTGCATCTCTGCAAGGAGTTGGAAAAGACATAAAGAAACTGATTATCTCTTTGAGAACTGGGGTGCACGACGTGCGCCTTTGAGACCGTATTTCTTTCTTTCTTTCATTCTGGGGTCACGAGTGAGAAGACCTGCTTTCTTAAGGATGGGACGAACATCGTCTTCACTCTGAAGAAGAGCTCTTGCGATACCGTGACGGATAGCACCAGCCTGACCTGTAACGCCACCACCGTTTACGCGGCAAACAACATCGTATTTTTCGAGAGACTCTGTAAGAGCAAGAGGCTGACGAACGATGAGCTTAAGTGTTTCAAGACCGAAATAATCGTCGATATCTCTGTCATTGATTGTAACCTTACCTGTACCGGGATATACACGAACACGTGCAACGGATTTTTTTCTTCTACCTGTGCCGTAGAAATATGCTTTGCTTTCGTACATAATTAGTGCCTCCTCCCTTAAAATTCTCTAACGATAGGCTTCTGAGCAGTCTGTTCGTGTTCTGCACCTGCATATACACGAAGACGAGCCATAGCAGCTCTGCCGAGTGTGTTATCGGGAAGCATACCCTTAACAGCCTTCTGCATTACGAACTCGGGTTTTTCTTTCATGAGAATGCCGTATTTAACGGATTTCATGTTGCCGATGTAGCCTGTGTGATGATGATAGTATTTGTCTTCAAGCTTGTTACCTGTGAGAACAACCTTAGCAGCATTGATGATGATAACGCTGTCGCCACAGTCTGCGTGAGGAGCGAATGTGGGTTTGTGCTTACCACGAAGAAGAACAGCAGCTTCAACAGCAACCTCGCCGAGAGTTCTGCCTTCTGCGTCAAGAACATACCACTGGCGCTCGGGTTTGCCTTTGGGCATATAAGTAGACATAACAGTTACCTCCGTAATAGTTCTGAGGGGTTCCCCTCTTCATTGCCTTGATATATTATCATAAGGGAGTTTCAAAGTCAACAGTTTTTTTAGCGAATTTTAAAATAATTCTTACTATCTCTCGTTTTCTTCGTTTTTCTCTTGTTTTCATACATTTTTCTCTTGTGGCAAATTACACTTTTTACATAAAAACAATGTGGAAATTGCAACAAAACACAAAATCCACATTGTATAGTTTGTATATTTACTTTGCTAATCTGCTATAATCCTTAACAATTTCAACTCTTTGCTTCCTGCGTTTTTTACGCTTGCGCTGATTTTTAGTTCCGAACCAAAGAACAATCAGAACAACCACAACAACAATAAGCACCACAAGGAAAGCCTTTGAGGTTGCAATGCCCTCAATCCAGTTGAACATTGCCCAGAGATAATTTTTCTTGACCGTCTGAAAAGCAACAAGCTCAACCTCGGCAACAGCAACATCCTTATACATAAGCTGTGCCTTGCCAACTGTTGCGCCCTTTTCAATGGGAGAATCAACTGTTTCAGGGAAGTTATCGGGAAGCTTAAGGGTTAAATCGTCAATGGTCAAATCCTCGTGAATAACGCTTGCTACCGAAGCCTTGGGCACAAGGCCTACATAGTCTGCACCCCTTCCGAATTCAACGCCGACCTCACTCATAACATAGGTATCATCAGCAAGGACCTTCATTTTAATATTATCAAAAGCCCACTTGAGCATATAACGGCACATAAGAAAAGCAGTGTTATAATATTTGCCGTCAACTATTCCCTCGGTCTCTCCCTTCATTGCGATGGATATATATGTATAACCATCCTTTGTTGCGCTTGAAATAAGGCAGGCCCCCGCTTTATCGGTTGTGCCTGTTTTAAGACCGATTGCCTCTTCATAATAATATTCTGAATAGCTGTTCAGAAGAGGATTTGTGTTATAAAGATAGCGAACATCACTCTTGTTTGTCTTCGGCATTGTTTTGCCGTATTTTGAGGATATTTTTACAATGAGCTCGTTACTCAAAGCTTTTTTTGCAATTAAATACATATCGCTTGCGGTAGTTCTGTTCTGAGTAGCACTGTCAAAGCCCTTAACAGATTCATCGTCAAGTCCATGCGGATTTGCAAAATGTGTATTTTTGCAGCCTAATTCCTGAACATAGGCATTCATTTTTGCAACAAAGTTCTCGGTCTCGCCATCACCGAATTCCTCTGCCAAAACTGCAGCGGCATCATTGGCACTTGGCAAAAACAAGCAATATAAAAGCATTTCCAGAGTTGTTTTTTCACCATCAACAAGACCTGCAACAGAGCTACCCGTACCGTCAAGGCTATGAATTGCATCATAGGAGCAGGTAATTTTCTTCTGCAAATCGTTACATTCATTAAGTACCACAAGGGCGGTAACAATTTTAGTAAGAGATGCAGGTGCAGTTATTTTATCGGCATTTTTGCTGTAAATAACTGTATCTGTATCTGCATTAACAAGAAGGGCTATGCCTGTTTCATATTCGGGGGCATCAATATCATAATATGCTCCCTTGGTTTTTACCTTATCTTCCCCCTCTGCTGCAAAAGCAGGAGTGCAAAATGAAAAGAGCAAAACTAAAGAATTTATTAAAATCAGTAATTTTTTCATAGACAATCACCGTGAAATGTTATATTATAGGTTTGTGCATTCGGCACTATACAGTTTATTCTCCGGTACAGGCAAGCCTGTACCTTACGGTTAACAAATGTATTATAACATCTAAACAGAAGAATTGAAATACTATTTTATAAAAAAGGAGAACAAAATTATGGTATTCATTACCGGAGATACTCACGGCGACCCTGAGAGACTTTCAAAATCCGCTCTGAAGGATTTAAACGAGGGCGACACCTTAATTGTTTGCGGTGATTTTGGCTTTATATGGGACCAATCAAAAGCCGAGCAGAAAATTCTCAAGGCATTTTCTAAAAGAAAATACAATATATGCTTTATTGACGGCACTCACGAAAATTTTGACCTTCTTAACGGCTACCCTCTCACCACCTGGAACGGTGGCAAGGTTCATCAGATTTCCGATAACATTTTCCACCTGATGCGCGGTCAGGTTTTTACAATTGACGGTCTCAAAATATTCACAATGGGCGGTGGTGAAAGCCCTGACCTTGATTCAAGGCTTGAGGACAACCCCTGGCTCAAATATGAAATACCCTCAAAGGAGGAGCTTCTTGAGGGTGCGGAAAACCTTGAAAGAAACGGTTGCAAAATTGATGTTATTCTCACCCACGAGCCATCCTCAACCATCAAGGGCTTTTTAAAGCTTGGCGAAAGCGAGGCAGTAAGGGTTACAACTCTTAATGCTTATTTTGACGAGCTTTCAAAATGCAGTGAATTCCAACGTTGGTTCTTTGGTAGCCTGCACCTTGATAAGTACATTTCAAACACCTATATAGGTGTTCACAAAGCAATTGTTAACGCCCACACGGGAGAAAGAGTTAAGTTTTAAGGTGACGTTATGAAACACATTAATAAAAAGAAAGCAAAGAAAATTGTTTTAATTGTAATTTCAATTATTCTTGCATTAGCAATAATAGCTGGTACAGTTGCGTTTATTGCAAACTACCCCGACAAAAGAGAAGCTGTTTTTAATGACAGCGATAAAAAGCCCACAAAACAAGCTTTTGATGAGGGTGAATTTAAAATGGGTGAATATGATTTAATAGTTTCAGTTAATGGTGATGATAATGCTGACGGAACACTCGAAGCACCTTTAAAAACCTTAAGTGGAGCAAAAGATAAATTAAAAGCTTTAAACATTCCAAAAGATAAAAAAGTCACTGTATGGTTCAGAGAAGGTACATACACATTTTTTGATACTGTTGCCTTTGATGAGACTGACAAGTGCAATGTTCTTTATCGCTCATACCCCAATGAAGAGGTTGTTTTCACAGGGTCAAAGGAAATTACGGGTAATTGGGAAAAAACCGAAATCAACGGCGTTGATGCCCTTGTAACAGATATGCCTGTTGAAAGTGATGAGGATTATTTCCGTTCACTTTTCAAAGACGGTAAAAGGCTTAATCGTTCAAGCTACCCCAAGCAAGAGCAAATGAAGGTCAAAGACCCAAAGCCTGATGAAGCAATTGCACCTGAGGTTGACCCTGATTTCTTCACTCATTCGGCAGTTTTCTATGCAGATACCAAGGATATTCTTGATTTCAGCAACCCTGAGGACATTGATATAAGGCTTATGCATTTCTGGTGCGATGAGCTTATGCCTGTTAACTCAATTGACAAAGGAACCGGCAGAATTGAAACAAGAAAGCCCTCTTCAATGACAATCAGAGTTGAGGATAATTTCATTTTTGAAAATGTTAAAGAGGCTCTTTCATTGCCCGGCGAATGGTATCTCGACAGAGCAGAAGAAAAGCTTTACTACATACCCGAGGAAAATGACACGGTTAAAAGCACTGTTCTTTATGCAGGTGTAACCGAACAGCTTATAACAATCAATAATGCCGAGGGTATTTCATTCCAGGGCATTAACTTTAAGAAGACCGACTGGGACCACACAGGCAAGGATTACGGCTTTTACGGCAAGGCATTCCCTGAAGACCATCCGTTATATAAAAATATAGAATACAACGGTGTTCATCCTCAGGCGGCATTTGAGGTGCCTGCATCGGTTTATATAACTGAATCAACAGAAATCAATTTTACGGACTGCAACTTTGAAAATATTTCATATACTGCGGTTAAGTTTGACAAGGCATCAAAGGACTGCAATATAACAAGCTGTTTATTCAATGAAATCGGTGGTAATGCAATATTTATCAATGGTGATTTTGTTGTTCCCGCAACAACTGAAAACATCAATGTTACTGATACTCATATAAGTAATTACGGCAGAATTTTCAATAATGCTATAGGTATTCTTCTTACCCATGCTATTGACTGCGACCTTACCCACAACGAAATCCACGATGGTTGGTACACGGGCATTTCGGTTGGATGGAACTGGGGCTACACCGATAACCCCACAAACGATATAAACATAAGCAACAACCTTATTTACAATATAGGAAACGGTTGGCTTTCAGATATGGGCGGTATTTATACCCTTGGTATTCAACCTGACACAGTTATTTCCGAAAACATTATTTATAATGTTGGTTGCGATGAAGGTCAATACGGCTATGGCGGTTGGGGTATTTACCTTGACGAAGGCTCATCGGAAATCCTCGTTGAAAAGAACCTTGTTTATGACTGCTCATCACAGACCTTCCACCAGCACTACGGCAAGGATAATATGATAAGAAACAATATATTTGCTTTCGGTGGTGAGGGTCAGTTCAGAATAACAAGGCACGAAGAGCACAACTCCTTATTCCTTTATAACAACATTCTTGTCGGCGATGGTTCTCCAATGTATTGGAACACCATAAGCATGAATTGGTTTAAGGATGATAACAACTTATATTGGGATTACAACACATTCGGCAAAACGGTTTTCTCAGGCAACTCAGCAAGCATTTTTGACAGCGAAAACATTTTAGGTATGTATGGCAGAGGCTATTATAACAATGCTATTCTTGCAGACCCGCTTTTTAAGGATGCCCAAAACAGAGATTTTACCCTTGCAGAAAACTCCCCTGCCCTTGACGGTGGCTTTGAGCCTTGGGAATACACCGCAGGAACAATAACTGAAAGATAAACGAAAAACTCGGTCAAACGACCGAGTTTTTTACATTATTCATCTTTAATTCCAAACATCAATTTAAGGAAACCTCTTAAAAACTTTGGACTGCGACATACAACAACTTTCACACTCACCACTCCTTATGTATTTGTTACATAATATGAGTAAGCTTCAAAAGTGTTACAGCTGCCAATCCTTAAGGTCTTTAACCTCGTTATACATAGCAATATAATTATTATGTCTGCTCGGGTGAATTATACCTTCCTTCAGAGCATCAAGTATGCAACAGCCCTTTTCAACTGTATGAGAACAGCTTGTGAATTTGCATTTACCGAGATACTCGCTGAATTCAGGAAAGCAGAATGGCAGATTCTCTTTAACGATAATATCACTGCTTTGCTCAATATCAAGAGAAGAAAAGCCGGGTGTATCCGCCACAAGACCTTTTCCGATATGATAAAGAGTAACCTCTCTTGTGGTATGGCGACCGCGACCCAATTTATCACTTACCTCGCCTGTTGCAAGAGAAAATCGTTCATCAATGCAATTGAGAAGAGAGGATTTGCCAACACCTGTGTTACCTGTGAACACAGTTATACCCTCGCCTATCATTGCTTTGACCACTTCAACGCCCTCGCCGGTTTTACAGCAAACGCAAGCAACCTCAATACCTGCTTTTTTATAAACTGCTTCAAGCTCACTTGTGTCTCCCAAATCACTTTTTGAAAAAACAACGCAGGGCTTTATACCCTTGTCAACTGCAATTGCGGTCATTTTATCAATAACCAAAAGGCTTGGAACAGGCTCTTTAACTGAGGAAACGATTATGAGTGTATCAATATTTGCCACAGGTGGTCTTAAAAGGAAATTCTTTCTTTCCTTGATTTCATCAATGGTGTTTTCTCTGTCCTGACGGACTGTGATAGTTACATTATCACCTGCAAGAGGAGTGATTTTTTTCTTTCTGAAAGCACCTCTTGCTTTGCATTCATAAATCTCTCCAGCGGCTTCTACATAATAGAAACCGCCGATACCTTTTATTATTATGCCTTCTAAAACTTTTTCCATAAATTACTTATTCCTGCACTTGAGGTTGGTCCTGAGCTTGATCCTGTAATTGATTTTGTGCATTGGGATCCTGAGCCTGTGCTTCTGTACTGCTTTCCTGAGGGATGGTGGCATCAGTTGATTCAGGCACTACGTTTTTCACAACTGTCAAAACAATAGGTGTTGCTTTATCAAGGTTAGGTGCACTTGCATAATCAGGAGATTGATTAATAACTGTACCTTCTGCTTCAAGACTCTGTTCATATTTAACAGTAACATTCTTATAGCCTAAGCCACTGAGAGTGCTGATGGCTTCTGCTTCGGTAAGACCTGTAACATCAGCATAAAATGCCACATCGTAGGTTTTCTCTTTTGTGAATTTAGCGGGCTCTCTTGTGAAATTTACGGTTGCTTCATAATAAAGAGCATCATTAAGATAAACAACCAATTCAGAATCCTCCTCGCTACCGCTTGCAGTTACAAGGTAGTTTGAATTCAAGGAAGAATTAACTGTTTCGGTTTTTATTAACTCTTCATCAAGATAAACCTTAACATTAAGGCTATCCGCCTTGGGAAGATTAAGTGTTTTTTCTGCAGTTACACAGCCTGAGCTTACAGTCAGAACAACTGTGTCACCCTCTCTTACAGGTGAGCCGTTTGCAGGTGACTGACTGAGAACATAGTCCTTTTCAACTGTACTGTCGGCACTTTCTACCTTATAAAGCACCAAGCCCTTTTCCTCAAGAAGCTTTTTTGCATCCTCAAGGGATTTGCCCTCTAATTTGGGCATTTTGAAAAGCTTACCCGAATCCGCATCCGCCGCATAATAAACAGTAACGGTTGTTCCGAAAGCAACAGTAGTATTAGCAGCAGGGTCTGTTCTTACCACCTGACCCACTGTAACAGTGCTATCCTCTGTGGGTACAATTGCAACCTTAAAGCCCATTGTTTCAAGGGTGTTGCTTGCTTCACGGAAATTTTTGCCAGTGAAATCAGGAATAACCTGACCCTCACCCGCTTTGGCTACATAAAGAATAATCGTTGAGCCCTCGGGAACCTCTGTGCCTGCTTTGGGGTCCTGGTCATAAACGCTACCCTCCTGAGCATCAGAGAATGAAGCATAGTAAACCTCAAAATTATACTTATCTTTATATTCAGCATTTTCTTTAATCTGAAGCTCATAGTTCATACCAACAAAGCTATCAACCTCAATATCCTTATTACCGAACAGCTTTGTGCCAAGAAGAATGAGAGCAAATAAAACAAGTGCAACAATAACACCTGCAATTACAGGCTTTTTATTGGATGCTTTCTTCTGAACATCCTGAACAGGACTTTCATCAACATCTGATAAGGTGCTTACCTTTTTCTTAACCTCAGTTGAGGGCGGAACCATAACAGGCTTTTCCTTGATTTCGGCAGTTGCGGTTTTAACAGCGGGAATTGCCCTTGTTTTTTCCTGAATTTTACCAATAGGACGAGTTGCACCCAAATCCTCATAATATGTCTGATAATCAAATTTAATATTAGGATTTCTCTTTAATTCCTCTAAATCCATAAGCATTTCTGCGGCACTCTGATAACGCTCACGAGTGCTTTTCTGCATTGCTTTCATTGTAATCTGCTCAAATCCAACAGGTATACGGGAATTAATTGTTCTGGGAAGAGCCGCCTCGTTATTAACCTGCATAAGAGCAACGCTTACTGCATTATCGGCATCAAAGGGCAATTTACCTGTAAGCATTTCATAAAGCATAATTCCTGCAGAATATAAATCCGCCTTTTCATCTGTTAGCTCACCCTTTGCCTGCTCAGGGCTTATGTAGTGAACGGAGCCGATTGCCTTTTCGGTAACGGTACGGCTTTCACTATGGCTGAACCTTGCAATACCAAAATCTGCAACCTTGATTGTGCCGTTTTCAAGAAGCATAATATTCTGAGGCTTGACATCTCTGTGAACAACGCCCTTATCGTGAGCGTGCTGAAGGGCGCGAAGTATCTGTATTATAAAGAACAACGCCTCGTTCCAATCAATAACACCGCGCTTTTCTATATATTCCTTAAGGGTGATGCCCTCAATATATTCCATAACAATATACTGCAATCTGTCACCAAAGCTGACATCATAAACCTTTACAATGTTATTATGGGACAAAACTGCAATTGCCTTTGACTCGTTTTTGAATCTTCTGCGAAATTCCTCGTTTGCTAAATATTCTTCCTTAAGAACCTTAACAGCAACGATTCTGTCATCAATATTGTCGTATGCCTTGTAAACAACTGCCATACCGCCAACACCGATAACATCCTGAATTTCATATCTCCCGTCAAGTCTTTTTCCTACATAATTTTCCATACTTACTCTCCTTGAATTTCTGCAGTCATAATAACAACAGTAACATTGTCACGACCGCCGGCATTATTTGCCGTTTCCACAAGTTTTTCGGTTGAAGAATCACCGTATTCATTAATTATTTTAAGTATTTCATCGTCCTCAACGTAACCATTGAGTCCGTCTGTGCACAAAAGAAGTGCGTCACCACTGTTAACATCAACAATATCAAATTCAACATCAACTACATGCTCAATGCCGACTGCTCTTGTTATAACATTTCTGTCGGGATGCACCAACGCTTCATCCACAGTGATTTTGCCTGTATCAACAAGCAACTGAACAAAGGAATGGTCCTTGGTAACAGCCCTGATAGTGTCATTAATAATATATGCTCTGCTATCACCAACATGGGCTATAACTGCAATTGAGCCTAAAACGAGGACTGCAACAACAGTTGTTCCCATACCCTTAAGCTCATAGCTTTCCTGAGATTCTTTAAATACGGCAGAATTAGCGGTATTTATTGCAGAATTCAATAGGTTTTTTGCACTGTTAACAGACATTTTATCACGGAAGCCCCGTTTGATAGCTTCTGAAATTTTTTCAACACAGATACCGCTTGCTACCTGACCGCCTGAAACACCGCCCATACCATCGCAAACCACTGCCCAACAATCGCCATTTTCAAAATAGCCGAATTCATAGGCATCCTGATTGGTTTCACGAACAAGACCTATATCTGTTTTTCCTTGTATTTTCACGGTGTTTCACTCCTTTCAAGCATTATCTTCTTTAATTTTTTCTCTGCGAAGCTGACCGCAGGAAGCATTTATATCTGAGCCGAGAGTACGGCGAATGGTCACCGTATGGCCTGATTTTTCAAGTATTTCTTTAAATTTGACTATATCGTTATCACTGCTTCTTTCGTGACCCTTTTCGGGAACTTCATTGGCAGGAATAAGATTAATATGACACAAAATTCCTTTTAGCTTTCGACCTAATTCGCGGGCACACTCAGGGGTATCGTTAACGCCCTTCATCATAGCATACTCAAACGAGATACGCCTTGAAGTTTTATTGCCGTAAATTCTGCAAGCTTCAAGAAGCTTATCAACATTCCAGGATTTATTAACAGGCATTATTTTTGAACGGATTTCGTCATTTGGTGCGTGAAGAGAAACCGACAGGGTAAGCTGTAAATTTCTTTCAAGTAAATCGTAAATTCTCGGCACGATTCCGCTTGTGGAAAGGGAAATATGCCTCATACCGATGTTAAGCCCCTTTTCATCGCTTACAAGCTCTAAAAAGCGCATTACATTATCGAAGTTATCAAGCGGCTCGCCCATTCCCATTAAAACAATACGGGAAATTCTCAAGCCTAAATCCCTTTGTGCAGTATAAATCTGACTAAGGATTTCCGATGGCGCCAACTGACGCTTGAAGCCACCGATACCCGATGCACAAAACGCACAGCCCATTTTGCACCCGACCTGAGTAGAAACACATATTGTGTGGCCATATTTATAATCCATAACCACACATTCGAGGTATTCTCCATCAGGCAAAGAATACAGGTATTTTACCGTATTATCATACCTCGAAACAAGCTTTTTTTCAATAGTACAAGAAAATATGACAAAATTGTCATTTAATTTTGCAATTAAATCCTTTGAAATATTGGTCATTTCCTCAAAGGAAGCAACACATTTTTTATGTAACCAATCATAAACCTGTGTTGCTCTGAATTTAGGAAGCCCCATTTCCTTGAATTCTGCAGAAAGCTCTTCAAAGCTCATTGAAGCAATATCTTTTTTCACTATATCTTCTTACCTTCTTTGGAAAACGGCTACAAAAAAGCCGTCACAATTATTTTTATGCGGGAAGAGGGTCAAATAGTCGCCCTCATCAACTGACCTTTCAATATGGGGCAAAGTCTTAACAGAATAAAAATCGGGATTTTCTTTTAAAAATGCATCACAGATTTTTCTGTTTTCACTAGGATTGACGGAACAGGTTGAATAAACAAGCCTGCCACCGCTTTTAACATATTGTGATGATGTCTGAAGAATTTTTTTCTGAATCGGTAGCAAGGGCTTGGTATCATCAAGCTTTTTATACTTGATTTCAGGCTTTTTGCCGATTATACCAAGTCCTGAGCAAGGCACATCGCAAAGAACTCTGTCCATCTTGGGTAATTCTTCATTAAAAACAGTTGCATCGTTTACAAAGGGCTTAACACAGCTCAGACCCAAGCGCTCTGCACCCTCTTTAATTAAATCTGTTCTTTGGGGATAAATATCACAAGAATAAAGAACACCTTTATTCTCCATACACTCTGCGGCGGTAAAGGTTTTTCCGCCCGGTGCGGCGCAAGCATCAATAGCGGTTGCTTCAGGAAAAAGCTCAAGTGCTTCAACACAAAGCTGAGAAGAGATATCCTCAACGTGAAAAAGACCAGCCTTAAAAGCATTTAATTCATAAACCGCGCCACTTAATTCTATCTTCAAGGCATTCTTTAAATATGTATCGAACACCCTGACATTCTCTTCAACTAATAATTTTTTGAGTTTTTCGGTTGTGGTTTTTACTGTGTTTACTCTTATAAACATCTCTTTAGGCTCAAGACTTGCTTTTAAAAACGCTTCTGTATTCTCTCTACCATAATGGTATATAAGAAATTTAACAGTATCCTCAGGCATTGAATAACTGACAGAAAGCTTCTCTGTTTCCGATAAATCATCATTTAATACAAGTCCGTTTTTACTGATTTTTCTTAAAACTGCATTTACAAGCCCTGATGCATAATCACATTTGTTTGCTTTAGCAAGCTTAACGCTTTCGTTTACTGCGGCACTTTCGGGAATTTTATCCATAAAAAGAAGCTGATATGCCCCCAGCCTTAATATAGTTAAAACCTCAGGCTTGGTTTTATTAATGGGTTTAGAAAGATGTTGAGAAATAACATAATCAAGAGTTATTTTTCTTTCTGTTACACCATAAACAAGGCGGGAGATAAAAGCACAATCAGTGCTGTCGGGATTATACATCTTAACAGCACTGTCTATTGCAAGGTTGGAATACGCTTCACTGACCTCAATTTTTAAAAGTATTTCGCAGGCAATCTGCCTTGCCGATTTACTCATTATCTTCTTCTCCTGCCTCCGCCAAATACGAGGATTAATCTTAACAACTGAGCAACACTTGTTGCTAAAGCGGCAACATAGGTCATAGCTGCCATTTTCAAAACCTTTGCGGCACCATTTTTCTCTTCAAAGGATAGAAGTCCGTTAGACTCAATAACATTGAGAGCTCTTCTGCTTGCGTTAAATTCAACAGGTAAAGTTATTAACTGAAAAACTGCAACAAAGGAGAAAAAGCCTATGCCAATCCAAACTAAAGGCTCATAGCTGAAAATCACACCTGCAAGAAGCAAGGGCATTGAAAGAGTTGAACCTATATTGCAAACGGGTAGAATAAGATTTCTCACCTTAATTGGTGCATAAGCCTCTGCGTGCTGAGCAGCATGGCCCGCCTCGTGACAAGCAACGCCTACTGCAGCAATTGATGAGCCATTGAAAACACCATCGGAAAGGCGGATAACCTTGGCTTTTGGGTCATAATGGTCGGAAAGCTTACCGCTTACGTGCTCAATTGCTACATCGCGGATGCCATAGTAACCAAGCACCAGCTGAGCCGCCTGAGCACCTGTTATATTACGGGCATTGCCGATTTTTGAATATTTTGAATAAGTTGATTTTAATTTAGCCTGAATAATAAGCGAAGCAATAATTACAGGCAAAACGAGAATAATATAATAATAATCAAAATAAAAATACGGCATTATCTCAACCTCCAATTGTAAAAATTTCTTCACTGTAATTTTAAAATAACATTTTAAATCCGTTATTTAAAATTATTGAATAAAATGTTAATTATTGTAAAATTGTGCCATCGGGAATGGGATGACCTCTTAAAAAGTCTGCAGCATTCATTCGCTTTTTGCCCTCAAACTGCACCTGAGAAATAACAACCGCCTTTCCGTCACCACAGAAAACGGCAAGTCCGTTTTTAAGAGCTTTGGTTTCCCCTGCCTTACCGCCGCTTAATTCCTTTGAAACTGAAGAGCCGAAAAGCTTTAAGGTTTTTCCTTCAAGACAGGTCAATGCAACAGGCCAGGGGTCAAGACCTCGGATATGGTTATGAACCTGCTGTGCAGATTTTGTGAAATCAACGGGTGACATTGTTTTATCAAGCATTGAAGCATAGGTGCTTTCTGCATCATTCTGCTTTTCAGGCTTCAGCTCACCCTTTTCAAGAGCAACAAGAGTTTTAATAAGAAGCTCTGCGCCCATAGGTGCAAGTCTGTCAAAAAGCTCACCTGCGGTTTCATTCTCACCTATTTTTGTTTTTTCAACAAGGAGCATATCCCCTGTATCAAGCCCAACATCCATTTGCATTGAGGTTACACCTGCATACTCCTCGCCATCAAGAACACAGCGTTGAATTGGTGCGGCACCTCTGTATTTAGGAAGAATTGAGCCGTGAATATTTATGCAACCGTATTTTGTGTATTCGAGAAAATCCTTTGGTAAAATTTTGCCGTAAGCAACAACAATAACAACATCGGGATTAAGCTCACGAAGAATTTCCATACCCTCTCCGTTTTTTAGTGTTTGCGGTTGATAGACTTTTATACCAAGCTCCTGAGCCTGAGCCTTTACGGGAGGTGGTGTCAGAATCGCTTTTCTTCCAACGGGTTTATCGGGTTGGGTAACCACACCGCAAACATCATAGCCATTATTTACAAGGGCTTTCAAGGGTTCAACTGCAAAATCAGGTGTACCCATATAAAGAACCTTCATATTATTCACCATCGTTTCTCTGAAGAAATTCGCCTTCATCAAGCTTATCTTTATAAAGAACACCGTCAAGGTGGTCAATTTCGTGGCAGAAGCATCTTGCTTTAAGAGCTTCGCCTTTATATAAGCACCATTTACCATCTCGATTCTGCGCTTTCACCTTAACAACATTAGGTCTTGTAACAACGCCATAAAGCCCGGGAAGAGAAAGGCAACCCTCGTTACCTGTCTGAGAACCATCCTCAAAGGTAATTACAGGGTTAATAAGCTCAATAAACTCATTTCTGTCCTCGCTGACATCCATAACAACAACTCTTTTAAGTACGCCAACCTGAGGCCCTGCAAGACCTACGCCACCTGAGTGGTACATTGTTTCCTTCATATCATCAAGGAGCTCGAAAAGTCTGTCATTAAATTCTGTTACTTCTCTTGATTTTTTTCTTAAAATCGGGTCATCATCAACCCTGATATTTCTTATAGCCATTTTTTCTTTCCTTCTGTGTATGCTTATGATAACGGGTTTATATCTATTGTAACATTTGCCGTGGAAAGCTTTGCATTTTTCATATACTCTTTTAAGAGCTTTGCCATCATTTCACGGAAACGTTTATTATTTTTACATTTTATTGTTATTACATTTCTGTATTTATTATTAATTTTTGATACCCTCGGTTGTATTGGTCCGAGAATGTTGATTCTTACATCACTATATTCTGTTGTTACCGCTTCCTTGACCATTTCAAAAAACTTTTTAGCGCCCGCAACAGATTGATTAAACTGAGTGCTTGTAAAGGTAAGTGAACAGATATCACAAAACGGCGGATAAACCATACTTCTTCTTATGATTTCCTCTGTTTTATAAAATGATTCATAGTCCTGTTCAGCAGAAAGCTCGATAATGTCATTTTCAGGAAGAACAGTCTGAATAAATGCTCGTCCTTTAAAATCACCTCTGCCCGACCTGCCCACAACCTGAGTAAGCAAATCAAAGGCTTTTTCACTGCTTCTGAAATCATCGTTATATAGCTGATGGTCAATGGAAATTACTCCAACAAGAGTAACCATCGGGAAATCAAGCCCCTTTGCAACCATCTGAGTGCCTAAAAGAATATCATATTCGCCCTTTGCAAAGGCGGTCAGCTTGTCCTGATAGGAGTACCTTGCCATTGTAGTATCTGCATCCATACGAAGAATTTTAGCACTCGGAAAAACATTCTGTAATTCTTCCTCAATTCTTTGGGTGCCAAAGCCTGCATACCTGACGGCTTTTTCGTTACATTCAGGGCAAGTGTCCGTAAAAATCTCTGAATGACCGCAATAATGGCACATAAGGCGATTATTGGCGTTGTGATAAGTAAGAGATATACTGCAATTAGGACAGGTTAAAACAGTCTTACACGCGCCACAGGAAGCAAAGGTATTAAATCCTCTTCTGTTCATAAGAAGAATTGCCTGTTTATTATCTTCAAGGCATTCTTCAAGAGCGGTATAAAGCTCGTTGCTTATAGGTCCTTTGGTGTCGCTGATATCAACAGTTACAACATCGGGCAAAACTGCTTTGCCATATCTTTCAGTTAACTTTATGAAGGTATATTTACCATCAACTGCATTTTTATAAGACTCAATTGAAGGAGTTGCAGAGGATAAAAGCAAAAGTGCATTATTATATGCACACCTGAAACGAGCCACATCACGAGCGTGATACCTGGGATTCATTTCAGATTTATATGTATGCTCCTGCTCCTCATCAATTACAATTAACCCCAGATTGCTGAATGGGGCAAAAACTGCTGAACGTGTACCAATTGCTATTTTAGCTTCGCCATTTTTTACTCTTTTCCACTCGTCAATTCTTTCACCTGCGGAAAGAGCGCTATGAAACACAGCAACCTTATCGCCAAAATGAGAATAGAAAATGCTCAGAGTCTGAGGTGTAAGAGCAATTTCAGGAACCATAACAATTACATCCTTGCCGTCGTTAACAACCTCTTCAATCAACTTAAGAAAAACCTGAGTTTTTCCTGAGCCTGTTACACCAAAAAGCAACGAAGCCGAGCCTTTACCGCTTTTATACTGACTTAAAAGCTCATTAAAAGCTTTATTCTGAGAACCGGTTAATTCAGGTGATTTTGCTTTTTGTTGTGATTTTTCATATTTAGGCTTGCGATAAATTTCACTGTCATAAAGCTCTGCATAGCCCTTTTTAACAATCGCGTTAACAACTGCGGAAGTTACACCGGTAAAGTAGCAGACCTCTTTAACGGATGCACCGCCAATATCTATAAGAAGACGAAAAACACTTTTTTGCTTTGCGGTAAGCTTGGGCAAAAGCTCTTCTGCTTCAGACTCGCTTACTGCAAGGCGGACATTTTTAACAGTTAAGTCCCCTGTTTTTCGTTTCGCATCAACATTTGTAATCAGAACACCTTTTTTTACAAGGTTTTCGAGAATTTTGCTATCCGAATCCAATCCTAAATCTGCAAGAATTTTCTCTTTTTTTACATATTTACAATTATCCTTAAGGTAATTGTAAACTGAAGCCTCATCCTCTTTTAATTTACCGACAGAGGCTTCGTCAATATTGTTTGCCATAAAAGACACAACGTAATTAAGACCTATACCTGCCGGAAGCATTGATTTTGCAGCCTCAAAAAGAGTGCAAAAGGTTGTTTCTTTAAGCCAGAACACCAAGGAAAGCATTTCAGCATCAAAAAGAGGCTTATTATCAAGCACACCTGTTATTGATTTGAGTTTCCCCTGATTTTCTGCTTCAGAAAACGACTCCACGGACAGTATAAGCCCTTGTTTTTTTCGGTTACTATTGCCAAAGGGCACCATAACTCTGCAACCTGCTGACGCCTTGCCCTCTAATTCAGCGGGAATTTTATAAGAATAAGGCGCATCAAAATGATACACAAGTCCTTCAACGGCTACCTTGGCTACAAGTGTACCGATACCCATTGTTAAATATGAGCAATTTCATCAGGCTCAATAATTTTATATGAGCCATCAAGAAGTTTATCAAGAGCATCACTAACGGGCTTTTCGGTAGTGATAACCTTGTCTTCAAGGTTTTTGTCGGAAATCTCACGGGCAAGCTTTGCAGTTGCAGTTACGAGAGAATAACGGCTGATGTGTCCTGTGAGTACTTTACTAAGGTCTTGATTAAGCATAATTTATTTTCCTTTCGGTTTATTAGTTTTTTAACATATCTTCAACAATATTACCCACTCTGCAATAGCGTAATTGCTCAGATTCAAGTATCTTAACAATTTGCTCTGCACAAAGGTTAATATCATCATTAATAACTATGTAATCGTATTCATTTGCTCTTGAAAGCTCGTCTTTGGCAGTTTTAAAGCGTTTTTGGAAGCTTTCCTCTGTTTCTGTGCCTCTGCCTCTCAGACGCCTTTCAAGCTCTTCCATTGATGGCGGAATGATAAATATAGAAAGTGCTTCAGGCATTGCTTTTCTAACATTACCTGCACCCTCAACCTCTATCTTTAAAAGGATGCAGCCACCTTTATCAATGTGCCTTTCAACTTCGGATTTTGGTGTTCCGTAGTAATTGTCATTATAAACTGTATATTCAAGGAATTCCTGATTATTTATTCTTTCCTCAAAGGTATTTTTATCAATAAAGTAGTAATCTACTCCATCTTTTTCTCCGTCACGCATATCTCTTGTCGTAGCAGAGATTGTTTTATCAAATGAAAAATCAGTTTCCTTTAATTTTTCTAAAACTGTGTCCTTACCAGAGCCTGAAGGTCCCGAAAGAACAACAAGCATACCTTTACCCTTCAAAGCCAAATTCTCGTCCTCCCTTTTGGTCATTGAATCTTGTAAGTAATTGCTCCGCAGACAAAAATGATAACACAACATTGTCACTGTCTGTAATAATTACGCCCTTGGTTTTTCTGCCGTGAGTGGCATCAATAAGCTGAGCTCTTTCCTTACATTCCTGAATCATACGCTTTGCAGGAGCTGAATCAGGACTTATTACTGCAATTACTCTATCTGCATTTATAAGGTTTCCAAAACCTATATTAACAAGCTTCATAACAACCTCTTATTCAATATTTTGAATCTGTTCTCTAATTTTTTCAACTTCCGCTTTAATATCAATAACTCTGCGGGCAATATCAACATCCTGGGCTTTAGAGCCGATTGTATTTGCTTCGCGGTTAATTTCCTGAACAAGAAAATCAAGCTTTCTGCCCACTGCTTCATTTGAATCAAGCATTGAATGGAGCTGGTCGATATGGCTTCTGAGTCTTACTGTTTCTTCTGCAACGGCAACCTTGTCCGCATAAATCGCTGCTTCAGTTAAAATTCTTGCTTCATCAACCTGAGTATCGCCTAAAACAGTTTTCATTCTTTCAAGAAGCTTTTCCGAATATGCTTTAACTGTTTCAGGTGAGCGTTCCTCTATGTAAGAAACATTATTGATTATTAAATCTGCTCTTGAAAGCACGTCCGCTTTAAGCTTTTCGCCCTCAATTTCTCTCATTTTAATAAATTCTGCAAGTGCTTCCTTAACCGCACCCTGAACCTTATTCCACAAATCCTCTTCATCAACGGGGGCTTTTGTTATGGAAAGAATGTCGGAAAAACGAGCAAGAGAAAGTGCAGTTAAATCATTCTTAACCTGGAATTTCTCTGCTAACTCTTCAATTGCTTTAACATAACCTACTGCTAAAGGCTCATTAACACTGACAATAACGCTTTCGTCAGCAGTTGTTTCAATCTGTAATGAACACTCTACCTTACCGCGAGAAATCTCAGTTGAAAGCAAGGATTTCACCTTTTCTTCAAGGAAAGAGAATGTACGGGGCATTTTCGCATAGAAATCAAAATATCTGTTATTAACACTTCTGATTTCAACTGTAATATTATAGCCCTCAACAGAAACCTGTGCTCTGCCGAAGCCTGTCATACTTCTAATCATATAAATCTCCTAATCACTGACTTTGTAAGCGATGAACCTCATCCTCTGTAAGCTCACGCCATTTACCGACCTTAAGCATACCCAGCTTCACTGAACCGATAGCATTTCTTTTAAGGCGGATAACATCGAGACTTACAGCCTCGCACATTTTACGAATCTGCCTGTTTCTGCCCTCATAAATGGTGATTTCAAAAACACTTCTTGCGGCAGATTTTTCGATAATTCTTACCTGCGCGGGTAAGGTATCTCTACCGTTATCATCAATATCAATACCATTTTCAAGCTTTTCAACCTGAGCATCGTTGATATTTGAGCGAACGGTTACTCTGTATGTTTTAGGAACGTGCTTTCTCGGGTGCATAACCGCATTTGCAAATTCACCATCATTTGTGAGAAGCAAAAGACCTTCGGAATCCCTGTCGAGTCTTCCAACGGGATAAACTGTTGCGCCAACATCCTCAACAAGCTCTGCAACACATTTTCTGCCAAGCTCATCACTCATAGTCGTAACATAGCCTCTGGGCTTATTTAACATAATGTAATACTTCTGCTTAACGGCAACAACCTTTTTACCGCTGACAGTAACAGTATCTTTTTTGGGATCGATTTTATCGCCCACAACGGCAATTTTGCCGTTCACCTTAACCTTACCGGCATTTATTAGCTCCTCTGACTTTCTTCTTGAAGCCACAGAGCATTCCGATAAATATTTCTGTAATCTAACAAGAGCCATAATTATTCCTATCTGTTTAGTTAAAAAAAAGTTCTTTTATTTTATCGAACAATGATTTTTCTTTTTCTCTTTCCGTGAAATTCATTGGTGCATTTTCAGTTGAAAGCAAATAACTTTCACAAAGGAATTTTCCATCATCTGAAAACACCTTGACACAACCTACCTTATCACCTTTTTTAACTCCCGAATAAAGAAATTTATCACACAGAACAATTGCTTCTGCGTTTATTTCTTCATTAAGGGCGGTATAGGTAAGCCGATTTTCCAATTTAACACCTAATTTTTTATTATCAGACCCGACAACATTTAGTTTTATTGCATCTGTATTGAATTCTATTTCGTAGCTTTTCACCCTTTCAAAGCCATACTCAAACAGCTTCTTGTGGTCGTTCCAATCATCAGGCGCAGATAGGGTTACTGCAACAAGCGTTACGCCGTTTCTTTCACAAGCACTGACAAGGCAACGCCCCGAGGCTTTTGTAAAGCCTGTTTTGATGCCGAATGCACCCTCAACAGAATTCAATAATTTATTATGATTTTTAAAGGTTCTCTGATATTCAGGGTTACCATAAGAAGCTCTTACAGAGCTTAACGAACAAATATCACGAAAGGTCTTATTTTTAATTGCGTAGCTTCCAAGAATAGCCATATCAAATGCTGTAGAAAAATGCCCCTCTTCAGTAAGTCCCGAAGGATTTTTAAAGCAGGTGCTTTCCATACCGATTTCTTTAGCCTTTCTGTTCATCAAGGAAACAAACCCTTCCCTTGATTTTCCGATAACTCCGGCAGTTACATTTGCCGCATCATTACCACTTTCAAGAAGCATACCCTGAACAAGAGCCTCTAAGCTTATTCTGTCACCGTCTTTAAGTCCTATGGATGTTCCCTCTATGCGAACATCCTCATCCCTTGCAACAACAGTCTTATTCAAATCACCGTTTTCAATCGCAAGAAGAGCGGTCATTATTTTTGTTGTGCTTGCCATTCCTCTTTTTTCGTAGGCATTTTTTTCATAAACAACCTCATTAGTCCGGGCGTTTATTAAAATTGCCGATTTTGCAGAAAGAGCCGATTCAGCAACTGCAGACACTTTAGGTGTTATTAAATTGATAGATAATATTAATGCAATAAAAAATACAGAAAGCTTTTTCGACACAATTAACCACCTACTTTTACCTAAATATATGCAGTTGGTTAAAGCTAAATGTGTCTATTATTCTGCAGTTGCTTCACCAGTTTCTTCTTTCTTTTTGCTTGTAAGCTTTGTTACCTTATCAAACATTTCAGGAACAAGGCTTACTGCTCTTTCAATAGCGTTATCGTTGGAAACGATATGCTTGATTGTAACATCGCCATCCTTGATAACGAGGAATGCAACGGGATTGATTGTGATACCTGCACCGCCTGCACCACCGAAAAGCTCAACATTATTCTTTGAGGGAAAATCTGAACCACCTGAAGCAAAGCCGTATGTAACCTTTGAAACAGGGATAATTGTAAGACCATCGGGAAGATTAATGGGCTCACCGATAATTGTGCTTACATCAACTAAATCTCTTACCTTTTCGATTGTTGTTTTAAGAATTCCGTTTGCTGATTTTTCCATAATGGAAACACCGTCCTTATCTATTAAAATTATTTATTTATTTTTTCACCCTCTGCGGTTGCTTCTGAATTTATGATTTCTTCAGCAACAGCCTTGGGAGTTTTTTTACTTTTATCACTTTTCTTTTTGGAGAAAAGAATTTTAAACAAGATTTTAAACACTAACTGCAATGCTAAAACTACTGCACCATTTGTAATTTTAATTGGTCTTAAATGAAGTCTCACAAATGCACTTGCAGTGGATTTGGGTGCAAGGAAATCAGGAGTTATATCAAAGTCGTACTTTTTAACTTTACAAGTTGAAATGAGCTTACCTAAAACAGGATAGAGCCAGGCACAGAGCTTACCGTGCTTCATTGCGGTATCTGCCGCATCACCACCTGCGGTAACCATTTTTATATAAAGCTCATCAATGGTAAAGGTTTTATAAAGCTTACCGAAAAAGCCACCGAGAGAGCTACCTAAATCGCGAAGCATTTTTTCAAGCCCCTCATAGCCGTGGTCAAGATACAATTGCTTTAAAAGACTGTTGCCCTGCTTTTGTGGTTTTTCTTTTTTTGCTTTTTCGTCCTTGGGTTGCTCGGCAGCTTCTGTTGTTTCAGTTATTTCACCTTCAACAGTAACATCTGCCTCGCCCTTTTTTGACTTTTTATCTTCCTTAGGCTTTTTTTCTTTTTTAGGCTTCTTTTCCTTTTTCTCTTTTGATGTATCAACAATAGGTATTGTTATAAAAAGGTATTTCAGCTTAACAACTGTTTTTTCTGCATAATCAACTATAACGGTTACCTTCAAGGAAAATACAACCACAAAGAAAAGAATTATACCTAAAATTGTATATAAAACAGGCATTATATCGCCCCTTTTTCTGTAATATGTGTATTTTTATTCATTTTCCGAAGCAATTTCTGTGGCTTCTGCAGTCTCTTCCTTCTGCTCTTCCTGACCGTCACCATCAAAAAGTGAAAGCTGACCATTATCAACATCGGACATTAAAACATCTCTGTCGGCAGATGGTAATTCAGGAAGCTCATCCAAAGAGCTCAGAGAAAAGCATCTTAAGAAGTTGGCGGTTGTTCCGTAAAGAACAGGTCTTCCCGGAACATCAAGCCTGCCCTTTTCCTCTATAAGCTCCTTCTGGCAAAGGGTATTGACAACACCCGAACAGTCAACTCCGCGAATTTGCTCTATGTAAGGCTTTGTTATAGGTTGATTATAAGCAATAATTGCAAGAACCTCAAAAGCTGCCTGAGAAAGAGGTGCGTTCCTCTTAAGGTCAAGAACTGTTCGTATTTCTTCAACAAATTCTTTTTTACTGCAAAGCTGATATTTGGTATCAAGCTGTAAGAGACAAATACCGCTATCATCGCTGTCAAGCTTCTTACCTAATTCATCAAGAACTAATAGCATTGTTTCATCATCAAAGCCTAAAACATTTGCAAGCTTTGTATATTCAATTGGTTCTGCCGCCGCAAAAAGCACTGCTTGTGTTGCGGCAATTTGTTTATTCTCTATCAAGAGTTTTCCATTCCTTCCAAAATCTCAATTTGAGCATCATCTCCGTCACCGGAAATGTATATAGTTTTATTCTTAGCAAGCTCTAATATAGCAAGGAAAGCTGCAACCAAATCTGAACGGGACTTTGCTTCCTTATATATATCGAAAAGCTTGCGTTTTTTGCGTTTTTTCAGAGAAGATACAATCGAATCAATCTTTGAACCGACTGAAACTATCTTCTTTGTAACGATAGTTTTAAACGAATCTATCGGTGGCGGTAAGCGTCTTAATTTCTTACCTGCCGCAAGTGAATACGCACTTAAAAGCTCACTTGGTTCGTGAAGTCTTTTATAGGTATTATCAGGAGATACGCTTTCCTGAAAGCCTCTTGCAGTATAATTGAAGCCATCTGTCATCTGAGAAAGCTTACCTGCAAGAATTTTGCAATCACGATATTCAAGAAGCTCATCCCGAAGCTCATTTTTCAAATCCTCTGCCTCGTCATACACAGGCAAAAGAGAAACTGTTTTAATATAAACAAGTCGGGCTGCCATTTCAAGAAACTCGCTTGCAACCTCCATATTCTCTTCCTGCATTTCACGGACATAAGAGGTATATTGCTCAACTAATTCCAGAATCGGAATATCGTATATATCAAGTTTATGTTTTGTTATGAGGTGCAAAAGCAAGTCCATCGGACCCTCGAACACCTCGAGCTTATAATTTAATTTTTCCATATTTCTTCCTTAAATTTATAATGAAAAAGGTAATGCTGCAACTGAATTTAAAAGTGATAAAACTGCATTTGAAAGAAAGCTTAAAGGAGTTGTAAGGATACCTGTGAAAAGTAAAACAAACAATCCTATCATAATATATCTTTCATACTGCATTATTTTATAATAGTATTTAGCAGGTAACAATGCAGTTGCAAGCCTTGAGCCATCAAGTGGCGGTATGGGTAAAAGGTTAAACACTGCAAGGTTTGTGTTAATAATTGCCGCATAGTAGAAAAAGAAGGACATATAAACAAGCATTACATTATCAACATTAACTGAGGCGTATTTTAAAGCATTGTATATGAACATAAATACAAAAGCCTGTAAAACATTACACACAGGACCTGCCAGGGCAACAAGTGCCATATCTCTTTTAGGCTTTTTGAAGCGTCTCATTCTTACTTCAACGGGCTTTGCATAACCGAAGCCGAAAAGAAAAATCATCAATGCGCCACGTTTATCAATATGCGCCATAGGATTAATAGTGAGTCTGCCTCTGAGACGAGGAGTATCATCACCCAATTTAACAGCAATCAAGGCGTGTGCAAATTCGTGCAAGGGTGTTGCACAAAACACAACAAACGCTATAGAGCTGACATATATAACTAAATTTGCAAAATCAAATTCACCGCTTAAAATACCACTTAAATACCTTAGCATAACAAACTCCTATCTTTTTACTGCCACAACTCTGTCAAGACCGCTTGCATCTTTAATAACTCTTGCTTTCTCAGCTTTGTCTACGAACAAGGATAAAACATCCTTGCCCTGCTCCTCACCGATTTCCATTGCAATATAACCGCCCCTATTTATGTAGGTAAACCAATTTTCCGACAATGCACGATAGAAAACAAGTCCGTCATCGCCACCATCAAGAGCCATAAAGGGCTCAAAGGCTATTTCAGGCTGAAGCTCTTTAATTTCCTCAGTTCTGATATAAGGCGGATTAGAAAGAATTATATCAGGTCTCGGTAGCCCTAAAAAGCCAACACAATCAAGAACATCTGCTTTTACAATACTTACATTATCGGCACATAACAGCTCTTTATTCATTGTGGTATATTCAATTGCCTTATCTGAAAGGTCGATACAAAAAACCCTGACTGTGGGAAAAAGCTTTGCAACAGTAAGACCTATACAACCGCTTCCGCAACACAAATCATAAACAACCTTAAAATCATTTTTTTGTATCTTTTCTGCGGCAAATTCAACTAAAAGCTCTGTTTCGGGTCGGGGAATAAGAACACCCTCGCCTACCTTGAAGCTGAAACGATGAAAATCCCACATTCCGATAATATATTGCAAGGGCTCGTGATTACAACGCCTTTTTATACAATCCTCAAAGAAAATAAGCTTACCCTCTTCAACAGGTGCGCCCGAATTGAGAAGCAATTGGGTTTTGTTCATACCCAGACAATATGACACTAACTGCTGAGCATCAAATTCAGGACTGTCACACCCTGCATCTGTAAGAGCTTTTATTGCTTCACAATATACGGAATAAAGCTTTTTCAAACCTCTTCATCCTCCGCTTTATTTTCTTCCGTATCAAAAAGCACTGCCTTTATAGACTCAATGCCAACCTCGATAATGTCGTCAGTAGGCTCAACTGTTGTAAGCCTCTGCATCCATAATCCCGGTGCGGAAAGAATTTTCACAAGCGCATTATCGTGCTTGCCTGCATAACGGATAAATTCATAACCGATTCCAACAGTTAAGGGCACGATTAAAAGCTTAATTGCCATCCACACTGCACGAACCTCATCAATACCCGGAAAAGCAACAACTAAAACCGACGAAATAAGAATACTGATAATAAGAATTACGAAAATGAAGCTTGTTCCGCAACGAGGGTGGAAGCGCTTCTGCTTTCTTACATTTTCAACAGTAAGCTCAAGCCCCTGCTCATAGCAGAAAATTGACTTATGCTCTGCGCCGTGATACATAAACACTCTTTTAATATCGGGTATTTTTGAAGTAAGCCAGATATAAATAACAAATATTACCATTCTCATTAAGCCCTCAAAAAGAGGATGGATATTTTCTAAAGCATTTTTAAACAGATGCTTATCGGCAGCATCAACAAGGAATGTTGGCAGATAGAAGAAAAGAACAAAAGCAAGTCCGCAACCCAGCACCATTGAAATACCGGTTACAACTGCCATCATTTTTGGTCCGAAATGGTCAGAAATCCATTTATCAAGCTTGGACATTTTCTCAGGGTCCGTGTCGTCATCAAGACCTGCTTTTTCTGCAGATTTTTCCATACATTTCATACCGAACATAAGGCTTTCAACCATATTGAAAACACCTCTGATAATCGGCCAGCCTGCAGGCTTGAATTTATCCCTTATATGCTTAACCTCTAATTTTTCTGTATCAATTGTTCCGTCAGGAAGCCTTACAGACATTGCTGCACCCTTGGGTCCCTGCATCATAATGCCTTCAATAAGAGCCTGTCCACCAACAGAAACCTTGGGACAGCATTTTTCTTTATCACTCATCATCTTCTACCTTCAATTCTTCTATTATAGGCACAACAGGCTCAACAGATACCTTTTCAACGGGGAAAACAACCGTTACAGTAGTTCCCACATTTATTTCACTGTTTATTTCAAGAGCACCATTGTGAAGCTTAACAATTTCATCAACAACTGCAAGTCCGATACCTGAGCCGCGAATCTGCAGATTTGCCTTGTAAAATTTCTTTTTAATATTGGGTAAGTCCTCTTCTGCGATACCGCATCCGTTATCTGCAAAATGAATAGTCAATGCTCCGTCATCAACAACGGCAACCACATTAACCATACCACCCTGCTCAGAATACTTGAAGGCATTGTCAAGTATATTAACAAAAACCTGCTTGATTCTGTTAGGGTCTGCCATCATAGGCGCAGGAATTTCCGGAACTGAATAGGTTAAATCAATACCATCTCTTTTAGAGCGCTCCTTGAATACGAAAATTGCTTCATCAAGCTCTGCAAGAACATCTATTTTTTCAAGTCTTAGGGTCATACTGCCACTCTGAATACGGGAGAAATCAAGAAGCTCCTCAACAAGCTTTGAAAGACGCTCGGATTCGTTAATTATAACCTCTGTGCCTCTTCGTGCGATTTCTCTGTCCTCACCATCAAGCTCTTTAAGCATTTCTCCCCAGCCCTTAATAGCGGTAAGAGGTGTTCTCAACTCGTGAGAAACAGTTGAAATAAAGTCGTTTTTCAGTTTATCGGTTGCTGCAACCTCGGCAATCATACCGTTTATTGAATCTGCAAGCTCGGTAATTTCGTCATCATCTCTGTTTTCTGATTCAATGCGCACATCAAAATCGCCTTCAATAAACTGCCTTGCGGCATCATTAATTTTGCGAACAGGCGTAACAATTGTCTGAATGAAGAACACGCCCGAAAGCGCCACAAAAAAGAGGGCTATTAAATAAACAAGAAATATTATAACAACAAGACCGATTATCTGCCCATCGATTGCTTTTAAGGAGGTAATAAAACGGACTGCACCTGAAAAATTCCCGTCCACCTTTGGCAAAATCATTGAAACTGCCATAATATGCTCGCCATTATTATTGAAGCCCGACCATTTACTGATACCACTTGAGGATTCAAGTGCTTCCTTGACATCATCCATTTCATCAACAGTTTCGCTTACATAGAAGCCCGAGGAGGAATAGGAAACAGTACCGTTACCATTAACAACCTGAACCTCAACTCTGCTTTTATCTGCAAAGCTATCAACAAATTCCTTTGCCTTCTGGTCAAAAATATCATCGTTACCGCCAACATAGGGTGAAAAGAACGTGGTTACACTTTCATTAGCATAGCCCGAAAGATAATCTGTAACATAGTTTCTGTAATAGCTGATAACAAAAACCGCACAAACAGAAAGAAGAACAAACAGAATAAGAGCAGTAATAAGCAAGGTATTAGTTGCCCATCTTTTTGAAATCCCTTTAATTTTCACTGCTCTCACCTCTTCTCCCCGAAAATAATCTTTAATTTATATCAAAGCCACTTATAGCCCATACCCCATACAGTAACTAAATGCTTGGGTATAGAGGGCTCTTCCTCAACCTTCATTCTGAGGCGACGGATATTAACATCAACAACCTTTTCATCACCGAAATAGGATTCGCCCCAAACCTTCTTTAAAATATCTGTTCTGCTTAACGCCTTACCTGCATTGGTAAAGAAAAATTCGATAATCTGGAATTCCACCTGAGTCAGCTCAATCTGAACACCATTTTTATAGAGCATTCTGTTTCTCAGATTAAGCTCAAAGGGCTCCAATATGATTTTATCCGCTCTTGCAGGCTGAGCCTTGGTCTGATTATTCAAGGCAACACGGCGGTAAACACTGTCAACACGCGCCATAAGCTCTGATGGTGAGAAGGGCTTGGTTATGTAATCATCCGCACCCATTAAAAGACCCGAAACCTTGTCCATCTCCTGAGTTTTTGCAGTAAGCATAATAATCCCCACTGTACCGCTTACGCTTCTTAACCTTTTGCACACCTCAAGACCATCAACATTCGGCATCATTATATCAAGCAAAACAACATCGAACTCGCCGTTTTTCTCAGCATACAAATCAAGCGCCTGCTGACCGTCACAAGCTTCGGTAACCTCATAGCCTGCTCTTCGCAAGGTTATTCCTATAATTTCTCTGATAGCAGATTCATCCTCGGCAATAAGTACTTTTTTCATAATTCTTCACGCTTTCAAACTATAATAAACGAAGATTTTACACCCTCGTCTGTAATTCCGAAATCTTCTCCATAGGAGGTTATTCCATAATAAAAGGTTCCGTTTTCATTTTTGTGCAGCCTTTTACCATTAACATTTTTGTCGTCCTTTTCTCCTCTGAAATAAATCGAGAGCAATTCATCCTTTACCAATTTCTCTTCCTTATCCCACAAGCAGAATTTGAGAGCCTCGTTCAAATTATCATAATAAACTGTGATATCATCAGCACGGCTGACTCTGTAAAGGTACAAATCAATGGGGTTAAACAAGGTTTTGATGCTGCCTTCACTTTTATCACCATAGCAATTTAACCATTCAAGCATTGTGAAGGTGTATTGAACATCAAGCTTTTTAACAGTCAATAAATTCTCGTCACCTAACAATGTTGTGTTTGAAGGAATTTCTAAAAGTCCGTCACCATCAATATCACGGCAATATATTTTTGAACTGCGCAAGGTTGAAGAGGACGGCTTTTTTTCATTTCTGACGGGCTTCAAATTTTCTGTATCCCAATAAAGCATTTCAGTAAACATAGAAAGCTCATTTTTTACACAGTCTATAAAAATTCTTTTGCAGTCATTACCCTTGACAGAGACACTGTCAAACTGAAATTTTGAAACGAAGCTGATGTTACTGTCTAAATTCACATCACCATATTTTACGAACTGACCATTACCCGAAAGAGTAAAGCAACGGAAATATGATTTCTGAACCTCGCCGGAATCATCAAGATAAACAAGAACGATATCCTCATTATCGTCACCATTGAAATCCGTTAAGTCTTTGTAGTTGTAATACTCGTTTCCAAGTGTATTCAAGGTGAACAAGCCCTTAGAGCCCTCTGCAACTTCATAAATGCTTAAAACCTTTGAGGCTTTAGTATCAAAAAGCGACCACCCTACTAAAATCTCAAAATAGCCGTTATTATTCAAATCGGAAAAGGCTACATCGTAAACGCCACTACCTGCGCCCTTGATATCTGCAGAAATCATCCATGTATCGTTTATACACTCAAGAAAAGCCATTCGCACAGATGCATCAATAGAGGAATCTGTATAGAAAACAATTGCCTCCTCGGAACCATCTGAGTTAATATCAAACAGAACGAAAGCCGTCTGATATTCACCACTTGCGGGACTCCTTAACTGAACTGATTTTTCCGACATCAGCTTTTTGAAGGCTGCTTCAACCTCGCCGTTCCGCCCTGACTGAGCCGGCGGACTCATCAAGCTTTCAACCGAAAAGAAATTAAGAGAGCAACCGGAGCAGAAAAGAAGCATAACCACAACAACTACTATTGCCGTTATTTTTTTCACTTTCATTCAGTTACCCTCCTATCCTGAAAAAAATCAAAAGCTTATTTCAACGGAATAGCTTCCGTAAATCCAACAGCCTGCATTACCAACAGTTACTACTGCAGGCACGGTTATTGTCTGACCCTTGCTTATATCAATATCCGATAAATCAATTTCAACCTTAATATCGTCCTCGGTAACTGATTCTAAATCTTTAACCGAACCCACAACAACAATTGACTTATTAAGATCTGAAATTTTATAATCTTCTTTTTCGGGGTTGTTAACAGCGAACTTTTTTGTTGGAAGTGTGAAATATTCCTGACTTATATCTGACATATCCACAGTAACAACAAACTCTTCTGTTTTACTCTCCTCGGAAAGCTTCAGATTTTCTGACGAGAAGGTAAACACTCTGTTTGACGGTGACAATGTTTTGAAATCGATTGTACCAATTGTGTAGTCCTCTGTTTTTTCATAATCATCAACAGAAATGTTGAACAAATCCTTTGAAGGAGAAATTGTGTATTTCAAAGGAGTGACAATGAAATTATCGGGAGCATTTTTAAATGCTGCAACTGTTTCAAGCTCCTTTTCCTGCAATACAGGAATTGTAAGCACAACCTTATCAATGTTGGTTGTTACATATTTAAAGTCACTTTTGTTTTTATCGCTGAGAAGAATTATTTCTGCATCCGCTGATTTATTAGAGGAAAGCGGTTTTTCAAGCTCAAGCCTTGCAACAACCTTTTCAATACGATTAATCTCCGTTGAGGGACCTGTAATTGTAACAGAGGTTTCAGATAAATTAATGTCACCACTTGTGAAGCCTGATTTTACAATGGGGAAATCATCTGTAACAACCTGTGGCTCTATAACCATCTGCACTGTTTTTGCAGTATCAAAGTACACCTCAATAGTTTTCGAGGATATGTTGGTAATTGTGTAATCGGCACCATCGGGAATTTCAGGCTTTAGCTGAAGAACTCTTTTACCTGCAGAATCAACAATATTAGTCTGTGCAACAACAACAACATCCTCAGCAGAAAGTGCCGCAGAAGAAATCTGATATTTCTTACCCGATACAGTTACATCAACCGTAAACTCAGTTTCACCAAAAACCTCAAGACCAAACTGAGAAGGAACAGTTGAATCAATCGTAACCTTTACATCCTGAATAACTCTTGTTGTGGCAGGACTTACATTTACAACCACCATAAGCCATATAACAAGGGCAGATACAAGAGAAAAAATCAACACAAACAAATCATTATTGAAGAGGTCATTAAGTTTGATTTTAATTTTCATCCTTTTTACCTCCCCTTTTTTTCTTTCTTATTTTGTTGAGAATTTTCATTTTAGTGTTTGTGTCATTGTCATTGGTTTGAGGAATGAGATTGCTTAAAAGCATTTCTCGAAGTGCTCCACGGGTAACATTTCTTGTAAGAACACCGTTAACAGCAACTGAAATTGAACCCGTTTCCTCCGAAACAACAACCACAACCGCATCAGAATTTTCACTCATACCTATTGCTGCTCTGTGACGGGTTCCTAACTCACTGTCAAGAGCATTGTTCTGTGTAAGGGGTAATATACAGCCTGCCGCATAAATTCTTCCGTCACGCACTATAACAGCACCATCGTGAAGAGCAGAGTTTTTGAAAAACAATCCGTTAAAAAGCTCGGGCGATGACTGAGCATCAAGAATTGTGCCTGTTTTGATAATTTCCTGAAGAGGTGCATCCTTTTCAAACACAACCAAAGCACCTGTTTTGGTATCACTTAAATCATTTGCCGATTTGCAGAAATCATTAATCGTTGCGGTAACAGCTTTAACAAAAGCATCTGTATTTCTGAAGCCGAACAAGGAAATATTTGTGAAAGAACGCCTGCCGAACTTTTCAAGAATATTTCGAAGCTCAGGCGAAAAGAGAACAACGAGAATAATAAGACCATTCTGAAACAGGATAGAAAGAAGATACTCAGATGCCTCCATATTCAACAATTTAACAACCGCAAAAACGACCCCGAGAAAAGCGATACCTTTAATAAGCTGAATTGTTCTTGACCCTCTGATGAGTTTAATTCCTTCATAGATAACAAAAGCCACAAGAAGAATATCAAGAAAATCCGAAAGGAAATTAAAGCTTAAAAGTGCATCACTGCATTTTTCAAGAAAATTCAAAATTGTGTTCATCAAATCACCGCTTCCCTGCTTTTTTAAACGATTTTACCCAATATATTGTATATAATATCATATATTTCTGTAAATTGCAATTTTTCTGACTAAATTTAACAGAAAATTTATATCTTTTTCTGTATTAAAAGATGATGGTGAAGCCCTTACTGCACCCTGCTTCTGAGTATTGTTGGAAATGTGGGCTAAGGGTGCACAATGAAAGCCTCCCCGAACCGCAATTCCGTTCTCATTAAGGTAGGCGGAAACCTGCTCACTGTGTAAATCTCCCACATTAAAGCTTACGAGTGGTGCAAATATTCCGGGGCTATAATTCCCTTGATACAGCTTAACCTCAGGAATTTCCTGCAGACCCTTGTAAAGCCACCTGCACAACCGGGATTCCCTCTTAAAAATATTGCTTACACCTCTTTTGGAAACGATTTCAACGCCCTTTTTCAAGCCGCAGATACCGGGAACATTCAAGGTACCGCTTTCAAGCCTTTCCGGGTACATTTCAGGCTGTGAAAAATCAAAGGATGCCGTTCCCGTCCCCCCCTCAATTATTGAGGAAAACGGCAAGCCTTTATGCAACAATGCTCCTGTTCCCATAGGGCCCAAAAGCCCCTTATGCCCGGGAACACAAAGGCAATCTATTCCTTGCTTTTTCATATCAAGCTCAACCACTCCTGCACCCTGAGCACCATCCACAAAGAACAATGCCCCGTTTTTATGAGCAATTTCTGACAATTCCTTCAATGGCAGAATATTACCAAAAGCATTTGAAACTGCCGTTACAATACACAGAGTGGTGTTATCTTTAAAAGCCTGCCTGAAATTTTCCAGGGTTTCCTCAACTGCTTCGGTGACACTGAAAACAGAATATTCTGCTACCCCATCTTCATTCAGCTTATGAACCGGGCGCAAAACAGAATTGTGTTCAAGAGAAGAAATAATAATATGGTCGCCTTTTTTTACAATCCCCTTAATTGCGGTGTTCAGAGCATAGGTGCAATTGGGGAAAAATGATACAAGCTCTGCTCCGTAGCCATTGAAAAAGCTATCAAGCCTTTCCCTGCATTTATACACCTGAAAAGCCGCATCAACAGACATTTTATGCCCGCTTCTGCCGGGATTTGCACCATATAATTTCATTGATAAATCAACTGCCTTTATAACCTCTGAAGGCTTTGGATAGCTTGTTGCGGCATTATCAAGATAAATCATAACGCCTCACCTAAATCCACAACACCAGAAACCTTCAAGCCACCCGATTTCAATATAGAAAAGCAACGTCTGTCAATATTATTAACATAAATAACATACCCGCATCCGTCTTCCGTATCAGGATTGGGGTTGCGGGTCAGATATGCTTTATAACCATTTTTCTGCAAAAGGTCTCGCCCCTTCATAGCATAGGTCAAGGAGCCGACCTTAATACCTTTTTTGTTCATAAAAAGACCCTTCCGTATTAAGTTAAGGCATAATAGCCTTGTACATAATATGCAAGGGTTGTTTTATTGTTTACTTTTCAATAAGGCAAACACAGTGAGCAGAGATGCCCTCTTTACGACCTGTGAAGCCTAATTTTTCCTCTGTTGTAGCCTTAACACTGATAAAATCAATATCAACATTCAAGGTTTTTGCTATGTTTTGGCGCATTTCGGTAATATATGGTGCAAGCTTTGGCATCTGAGCAATAACAGTTGCATCAATATTAACAACCTTATAGCCCTTTTCCTCAATAAGCTTAACAACACAGGAAAGAAGCTTAAGGCTATCAGCACCTTTATATTCCGGGTCCGTATCAGGAAAATGCTTACCTATATCACCCAATGCAGCCGCACCTAAAAGACTGTCGGAAACGGCGTGAAGCAAAACATCTGCATCAGAGTGACCTAAAAGCCCCTTTTCACAAGGAATTTCAACACCACCAATGATACATTTTCTGTTTTCTGCAAAGGCGTGAACATCGTAGCCGTGACCTATTCTGAGCATAAAATCACCTTATTACAAATAGCTTTTATTTACAAAGATTTTCGAGACAAGCAAGCTTAACAGAGGTTGTGAGAACCTTAACTGCCTTTGAAAGAATCTCAGGTGTGGGGAAAGTGGGAGCAATACGTATATTACTGTCAGACGGGTCCTTACCATAGGGGAAGGTTGCACCGACATTTGTAAGAGTAACACCTGCTTCCTTGCAAAGAACACCTACTCTTGATGCACTACCGCCTGTAACATCAAGGCTGATAAAATAACCTCCGTTGGGATTTACCCACTCTGCAATTCCAAGGTCTGAAAGGTCTGCTTCAAGAGTGTCAATAACCGCATCGAACTTAGGCTTAAGGATTTTTGCATGAAGCTTCATATGATTCTTTATGCCCTCAACATCCTTGAAGAATTTAACGTGGCGAAGCATATTGACTTTATCATAGCTGATAGCCTGAACAGTAAGCCTTTTAAGAATTTCCTTAACATTTTCAACGGATGTTGCAATGCAAGCAACACCTGCACCGGGGTATGAAATTTTAGATGTTGAAGCAACCTCAACAACCATATTTTTATTCTTTCCGGGAAGAACATCGAAAATATTAAGAAGCTCATCGGTTGTATCTGTTAAATCGTGAACACAATAAGCATTATCCCAGATAATTCTGAAATCATCTGCAACATCAAGGTTCGCAATTCTCTTAACAGTTTCTGCAGAGAATGTGATACCCTGAGGATTTGAATATTTGGGAACACAGAACATACCCTTAACAGAGCTGTCCTTAACTGCCTCTTCAATAGCATCCATATCGGGACCTTCATCGGTCATAGGAATGTTAATCATTTCAATTCCAAGGTATTCGCAGATTGCAAAATGCCTGTCGTAGCCCGGGCAAGGACAAAGGAATTTAACCTTACCCTGCTGAGACCAGGGAGTGAAGCCTGCACCCATATACAAGCATTGAGCAACATAATCAAACATCAAAGAAAGGCTTGAATTACCGCCAACAATTATATTTTCGGGCTTAACCTCAAGCAAATCTGCAAAAAGCCTTTTGCACTCGGGGATACCGTCAAGAACACCGTAGTTTCTTACATCAAGACCATTTTCACATTTGAAATCACCATCGGAAAGTGCATCAAGCATACCATCGGAAATATCAAGCTGGTCTGCACCGGGCTTACCTCGTGACATATCAATTGAAAGACCCTGAGCCTTGAGATTTTCATATTCTGCCTTAACAGAATTATATTCATTCAACAATTCTTCTTTGGTCATTGAGAGATAAGATTTAGACATAATTTTCTCCTATACAATAAAACTGCGTGATATTATATCAAATTTCTTTTATTTTGTAAACCTCTTTCCGTCATAAAACAGATTTTTGTTGAGAGCGAAAAAATATCGCAGTATTTCGTTATTGCTATTGTAACTTTTGATTAAATATATTATAATTGTTGCGTTTTAAAAAAATATTGGAGGGATTTTTTTGAAAAAGCTTGCTATTATCGGCGCAGGTGCATCGGGTCTTTGCGCAGCTATTGAAGCTTCCAAAATAAACCCTGATTTAAATATAACTATTTTTGACAGAATGCAAAAATGCGGTAAAAAAATTCTTGCCACAGGCAACGGCAGATGCAATTTCACAAACGAAGACCTCTCCTTAAAGCATTTTTATGGTGACTACGAGTTTTTGAAAAGCCTTTTATCAAGCGATTTTTCTGATATTAAAGCTTTTTTCAAAAACATCGGGGTGCTTTCCTATGAAGAAGACGGAAGAATTTACCCTCGCTCTCAACAGGCTTCAACCATTAAGGATGCACTTTTAAAGGATGCTCAAGGCAGAAGCACAACAATAAAAACAGAATGCCATATTTCTGACATAAAAAAATCAAAAAACGGATTTTCTGTTAACGGTGAATTTTTTGACAGTGTTATTATCTGCGGTGGCGGTAAAGCCTACTCAGTTCACGGCTCAGACGGCTCCTGCTATAATCTTGCAAAGGCTTTAGGGCACAGCCTAACGCCTCTCTACCCTGCCCTTTGCGGTCTTGTTATAAGCGATAAGGACCTGAATTTGCTTAAGGGTGTTCGTGCAGAAGGCGAAGCAAAGCTTTATTCGGACAACACTTTTTTAGGCAGTGAAAAGGGCGAAATTCAATTCACTGATAAAGCAATTTCTGGTATTCCCGTTATGAATCTTTCTCACCTTTGCGAAAGCAGAGGGAGTTTAAAAATCAACGTTGATTTATGCAATGGTATTACAGAAGAGGAGGTATTCGATCACCTGAAGCAAGGCATTAACAGCTTCCCTGACGCTGAATTTGAAGCAATTCTTAACGGTATTGTTAATTTAAAGCTTGGATTTGCGGTTATGAACAGAAGCGGTATTAAGCCACAAAGCAAATGCAAGGCTTTAAAGAGTGCTCAGCTCAATGAAGTGGTTAAGCAGTTAAAATGCTTTGAAATCAACATAAAATCCCCCAAGGGCTTTGAAAGTGCTCAGGTAACAAAGGGCGGAATTAAAACCAATGAGGTTTCACCGCTCACAATGATGTCAAAAAAAGCAGAGGGCTTATTCCTCTGTGGTGAAATTCTTGATATACACGGTGACTGTGGCGGTTATAACCTGCACCTTGCCTTTACAACGGGCAGAATTGCAGGTCACAGCGCAGGAAAATTATTAAAATAGGGACTTAAAATGATACGAATTAACGAAATTAAAATGCC
>JAZMZY010000092.1:0-38204 GCA_045586265.1 Acutalibacteraceae bacterium
TGACCATATCAAAGCTCTTGGTTATAAGTTCTCAACAAGAGGCGCTTTAACCATCAGCGTATCCGATATCATCATCCCCGAAACAAAGCAGCAGCACCTCGATGAAGCACAAGGCAAGGTAGACAAAATTACCAAGCAGTATAAGAGAGGTCTCATAAGTGACGAGGAAAGATACAACAGAGTAATCAGCTCATGGAACGAAGCTGTCGATGCCATCTCCGATGACCTTATCGACAACCTCGACCAGTATAACCCAATCTACATGATGGCTACATCTGGTGCCCGTGGTAGTAAGGATCAGATCAAACAGCTTGCAGGTATGCGTGGTCTCATGGCTGATACCTCAGGTCGCGCAATCGAAGTTCCCATCAAGGCTAACTTCCGTGAAGGTCTTAACGTTTTGGAATATTTCATTTCGTCTCACGGTTCGCGTAAAGGTCTTGCCGATACAGCGCTTCGTACTGCTGACTCAGGTTACCTTACAAGACGTCTTGTTGACGTTTCACAGGAGGTTATCATCCGTTCTGAAGACTGCCACTGCAGTGATGGTCTTGAGGTTTACGATATCAAGGACGGTAACGATATTATCGAGCCCTTGAGAGAGCGCCTTACAGGCAGATACCTTCTTGAAAACTTCTGTGACGAAAACGGCGAAATCATTTGTGATACAGACACAATGATTGATGACGAATTGGCAAAGAAAATTGCTGATATTGTCAATGCTCGTCCTAACGAGGCAGACAGAAAAATTAAAATCCGTTCACTTCTTACTTGTGAATGTGACCATGGTGTATGCATCAAGTGTTATGGTTCAAACCTTGCAACAGCAGGTCCTGTTACAGTAGGTGAAGCAGTTGGTATTATCGCTGCTCAGTCTATCGGTGAACCCGGTACACAGCTTACAATGAGAACCTTCCACACCGGTGGTGTTGCTTCTCAGGCTGACATCACACAGGGTCTTCCCCGTGTTGAAGAGCTCTTCGAAGGCAGAAAGCCCAAAACACTTGCAATGCTCAGTGAAATTGACGGTAAAGTTTCATTCGAAGAAATCAAGAAGAGTAACTATGTTGTTATTACTAATGATGAGGATGTTAAGAAATATCTTATTCCCTTCGATGCAAGACTTTGTCAGGAAATTCAGGAGGGTGCATACGTTAAGAAGGGTCAGCATCTTACAGAAGGTGCAGTTAACCCCCACGACGTTCTTGCAGTTCTCGGTGTTGACGCAGTTCACAACTACCTTATCAAAGAGGTTCAGATGACATATCGTATGCAGGGTGTTGATATCAACGACAAGCATATCGAGGTTATTGTTCGCCAGATGATGAGAAAGGTTAAAGTTGAAGATCCCGGTTCAACAACTCTTCTTCAGGGTACTTCCATTGAAAAACGCGAGCTTAATATTGCTAATGCAGAAGCAAAAGCACGTTGCGAAGCAGAGGGTATGCCCTTCGTTCCTGCAACAGCAGCTCCCGTTCTTCTCGGTATCACAAAAGCATCTCTTGCAACTGAATCATTCCTTTCTGCTGCTTCCTTCCAGGAAACAACAAAGGTTCTTACAGATGCAGCTATCAAGGGTAAGGTTGACCCGCTTCTCGGTCTTAAAGAGAACGTTATCATCGGTAAGCTTCTTCCCTCCGGTACAGGTATGGGTTGCTACAGCGATGTTGATGTTGTTTCAACTGCTGTTCCCGAGGAAACATTCAATTCAATAGAAATTCCTATGGAATAATTAATAATTTCTCATTCGCCTGATTTATCAGGTGAATGAGAAATGTTTTTTTGTGATTTTTAATGAATTTTTGTAAAAAAGTTTGGTAAAACTGTTGACAAAAGGTTTCTGAAATGGTAAATTATTATTCGGTGCGTATGGGATAGGTGTGCCCTGTTCCGTATTTAACCTATATTAATATCGGAGGTGAAAATACTTGCCAACATTTAATCAGCTCGTTCGCAGCGGTAGATCAACTCTTGAAAAGAAGTCAAAAGCTCCTGCTCTCGGTAAAGGTCTCAACTCTAAGAAGAATGTTATGACAAATAACAACTCTCCTCAGAAGCGTGGTGTTTGCACAGTTGTTAAGACTGATACACCTAAGAAGCCTAACTCAGCTCTCAGAAAGCTCGCCAGAGTTCGTCTCACAAACGGAATCGAAGTTTCTGCTTACATTCCCGGCGTGGGTCACAATCTTCAGGAGCACAGTGTGGTTCTTATCCGTGGTGGTCGTGTAAAGGACCTTCCCGGTGTGCGTTACCACATCATCAGAGGCACACTTGATGCCCAGGGCGTTGCAAACAGAATGCAGAGCCGTTCAAAATACGGTGCAAAACGTCCCAAAGCAGGTAAAAAATAATTTTACCTAAACTATTATTCAGGACAAATCTTCTTGCAGGCTGAATTTAATTCAACCAATGGTGAGTATTTTTATGACTATATACAGAGTTGTAAAAGCCCATTGGCGCCACGGGAAGCAAAGTCACTCGAGTACCTAAGATATCATTAATATGAAGGAGGGAAGCGAAGTGCCAAGAAGAGGCAAGATTGCAAAACGTGATGTTTTGCCAGATCCGCTTTACAACTCAAAGCTTGTTACAAGGCTTATTAACAATGTAATGTTAGATGGTAAGAAGGGTGTCGCACAGAAAATTGTTTACGACGCATTCGATATCATCAGAGAACAGACAGGCAAAGAACCCCTTGAGGTTTTCGAAGCTGCAATGGAAAATGTTATGCCCGTTCTCGAGGTAAAGGCTCGTCGTATCGGCGGTGCTACTTACCAGGTTCCGATCGATGTTCGTCCCGAAAGACGTGAAACACTCGGTCTCCGTTGGATCACAGTTTATTCCAGATTGCGTTCAGAAAGAACAGCCAAGGAAAGACTTGCTAACGAAATTTTAGACGCTACAAATTCTGTTGGTGCTGCATTCAAGAAAAAAGAAGATATGCACAAAAACGCAGAAGCAAACAAAGCATTTGCACATTTCAGATGGTAATTTTAACCGTTTGAATATTCTAAGTATAATTCGGAGGATATTATGCCAAGACAGGTATCTTTACAGCAGACCAGAAATATCGGTATTATGGCTCATATTGATGCTGGTAAAACCACAACAACTGAGCGTATCCTTTTCTATACCGGTGTTAACCACAAATTAGGTGAAACACATGACGGTGCTGCTACAATGGACTGGATGGCACAGGAACAGGAGAGAGGTATCACAATTACCTCTGCTGCAACAACTTGTTTCTGGAACGGCAACAGAATCAACATCATCGACACTCCCGGTCACGTTGACTTCACAGTTGAGGTTGAACGTTCACTTCGTGTTCTTGACGGTTCTGTTACAGTTCTTTGTGCTAAGGGCGGTGTTGAGCCCCAGTCAGAAACTGTTTGGAGACAGGCTGATAAATACAAGGTTCCGCGTATGATTTATGTTAACAAGATGGATATCTTGGGCGCTGACTTCTACAATGTTCTTAACATGGTAAAAGACAGACTTAAATGTAACGCTGTTCCGATTCAGCTTCCCATCGGTGTTGAATCTTCTTTCAAAGGAATTATCGACCTCGTTGAAATGAACGCGGTTATGTACTATGATGACCTTGGTAAGGACATCAGAGTAGAAGAAATTCCCGAAGATATGAAGGAACTTGCAGAAAAATATCGTGCCGAACTCATCGAGCATGTTGCTGAGCAGGACGATGAGCTTATGATGAAGTATTTCGAAGGTGAAGAGCTCACTATTGACGAAATCAAAACTTGCATCAGAAAAGCTACTATTGCTAACGACATGGTTCCGATTGTTTGCGGCACATCATACAAAAACAAGGGTGTTCAGAAGCTTCTTGACGCGGTTATAGACTATATGCCTGCTCCCACAGATATCGAAGCTATCAAGGGTATCAACCCCGATACTGAAGAGGAAGAGGTTCGCGAATCAACCGATAACGGTCCTTTCGCTGCTCTTGCATTCAAGATCGCAACTGACCCCTTCGTTGGTAAGCTCTGCTATTTTAGAGTTTACTCAGGTAAAATTGAAACAGGTTCAACTGTTTATAACTCAGTAAAAGACGATAACGAAAGAATCGGTAGAATTCTTCAGATGCACGCTAACGACCGTAAGGACATCGACTGCTGCTATGCAGGTGATATCGCTGCTGCTGTTGGTATCAAGAGAACAACAACAGGTGACACTCTTTGCGATAAGAATCACCCCGTTATTCTTGAATCTATGGAATTCCCCGAGCCTGTTATCCGTGTTGCTATTGAGCCCAAGACCAAAGCAGGTCAGGAAAAAATGGGTATTGCTCTTGCAAAGCTTGCAGAGGAAGATCCCACATTCAAATGCTACACAGATGAAGAAACAGGACAGACTATCATCGCCGGTATGGGTGAGCTTCACCTTGAAATCATCGTTGACAGACTTCTTCGTGAATTCAGAGTTGAAGCAAACGTAGGTAAGCCTCAGGTTGCTTACAGAGAGACTATTACTGCAGAAGCACAGGCTGACACCAAATTTGCTCGTCAGTCCGGTGGTCACGGTCAGTATGGTCATGTTAAGATTCGTATCGAGCCCAACGAAGGAAAAGGCTACGAATTTGTTAACGCTATTGTCGGCGGTGCTATTCCTAAGGAATTCATCGGTCCTGCAGAAGCAGGTATCAAGGGCGCAATGCTCTCCGGTGTTCTTGCAGGCTACAACGTTGTTGACGTTAAGGTTACACTTTATGATGGTTCATACCACGAGGTTGACTCATCAGAACTTGCCTTCAAGACTGCAGGTTCTATGGCTTTCAAGGAAGCTATGAAGAAGGCTGCTCCCGTTCTTATGGAGCCCATTATGAAGGTTACTGTTGTTGTTCCTAATGACTACATCGGTGATGTTCTCGGCGACCTTACTTCTCGTCGCGGACTTCCTCAGGGTCAGGAAGACAGAAACGGTGCTGCTGAAATTATTGCTCACGTTCCTCTTTCAGAGATGTTCGGTTATGCTACAGACCTTCGTTCCAAAACACAGGGCCGTGGTCAGTATGTTATGGAGCCTGCTCATTATCAGGCAGTTCCCAGAAACATTGCTGAAAAGATTATGGACGAGAGAGCAAAGAACTAAAAACAAGGCTTTGAGCCGGTGTTTTTAGTAAGATTTTTCAAAAAACTATTGAATTATTGCGATATATTTGATAAAATTATATCGTGCAAATTTTGCTAATTTCTATTTTTAAGGAGGAAATTTCCAATGGCTAAACAGAAATTCGAAAGAACCAAACCCCATATTAACATTGGTACTATCGGTCACGTTGACCACGGTAAGACAACTCTTACAGCTGCTATCACAAAAACTCTTTCTCTTAAGGGCTATGCACAGTTCGAGGACTATGCAAACATCGATAAGGCTCCCGAAGAGAGAGAACGTGGTATCACAATCAACACAGCTCACGTTGAGTACGAGACAGATGCTCGTCACTATGCTCACGTTGACTGCCCCGGCCATGCTGACTATATCAAGAACATGATCACAGGTGCTGCTCAGATGGATGGTGCTATCCTTGTTATCGCTGCTACTGATGGTCCTATGGCTCAGACAAAAGAACACCTTCTTCTTGCTCGTCAGGTTGGCGTTCCCTACATCGTTGTATTCCTTAACAAATGCGACCTCGTAGACGACCCCGAACTCTTTGAGCTCGTTGAAATGGAAGTTCGTGAAACTCTTGATGAGTACGAATTCCCCGGCGATGATACTCCCATCATCAAAGGTTCTGCTTTCCAGGCTCTTGATAGCGCTTCAACAGATCTCAGCGATCCCGTTTATGCTCCTATCCTTGAACTCATGGATTCAGTAGATAGCTATATCCCCACTCCCGACCGTATGCAGGACCTTCCCTTCCTTATGCCTGTTGAAGACGTTTTCACAATCACAGGCCGTGGTACTGTTGCTACAGGTAGAGTTGAGCGTGGTACAGTTAAGATCGGTGACGAGCTTGAAATCGTTGGTCTTAAGGACGAAAGCACAAAGACTGTTTGTACAGGTGTTGAAATGTTCCACAAGATCGTTGACGAAGCTATCGCTGGTGACAACATCGGTGCTCTTCTTCGTGGTGTTGACAGAAAAGGTATTGAACGTGGTCAGGTTCTTTGCAAACCCGGTTCAATCAAACCCCACACAAAATTCAAAGGTCAGGTTTATGTTCTTTCTAAAGATGAAGGCGGCCGTCACACACCTTTCTTCAACAACTACAGACCTCAGTTCTTCTTCAGAACAACTGACGTTACAGGTACTATCTTCCTTCCCGAAGGCACAGAAATGTGTATGCCTGGCGACAACGTTGAAATGACTGTTGAGCTTATCACTCCTATCGCTATCGAAACAGGTCTTCGTTTCGCTATCCGTGAAGGTGGTAGAACAGTTGGTTCAGGTGCAGTTACAGAAGTTATTGAATAATTTTTATAACAACCGAGAGAGTGGCTTTTGCCACTCTCTTTTTTAGTTAGGAGTGAGGAGTTAGGAGTGAGGAACGAAGGGGAAGCTCCGCTTCCAAACATTATATAGACTTCGAGATACTTTTACTTTGCTCTCTGGCACAGGCAAGCCAGTGCCTTACGGTTAGATGTTTCAAGTGCATAAGTTGGATAGGGTCGTAACCGTAAGGTATAGGCTCGCCTATACCACACAATTAATTATGATAGTTCATTTTTATAAGAACCTGTCTGCGACAGAACCTTGTTATTCACTGCGTTCATAATAATTGCGTCTCAGACCCGAAATTTTCAAATTTCCACTTTCAACTTTTCACTAATACAATGGCGACCGCAGGTCCCGACACCCCTCACCCTTAACTAAAACTGATCTACATATTGACTTTTTGTTGCCTAAAGTGTAAAATAGTTGCATATAATTTAATATTCAGGAGGTAGTTATGGCAGAATTCTTTTTGAATGATTTCATAGTAAATGTTGACGTTGCTATTTATCAGTTTGTTGACAGTATTATGGGACCTGTTTTAAACGAAATTATGACATTTATTACACACCTTGGTGACACACCCGGTATCATCTGGTGGGTAATCGGAGTAATTTTACTTATTCCCAGAAAAACAAGAAAGCTTGGTATTCTTCTTATTGGTGGTCTTGCAGTTGCATCTCTTATCAATAACGTTGCTCTTAAAAATGTTATTCAGAGACCTCGTCCTTATAACCTTGACCCAACAGTTTGGGAGAATGCAGGTTATAAATATGTATGGCCCGACCTTATTCACAAGAGCAGCAGCTGGTCATTCCCCTCTGGTCACACATCAACCTCAATCGGCGCGGCATTTGCAATGCTCCTTGGTTGCTTCAAGAATAAGAAATTCCTTGCAATTGGTATTCCTACATTAATTCTTTCATTCCTTATCGGTTTCTCAAGAATTTATGTTCACGTTCACTATCCCACAGATGTTATTGCAGGCGCGGTAGTTGGTATTGTTGGTGGCTTCCTTGCATATCTTCTTTGTGCAAAGCTTCTTTTCCCCAAGGTTGTTCCTGCTATTGAAAAGAAAATCAACAAGAAAATTATTGAAGACTAATAAAAATAGAGATACGAAAAAGACTTCGGTTCTGAACCGAAGTCTTTTTTGTATCTCATAAGAAATATATTAACCCTTAGGTGTAATCAAATCTATGCAACCAACGGGGCATACCTCGTGGCATTTGCCACAACCTACGCATTTTTCGGGGTCAACGCTTGCAAGGAAGTTTTCTACCTTAACGGCATCGTGCTCGCAAGCCTTAACGCATTTCATACAACCGATACAAGCGGCTTTGCAATGCTTTCTTGCGGTTGCGCCTTTTTCCTTGTTGTTACAAAGAACTGCTGCCTGAGTAACATTAAGAGGAAGCATAGTGATAAGTCCTTTGGGACAAGCCTTAACACAAGCCTTACAGCTATGGCAGGCAATGGTTGAAATTCTTGCAACACCATCGCAAATATGGATTGCATCAAATTCACAAGCATCAACACAATCCCCAAGACCCAAACAACCATAAGCGCACTCCTTTGCACCACCGAAAAGCTGAGTAGCCATTCTGCAGCTGCTAACGCCCTTATAGGTCATTTTATCGTGGGAGTTAGAGGAGTTGCCCATACACATAACAACTGCCGTTGTGGGCATTACTTCAGCCGGAGCAGTACCGAGAATTTCTGCAATTTGAGTTGCAGCTGCTGTGCCACCGGGGGCACAAAGGTTTGTCTGGTCAGTTTTGCCTGAGGAAAGGGCAGCAGCATAGCCTGCACAACCTGAAAAACCACAAGCACCGCAGTTTGCACCGGGGAGAACCTCTGTAATAGCTTCTGCTTTTTCATCAACAGGAACCGCCATAACCTTTGAAGCAATTGCAAGGCCCAAGCCTAAAACAAGACCGATACCTGCAACAAGGAGGATAGGGAATAATATTTCTGTCATTTTTCTTCTACCTCCTTATCTTAACCGAATATGCCTTCAACAACACCTGAGAAGCCAAGGAAGGAAACAGATGTTAAGGAAGCGGCAATAAGTGTTGAGGGAAGACCCTTAAGACCTTCGGGAATATCGGCAGTTTCAAGCCTTGAACGGACACCTGCAAAAATAAGCATAGCAACCATAAAGCCCACGCCTGCACCGAAAGAGTTAACCATTGAAAGACCAAAGGTATAGCCGTTGGTGAAATTAAGAAGAACAACACCTAAAACTGCACAGTTTGTTGTAATCAAGGGAAGATAAATACCCAATGCATTGTAAAGGGATTTAATATATTTTTTAAGGACGATTTCAACAAGCTGAACAAGTGCGGCTATAACAAGAATGCAAACAATTGTCTGTAAATAGCCTATATTATACTGATTAAGAAGAGCATTGATAGGGTAGGTGACTGCAGTTGAAATAAGCATAACAAAGATAACTGCAACGCTCATACCAAGAGCTGTATCAACCTTCTTTGAAACACCAAGGAACGGGCAGATACCGAGGAACTTACAAAGAACAAAGTTCTCTGTGAGAATAGCGGTGAGGATTATTGAAAAAATCTGAGTTGCATTCATATCATATTATCCTCCCTTTTTGAAACTACCTTAGAGCAGGTTGATGCAAGCGGACAGCTTTCGCATCCGTGAAGCTCTGCTTTAGGAAGCTTTTTCTTATCACTTATTTTATTTGCAAGGGCAATAAGAATACCAAAAACAAAGAAGCCACCTGCGGGAAGAATGAACAATGTCATAGGTGTGCTGAGAACAGTAACACCATTGAAGCCACCTAAAACGTTATCGCCGAACACACCAAGAAGATTCTGTGCATCTGCGAAGAGTGTGCCGTTACCTAAGAATTCTCTTATAAGTGCCATACAGAAGAGGGCTGCTGTAAAGCCGATACCCATACCTAAGCCGTCAACTGCAGAAGCGATAACGGGGTTTTTATTTGCGAAGGCTTCTGCTCTGCCGAGAATGATACAGTTAACAACAATAAGGGGAAGGAAAACTCCCAAGGCTGAATCAAGGGCAGGAACAAAGGCTTTAACAAGCATCTGAACTATTGTAACAAAAGAAGCAATAATAACGATATAAGCAGGGATTCTGACCTTATCGGGAATTACCTTTCTTAATGCGGAAATTGCTATATTGGAGCAAATGAGAACGATTGTTGCGGCAATACCCATACCGATTGCATTAACCATTGAGGTTGATGTTGCAAGAGTGGGGCAAGTGCCGAGAACAAGTCTTAAAACGGGATTTTCAATAAGAAGACCCTTTGTGAATTCCTTACGGAGTGAGCATTTTTCACCTTTAGCCATTTTCGGCACCTCCTTTTACCTGAGATAAAACATTAAATGCAGAATTTACCGCATCTGTTACTGCCTGAGAAGTTATAGTTGCGCTTGTGATAGCCTGAATTTCTGTATCTGAAGAAGAGTTTTTGTTAACCTTTATTCCGCTTGCTTTGCCGATAAACTGATCAAGCCAATCCTTCGCGGTAGCCTTCATACCAAGACCGGGGGTATCGCTTATTGCAGTGATTTCAACGCCTGTAACCTTTTCATCCTCTGTGCCGATACCTACCATACAGATAAGAGTACCGCCATAGCTTTTTGCACTGACATTGAAAACATAGCCGATCAGATTTCCTTTTTCGTCAAGAGCTTCATAATAAATGTTGCCGTTAACCTCTTTTGCATCAGAGAAGGAGGAAGCCTCAATAACTGCAGATTTAGCTTCATTTTCTGCCTGAACGGCAATTTCAGCAATTCTGTCTTTGGTTAACAGATTGGTTCCTGCAAGAAGTGCCGTGCAAATTGCGGCAATGAGGAAAAGCATTATTGCAGGGAGTGCAATTTCTTTGAAGGTTTTGTTTTTCATTCTGCTTTTTCCTCCTTCTGCTTTTTCTCTTTTATATAGCCAAAGGGTTTAAGCTTTGTTAAATTGTCAATATGAGGAACAAGGAGATTCATAAGAATAATTGCAAAGGAAACGCCCTCGTTGTAGCTGCCGAACTGCCTGATAAGGCAAGCCACAAGACCGCAACCGATACCATAGATGATTTTACCCTTTGAGGTAAGGGGGCAGGTTGCATAGTCAGTTGCCATAAAGATGGCACCGATAAGAAGACCACCACCTAAAAGGTTATATACTATATAATCAAGGTCGCCTTTACCTGCAATTGCCATAAATATTGCAGTTGTGAGAATAAATGAAACGGGGATAGAGGGTGTGATTACCTTTCTTGCTAAAAGGTAAATACCACCGATTATAAGAGCGAGGGCGCAGGTTTCACCTAAGCAGCCTGCTCGCTGACCTAAAAGCATTTCAAGATATGAGGGCATATCCTCCATTGAGAATTTATCGCCCACATTCTGAAGAATGTAAAGGGGTGTTGCAGTTGTTACTGCATCAACTGATTCGCCCCATTTATAATTTTCTGTCCAGGTGGACATAGGTCCGGGGAAGGAAACCATAAGAATAATTCTACCCATCAGAGCAGGATTCACAAAGTTCTGACCGATACCGCCGAAGAATTGTTTAACAACCACTATGGCAACAAATGCACCGATAGGAATCATCCAGAAAGGGATTGTTGAGGGAAGATTGAATGCAAGCAAAAGTCCTGTTACTACTGCACTCAAATCGCTTAAGGTATTTGTTCTTTTAAGAATTTTTCTTGTTGCATATTCAAAAAGCACACATGAAATAACACTGATAAGGCTTACAACAAAGGCTCTCGGGCCGAAAAGCCACACAGATGTTATAAGAGCAGGAACAAGAGCGAGAATAACATCACGCATCATTGTCTGTGAGGTTTCCCCTGATTTCATATGGGGTGATGCCGCAACGGTGGGCTTTATTTTCTGTATAAGGGCATTTTCACTCATTTTTTAGCACCATCCTCTCTGATCATATCCTTTGCAAGTACAAGGTACTGAACAAGGGGTCTGCCTGCAGGGCAAGCATAAGCACAGGTTCCGCACTGCATACAAGCAACAACATTGCTTGCCTTAAGTCCGTCAATATCCTTAGCCTTAACGGAACGCATTACATTGGTGGGCATAAGACCCATAGGGCAAACCTGACTGCAACGACCGCAACGGATACAATCGTTATCGGGCTTATCCTTCATTGTTCCCTTTGAGAAGGCAAGAACTGCATTGTAGCTCTTGATAACAGGAACATCAGTGCTTACAAGAGCAGTACCCATCATAGGACCGCCTGCAATAACCTTATCAAGATCAGGCTTGAAGCCACCACAGAAATCAATAAGCTCGTTAAGGTTTGTGCCGATAGGAACTCTTACATTCTGAGGCTTGAGAATTGCCGAGCCATCAACAGTAAGAGAACGGCTTACAAGTGGCTTACCTGTTTCAAGATATCTGCCGATAAAAGCAGTGCTGGTAACATTCATAACTATGCAACCAACATCTGCAGGAAGCTTGCCGAAGGGGATTTTTCTGCCTGTTGCAGAATAAACAATCATTTTTTCCGCGCCCTGTGGGTAGCGTGATTTAAGCTGCATAACCTTAATGGAGCCATCGCCGATTTCATCAGCAACCTTCTGAAGAGCCTCAATTGCCTTGGGCTTATTATCCTCAACGGCAATAACCGCTTTTGGAATACCAAGATATTCTTTAATAATCATCAGACTACGGATGATATAAAGGGTGTTATCAACGCATTCGCGGTAGTCAACAGTGATATATGGCTCACATTCTGCCGCATTAACAACAATTGTATCAATAGGCTTTTTAGGGTCAAGGTGGAATTTAACGTGACTTGGGAAGCCTGCGCCACCGAGACCAACAAGACCTGAATCACGGACTGCCTTAATGAAATCATCCACATTATTAATAACGGGTGGTGCAATTCCTTCATAAACTGCCATTTCACCATCAGATTCAATTGTTACCGCAGGGGCAAGTCTGCCGTTAGCGAGGACTGTGTCTGCAATTTTGGTAACAGTACCTGAAATGGATGCGTGAATAGGTGCGGAAATGAATTTATCGGTATCACCGATAACCTGACCTACCTTAACAGTATCGCCCACCTGAACAGTAGGGGAGCAGGGTGCACCGATATGCTGTTGCATAGGAAGAACAACCCTTTCGGGAGCGGGCATTCTTATGATTTTGCAGTTTTCGGTGTTTTTGTTGTGGGGTACCTTCACGCCACCGCGACCCTTTGCGGCAGGGTGAAGAACACCTGCAATGTGTTTAATCATTTTTATCTACTCCTTGTGAGTATTAATCGTTTTATTTAATACGGGTAACGTGTATTTGAATACAGTACCTGTTACAATACCTGCAACAAGACCCGTAAGAAGAAGCAGGGGGGTAAGAGTCAGCATTGCTTCTCCCAATATTACAACGGCTACGGCGAGCTGACCTATGTTGTGGAACAAGGCACACAGAATGCCGATACCGATATAACCGAAGGTGTTTTTGAAAAATTTAAAGATAATTACCATAACAAGAAGGCTTAGAAGTCCACCTGCAAGACTCATAAAAAATGCAGTTGAGCCTCTTGTTAATAAGGCAAAAAATGCTTTGAAAAGTGTTATCGCCAAGCCATAGGGTGCACCCAAAAAGCTGACACAGAACATTGTTACGATATTTGAAAAGCCGGGCTTAACGGCAGGGACAGGCGCAATGGGGGGGATGAGGGATTCAAGAAAGGAAAGTCCCATAGCCAAAGCACAAAACATTCCCATAAGGGCAACTGTGCGAACTTTATTTTTATTCAGAAGAGTCACCCTTTCGTTTAGTGAGGAGTGAGGAGTGTCGGGTGCTGCCCACGGCATTATAAAAGAGGAAAGTGGAGAATGGAAAGTTGAAAGCTTCGTGGCGAAGCCGTTTATTATTAACGCAGTGAATAACAAGGTTCTGCCGAGGGCAGGTTCTTATAATGTTTGGAAGCGGAGCTTCCCCTTAATTTTCCACTTTCCATTTTCCATTTTCAATTCAATTTCGAATTCTGCATTTATCCAACTACTGCATCTACAGTTGATTTATCTGTTCCTTTTATGGTTACAATTGTTTTTGCAGGGATGCAGGCTGCCGTATCCCTAGGATTACTCAGATATCCCATTTTTTCGCAGGTATGGTCAGGACACCGGGAATCAATGAAACGAATTTTATGGTCCTTTATTTCAAGAGTTACAACAGGGTCTGTTTTCAGAGTAATTATGCAATCTTCTTGCAAGGTTAAATCTATCTCTCTTTCAACTTTTCCGTTAACACTGATAATGGCAACGGGCAGTTGTTCAGGAGATTTATGAAAAAGTATCAGAGAGGCAAAAATTAGTAAAAGTGTTAAAAAAATAACAAAAACATCAGAGCGTTTTATTAATTTTCGCCCGAAAATGTTTTTCAAGACCCATTCCTCCAAGATAATATTCGACTTAAACATTATACAACAAAATACTTGTTTTTTCAATTGGAATTTGCTATATAATATGGTATAATTATGTATAAAATTGCAGAGGTGTTTTTATGGATTTTAACATTTATATGCCTGTAAGGATGATAAGCGGAGAAAATTGTGTTATAAAAAACAGCGCAGAGTTCAGAAAGCTTGGCAAAAAGTGTCTTATTGTTACAAGCAAGACAGGTGCCAGAAAAAGCGGTGCTTTGGATGATGTTGTTACCGCTTTGAATAAAGAAAATATTGAATACTGCCTTTTTGATGAAATAACAGAAAATCCTTTTGTTTCCACTGTAATAAAAGCAGGGGAAAAGGCGAGAGAGTTTAATGCGGAATTTATCGTGGGTATCGGTGGTGGCTCGCCCCTTGATGCTTCAAAGGCGGTGGCAATCTGTGCAGAAAATCCCGATTATGATATTAAAGGCTTGTATGCAAGACCTATACCCTCAAAGGCTTTGCCCGTTGTTCTTGTGGGAACAACGAGCGGAACGGGTAGCGAGGTAACAGGTGTCAGCGTTCTTACTAATGACGAAGACTCAATGAAAAAGAGTATTTCAGGTGCAGACTGCTATGGTGCAGTTTCATTCCTTGACCCGAAATACACTTATTCAATGAATTATGATATTACAGTTTCAACTGCTCTTGATGCCTTTGCTCATGCAGTTGAGGGTTGGTTTGCCCCTGCTTGCAGTGATTTGCCCACTCAATATGGAAAAATGGCGTTGCCCTTAATATATAATGGATTAAAATACCTTTATGAAACCAAAGAGCTCCCTGATGAGAAAATGAGAGCAGATTTATACTATGGCTCAATTTATGCAGGGCTTGAGCTTAATGTATGCGGTGCAGCATTTCCTCATACAGTTGGTTATGTTTTAACGGAAAACTTTGGTATTCCTCACGGCAAAGCTTGCACTGCATTTATGCCTTATCTTATTGAAAAAGCAAAGAAATATAAATATGAAAGATATTGCGAATTGTTGGGAATTCTCGGTGATAGTGAAGAAAATTTAATTAATGTTATAACAAGCCTTACAAATGTGAAAAATCTTCCTATGACAGATGAACAAATCCAAGAATGGTGCTCACGATGGAATAACGGGAACAAGAATTTTGATAAAACTCCGGGTGGGTTTAGTAAAGATGAGGCGGAAGCGTTGTTGAAAGCACTTTGTTAAATGCAAAATGCAAATAGCAGGTAGCAAATAGCAAATAGTGATTTGTCAATTTAGAATAAAAAAAGTATTTGGTGGTTCTGCCTGCCTTCGAAGGCGGGGGACCACCTTTTTAAAAGTGTAAAATTGAAAATGTAAAGTGGCAAGTTTCGGGGCGCGAAAATGCGCCGTAAATTAGAATATGTAAAAGTATTGCGAAGCCTATCATCCCTGTTGCCCGAGGGCAATAGGGAGGGGGACCGTTCTTCTTTTGGTAAATTATAACAATGTATATATTTCGGGTGATATGCTTTGCCGTGAATAAAGTTCGGGCGGAATGGTGGTGGGTTGCCCCGTTCCCTTTTTACATCGCTGATGAGAGGAATTGTTCTAATTCTACTCTTACTATGGAACAGGCAAGACAGTGCCTTACGGTGCATTGTTGTCGCTCTCAATAACAAAGGGTTATCTTTACGGGGCAACCCACCACCACCCCGATTAAGTTTATATATAAAAATACAAATAGGCACGAAATAAACAAATTCATAAATAAATCTATTCAAGGGCGGTCCCCCTCCCTATTTGCTGAAGCAAACAGGGATGATAATAATTGCACCTTTTTTACTTTATATACAAGCCTGTATTTATGGGTTCAGATAAACTCAGAAAATTAGAATGGTTGAAAAAATTTTTTTATAAAATTATGTCAACTTTTCCATTTTATGACACATAGTAGTAGAAAAGCTTTTCAAAGGATGATTAAATTGCAAAATAAAAAACGGGCAGATGAACTGCTCCGCCAATCCTATGATACATACTATGAAAAAATCGCACGTTTTTGCAATATTAAGCTAAAAAACAGAAATGAAGCAGAGGACTGCGTTCAGGAATGCTTTATGGTTTATTATAAACAGATTTTGAATGGTGAGGAAATCGAGAACACAGGTGCATTTCTTTATAAAATTGCAGATAATCTCATAAAAACTCAATGGCGACAAGATAAAAAAGCCAATAACATTATTTCTTTAGATGAGGTGGCAGAAACACTTGCAACCAACGAGGTACTTGATTACTCGAATATTGATTATGATTCCTGCGCTGAAAGGATTATTATAATTCTTGATGAAAAAGAGCGATTGCTTTATCAATTAAAATATACCGAGCAAAAATCTATTGCAGAAATAGCGGAAGAATTAAATATTTCTTTTGATGCCACGGCAAAACGCCTGTCACGATTAAGGCAAAAGGTGAAAGCTATGGTTGAGGAAGAAATGAAAGGAGAAGATTTGATATGAAAATTGCAATTGAACATTTTCTTACAAAACAGAATATCAATGACGATTTATTTTATTCTTCTCTTATTTCCGAGCTTGAAGAAATTATAGAAGAAGAGCTTTCTAAAGATATTGATGAAATGAATGCAGAGCTTATTGATGATTGCTGTATCGCAATTGAAAATCTGCAGAATGTACTCAGGGGCGAAGCAACCGAAGCATATCAGGCTTTTTCAGGTGTTGAAAGAATTATTAAGCACCATAATAAGAGATTGAGAAGTGTTTATGTTGGTGCTGTTGCCTGCGCAGCAGTAGCAGTTTTATGTGCAATTACATCCGTCAGGTTAACGAACCATAATGCTCAGGGTTCATTGAAGCCCAATAGCTTTTTAGATAATATTTTCAATATCTATGAGCATTCGGCAACAACTACACAGGCAGAAACCACAGGAAAAGAGCAGACAACGAGTGCTCAGACATCTGAGCCTACTACCTACATAAACAATGAAACAACAAGCTCCATTCCTTTAACAACAGAAAATCAGGTGACGGAAATAACACCACCGAGTGTTACAAAGCCAATTCCACATATTTATAAGGTAACGGCAATAGTGCCACCGGGATTTAAAACGGAGTATACCGAGGTATCACAAATCAAGCTTGATGGTGTATATGTAAAAGTGAATTATTCCGATAATACCGAAAAGGTTGTTTCAGTTGATGAATGTGATGTGAAAATCGGTACACCCGATAAAAACGGAAAAACCGAAATTACTATAACCTATAAATATTTTGATACAAGCATTTATGTAAATGTCAAGGCGGAAAAAGAAAGAAATCCCGTAACTCTTAATTCAATATACGGCACTTTTGATGGTGGCTATAATGTTGAGAGTATGAGTGTTTACGCCGTATACAGCGATGGTAGTGAAAAGAAAATTCCCGAAGGTGAATACACAGTTAAAAGGGAGTATTCAGAGGATTTTGAAGCTGATGTTGTTATAGTTGAATACGGCGGTTGTAGCTTTCAGTTTTTACCCGAGAATTAAGGAGGCATAGTTATGAAAAAGAATTTCAGAAAAGTATTATCAATATTTTTAACCTTGTTGATAATTTTATCTATAGCACCAACAAATATTGTAACCAAGGCAAATGCCACAGAGGAGAGAATAACCTGGACTTTTGATGGCGATACCCTGATTGTCAGCGGTTCAGGGGAGTTGTCAACGGAATATACCACAACTGATGAGTGGAAAAATATGCAGAATAAATGCGTGAACGTCCTTGTTGAGGGTGAGATTGAAGTTATAGGTGACAATGCCTTCAAGGATTTTACCGCTATTAAAAACGTTGAAGTAACTAGCTTATTGGAAAAGGTTGGTAAAAATGCTTTTTCTAACTGTACTTCGCTTGAAAGCATTACCTTGCCTGATTCCGTTAGCGTTATTGATGAGTTTGCATTTTCAGGTTGTAAGGCATTAAAGGATTTTAGATTTCCTCAGAATCTAATCAAGATAAATAAATGGGCTTTCAAGGGTTGCGAGTGCTTTGATAACAAAGAACTGGTTTTACCCGATACATTGCAGAAGGTGGGCTATGGTGCATTTAGCGGTGCCAATATAACAAGTCTTACTGCACCCTTCGTAGGTATTGGTATTATTAAAAATGAGGATTCATTAAACAGCAATAGTATAGGTCACATATTTGGTAATGTATCATTCCCTAACACGTATGTATGTCGGGATGGTGTTTACGCCGAATATTATTACATGCCTAACTCCTTAAAAGAGGTTAACGTAACAAAGCGTGTTTACGACAATAATTTTGAAAATGCGAAGAAAATAGAAAAAATTGTAATTAAGGAGAGTGCGGAAATTACTTGTATTCCTTACGCTTTTGCAAAGAATTGTCAGGAGCTTAAGGAAATTATAATCGAAAATTCTGATAAAATAACAAAGATATCTGACGGAGCTTTAGAAGGCTGTTACGCTTTAGGAAATTTCACAATACCCCAAAACGTTACGGAAATCGGTTACAGAGCTTTCGCTCTTTGCAGATTCAGTAGTATAGAAATTCCCGAAAAGGTTGAGGTAATAGGTGCATATGCATTTTTCAAATGTAGCGTTATTACAAGTATCGTAATTCCCGATAGCGTTAAATCAATAGGGGAATATGCTTTTAAGGGTTGTTCAAACCTTGAAAATGTAAAAATGCCAAGCACATATTATACAATCGGTGAAGGCGTTTTTGATGAAACCAAATATACAGGCACTGAGGACGATTTTGTTATCACCGAGGATGGTATACTTACCCAATACAGAGGAACTGATGCTGAGGTAGTAGTACCAGAAGGCGTAACACATATAGGAACGGTGTTTGCAGATAATAAGAATATAACAAGTGTTATACTCCCTGATAGCTTATTATACATTGAGGAAAACGCATTCAGTGGTTGTTCAGCTCTTACTAAAATCGTTCTTCCTGAAAGCTTGGAGTATATTTCAGCAAATTCATTCAGCGGTTGCTCAAGTCTTACTGAAATCAATCTTCCCGATGGTTTGTTGACCATTCCGGAAAACGCATTTAAGGGTTGTTCGAGTCTTCCGGAGCTCACTATTCCTGATACTGTTCTTACAATTGAATCAGATGCATTTAACGGTTGTTGTAAAATCAAAGAGCTTATAATTCCTGATAGTGTAGTTGAAATTCAATATAGAGCTTTTGCTTGTATGTGTAGTTTGGAAAAGCTTACAGTTCCTTTTGTGGGAGAATCTCGTGATGTTAAATCTAATACATATGAAGCGGATCTCTCTTATTGGTTTGATGCCGACACTGATTTGCGTTCAACTGGTTGTGCAGGCAAATATCATACTATAACTACCACTCATAAAGATAGGGGCTACAGACTGTTTATATATATGCCGCAGAGCTTTAATAATCTAACAGTAACCGGCGGTGTTCTCAGGTCTTATGCACTTGAAGTAATTGGTCTTGAGGTTTTGTCTATCGGTGAAAATGTTGAGGCTATTGAAGAATATGCAGCATATAACATAGGACTTACGGAATTGAATTTTCACGAGGATGCTAAGTTTACCGAAATTCCCGACAACGCTTTCAAAAAGAATAATATTACAAGTGTAACCATTCCTAAAAATGTTAAACAAATAGGAGCGGCATTTGGAGGCAACCAATTAAGTGAAATTAATCTGAACGAGGGACTTGAGGTTATTGGCGACTATGCCTTCAGTGGCGCAAAAATCACTTCACTAGACTTGCCTGACAGCTTGATTAAGATTGGCTTTCATTCCTTCGAATGCTGTGCGAAACTTGAATATATTGAGTTCCCCGAGAATTTAACTGAGATAAAAGGTGGCGCATTCAATAGAGCGGGACTTAAAGAGATTGTTTTCTCAGAAAGTATTCAATATATCCAAGGTGCCGCATTTAATAGATGCCCCGTGAAAAAGATTGTAATACCCGAAAGTCTTGCAGACATAGCCGAAGAAATCTTCAAGGAATGCGAGGAGCTCGAAGTTGTTGTTATCGGTGGTAATGTAGAGGAAATTGGTTCTCTGGCGTTTGCTGACTGTCCTACACTTGAAACCGTTGTTATTCCCGACAGCGTTGAATACATCAGCGAGGATGCCTTTGAAAATGCTAACGAAGATTTGGTTATCTATTGCAACGAGGGCTCTTATGCTCAGACTTATGCTACACAAAATAACATTAAATACACAACCCTTGTTATTGACCCTATTGAAAATCAGACATACACAGGCAAAGAGATAAAGCCTGAGGTTAACGCTTCTGCCAATAGCAGAAAATTAACTCAGGATACTGAATATAGTGTTTCTTATAAAGATAATATCAATGCAGGCTCTGCAAAAGCTATTGTAAAGGGTCTTGGTGATTTTAAGCATCTTGCAGCAACTGCTAAATTCACAATTCTGCCACAGGGCGTTGAAAACATAAGTGTGATTAACGATAGCCCCACATATAGTCCTAATGGGGTTAAACCTAAGATTTATGTGTATAACGGAGTTCAAAAGCTTGTTGAAGGCCAGGATTATGAGATATTGAATAATTCTGTTTTTAAAGATGCAGGGGAGTATAATATTGCAGTTTCTCTTATAGGAAATTACGACGGTGTTATTAATATTACCTATAAGGTTGCAAGAAAATCTATAAAGCAAGCCGAATTTATGTATGGCGATACTGTTAAAATTATCTGCGATGGTGTTACGCTTGAAGAAGGCAAGGATTTTATTGTAACAAAAGAAACCAACGAAGACGGTGATGTTGTTACTACGGTTGAGGGTATAGGAAATTACAAAGGAACATTTACCCATACTGAAGATAATAAAACCAGTGGCGATAGTGAAGCATCTGCGAATTGGTTTGTGAAGCTTATAAATTTAATTAAGCAGTTTTTTGAGAGATTGTTTAATATAAATATATAAAGCTTTGATAAAAGCACTTGCAGATAACTATCAGATGCCAGATGCCAGATGCCAGAGCTTCGCAAGGAGTAAAAAAAGAGCAATATAGTTATTGGTGGTTCTGTCTGCCTTCGAAGGCGGTGGGACCACCTTTTGAATATATAAACAGTAGGGTACAGGCTTGCCTGTACCACAGAATATATAAATTCAGAACAACAGTTGCTTTACAGTTTCACCTGCGGTGAAATGTTGTTTCACAACAAAGAACCTTCCGTCACGAAAAATCAAGATTTTTCGCGCCACCTTCCTTTGAAGGAAGGCGCAGAGTAACCGAAACATTATTCTGCTACCGATGTGCATTGCGGATTTAGAGATGTTTGAGATTTTATTGCTGGTGACTATATTGAATTTTTTGATAGCTTAATTTAAAGATAAACCAACCTCGGAAGTGAAATTCCGAGGTTGGTTTTGTGTGTTATGAATTCAATTCATTTAGATATACAGAAAAAATATATAATGCGCTTTGCCCGTAAAGACCGGTATCTTTATCATTTAAGGCTTTTAGTGTTTTTGATTTATAGAAATTATCCATAGCAGTTTTTTCATCAATATTATAATGCTTGCTGATTAGTTCTATGATTTCAGGTATAACAGTTGAATTGTATAAATGTTGTGACATATAATCATTTGCACTCCTCATAGCCTATATATTTTAAATATTGAAGAGCTTTTTCTGTGTTGAAGCATATCTGATTATTTATTTGCTCGAATTTAAGGCGCTCAACAGCATCTTCTTTTCTCATAATGCCTCGCAAAACATAGGTAACAGTTTCACCAACATTATCATTTGCGATTTTTCCTGTTACTATGTCAAAGTTATGCATGTATTCAATGTTGCTTCTGCAATTGCATACCATTTCAAGCCATTCTAAAGAAGGCTCGGGAAAGTTTTTGCAATTAAGCTCTTTAAGAATGTTATCATCAATTTCAAAAATTGAAATATAACCACACTCTGAATTGAAAAGCTTTGATTTTCGTTTAGCCCAGCGAATTGCCTGTTCTTTTATATCAGTTGTATAAAAACCAAATCCGAAATCTCTTCCTAATTCGGTTTTAATGATTTTAGGAGAATTAACAATTACATTTGAACCATGATAAAGTATCATTTTGCCCCTCCTAAAAACTCATCGAAAAATTGCATAAGATATTCCATAGACATACCGTGCAAATCCTCGTAGTCGGATTCCAAGAGGTCAAGAAGTCCGCTATTCTGAAAGAGTGCATAGATAGCTGAACTATCTTTTTTAGTATGCTCTGCATATAACTCAATGCAAAATGTTTTAAAAGATAAAACGCTCATAACAGACTCCTTTCTAATCTATCAATAGTATTTTAGCACAATACGATTTTTTTAGCAATATTGATTTGCTGTGTGGTACAGGCAAGCCTGTACCTTACGGTAAATTAAGAAAAGCCTATACCTTACGGTTGGTTTTCTTCTCAAGCACCACTGCAACTACAAGTGCTGTGATACCTGCAACAAGCTTTCCTATGATAACGGGGATGATATGCTCATCGTTATAGGAGAGGGTAAAGGCGAGGTGGTCGCCGAATACGAAGGCGGCAGAAACTGCAAAGGCAAGGTTCATAACTCTGCCTTTTCTGTTCATTCTGTCGGAACTTTCCATTGTGGCAATTGAGTTTGCAAGAGTTGCAATAAGACCGATAACCGAGGTGTCGTCAAGATTTAGTTTTTTACCTAATGCGGAAAGTGGCTTTCTGAGAAGCTTTGAGATAATGGCAATAAGGGGGAATGTACCTGCAAGAGTTATGCAGATTGTGAAAACGGTTGCGGCACTTTCCATAAGGGGAGCGGTATTTTTGAGGATTATTTTTCCGGTAAGGGTCTGGAAGATTCCCAATGCAAGACCGCAGGTAATGAGAATTGAAATGAATTTTCCGAAAACCGAAAAGATTTTAATTGTGATTTCGGGGAATTTCAAAAGTCCGATTATAATGATTACGGAAATAAGAATTGCAGGGGCAAGGTTTATTAAAACGGTAAGGGAATTAATTCCCATTACAAGACCTGAAACGAAGCAACCTACGGGAATTGTACTGATACCACAAAGAAGTCCTAAAAGAACATCATCGTGATGCTCTTTTTTTGATGACTGAAGAGCAACGGGGATTGTAAATGAAATTGTAGCACCTAACATTGATGCAACGCAAAGTCCGTGGAATGAGCCTAAAAGAGAGTCTGTTGCTACGGAATCTGCAAGAGCTGCACCGCCCATATCGTTTGCAATCAATATACCTGCCAGTGCGCTTGGGTCAAAGCCGAAAAGCTTTGCCACGGGAGTTATTACAGGTAAAAGCAAGTCTGCAAGGGCAGGGGCGATAGTCATCATACCAAGCATTGAAAGGGAAAGAGGACCAAGAGTTGTTATGCCCTTTTCAAACTCGTCACCTAATTTAAGGCGGTTACCAAATATTTTATCAATTGCACCTATTACGGCAAACACAGCCATTATTGTTGCAAGAATTTCTGCCAAAATATCACATCCAAATTTTTTGCTTTCTTTATTATACAGATATCGGAAGGGTAATGCAAGCAAAAAATAGATGCAAGTGGGAAAAGGCAAGTTGCGGTTGTTTTTTACTGCCGTTTCCCAAAAATGAAAAAGAATTGATTTTGGGAAGTTGATGTGGTATAATAATTCTGCGAGGTGTTTATCTATGAAATTGATTGAGCGAAAACAATATTTAGATAAAATGATTGGTGTTATCGGAACTCCCGATATTAAAGTTTTGACAGGCGTGCGCCGTTCCGGTAAATCAAAGCTACTTGAAGCCTTTAAAGCCTATGTGCAGAATAATATCACTAACACTAATATTATTCACATTAATTTCAATTTATCTAAGTTTGACAACCTTAAAGAGCACAGGGCGTTAAACGAATATATAGAAAACAATTATGAAGAAGGAAAGGTGAATTTCGTTTTAATTGACGAGATTCAGATGTGTGACAACTTTGAGTTGTGTATAAACAATTTACACGCAACTGAAATGTATGATATTTATATAACGGGTTCTAATGCCTTTTTGCTTAGCTCTGATTTGGCAACCTTGTTTACAGGCAGAACCTTTGAAATTAAGGTGTATCCGTTTTCTTTTTCCGAGTATGTTGATTATTTTGGATTCACAGATAAATATACAGCCTTTGATAGGTATATGCTTGAAGGCGGTATGTCCGGTTCTTATTTATATAAAGAGCAGGAGGATAAATATGACTATATCGCAACAGTTTTTGATACTCTGATTTTAAGAGACATACGCCAAAAATATAATATTAAAAATCCTGTTTTAATGGATAGAATTTCTCAATTTTTAATGGATAACGTATCCAATTTAACTTCAGCAAGAAGCATAACAGACACACTTACATCAAATAAGGATAGAATAAATCATAAAACGGTCGGTAACTATTTGAATTATCTTTGTAATGCCTTTGCTTTTTATAAGTTCCGCAGATACGATATTAAAGGTAAAAAGTATCTCGCATCTAATGACAAGTATTATTTAAGTGACCATACCTTCCGATATGCTAAGCTCGGTACAAAAAATTCAGATAACGGCAGAGTGATTGAGAATATCGTTGCTATGGAATTACTGAGACGCGGTTATGAAGTCTATGTAGGTGTTTTATATAAAAAAGAGATTGACTTTGTGGCTTTAAAAAGAAACGAGAAAATTTATATTCAGGTTTCGGACAACATAAACCATCCCGATACCTTTAATCGAGAAATTGAACCACTGCTCAGAATCAAGGATGCTTATCCTAAAATGGTAATCGCACGAACAAGAAACCCCGAGTATCAATATGAGGGCATTAAAATTTTTGATGTTGCAGATTGGCTTTTGAACAGATAAATACTTCCCAAAAATAAAAAAAATATGATTTTGGGTAATAAAGAAACTCCCCGAGGGGAGTTTCTTTATTTTTTCTTTACTTTATTAAGCATTGCGTTTACTTCGAGGATTTGTTCCTTTGTGAACTTATTACCCATCATCATAAATGCACGCTTGATTGTAAAGCCCTTTACCATAGCATACAATGACTTAATCATATCCATATTGATTTTGCCGAAACTGAAGCCCATTACCTCAGGCTTACCGTTCTTTGAGCCCTGTGACATAACATTCTTGATAAGTAAAAGGAGCTTAACCATACAGATTTTACCCTTTACTGTTGACATAATGTCACCGATAGTATCGTTTATTGAATAGTAGCCAACGGGAGTATTGATTTCAAACCAGTTAATAACCTGATTTTCTTCTTTCATAATGTAATCTTCGTTAGGTGTATCAACCTTGTTGATTGTTGCAGTATCTGTAAGGTCACCTGCTTTAACCTCGAGAGTTGATGTGCCTTCGTTTTTAACATCGAAATAGAAGAAGGGGAACTGACCTTTTTTCTGCTTGCCAACGCTTTCACCGTTACGGAAAAGCTCAACCTCATCGCAGTTTGAATATACAGTAACCTTTGTTACATCTTCAACTCTGTCAATGTATTTCTTTGAGCAGATGTGAACCATTGGTTCGGGGTTGAGCCAAGCCTTGTAAGCATAGAAGGAGTCTTTCTTATACTGACGGTCAAAGGTTACAAGACCCTTGTGGTTCATACCGTTTTCGCCACCCTCTGCACGAGCATCGGCAGCAAAGTCAAACATATTCCAGACGTGAGTTGCCCAGATATAAGGACGAACTGCGATTTGTTTGATAAGCTCCTCGTGGTAATATGCCTGATATTCTTCGGTATAGTCACCCTGAGTGGGATTTGAGGTATGCCAATTGAGAGCCTCGCAGCCATATTCACTTAAGCCTATTGCTTTTTTAGGATATTTCTTATGGAAATCATCAAACCATTTGCCGTTCATTTCAGTTGAACCGCCATACCAACCAAAATAGTGGTTATAGGAAAGAACATCGCTGATATGAACATATTCATTGTCCATTGAGCACATTGTAACAGTTGCGATTGTTGTAAGGCGGGTGCTGTCCATCTTATGCACAAGGTTGTTCAAATCCTTGTGGTTTTTAATAAGGTGGGGGTCATCTGCACCTGCAATTGTGATTTCGTTGGAAAGTCCCCAGAAGCATATTGATGCGTGGTTATAATTCTGTGCAACAAGCTCTGTCATCTGGCTGATGGTGTTATCATAGCCACCTTCCATATGACGTGAAATATAGGGGATTTCTGCCCAGATTACAAGACCCTTTTCATCGCAGAGGTCATAGAATTCCTGAGCGTGCTGATAATGAGCAAGGCGGATTGTTGTAACACCAAGCTCGCAGATAAGCTCAATATCTCTCTTATGGTCTTCAAGAGTGAGGGCGTTACCTTTTTCGGGATAGTCCTGATGGCGAGAAACACCACGAAGTGCATATTCCTCACCATTAAGAATGAAGCCTTTTTCAGGGTCAATGCTGAATGTACGGCAACCAAAACGGGTTGAAACAGAATCAAGCTCTGCACCGTCTTTTTCAAGAACTGCAATTAATGTATAAAGGTGGGGGTCCTTGATACCGTTCCAGAGGTGAACATTTTCGATTGTAAATGTGGCATTGGTATCTGTGGTGGTGCTTTCTGCAACAACCGCTTCACCATCAAGAATTTTATATGTAAGAGATGCGCCATCTGCATTTTTTACAAATACCTCAACCTCAATATCTGCATTGTTGCCCTTTACTGCGGGAGTTACCTTAATACCCGGTGCGCCGTAATAATCAAGGTCAAAATGGGCAGCGGGTACATTGATGATTTTAACACCTCTGTAAATACCGCCATAGAATGTGAAGTCTGCAACCTGAGGATAAACAGCTTCGTTGGGACTATTATCCGCAGAAACTGCGAGAATGTTGGTTTCCTGAATTTTATCAGAAGGAATTTTTACTCTGAAACGGGAATAGCCACCGTGATGTACCATAAGAGAAGCACCGTTCCAGAAAATTTCTGCAGAGGAGTTTACTGCATCGAATTCGAGGTAGCTTTCCTCGCCTGCAAGGTCTTCCCTTGCAATTTCTTTAAAGTACCAGCATTTCTGACGCTTGTAGTCGTTACCGCCATCCTGACCATCCTTACCATTCCAGGTGTGAGGAAGATTTAGGCATTCTGCATCTGTGGGAAGGGCTGCAGGGCTTTGCTTTTCATTCATTGTGAAAAGCCAGTTTTCGTTAATCCGTTTAACTGTTCTCATAGTAAAATCCTTTCATAACGGAAATATAATAAATTAAAATTTGCTTCTTATTTTACTGAATATTTTAACCTTTTGCTTTGATGGGGCAAAAAGGAAAAGTAACGGAAAAATTTCAAGACGTCCTAAAAGCATATCTGAGATAAGAACAAGCTTTGAAAGGAAGCTGAATTCTGAGTAGTTACCTGTTGCTCCGACCATATTAAGACCGGGTCCGATATTATTGAGCGTTGCAATAACTGAGGTTACAGTTGTTGTAAAATCAAAATTATCAAGGGAAACCACAAGAACCGATGCTGCAAAAATCATAACATAAATGAAGAAATAAGCAAAGGTATTGCGGATTGTATCATCGCTTAATCTGTTGCCGTCAAAGGTTATAATTTTAACGCTTCTGGGGTGAGAAATACGGCGGAATTCACGTCTTGCACTTTTTAAGAGAATAATAAGGCGGGAAACCTTAAGACCGCCACCTGTGCTGCCGGCACAGGCACCAACGCACATAACCCCCAGCATTATAATACGGCTTAATTCAGGCCATTGGTTGAAATCTGCCGTTGCAAAGCCGGTTGTTGTCATTACAGAGCTTACCTGGAATGCGGAATGGTGAAATGCTTCACCGAAGCTTGCAAACATATCCCTGATATTAAGTGCAATAACAACAATTGCGGAAAACATTATTGCGAGATAAGTCCATACCTCTTCGCTCTTTAAGGCATCCTTGAATTTCTTGCAGAGCAGAAGAAAATAAATGTTGAAATTTATTCCGAAAAGAATCATAAATACGGTTATAGTGCTCTGACAGAAGGTTGAATATGAGGCGATGCTGGAATTGAGAACGCCGAAGCCACCTGTACCTGCCGTGCCGAACGCTATTGTTACACTTTCGAAAAGCGACATACCACCAAAAAGCAATATGAATATTTCAAGAACGGTAAGAGCGAGATATATTCCGTAAAGAATCCGGGCAGTTTTGCTTGATCTGGGCACAAGCTTTGATACATTGGGACCGGGGCTTTCCGCTTTCATAAGGTGCAGGTCACCGCCACCGCCTGCAAGAGGCAGAACAGCCATCATAAACACAAGAACACCCATACCGCCGATCCAATGAGTGAAGCTACGCCAGAAGAGCATTGACTTTGAAAGAGCTTCAACATCGGTTAATATGCTTGAACCGGTTGTTGTAAAGCCTGAAACTGCTTCAAAAAGCGCATCAAGGTAATTGGGAATTTCCCCACTGAAAAAGAAGGGGAGTGCACCAAAAAGACTCATTAAAATCCAACCGAGAGCAACAATAACAAGTCCGTGACGGGCATATATCGTTTTGTTTTTCGGCTTCATTGCCACAAGAACAACTCCCGTAGCCACAAGAAGCACTATTGTTGCGAGAAAGCTTGTTACAACTGCTTCACCATAAACAAGTGAAACAATTGTGGGCAGAAGCATTAATCCCGCTTCACATAAAAGCAATATACCAAGTATATACGCTATCATTCTTTTGTTCATTTTATTATCCCTTATTTCAAAATATCATCAAGTCTTGAAAGGCGTTCGGTTGTGGTAACAACAACTACGGAATCGCCCTCTTTCAAAACATCTGTACCGCGAGGAATGATTACCTGACCATTTCGGGTGATTGAGCCTAAAAGAATATTCTTCCTTAAATCAAGGTATTGAATCTGATGACCTACAAGTCTGCTATCGGCAGTTACATTGAACTCAATAGCCTCAACCTTGTTATTGATAATTCGGGTTAATTTGTGAACCTCGTTACTGTTGTTGCCCGATGCCTGAGCACGAACATGCTTTAAAATAATGCTTGCGGTTGTGAATTTGGGGTAAACAACGCTATCAATATCAAGAGTTTCAATAACCTCACGGAAAAGAGTGTGGTTAACCTTTGTGATTGTTTTTATATCGGGGGAGGTGTTCTTTGCAAAAAGAGAAAGAACAATGTTTTCCTCATCAATACCTGTAAGACAACAGAAGGCATCTGCTTCAAGAAGACCTTCTTCAAGAAGAAGTGAACGATTTGTGCCGTCACCGTGAACAACGTTGATATTGTTAAGAGTACTGCTCAGGTTAAGAGCGGTATCAAGGTCTTTTTCAATTATGGTTGTGCAAATATTAAGGTGGCTGAGGGCTTTTGCAAGGTAAAGAGCAATTTTACCGCCACCGATAATCATAATATTTTTAATATCATTGGTTTTGTAGCCGATTTGCTTGAAAAAGTCGGGTGCTGTTTTGGCAGGGGTGAGAACCGCAACAGTGTCGTTCTCCTTAACAACAAAATCACCTGTGGGGATGAACACATCCTTACCGCGCATAATTGCGCAAACAAGGGCCTGGGTTTTGATTCTGGAGAAGGAATCCTTAATGGCTTTGTTGGTTAAAAAGCATTTTCCGTTGGCAACAAAGCTTACAAGGTCAACCTTGCCGTGACCGAAAATATCAACATTTCGGGCAGTGGGGAATTTTAAAATTCGCTGAATTTCCGCCGCCGCCTCTCTTTCCGGGTTAATGGCAAGAGCAAGTCCTAAGTTTTCCTTTAAAAGACCAACATCCTTACTGTATTCAGGGTCACGAACACGTGCAATAGTGCTTTTTGCACCAAGGCGTTTACCCAAAAGACAGCAGTAGATATTAAGCTCATCGCTACCTGTGAGAGCGATAAGCAAATCACATTCCTCAATTCCCGCATTCTGAAGAACTTTGCGAGTTGCACCATCACCGATTATACCGATAACATCAATATCCTGAAGAGTGTCGTTTATAACATCCTCATCGGTGTCAATAATGGTAACATCATGCTCCTCCTGAGAAAGCTGCTCTGCAACAGTATAGCCAACCTTTCCCATACCAACTACAATAATGTTCAAGAAAAAGACTCCTTTCAACCTTTTTAAAATTCAAAATGCATAGGTTGAAATTCAATTACACCAACCCGCTTTAATTCAATTTACATTATATAAGGTTTGTCCGTATAAAGCAATAAATTTATACTATTATATATTACCGAAAATTCAAGGGAAAATCTGTGCAAGATTTTATTAGCAGTCAGCAAATAGCAAATAGCAGATAGCGATTAGTAAAAGTAGTGCAATTTCTATCATCCCTGTTTCATCTTTGATGAAATAGGGAGGGGGACCATCGCTTGCGATGGTGGTGGGTTGCCCCGTAAAGATAATACTTTGTTGATAAGAGAAAAGCTTATCCCTCTTTTTTACCCTAATAGAACAAACTAACCAAGAACAATGTAGGGAACGGTCTTGACTGTTCCCTTGCCATCTTCCGGATAAAATTAAAGTATCGCGAAGCCTATCCCTCTTTTTCGTGAAACGAAAAAAGAGGATGGATGGTACAAAAAATAAACTCCTCAAACCACTTGATTTTATTCAATTAATAATGTATAATCCTTTTTGCACTTTGTAAGAGTATTCTTAATTACGCATTACGAATTATGCATTGCGAATTAATATCGGGGTGTGGCTCAATTTGTGAGCGCGACCTTCGGGACGAAGATTTTTTCGCAAGAAAAAACGTCCAACTAACAATTTAATATCTATTTCGGGGTGTGGCTCAGTTTGGTAGAGCGCTTCGTTCGGGACGAAGATTTTTTCGCAAGAAAAAACGTCCAACTTACTAAAACAATTTAATATCGGGGTGTGGCTCAGTTTGGGGACGTTTCCGAGCGCCGCCGGTGGCGGATGCAGCGAGGAATAAGGAGTGGCGCAATAAGGAGTATCGCGAAGTGAACAACGAGCGAGACGACTATATTGCAACAGGAAGAGCGCGACCTTCGGGAAAACGCAGTCCAGACGGTTCGAGTAAAAAACAAAAACCGCCATAAGCCTTGATACACTTGGGATTTAAGCATTTCAGAATTTTTGGAAAACACTTCAAAAAACCGAAATGACCACATAACATCCCACAAACAGAAAATAAAAATTAAATAACGAGATGTGGCTCAATTTGGTAGAGCGCTACGTTCGGGACGTAGAGGTTGTGGGTTCAAATCCCGTCATCTCGACCATAAATAACCGTAACTTTAGTAAAAGTTGCGGTTGTTTTCTATTTATGATACAATAATCTAAAATAAGAATTTGTGAGTTGAATGCCTTGAGACGTGAAGACGCATTTTATTATATGTATTTGTTGCTTTTAGGTTTTTCGGATGGCTATGATGAATGGTTGGAGAGCTATTTGAAGACGGACGAACCTATGAGCGACCTTGTAATAGACCTTTATTTTTGCGGTTCGGATGTGGAAAAAACCATATCTTTGTTACATAACTATTGTATCGAACAAGAGTTTGATAAATCTGTTGTTTCAGATAAATTCAGGTTGTTCTTCAAAGATGCTTATTACTCAGGCAGAATGAACAAAGGTGAAGTTGTTTCCACTATGTACAAATTAGTTAGTGATATCGGTGATCCGGGTGATTGGAATTTTGATTATGATTTATGGGGCGATATGTACTATTTCGACGAGTACTATTCCATGGCTGAAGAAGGGATAATTTCTTGGGAAAGCTTTGATTTTGCTTTTCACTCATATCTTGATAATGGAACGCCGATTGATTCAGAACTTATCTGGAGAAAGAATACAGTAAGTGAACCATTGCCGTTTTCTATGGTAAAAGCAATGATAAAGAAACAATCGTTATTTGAAAAAATTAAAGAATTTTTAAAACGTTAATAAACGGTGGTGATATTTTGAAATGGTATGAAAAGACTTTAGTTGTAACCGTTGTAATTGTGTTATTTATTACTTTTACATCATGCACTAACCAGAAAAATGATTTAGAAAACAATGCTCCTTTGGTTGATGGGGGTAACACTCCCAATGCACCAACTCTTGTACTCAACGGAAAAGAATTAGATGTATATACTTCGCATTACAATGTTACAGATGAATATGCCTCTATTCCTTTATCAGCTTTTCTGCAGTCTGTGGGGGCGGAATATGCCGATTCACCGATGAATGAATATGGGGTTCAGTGTTATTCTTTTATGGGTAACCGATACATAATCAATGGAAGAATGCACCTGTTTATGTTCGAAGAAGATTATAAAGCTTTTTTGAAAGAATTGGATGATACAGGCAAGGAACTTTCAAAGGAAACGGCCTCAGAACGAGGTTTGCTTCCCAAGAAACAAAGTAAGGTTTTATTGAATACAGACGAAACAAATATTGAATATGCAGAAATATGGAGCGACCACGAATCACTGATGAACGCTCTGAGAGAAAGTGGAATTGATATAACGATTGAATACGATTTTGAGACTCGTGCGATTACCGTCACTTTGAAGGAATAAAAGGAGCTGACTTTTTTGTCAGCTCCCTTTCTTTGTATTATGCAGTAAAAATTTTTACATGCTTTGCTCTTGTTTTAGTCTTTCCTTTTCTGCCTGAATTTCGGCTTTCATTTCCTTTATAAGCTCTGCAAGGAGTGTTTCGCATTCCTCTCTTGTTTTGGCGTATATGTTCCTTGAAAGTCGTTTCCCGTTTGGTAGTCTTGGTGAGTATCGTCCTTCGTAAAGATTATCGTTAATTTTCGTTATGCAACCTGTTCCGGGTTTTCTGTATTTGCCTTTGGTTGGCTCAAATTTCGCCATTTCAGGCTTTTTAGGAGCTTGGTCGGGTGTTTCCTCGTTTTCTTCCTTAATGCTCTCATTTCTGCCGATAGTCCGTTCAATTTTCCTGGCAGCATTCCGTTTCATTTCCTCGGTGCTGTGAGAGTATATGTCAAGAGTAGTCTGTGCGGAAACATGACCTATCATAGTGGAAAGTGTTTTAACATCCATTCCGTTTGCAAGTGCAGTTGTGGCGAATGTATGTCGCAAATCGTGGAACCTGACCTTCTTGCAACCTGCTCTTTCAAGTATCTGTTGCATTCTTTTATATACCGTTTGCGGATTCCTAGGCATATCTTCATTAACAGGGGACGGGAACACCCATTTGGAATCCGTTTTTTCTTTTAATTCCGACAGAACCTTTAGAACGGAATTCGGTAGTATTATTGTTCGCTTTGATGTTTCTGTTTTCGGATCGCTGATAACCAACTTTTCATCAACGCATTGAGCCTGCCGTTGTATATGCAGTTCACCTGTTCTGAAATCTATATCATCCCATTGCAAGCCGAGAATTTCACCTCTTCGCATACCTGTTGTCAGAGCAACAAGGAGCAGTTCAAACAATCCGTCATATTTTGCCTGTATGAGAAATCTCTGAATTTCATCAGGAGTGAGCACCTGCATTTCTCGTTTCACCTTTGGCGGTATCTTGCATCCGTTTGCAGGATTTATAAGTATCAGGTTTTCCTGAACTGCTTTTTCAAGTGCTGACCTGCAGTTGCCGTGAACTGCTCTTACAAGCATATCCGAAACGCCCTCGCCTTTAAGCTCGGTGTATTGCAACCTACCTGATTTCTTCAGGTCTGCATAGAACTGCTGTAAGTCATTTTGAGTTAAGCTTTTAAGAGGTATCTTACCGATGGACGGAATTATATGCTGATAAATTCTTCGTTCATAACCTGCCTGAGTAGATGGCTTCAGCTGCATTTTGCAATAGTTCTGATACCAGAAATCAATCCATTCACCGAAGAGCATATTTGAGTTTATTGTCTTGTGGTTTGCAATGCCACATTCTAATTTCAGTTGCTCTAATTTTTCAAGGCATTTGTATCGTTCTTTGGCAGTAACGGATTTTGTGATTGGTCTGTTGTTTTCATCGTAGCCAACAACAACTCTGCCTTCCCATCGTCCGTCTGCTCTTTTTCGGAGAGTTCCTTCTCCGCTTTTTCTTTTCTTAGCCAAGGTTTTCAAAATCCTTTCCGAACAGGTCTTCTATGAAATTATCAACAACCTCAGATGCTCGTTTCTGCATATCGGTTGTTACGTGAGTGTATGTGTCAAGAGTGAAGGAAGCATTTGTGTGACCCAGGATTCTCGATAGTGTTTTTGCATCAACACCACTTGTCAGGGCGTGAGTTGCGAAGGTATGACGCAGGTCGTGGAAACGGATAATTGGTAAATCCTCATGTCGCAGAATGGTTTTTAATCTGTGATATGCAGAGTAGGGAACTACAGGTAACTTAGGGTCAAGTGGATTTTCAAATATCCATTCACTGTTTGAACTTTGTTTTCTCTTTTTCAGAAGCTCTGCCGTGCTTTCAGGCAGATATATTTTTCTTTTACCGTCAGCGGTTTTCGGTTCGCTCTGAACAATCTTAGCGTCAGTAACGGTGGTCAGACTTCTTTTTACAGTAACGGAGTTTTCGTTTTCATCAAAGTCTTCCCATTTCAGACCGCAGATTTCACCTCTGCGAAGTCCCGTTGTAAGCTCGGTGTAGAAGAAGTCATACCATATTTCGTCTTGCTCAATAGCTTTCATGAATTTTTCAAGTTGCTCATCGTTAAGAACTTTCATTTCAGTTTTTTTCTTCTTTGGTGGGTTGGTATTGAGTGTTGGATTTTTAGGAATGAGACCTTCCTTTATGGCATCGTCAAATGCTTTATGCAGCATAGTGTGAACTCGCAGAACCGAACCATTTGAAAGCTCTCTTTTGAACTCAGGGTGGTAATGCAATCTGCCACTGTTTTTTAGTTTTACATAAAGCTTTTGCAAGTCGTTTGCGGTTATGAATGCAATAGGCTTGTCACCAATGTTAGGCTTCACATAGTTATTAACTATTCTTCGGTAACCGGTCAAGGTATTTTCTCGTATGGTAAGACTTGCATATTTCTCAAGCCATTTATCCAGCCATTCACCAACAGTCAAGTTACTGTCTTCTGTCAGCTCAATGCCGTGATACTCATTCTTTTTCTTAAGCAGCTTTTCATTAAGCTCTTTCTGCGTTTTAGCATATACATATCGGAAGATAGGTGAGCCGTCATTCTTATGACCAACAACAATTCGTGCTTCCCATTTGCCGTCCTTCTTACGAACCATTCCGTCACCGCTAGGTCTTCGCTTTGCCATCTTATCACTCCTTTCGCAACACAAACATATACCACAAGTTTTTTAGAATATCCAGAGAAATTTAATCGCATTTGTCTTTTTTCGTGTTAGCAGCACAAATCGGTATTTTATGCGTTTTCAAGCCATTTTTTCTTAAAGTGGTATGAATGGCTCCGCTAAAACCCTTGATTTACCTGCATTTATGCAATTTATGGCTCCACATCTCTGTATCGTGGCTCCATAAGTATGTATATTTCAAAAGTGCCACAACCCCTTACACAGTCGGCATCGCCGTCTGTTGTGAGTTTTGAAAAGGCGTACAACGGCGCCTTTTCTTATTCCTGCCACTGAAATCGGACGGGATTTTCGTCCGAATTTCATGCTAAATCTTGCTCATTTACCTGTATTTTCAGTAACCCATTTTATGAACGCTTCCTTTGAAACAACCTTTCTTCCACCAACTCTTAGTGTCGGAAAACCTTTTTCATCCATCAGCTCGTAAGCTGAAGCACGACCGATTCCGAGCACACTTGAAAGGTGCTGAGCATTCAAAAACAACGGCAGTTCATCGTAAGATTTGAATTGACTTTCTTTCATAATCGTTCTCACTTTCATATAAAATTTTTGATTTACAAATAAAAAAAGGCAGACACCAAGCCATAAAAAGAAAGCAGCAAGCTTTCAGTTCTGGACTTGATATCTACCCTTGACTTCCATTTTCACTGATGGGAGGATGTATCACTATGCCAATAATTTTTTGTTTTTTTCTATTGTGTTTTTCGATCGAAAACCAAGAAAAGTGTAAAAAACATATCAAATAACCCTATAAAAAGTGCAGAAAACACCTCGAAATATCCTATAAAAAGTGTGAAAATTCTAAAAAATAGCCCATAAAAAGTGTGAATAGAGTTGATTATCCAATGTTTTTGTGTATAATAAGATAAGAAATTGATTAAGGAGGCTATTTATGTACCTGAAAAGAAAGATAGATAAGTACCTTTCTGATTGGAAAAATAACGATAATAGAAAACCTTTAATTGTGAAAGGTCCTCGTCAAATTGGTAAGACCGAATCAATCAAAAGATTTGCTGAGAACAATTATAAAAGTGTAATTGAAATAAATTTTGTTACTTCAGAAAAGTACAAAATGATTACTGCAGATGGTTATGATGCAGACTCTATAATTAAAAATATATCTTTGATTGAGCCATTGTATAGGTTTATTCCGAATGAAACAATTATATTTTTTGATGAGATTCAAGAGTATCCCGAGATAGCAACCTCGCTTAAATTTTTTAATATTGACGGGCGCTTTGATGTTATTTGTTCAGGCTCTCTTCTGGGAATCAACTATAAAAGAATTGAAAGTAATAGTGTGGGCTACAAGACAGACTACGATATGTATTCTCTTGATTTTGAGGAATTTCTTTGGGCTAAAGGTTATAGCGATGACGTAATAAATGATATGTTGAAGTCTATGGTTGAATTGAAGCCGTTTTCTGAATTGCAACATACAATTTTCTCATCTTTATTTTTAGATTATTGCATTCTTGGTGGTATGCCCGCAGTTGTTAAGGAGTATATAAAGAATAAAACCTTTGAAGGAACACTAGAAATTCAGCGACAACTTATTGCTGATTACCAAGAGGATATTCGTAAATATGCGGTGGGTCTTGATCAAACAAGAATCACAAATGTTTTCAATAGCATTCCTTTTCAGCTTGCAAAGGAAAACAAGAAATTCCAACTTTCAAAAGTAGAAAAGGGAGCTAGATTTAAGGATTATAGAGGTTGTATTGAGTGGCTGCAGGACGCAGGTATGATTCATATGTGCTACTGTTTGAATAGCCCTGAGCTCCCCTTGAAGGGGAACTACGACCCTGATAAATTCAAAATATATTTCTGTGATACCGGATTGTTTGTTGCATTACTTGACGACGAAGCCCAAGAAGATTTAAGAGCAAATAAAAATCTTTCTGTTTACAAAGGGGCTTTGTATGAAAGTATTGTTGGTGAAGCACTTGTGAAATCCGGTTACAGACTTTATTATTACAAGAAGGATAATGGGACATTAGAACAAGATTTCTTTGTTCGCACATCAAATTCATTGATACCTTTAGAAGTAAAATCAAAGAATAATAAATCCAGATCTCTTTCGGAATTGGTATCAAATGAAAAATATTCAGATATTGAATACGGAATAAAGCTCTGTGCAGGTAATATCGGATTCAACAATAATATTTATACTTTCCCTTATTATTGCACCTTCTTATTGAAAAAATATCTTCAAGAAAAAAACAAATAATATAAACTGTAATAGCAGTCGCATCATTGATTCATTAATGGTGCGGTTGTTTTTTTGTATTGTTATCTCTATGCCAACGCTTTTGTGTATTTTTTAGAGCAAACAACACCGATTTTCTGTTTGCATTTTGGACAAATCAAAACGAAATCCACGTCACCAAAATCAGTTTCTCTTTGCAACAAAACGAGAGAGGACTGGTTTTTTATTTCAGAAGTCGGCGCAAATAACAACCGTTTGCAATCGCAAACAGGATTCGGACAATCGAAAGAAGGAAGACTCTTTCTCGAAATATCACGACCAACATTCACACAAACCACTCCTGGCTTTTTTCAAAATAATAACACCAAACTCGCAAAGAACAAATGTTCGTTTGGTGAATAGATTATATCACACCCGATAGAATTGTCAACACCTTTTAACAAAAAATTCACAATGGAGTACATCAAACGGGACTTTATAGGTTGTTTTACTATCAGCTTAATATTGCTGACAAGTATTGAATGTGGTATAATATTTCATATCATTAGCTCAATGGGGTGACTAATATGAAAAAGAAAAGGAATAAAAATGTTTCAATAAAAAATGAACATACAATATATTATTTTAATGCTCTTTTGGTTGTGGTTTTGATTTCGTCATTAGTGTTATCATTATCTAACAAGTGTTTTCTTTTTTTTATATGGCCAGATAATTATTGTGATGTCATTGGGGTTTCCTCACAAATAATTACTACACTTTTATCATTGATTGTTTCAGTAATAGGTATTGCTATATCTTTACAAAATGAAACTTTTTTTGGAGTAAAGTCAACAAAAATTTATGCATTAAGAAAAGTTAAGCATTACTCTATTCTTGCTATTATTATAATATCGATTCTTATATGCACTTTGAATTTAGTGTTT